>CAZUHB010000012.1:0-9121 GCA_964620445.1 uncultured Phycisphaerales bacterium
TGGCTACCACTCGATGGATCGGCTCTCCTGGATCAATCTGATTCTTCAGTCCTGTCGTCGGGGCGGGATTGTTGAAATTCAATCAGATTTATGCGATAATTCCCCGGTTCAGGCGATCGTCATCTCGGTCGCGAACAAAAGGACCAAAGCCATGCACGATGGTATTCTCAAACCTCTGCTGCTCCTCATACGCCACGTGAACCGCTTCAGCGGCCTCTAACAGGCCGTTGAATAAGTCAATTCGGCTGCGGCCGGCCCCTTTCTCCGATCTCTGCGTTACGAAATCCTCGACGAATCGACCGATTCGCCTCCGGTTTCGCGCCTTGATCTCGAACAAAATGACTCGGCCTCGCTTTCGAAGCACTTTTTCAACGGCCTGCCTAAGCCTCCCCTTCCCCTGCGAACTGTTTCCGGTTGCGTCCTTTCGGGGCCCCTTCGCCCCGTGGTGAGCTTTACGCGTGGAGAAAAAAATGAATATTATCGTACTCGGCGGCGGCCTCGTGGGCACTCCCATGGCAATCGATCTCTCCATGGACGATCGATTCGAGGTCACCCTCGCCGATATCAGCCGAAATGTGTGCGAGAGGGTCTCGAAGAACTTTCCGAAAATCGCGACGATCGAGAAAGACCTTTCCGATCCGAAGGAGGTCACCGACCTGGTGTCGGCTCATGACTGGGTACTGAACGCCGTTCCCGGATTCCTCGGTTTCCAGACCCTGAAGGCGGCCATCGAGGCGCGCAAACCGGTCGTCGACATCGCGTTCTTTCCCGAGGATCCCTTCGAGCTGGACGCTCTCGCCAAGGCGAAGGGCGTCACCGCCGTTGTCGATTGCGGCGTGGCTCCGGGCATGAGCAATCTCCTGGCCGGATACGCCCACGACCAGCTCGACGAAACGGAGTCGGTGCTGATCTATGTGGGCGGCCTGCCCGAGGTGCGCGAGTGGCCCTACGAGTATTGCGCCGTCTTTTCGCCGATCGACGTGATCGAGGAATACACGCGGCCGGCGCGCTACGTGGAGAACGGCGCCCTCGTGGTGCGCCCCGCGCTCTCCGATCCCGAGCTGCTCAACTTTCCCGGAATCGGCACGCTCGAGGCATTCAACAGCGACGGGCTGCGCAGCCTGGCGCGGACCCTGACCGCGCCGAACATGAAAGAGAAAACCCTGCGTTACCCGGGCCACATCGAAAAGATGGCCGTGCTGAGAGAAACGGGTTTCTTCAGCGAAGAGCCGATACCGGTCAACGGCACCGAGATCCGTCCCATCGATTTCACGGCCAAGATTCTCTTCCCGAAGTCGGAGCTGAAGGAGGGCAGATCGGACATCACCGTCATGCAGGTGATCGTCGAGGGAACGGCGGCTGGGCGCAGGACGCGCTACGTCTATGACCTCTTCGACAGATACGACGAGACGACGCGCACCCATTCGATGGCGCGCACCACGGGCTACACCGCGACCGTCGTGCTCAGGATGCTGGCCGACGGGCTCTACGGAGAAAAGGGTATCGTGCCGCTCGAGTTCATCGGCCCGAATCGCGCCTGCGTCTACTATGTTCTCGAAAAGCTTGCGAGGCGCGGTGTGCGCTTCGAGGAGAGGATCGAGCGGCTCGATTGAATTCGATGCGGACCCGTTCCTGTCGATGTGATACAATCGTCGCGGGCGCCCACCCTAGCGGAGATTGTCATGAAACACCTTTCGATCTCGGTCCTGGTGCTCCTCACCTGCGTCGCTCCACCCTTCGCCGTCCCCGCAACCGATGATCAGCCGGCGTCGAATGGACTCGAAATACGAAACGAGATCCACGGCTTCCGTATCGTGCGTCCTGCCGAATCGTGGACCATGCGCGAGGTGGACAATCCGGCCGACGGCACGTTCAACCTCCTCCTCGAGCCGGAAGGCACGCCCCAGGGAACGGTGCAGGTCGCCGTGCGGGTCAAGAATCTCGGCACCGTCGTTACACCCGAGCAGGCGCGCGACGCGGCCCTCGAATCGATCGGCGACCGCTCGGATATAAAGATCAAAAAGAAACTGAGCCTCGACGTGGGTGCCCGCAAGGGCGCCGGTGTGATCGCCGAGATGGAGGCGATGGGGCAGAAATTCCGGATCGACCTGGCCTACCTCGTCGAAGGGGAACGGGTCTACAATCTGCAGCGGCACGCGCCGGCAAAGGATTTCTCGACGTACGCCCCCGATTTCAAGTTCATCTGGGACAGCTTCGATTTCGTGGAGATAACACAAGCAGAGAAATCCGGCCTTCGCCTCCACAACCTGGCCGCGCGGTGCGGCGCGGAGATCTCCTGGAACAAGACATGGGAGCAAGCCGCCAAGCAGGCCCGCGCCGACAAGAAACTCGTCCTCGTCGTGATGCGCTCCCTGACGGGATTCCAGATCTCCGACCAGACGATGGCCGGACCCTTCATGGATCCCGACGTGATCCAGATCGTGAAGAAACGGTTCGTGGCTCTCCGCTTCGCAAAAGGGATGGACGCGCCCTTCGTCCCCCAGGAATCGTCCTACGGAATGGGGCCATATGCGTTCGGCACATCGATCCTCGTGGCCACCCCCGACGGGGAGATCGTGGGCGACACTTTTTCGCTCGAGCCCACGTCGTTTCACGATTTCCTGATCGAGCACCTGGGCCGGAACCCGAAGTACGCGTCCCCGGCGCCCAGAACGACCGGGACCGGAGCAGATCGACTCGACCGCGTCGAGGAGCTGATCGTGCGCGGCGAGTACGCACGGGCGTCCGATCTTCTGGCAGAGCCGGCTGATGCGCGCGCATTCCGTCTTCTGGCGGCGCTGCTGCGGCGGCAGAAACAGGGTGAAGATGCCCTGGCCGCCCTCGACAAGTCGCGCGCCGCGCCCGGCGGCGAAGAGGCTGCCGCGGAGATCCTCCTCGACGAATCGCGCCTTCTCATGCGCCTCGGCCGCTTCGAAGAGGCGAACGCCGCGCTGAAAAGCATCCTCGCAAACCACCCCGGAAGCGACCGCATTCCGGAGGCGCTCTACAGGGCGGGCGCCGTCAGCCTCCGGTTGAAAAACAAGGCCGAGGCTGAAATAGCCTGGAAAACACTCATCGCCGCGCACTCCGAAAACCGTTGGGCCTGGAAGGCCGCGGCCGACCTGACGAGCACCGGCTACGCGATCGGCGTCGGGGAACGCCTCGCATGGCCGCGGCAGGAGATCCTCGACACGCTCGGGCCGCACGACTTCGATCCGTGGAAGGTTTCGCAGGCGCGAAAAGCCGAAAAGGAGGCGCTCGCCTATCTCCTGAACACGCAGCGCGACAACGGTTCGTGGATCAGTCCCGCCGAGGTCATGACACCGGGCGGATTCGAGGAGAGCCCGTTCACCGTGGCCATCACGGCGATCTGCGCGCAGGGCCTTCTTCGGCACCTCGACGAGAAGGGTGTCGAAGAGAGCGTGGAACGCGTCATCGCATATATCCGGAAGGCCTACGAGGAGTGGAGGACCGCGCCGAAGAGGCCCTACTTCATGGACTATTCCGTCTACGCGATGGGCTACACCCTCTGGTTCCTCGCCGATTGCGTCGACAGCGGCCTTTCGAACAGGGAACGGTTCGCGCCGCTCGCGGCCGAGATCATCGCCGGGATCGGCTCCAAGCAGAAGGAGGGCGGCGGTTGGAGCTATTACGTCACGAGCGACCTGAAGAATTTCGATCGCCCCCTGAATCAGTCGATCAGTTTCTACACCGCTGTCGGACTCCTGTCCCTGCTCGAGGCGCGCGACGCGGGCTTCGACGTTCCGCCCGACATGATCGAGAAAGCGGCAGGGTGCCTGGAACGGATGCACAATCCTGACGGCACCTTCGAATATTTTCTCTGGCACGACCGGGAGGATGCGCCCCGTGCCACGCCGGTGCCGGGTGCGGCCGGCCGCGGCGCTTTCTGCGCAATGGCGCTTCTGCACGAGGGACGGGGCGAGCTCGATCATATCCGGATCGCCCTCGACCAGTTCATACAGCACCGCGAATTCTTCGCCCGCGAGCATGGCAAATCGCTCATGCACTGCGGGCCGCACGCGCAGGGATCGCACTATCTGATGTTCGACTATGCCAACTGCGCCGCGGCGGTCAGGAAGCTCCCGAAAAAGGAACGGGGCAAGTATCGCGGGCCCCTTCTCGAACAGATCCTCGGCGCCCGCACCGTGGAAGGGACTTACATCGACAATCCCATGCTCGGCCCGCACTACGGGGTCGGACAGGCGCTGATCGCCTTCGACCACCTGATCCCCTGATCGTGGCGGTGGAATGACGAGACATGGACGCGATCATATGGTACAATTTTTCAACGATGAACCCATCCCCCCCCTCACAAGGAGCCTGAAATGTTCAACAAGAGCGGACTGAGCAGACGGGATTTCATGAAGGGCGCGAGCGCGACGGGCGCCTTGCTCTGCCTCGGACAGGTCGGCAAGGCGAAGGCTTTCCCTTTCGGCCGGGACAACTCGACGATCTACATGGTCGAGGAGTGCCCCGAACAGGACGGCCTGATGCGCCACCGGGGGGTGGACACTCTCTTCCGGCTCCTCGCCGATAACGGAACCGCCTTCTACCAGACGAGTCGTCCCCATCCCTGGGGAGGCGCCGACGGACTGATCGCGGCCGACGATGTGGTGGCGATCAAGGTGAACTGCCAGTGGAAGTGCCGCGGCACGACCAACACCGACGTTGTGCGTGGGCTGATCCACCGGATCTTGCAGCACCCCGACGGCTTCACCGGCGAGGTGGTCATCATCGAGAACGGGCAGGGACAAGGGGCCTTCGACGGCGATCCCGACGCCTGGGGTTCGTACAGCCCCTGGCCCAACATCGACAACGGGATCTGGATCAACGCCGAGGAGGAGAATATCCTCACCGTCGACTATCTCACGAATGTCGTTTTTGCCGACGCGCCGGTGAGTTCCTACCTCTTCGATCCGATCAGAGGAAACTTCATATCCAGTTCCGATCACACGAGCGATGGGTACCGAAAGGTCACCGACGTGTCCTACCCATGCTTCACCTCGGACGGCGGCCACCGCATCGAGTTGAAGGAGGGTATCTGGAACGGCTCGTCGCACGATCAGAACCTGAAACTGATCAACATCCCCGTGTTCAAGGACCATGCCGGAACGGGCATCACGGGCGCACTCAAACACACCTACGGAATCGTGTCCATGATGGACGGAAGCAACGCCAAACGGCATTACGGCCAGTCGGGATCGCAGTGCGGCAAGATGTGGATCGACGTGAGACCGGCGACTCTCAACATCGTCGACTGCATCTGGGTCAGCTTCGAGAGCCTCAGCGGGTACCCGGTGGAAACGACCTTTCGGGC
This sequence comes from uncultured Phycisphaerales bacterium, assembly GCA_964620445.1. Lineage (GTDB taxonomy): Bacteria > Planctomycetota > B15-G4 > B15-G4 > CAYZWU01 > CAZUHB01. The sequence continues at coordinate 5,339 of CAZUHB010000012.1, forward strand.
CAACAAGCTCCTGGCGGGGATCGATCCTGTTGCGCTCGACTATTACGCGAGCAAGCACATCCTCCTGCCGCTGGGCGGCTATTACGCGAGCCGGCACGATCCCGACTCCTACTCGGGGCTGATCAACCACCTCACCGACGCCCAGGACTATATCAACACCAATGGCGGCATTTTCGGGAAGATGACCAACCAGGGCGACGCCAGCATCGACATGATTACCGCCGATGCCCGCACGGCACCGTCACCCAATCTCAAGGTCAACGGCGAGGAGAATGGAATCACCCTCTCGTCCGCCACACCGGTGTCGATCACGGTGAGTCTGCTCGCGGGCACCCACGCCGGCCAGAACGCGGACCAGTGGATCGTGGCCAAGGCTCCGTCGGGATGGTGGTCCTATGTGGGAGGACAATGGGTGCCCGGGTTCCGCCGCCTTTCGAACGGTCCTCTCGCCGATCTGACGGAAAGGGAGATCCTGAACACCCCTCTTCCGCCCGGCGACTACACGGTGTACTGCGCGATCGACGACAACACGGACGGTGTCTTCGACGCCACGTGGTGGGATTCGATCGAGATCCATGTGACCACCTAGAGGCTCTGTCCCTGAGAAGAGGCTCAGTCCCCAAAAACTTTTGATTCTTATCAACCGTCTTTTGATTCTTATCAACCGTCTATTGATTCTTATCAACCGTCTTTTGATTCTTATCAACCACCGACAGTGATCACCGGCGGCGGTGTGGACCGCATCAGGAAGAGCAGGGTGAAGGCGGTGGCCGAAATATTACTCCCCCACTCCCCGGGCCGGATGCCCCAGTGTCCGTCAGAACACTGTTTTTCGAGAAGGTAGGCGACTCCCTCGCGGTACCAGTCGTGCTCGCCGATGAAACGCCGGTCGGTGAGCGTTCCCACGCGCCCCAGGCTGTAGATGTAGTAGTGGTAGTAGACCTTGCTCGAATTGGGGCGCGTCTCGATCGCCCAGTGGCTGTCGAGCCAGGCGAGGCCGTCGCGCACCGCCTGCCGCACGGCGCCGCGATTGCTCGCCGCCACGGCCGAACGGCGCTGGGTGAGCTCCTCGTAGGCGAGGAGTAGGCAGCTGATGCCGATGTTGACGTGGCTTCCCACGGTCTTCGCGGGATCGGCGTAGCCGAAGTGATAGCTCCAGCCCCGTTCGCGCGCCGCGTAGACCCTGAACTCCGGTGCGCCGTTCCTGGCAAAGGACTTGAACTCCCTGTACTTGGTCTTGGGACCTTCCTTTGCCTGGAAGTCGAGATAGTACTCGAGAACCTCTTCCCAGATATTGACAGGAACCTTGATTCCGCAGCGGCTCGCCGCCTTCAGGCCCAGGATCGCGAACTGGCCGTTGGAGATGTCGGGCTGCGACTGCCTCAGGTTGTAGCGCCAGTTGCCTCCCCGGGACTTGAGCGTGGTGAGGAGTTCGACCAGGTCGTGCATGTAACTCTTCTCGTCCGGTGTGAGAGTCCGCTCGTACTTGTAGTTCTTGCGCTCGTCGGGATCGAGCCGCGCCACCCTGAACCGTTCCAGCATGGGCGCCGCCTTCATCTCGAGAGCCATGAGACAGAAAGAGATCTCATAGGTGTGCTGCGGACGGTGGCCGAAGAGGTACTCGAATCCCTTCTCGACCGGTTGCTTGTACTTGCTCACCCCCGAGTTCATGAGGGCCAGCAGGCTGAGCGCGGTCAGACCAGAAGCGTACTTGTTGCTCCAGCCATCGCTGAAATAGCCCCACGAGCCGTCCTCCTTCTGCTTGCTCAGGAGCCACGCCACTCCCCGATCCACGGCCGCGTTCACGCGCGTCTCGAGCTCTTTCTCCTCCTGGGCCGACATCGGCCGCAGGTAGATCCGCTCGTGCACTTTTTCGTCGGCGATCAGAGCCTCTTCGGGCAAGGGATGGGCATCACCTTTTTGAACGGTCGCCGCGTACCTGAGGGTATTCTCGAGCAGGGCGTCGCAGATGCGGCGGGCCGCTTCGGGCTGGCCCTCGGGCACCCTGTCCGGTGCGCAGGAAAAGAAGAGGCACCGGCCCCGCCCCCACCCGATCTCGACGCACCAGGGACGCGACCGATCCTTGTCGTGCGCCGCCAGGACCGCGGCGCACCGCGCCTTGCGGATCGTCCACCACGAAAGGAATCCTCCCGGCCACTGCTTGTCGCCCTTCCAGTCCGCGTTGAGTCTGTCGAGCCCGATCGTGTGGGGTGTGTTGAAAAGAGGGTGCGCCCCGTCCAAGTAGGCGAGCGATCGATACCGCGCCCTGTCCCGCATGACCAGCGCCGACTCGGGCAGCCAGGGTTCGATATCCCAGTCGTTGCAGTCCTGGGCCAGGACGATCACCACCCCTCCCTTGCTCACGAAATTGCGCAGGGCGGCCTTCTCCTTGCGGAACCACTGCTGCAGGCTCCAGTCGCTCATGGCGAAGGATCCCACGAGCAGCGCCTTGCACGAGGAGAGCTTGAAGCGCCCGTCGCGCAGCTTTTTCAACGCATCGGTGCCGCTGTGACCGATCCTCTTCAGCTGGGCCTTGAGCGCGGTGGGTCCCCGCCCTTTGCCGGGAAGCTCGAAATAGGCGAGCTTGATCTTTCCAGCGGCCTGAAGCGGCGCGCACAGGACGAGGAGAGCAAAAATCGTGGAGAAAAAGATACCTTTCATCTGCAGCCTTCACTTTTGACTAACGGCAATGTGTCCGGGTATGGGATCGGTTTTCCCCTCGCCTTGTCGATCGGCATGCCGGCGCCGGTCTCGCGCAGGTGGCCGGCAAGGACGCGGGCGAGGGCGCGCGTCTTTTCCGGACGGGCGGTGGAGAGGTCGCAGCGCTCGCCGATGTCGTCTTTCACGTTGAAGAGCTCCACGCGGCTGTCGACATGGTGGTAGATCAGCTTCCAGTCTCCCTTGCGAACCGAGCTGTAGGGCGGTTGATCGTAGGTGTGGGGATAGTGCCAGAAGAGGGCTCTGTCGGCGGGATAACCGCCGGTCCGCTGCAGCAACGGCACGAAGCTGACACCGTCGATCTTTCCGGCCCCGTCGCGGCCACGGTCCACACCGGCCATTTCCAGAAAAGTGGGGAAGACGTCCTCGATGATGACCGCGGCGGAGCATTCCGATCCCGGCTCGGTCACACCGGGCCATTTCACGATCAGCGGAACGCGCACCCCGCCCTCGTAAGGGGTCAGCTTGTGGCCCCGGAGCGGTACGTTGGGATCTGCCTGGCTCGGCTGGCCATTGTCGGACATGAAAACGAAGATCGTGTTCTCCTCGATTCCGTGGCGCGCCACATTGGCCATGATGTCGCCGAGCGACCGGTCCATCCCCTCGACCATGGAGGCGTAGGTGGCGTCGAAATCGTCGAGGCCCCGTTCGCGATATTTCCGGTAGTACCTGTTGTCCTTCTCCCAGGGGGCGTGAATCGCATAGTGGGACATGTACAGGTAGAACGGTTTCTTCTCGGCCACGGCCCGGTCGACGGCCTTGTTCGCCTCGATGGTGAGCGCCTCGGTCAGGTTGATCTCCCGGCCGTGATAGGCCTCGAGCCCGGGCACATCCCAGATGCGGTCCCCATTGCGCCATGCGGCGCTGAAATTCTTCGTGCCGTGATAACTGCCCGGCCCTCCCGGCGCATGGCCCGCGATGTTGACATCGAACCCGAGGTTGAGCGGATCCTCCCCGGGCGTGCCCTTGGCCCCGAAGTGGGCCTTGCCCGCGTGGATCGTTTCGTAGCCCGCCTTCCGGAGCAGCATGGGCAGTGTGGGCGCGCACACCGTATCGGCCACGGCT
>CAZUHB010000012.1:9221-118666 GCA_964620445.1 uncultured Phycisphaerales bacterium
TTCACGTTCCACCGGGGGGGCTCCACCTTCGCATGCTTCCAGTCGGGGGATCTGTCCTTGCGCAGGGTCCAGTTCGTGACCTGGTGCCTTGCGGCGTTCTGGCCGGTCATCAGGCTGATGCGCGAGGGCGAACAGACAGCGCAAGCGTAAGCCTGGGTGAACTTCATCCCCCGCGCCGCGAGACGCTCCATGTTGGGTGTGAGATAGCGCTCGTTGAGCGATGTGGTCTTGTCGTGAAATGGCACCGACGTCTCCTGCCACCCCATGTCGTCGACGAAGAAAAAAACGATGTTCGGCCTGGAATGCACCTTTCCCGTCAGGGACGCACAGGCCGACAAGGACGAGGCGCAGAGGGTGGCAGCGCAGGCGCTCTTGAGAAAGTCCCGTCGTGTGTTCAATCTCTTCTCCTCCTTCACTCCCGCCGGAGGGGGCTGTCCGACTCTTCCAGATCGATCCGCAGCACGTGCAAGACCGTCCTCTTCCCGCCAAAGACATTCCACCCGGACGGAGCGTAGAGATAGGCCGGCCTGTCGTTCACGGAGAGGATCTTGGGACGTTCGAATTTCGGATCGCCGCCGTAGACGGGTGTGACCTTTTCACGAGCGTACCCCTCGAAATAACACGGGATGCGACCATATCCGATCTGCGTCCATTCGGGGCGAAAATCCAGACCGTCATCGGACACCCAGAGAGCACCGCCGCCGCGAATACCGGTCACGCTCCCATGGTTGTCCGTCGTGAGAAGGCATATCTTGCCCCCCCATTCGAAAACGGCGCCATCCTCGATCACCACACCCTTGGAAGTGAGCGGCTGCCCGAGGATGCGATAAGGTCCCTCGAGACTGTCCGCAACGGCCACGCCGTAAACCATACCCCGCTGCCCCCGGCACTTCGACTTGAAGTAAAGGTGATATTTATCGCCCACCTTCAGCAGGGCGGGATTCACCACATGGCTTCCGTGGGACCAGTGGGAAGGATCGGCCGCGGATTCGAGAATGAGCCCGTCCTTGCCCACACGCGTCCAGGGGCCGGCCGGCGAAGGAGCAGTGGCCATTCCGATGCGCTGGTTCAGCGGATGGGGCGGCTGGCGATAATCGCTGTTGGACACGTAGAGCAGAACGAACTTCTTCTCGTAGAAGCGGACCTCGGGATTGTGGGCCGAATACCTGTCCCACGTCTCTTCGCCCGTGCCGGTCAGGGAAACATCAACGAATTCGAAAGGGCCCTCGGGCTCATCCGCCACGTAGTGGGCGATCTCGCTCGACTTGCGCCAGGCCGGATCCACGTTCGGCTCGGGCCAACGCGCCACGTAGAGATGGATCTTCCCTCTGTGACGGAGGGGTGACGCGCCCCAGATCGTGTGGTCTTCCTCCGCGACCGCGATGCCCGCCAGGTTCAGGTTCCGGGCGATCGCCGACTCCGGGATCTCTGCCTCCGAAAGGTTTTTTCTCCGGCTCTCCCCCCCGCTCGACCGCCCGTCCGAGGATATCTCGAAGGAGGCGAGGACCGCCCGGTGATCGGACGGCCAGGGGCCCCGGTGCACGATCTCGGCGACCTTCTCATTCTCGCCGATCACCGCGGCTTGGGTCACGCGGATGCCCTTTCCGGCAAAGTAGACCATGTCGATGCGGACGAGGATCTGATCTTCCCACGCGCACCGTCCAGGTGTTCCGCCGCGGTATGGCGGGGTCCAGGTGTTACCCGGCTTGGCTGTCTCGTCGGCGAAGACGGTTCGGTAGGCGTCACGAAAGCCCGCCTCTTCCAGAAGCTTCGAGCCTCTCCATTGAATCTCGAAGTTCAGGGGCCTGTCCGAGGAATTTTTCACCCAGCGGTCCAGATCTGTGCAGACGGCCCTGGCGGTCCAGTCCAGGTGGGAGGGCTCGTTGAAATCCCCGGTAATGATGACGATCTCGCCCGCCGCGAGACAGGGTTTGACGGCGTTCAGTGTCCGATCGTACCCGCGGGATCCCGACCTGCTTTCCGACACCTCCAGTATCTGCCTCTCGAATTCGTCGAGGTCGGAGGGGATCGTACCTGCACGGATGCGCTTTTGCACCTCTGACGGGCCGTAAGCACGGGGCCACCAGTGCACGTTGGCCACGATCACGCTCCTCCCCCCGGGCAGATGCACCCGGCCGATGGAGAAATGATCGCCCATCTCGATCGGTGTTATCTCGAATTTCGAGAGGATGGTGCCCCCGCGAGACCAGCCTGTGCCGAGTTCCTTCAACAGTCTGTCGCCGCCGCTGTACAACTCCTGGACGCCCACGATATCGGCCCGGGAGAGTTCTATCACCCTGGCCAGATCGTCGTGGCGCGAACCGCCGAAATCGTCGTCGTGAAAGCCCACGTTGGCCGCATTCCGTCCTCCCTGGAGGATGTTGAAGGAAAGAACGCGGAACCGCGGCGGCTCGGTGGCCCGATCGGCCGGATCTCCCGTTGTGAACGATACGAGCACAAACGCCGCAAACAGAATCGAACGATGAATCATCGCCATCATGCTTCTTCGACCACTTTGCAGCTCAAAGCGTCGGACAGGGCGTAGACCTCTTCCTTCAGATCGCCGTAAAAGGTCACCCTGTGCCAACCCTTGGCCCAGTTTTCGGTAAGCTTTTCGAGATCGCCCTTGACCACGGCCTCGAGCTTGGTGCGGCACGCCATGTCGCTCGGGTTGTTGCCTATCGTCTTGGCGCGGTGAATCAGCACGGTGCGGTCGCGCGGATCGATCTCGAGGGTGGTGGTCATGTATCCCTCCGGCAGAAGCGATCGCATCGATGCGCCCTTGCGATCCTCGGAGTGGGTCATGATGTGATAGGGATTCGACGCCCCCGAAGAGCCGAAAGGTCTTGTCATTGCCACGCAATGAGCGTAGACGATCGCGTTCTTGGCCGTATCGATCACGGGATCGGAGATGAAGCCCGGCCGCCCGGTCAGGACGCCGATCATTGCCATGGTGAGCGCCGACATCTGGTCGGCCTCGCAGCCGCCCACGAGACCGTCATTGTTGAGCTGGCAGAAACCGAGGCACGGATACGCTTTCACATGCCCCCCGTAGAAACCGCCGAGGCAGTTGACGCTGATCCCCATTGCGCCATGCTTTTCGATCAGCTGCCTCATGGCCACGTACATGACACCCGACCTCTCGATCTCGTCGTGCTCCACATCGATCACCTTTTCGGCGCCCTCGATCCAGCGCCGGGCGAAGACCGTGGCTTCATCCCTGTCCGCCTCGTCGTAGGCTTTGGAGATCTCCTCGAAAGTGATCGGTACGAGGGTGACGCCGGTCACTTCGAGAGCGGCCTTCCGGAAGGGCTCTCCGCCCCAGCCGCCGCCGACGACGAGGATTTTTGTCTCCGCGAGCCGTGCGACGGCTCGATCGACGTCGATGCTCGAAACAGGATCTTTCCTGCACTCCCAGGCGGCGTCCTTCGGGGTGCGCTCGCCCCGCGTTGCGCGAAATGCCGCGGCGATCTCGTCGGCGCTCAATCCTTCTTTGAGACCGGCAAAGTGGCGCGCCGAAGCGGCGATATCGCCGTCCCTGGAAGAGCTGACCCAGTCGACCGGTTTCCGGTCTTTCATGATCCGGGCTATCTGGGTCAGGAATTTGCCCGATCCGCCGAAGAGGTTGTCCACGAGCAGCGTGGGCTTTCCGGTCGTGCAGAGCTTGAAGATGTCGTTACTCCAGCCCAGGCCCTGAACGCACACGAGATAACCATCGACGTCATCGTTCCCCTCGAGAACCTTGCCCAGATCCTCGGGCCTGTCCATGAGCTTGGCCTGCAGGAACTCGATCCCGGGACAATCGCGGGCGAGCAGGTCGACGATCTCTTTCCGGCGGTGGTCGAAATCATAACCGACGTTGGGCCAGATCGGCTGCGTGTTGGATGTTTCACAGAAGACGAGGCGCACCCTGGGTCTGTCAAGCGCCGCGCGCCCGCTCGCGAACGACGCCGACGGCAGCAGCCGCCATGCGGCGGCGCCCGCGGCGCAGGTCATGCATCTGTGCATGAAATTCCGGCGGTTCACGAGGGGAGGCACGAACCTGTCGCGATGCTCTTCTCTCTTCATCACTGCGATCCTTTCTTCTTCGGACATGGAGCTCTGATCGTGTCCATGGTACCCGAAATCGGATCGATCGCCAGTGTGGATTATCCTGCCCCGAAGCCCGTTTGGATCAGAGAGGCCTGAACAGATAACGGTGACGGCGATTCGCCTCCCCGGGAGAAACGAACAGATCGAGTGACGGTAGCCCCGAAGCCCTCGAGTGGTGGGGATCGAGGGCGTGCGCTTCTTTTCTCAGCTCTTCCATGGCGTCCTTTTCTCCCAGGCCGCCCTTGATCCTGGACAGCAACTTGACGGAGTAGGCTCTCAAAGGATTGTCCGGATCGGTCTCGAGGAATTTCCTGATCGCTTTCTCGGCCGCGGGCAGGGCGGTCTCCTTGGCCGAATCGTCTCTCATCACCGTATACAGGTGAAACCGGCCCAGGTCGAGAAGGAGGAATTCTCTTTGCGGGTCCGCCTCGACCGCCTTCTCGAGATACCCGGCGCCCTCGTCGATCTTCTCGTCGTAGAGGCAGGCCTTTCCAAGCTCTTCGAGAACGTCTGCGTCACGCTCGTTATTTTCCAGAACCGTTTGCCAGAACTCGATCCGATCGGCGCTGTCCGGCAGCAGGAGGGAGCGGGCCTTTGCGCCGTAGACGGTGTTTTTCTTTGCCACCATTTCGGCATAGGCTTCGGCTTTCGTCTTGTCACCACCCATTTCCTCGGGCAGAACCCCGTAGATCTCCACGAGACAGAGCATGGGGCGGAGCCAATCCGGGTCGATCTTCAGCACTCTCTCGTAAGCGGCGCACATCTTCCCGACCCTCTCCTTGACATCCGAGCCTCCCATCTTCATCGACATGTAGGCGTACATGAAAGCCATATCAGCAGAGAACATGGCATAGTTCGCGTTTTGCGGATCGAGAGACAGGGCCTTGTCGACAGGCCCCTTGGCCGATTTCTCGAAATTCTCCATCAGCTCCCTGGGGTTGCCGAGACCGATGTGAAGGTTGGTCCGCCCCAGTTCGAAATGAGCGGCCGCGTTCCGGGGATCATCCGAAATGGCCTCTTCCAGAAGCGTTCTGGCTTCGCTCGCCTTTCCGCTCATCCTCAAATCGAACGCTTTCTGGACCGCATCGCCCTCCGGCGACGCCCAGAGAGGATTCGGGGCGCATAAGGCCGCCGCAAGGGCGAGAACGGCCACTGTCAGGTACTCTTGCCTTTTCATGATATTTTCTCCTTTGCTTCGCGATGGGCGCCTGTAAGTATTTACTTACATTAACAACAAAAAAACTCAATCCATACACTCTTCCAGAAGAGCCCGCCCCACGTCGAAAATCAACCTCTGCCGTTTGGTGTCATTGAGCAGACCGATCTCCCGGCTGATGTTGGCCATGGTGCCGAGTCCCACGATCGCCCAGGCCAGGACCTCGTCGCTCGGCTTGGTGCGTCCCGTCTTTGCGGATCCCCCCTCGGCGTGCGCTTTCATCTCGCTCCGTACGAAACCGTGAAAACGAGCGAACATCTTCTTCAACGAAAGGCGTATCTGCGGATCGTCGGTCTCGCTCAGGCCGGCAAAGATGATGCGATAAAGGCCGAACTCGCCATGATGGCGGGCCTCGTAGTCGAGCACGCGTTCGGCCGCGCTCTTGCCCTTGCTCTTTTTGTCGAGGATCGTCCGCCACTTCTCCATGGATAGATCGTACACGTAGTCGATCGCGGCGATGAACATCGCCTTCTTGTTCGGCCAGAGGCGGTAGAGAATGTTTTCCCTGACCTTGCATCGCTTAGCCAGTTCAGCCGTGGTCGTGCGCCGGTAACCGAACTCGACAAAAACATGGGCAACGACCGGAATCAGTTGCCTTCGTTTCTCATCGCTCAGGTCGGGTCGTGCCATGACAGGTTGCCTTTTCGTTCGAACACATAATGTAAGTATTTACTTACTTTATATCGACAAGCCCTTCGCCCGTCCATTCAAAAATTTTCTTTTTTGGTAAATCGATCGGCAGCGGCCGCCCCGGTCACTCCTCGATCAGACAGAAGAGATATCTTCCATTGATGATGCGGACCGTGCCCGTATTGAGATTGCCGTCGTCGATCACCTCGTCGAGGAGCGTCCACTCCGCACGCGGGACCCGTTGATTATAGATCGAAATAGCCGCCGTCACGCCCCATCCGCCCTGCCAGTCCCATTGCCCGCCGATGGCGGGAGGTCTGCTGAATGCGTTCGGTCTGATGAAGGGAGCCATTTCCAATGGCATGATGCCCGCCCTCTGGTCATTGGGCCAGGCATCGTTGGCGAGATATGCGAGCTCGGCCGCTTGCTGAAAGGCGCGGATGTCCGTAACCGTGGTCGAAACCTTTGTCTCCGTCTGGTGATTGCCGATCGCGGGTATGGTGATCGCCGCCAGAATCCCGAGAATGGCGACCACGATCAAGAGCTCGACCAGAGTGAATCCACGAATGCCCACTGTAACCCACCAAAAGTTTTACATAACTCCCTATATTGATTCGATTTCTCACGTGAGCGACTTGAGTGATTTTTTTGATTTTTTCGGAGCAGGAAAGCCAGCTTTTTGCCCACTGCGCGGGCTGTTCGTACAGGCCCCCGAGCCGGTCGGGCAGCTCCCCCTGGAACTCTCTGGACATCACGGTATCGTGGCAACAGAATATCCCAAGCATCCGCCACGGGATCGATCGGAATCCGTTCCAGAGGAGATGGTAGTATGGAAGAGTTCGACGTCGCACGCCTCGAAAAGCACGACGGAAAGGACGGCCGCTCGGCCTACGTTGCCGTCGACCAGAGGATCTATGATCTCTCCTCCAGCGAACGCTGGAAAGACGGCACACACATGGGGCGGCACGACGCGGGCCGGGATCTCACCGAGGCTCTGGCGAACGCCCCCCATGGCAGGGAAGTTCTCGACCCCTTCGAGGAGGTCGGCCTGTTGAAGACGAGGATGACTCCAACCGAACCGCCTCGGGCCGCGTGGGTATCGAAATTATTGGGACTCCACCTCCATCCGATCAGCGTCCATTTCCCCCAGGCACTCCTCACCTTGGCACCGTTCTTCCTGATACTCTTCTATCTCACCGGGAACGTGCACTTCGAACGGACCTGCTTCTACCTCGCGGTGGCAGGTTGGCTCGCCTCTTTTCCAGCAGTTCTCACCGGTCTCTTTCACTGGGTGTACAAGTACGGCCGCAGCCTGAAGGGGCTCTACATTTTCAAGCTGAGCGTCTCGGGTCTGCTCTTCGTCTACGCGCCGGTCGTGGTCTACACACACTCCACGAAGGGCCCGCTCGCCGCCGAACCGCTCGACGCGCTCATGATCGTCCTCTACCTGCTCTTGATCCCCCTCACCGCGGCCGCTGGCCACGCCGGCGGTAAGATCGTCTTCGGCTAGACATACTTTTTACCGCGACTTCACATGGATCGGAAGAGAGGGGAGCCTTGATCGCCGGTGTCGTTGAAACAGGGAAAAAAGAGGAGAACTTGTAAGGAAAACCCAGGGTATCAGGGAATTAGGAGGTGAGTAGATAGGGTTTTACTCTCTTCGGCAAAGAAACCTTTACAAGTCCCCCTCATAATATCTGGAATAGGATTTCTGAATTCCTTTGGATTCTGAATTCGAGCTGCTGATTCGACCATTATGCCGCCATTCAATCAAGGATCAATAGGGCATTACTACGTATTTCAAACATGCCTCTTTTTATGTCATAGCAAATCCATGGCAAACACATAGTATGTTTTTAAATTGATTTTTCAATCAGTGGATCCACCAATGTGCCCGTTCCTTTCCCACGAGCGTAATCGATATCGATCGCGACCTTTGCGGCCGAACGGGGCAGAGGACCGTCAGGAAGACGTAACTACAGTTTTGTGAATTCGAATCCGTTGAGCGCGAAACAGCCCCCTCCCATCTTCCCCACGCAGAGGTTGTAGGAGTAAAGTCCGGCCTGGGCATACCAGGGGACGTATTCGTTGATCGTGAACCGCCACGTTGCACCGGCAGGCAGAAGGATATCCGCCTTCTGGCGCACCGGCCCGAAGAGCCCCCCGCTCGGCAGAACAGCGTCGGTCCAAGCATCGAGCAGCACATCGTGAGAGCTGTTGTTGGAAAAGGTCAGCCTGCACGAAAAGGATCCGCCCTGGGAAGGGATATAGATCGGCGGATTCATCGGCTCGGCCAGCAGCCCGATCTTGTGATTGCCGTGAAGGTAGACCTTGATCTCGCTCTCCCACTTGGTGTAGAGGAGATCGACGTGGCCGTCCTCGTTCCAGTCGCTCACATCGAAATGGCACCAGTTGTAACCGGAGGGGTCGGGATCGACGAGAACCAGGTAGTCGGTGAGTTCATATTCCTCGTGAAATATGGGCGCACTGTTGGTGCCGTAATTGGGCCAGAAGAGGCACGATCCCTCCAGGCCGGTGACAACGAGGTCCTTCAATCCGTCCTCGTTGAGGTCCGCGATACGCGGGCAGTTCTTGCGATAGTAGATCGGGCTTCCATCAGCCTCGACCCTCTCCGAGTTCAGAAACACCGGAGCCGCGTTGGTGCCCACGTTCACGTAGAGATAGACGTAACCGGTGTCGCTCCCCACGATCAGGTCCTTCTTGCCGTCCTCGTTCCAGTCATCGACCAACGGAACGGAGAGGCTTCCCACGTCGATATCGACATTGTTCGCCTTGATGTACCCGATCTGAGTGAGAAGAGGGACCGGCTCCGAGCCGAGACCGGTGTTTTCGAAGAGCATCACCTTGCCGTTGTTTTCGCCGGAGATGAGGTCGATATCGCCGTCCTCGTCCCAGTCCACGCCGTGTGGACTCGCACCCATGCATCAGCCATAAGTGAGCGAGATCGGGACTCCGTCCGCTTCCACCATCTCGCGCCCCTGAAAAGACGGAGCGCTGTTGGTGCCGTGATTCTGGTAGTAGTAGACATTCCCGTTGTAGAAGGTCCCGACGAGCAGGTCCTTCTTGCCGTCGTCGTTCCAGTCGACCGCATTGGGTACGGCGCCGTAGTTGTCGGAGTGGATCGTTCCTCCGTCCCAGGTGAGAGGTTCACCCGGCTCGAATACAGGCACGAGCGCCCCCTGTGTTGTCTCGTCCGGTGCTGCGGCAGTTACGAGAATTAGAGTGACCAGGAGAAAGGCAAAACTTCCAGCCAGTTTCGATCGCGGCATGATGCCCTCCTTTCGCGGAACGGCACAGGGTTCGGCTCGCCCATACGTCGAACGATCCGTGTCAACAGGTTCTCAAGTATAAACTTCAGTCTACCATTACTCTCCCGAAAATCCTATCGCGACATAGGAATAAAGCCGGCCCGATCCCCGCGCACTCGTGGAGAATCGGGCCGGCTCGATCGAAAAATCCTCCCTGCCGATGTCTCGCCAGGTCTACTGATCGATCGTGAAGCACCAGGGCCGCGTGTTGTGGCTTTCGCCCGTGGACATTCCCGGAAGGAGGGGCGGAATGAGACTGGACGGTTGAGGCTCGAAAACATCGACCCTCGAAAAACCGAGTACCGACCAGTTGAGCAGGAAGTTCACCAATCCGGCACCCTTCTCGTCGATCCCCTGCCTCTGGACCAGTGCGCCGGGCACTCCCGGTTCGATGGCGCTGTCGGGGCAGCCGTTGCCGTCCGTATCCGGGCTTGGCGCCTGGCCGTAGAAATCTCCGGTCGCATCGAGGTCGGCCACGGCGAACCAATCGAGGTGCAAAGGATAGTTCGGGCCGAAAACGGATACGATATCGGGAATGGGGACGAACACGGCGCAGAGGAACTCGACCGGCCCCTCGCCGTCATCGAGAATGATACTCGGAAAGGTCACGTCGTCGATGAACATGATGACCGGGAGGTTCGAGATCAGGAAGTTTTCACCCCACGGTGTCGCGGCCGATGCCGGCCGGCAGGGCAGAATGAAGATATCCTCCACGATCCTGTACTCGGTGAAGAAACCGTTCATGGCCGGCGAAAGCTTGATCTTCTCCACGAAGACCACCATGGGATCGGAACTCGTTTTGAATAGATAGCTCTCCGGTTCGAGCTGATCTCCATTCGGACCGAGACACATTTCCCTCTCCGTCCAACCATCCTCGAGAACGGGCACAGCCCAGCAGGTGGGATCGCCCGTGCCCGGTGGCGGCGCACCGGTCGAAAGCCTGACGCACTGCGTCGTGTAGTTGCAGCCGTCGACCCACGTCACTTGAGCCGGGGCATCGTTCGTAACGAAGAGCAGGGCGGCGAGAGCCGACAGAACGAACAACGAGATTCTCGTGATACGCATCGCGTGATCTCCTTTCTCTTTTATCGAGGCCGGCCCGATTCTCGAGGACCGGCCAATTCTGGATATGTGAGTTTTGATAACCGTTAATCGCCAGATTGACTGAGGCCTCAATAGCCGCTCTGCGAGGCTTGTGAACCAGTTTTTACAGAACCACGAATAATCTGACTTGTCCGTGAGAGACCGGCGTCCGGCTCGGGGCGTTCGCCCTGTTGGATGGCGCCTCACAAAAACTGCCTCTTCCGCCGATAGAATCCCATGGTACTATATTAATCGGATCAGCGACCGAAACCTCGAACCGCGGCCGGGGTTTCATTAATCGTGAACATCGACGTCGATTTCCGAATCAATGGGCTTTCCGATGAAAACCGTTCTTGTGGCCTTACTGCTCCTCGCGACGACTCCGCACGGACCGGCTGCCGAATCTCCCGCGCAACGCCAGCAAGAGGACAAGATCTTTCACCCCTTCGAAAGCGATCTGCCTGCCGGTCCGGCGAACATTGTCGACGAGCATGTGCTAGCCGTACTGCGCGCCAAGGGCATCGAACCGGCGCGGCCCTGCTCGGACGAGGTTTTCTTGCGACGCGCCTACCTCGACGTGATCGGCACGCTGCCCGAGCCCCGCGCCGTACGCACCTTTCTGCGCAGCCGCCTCCCCCGGAAGCGGGCGGTGCTGATCGACGCCCTGCTCGAGCGGGAGGAATTCGCCGATTACTGGTCCCTCAAGTGGTGCGACCTCCTGCGGGTCAAGGCGGAGTTCCCCATCAACCTCTGGCCAAACGCGGTACAGGCTTACCATCGCTGGATCCGCGACGCGATCAGGGAGAACAAGAGCTACGATCAATTCGTTCGCGAACTGCTGACTTCGAACGGCAGCAATTTTCGCGTCCCTCCTGTCAATTTCTACAGAGCGGTCCAGGGGCACTCTCCCGCGGCGATCGCCAGAGCGGTGGCGCTCACCTTCATGGGAGAACGGATCGAAAAGTGGCCCGACGAGCGCCGCGAGGGGATGGAGACTTTTTTCTCGCGAATCCAGTTCAAATCCACGGCCGAGTGGAAGGAAGAAATCGTCTCTCTCGACCCGGCCCCGGCGGAGATCATGAACACCACCTTTCCCGACGGGACCGCTGTCACGATCGGACCGGACGTCGATCCGCGGCAGATTTTTGCCGACTGGCTGATCACCGGGCAGAACCGGTGGTTCGCGCGCAATATCGTGAACCGCATCTGGGCATGGCTCCTGGGCCGCGGGATCATCCACGAGCCAGACGACATCAGGCCCGGCAACGAGCCCGCCATCGCCGATCTGCTCGATTGCCTCGAAGAGGAGCTGGTGAAGGCCGACTTCGACTTGCGCCACATTTACCGATTGATCCTCAATTCGCGCACATACCAGCAGTCGTCGATTCCGCGAAGCGACCACGCCGACGCCCCGAGGCTCTTCGCCTCGTATCCGGTGCGCCGGCTCGACGCCGAGGTTCTCATCGATGCTCTCTGCGCGATCTGCGGACCCAGGGAGAGCTACGAGAGCCCCATTCCGGAGCCTTTCACCTATATCCCCGAAACCCAGCGTTCGATCGAGCTCGCAGACGGAAGCATCACCAGCCCTTTCCTCGAGATGTTCGGCCGGCCCCCGCGCGATACGGGTCTCGAATCGGAACGTTCCAACACCCCCACCGACGCCCAGAGACTGCACCTGCTCAACTCGACCCACATACAGAACAAGATCGAACGCAGCTGGCGCCTGCGCACCCTGCTCAAGACGACCAAGGGGAATCGCCGTCTCCTGGTCCGATCGATCTACGTCGCCATACTCTCGCGCGATCCGACACGAACGGAAATGACCACCGGTCTCGACTATTTCGCCAAGTCCGGGCTGAAACTAAAAGACGCCGCAGACGATCTGGTCTGGGCGCTGATCAACAGCAAGGAGTTTCTCTACCGGCACTGAGCCGCCGAACCGCTCTGGCGTTCTCGCACAACAGAGGACAAGAAAAATGACTCGAAAAAAAAACAACGGAACCGTCACGCGGCGCAATCTCCTGAAACTCGGCCTGCTCGGCGTCGGCGCCGCCGGGACCGCCGGACCGGGCGGCATCGCCCGCGCGGCCTTCGCCGGTTCCCCGATAGCCGCGAGCGTCCCGGCTCGTCGTGTGCCGGATGCCGGCTCGGTCCGTGTGCCGGATGCCGGCTCGGTCCGTGTGCCCAGCGCGAAATCAGTCATCCAGATCTGGATGTGGGGCGGCCCGTCCCATCTCGACACGTTCGATCCCAAACCGAAGGCGGGCGAGGACTATTGCGGACCTCTGAAAAGTCCGATCGCCACCAACGTGGACGGAATCCGGATCGGAGAGTCGTTGCCTCTCCTCGCCCAGCAGGCGGACAAGTACTCGATCATCCGGAGCATGACCCACGGCGTGAACGCCCATGAAACGGCGTCCTACATCACCCAGACCGGCCGCGAGCCGGGCCGGCTCGTCTATCCCTGCGCCGGTGCGGTCGTGTCGCTCTTCAAGGGATACGACCAGGGCTACGACGGAATCGTCCCTCCCTACATCGTGCTCACCTCGCCGCAGGGGCGCTTCTCCGAGGCAGGGTTCCTGGGCCAGCGGTACAAACCCTTCGCCACGGGAGGCGATCCCAACAGAAAGCCCTTCGTCGTCGAGGGGATCGTGGCTCAAGGCATCTCCGACCAGCGCCAGCGCAGCCGGCGTGAACTCCTCCACTCACTCGATTCCCTGGGCAAAGCGATGCCGCGCGATCCTCGCTTCGAGGAACTCGACCGCTGCGAGCAGAACGCCTACGACTTGATGTTCGGCGACGCACGCAAGCTCTTCGACCTGTCCGCCGAAGGGGAGGCGATGCAGGAGCGCTACGGCCGCAACACATTCGGCCAGTCCTGCCTCATGGCACGGCGGCTCGTCGAGATCGGTGTGCCTTATGTCACGATCAACTACAAGGGGTGGGACACGCACAAGCAGCATTTCGAGACGATGCGGCGGAAACTCCCCGAAATGGACCGCGGCATGGCCACGCTGATCGAGGACCTGTCGGACCGCGGACTGCTCGACAGCACGATCGTCTGGTGGAGCGGAGAGTTCGGACGGACCCCCAGGATCCAGTGGGATCCACCATGGAACGGCGGACGCGGACACTATGGCCGGTGTTTCTCCGCGGTGGTCGCCGGCGGCGGTTTCGATGGAGGCAGCGTCGTGGGCGCTTCCGATGACAGGGGCATGGCGGTGGACGATCGACCCGTCTCTCCTCAGGATCTGATCGGAAGCATGTACGAACTGCTCGGGATCGATCCGGACGGGCTTCTGCCCAACAAGCGCGGGCTCGATGTCCGCGTTCTTCCCGGAAAGACGAAGGGCTCCGAGAGCTGCGGACGGCTGAAGGAGATCATGGTGTCATGAAGGAACGGACACGAGTCGAAGCCGGCCCGGTGCGCCTCCGCATCGGTTCGATCGTCCTGGGTCTTGCCGTCCTCTTCTTCTGCGCCGACGGCGCGGTCGGCCAGTCGAACCAGCGAGAGCCGAGCATCGGATATCTTTATCCAGCGGGCGGGCAGACCGGTACGAGGGTTCAGATCCTGATCGGCGGCCAGAACCTCCGCGGCGTGAGCCGTGTGTGCGTCTCGGGCGAGGGCGCGGAGGCGTCGCTCGTCCGATACATGGGCCGCTTCCGGCGTCTGAACGGAACGGAGCGTCGCGAATTGCGCAGAAGGCTCGACGCCCTGAATCGGTCGCCGGGTGGAACGCAGCCGGTGGAGGGCGCGCGCGGCGGCCTTCGCAAGGAACTCGCCAAGAAGCGCGCGAAGAAAGGCGAGGCCGAGAGAGCAGCCGCGGCCGATCCGGTCAAGCTGCCGAACCATCCCCTCTTGAACGAACTCGACAATCTGAGCCCCTGGGAGCTGGAATTCGTGGAGAACCAGTTTCTCCGGTTGAACAGAAAGAACCAGCCCAACGCGCAGATCGCCGATACAGCCCTGATCGAGGTTGTCATCGAACCTGGCGCGATACCTGGCGACAGGGAGCTCCGTCTCGAGACCGCCACGGGCATGACCAATCCGCTCTGCTTCCAGATCGGCCGGATACCCGAGCAGACGGAACCGGAACCGTACGATTCGGACGCTCCGCCCACCGACCCGGTGGACCTGCCCATGGTGATGAACGGACAGATCAAGGCGGGTGACATCGATCGATTCCGGTTCCACGCGAGCGAGGGGCAGGACCTCGTGATCGCCACCTGCGCCCGTCATCTCATTCCGTTCCTCGCCGACGCGGTGCCCGGCTGGTTTCAGGCCACCCTCGCGCTCTTCGACGAATCGGGCAACGAACTGGCCTTCACCGACGACTACCGCTTCAGTCCCGACCCGATCATGTTTTACAGGGTTCCGGCGACCGGGATCTACGAGCTCGAGATCCGCGACTCCATCTATCGCGGCCGGGCGGATTTCGTCTACCGCGTCAGCATCGACGAACAGCCGTTCATCACGAGCATCTTTCCTCTCGGGGGGAGGGAGGGTGAAAAAACAACGGCAAAGATCGGCGGATGGAACCTCCGCAGGAAAAAGCTCGGTCTCGACACCCGCCCCAACGGCGGCTCTGTCCGCCAGGTTGCGCTCCATCAGGACGATCAGCTCTCGAACCCGGTGCTCTTCGCCGTCGACGACCTGCCCGAAAGCACCGAGGTCGAACCGAACAGCAGCCGGGACGACGCCCAGCCGATCGATTTGCCCCGGATCGTGAACGGCCGCATCGCGGCCCCCGGGGATGTCGATTTTTTCCGTTTCAGGGGTCGCGCGAAACAGGAACTCGTGGTCGAAGTGATCGGCCGGAGATTGCACTCCCCCATCGACTCGGTCATCAAACTCATCGATCCGTCGGGGCAGATTCTGGCGTGGAACGACGACCACGAGTACAAGAACGGTTTTTTGCACAACGAGATGGGGACGCTCACCCATCATGCCGATTCCTACCTCCGCCACCGGCTGCGCCGAGGGGGCAAGTATTGCATCCAGATCGGCGATTCGCGGAACCACGGCGGCGACGCCTTCGCCTATCGCCTGCGCCTCGGACCTCCCCGTCCAGGCTTCGAGCTTCGCGTCACGCCGTCGAGTCTCGCCATGCGAACGGGACGCACCGCGCCGATCTGCGTCCACGCATCGCGCAAGGACGGATTCGAAGGCGCCATCGAGGTGCGCTTGAAAAACGCACCGCCCGGTTTCGATCTCCAGGGAGGTTTGATTCCGGCGGGGGTCGACCGCATCCGCGCGACCCTGACCGCCCCGCCGAGACCTCTGGACGAGCCGGTGTCGATCCGGATCGAGGGGCAGGCCTCGATCGACGGACAGCCGGTGAGCCGGCCCGCCATTCCTGCCGACAACAGGATGCAGGCCTTCCTCTACCGGCATCTGGTTCCGTCGCAAGATTTTCTCGTGACGGTGAGAGGCTCCAGGGTCCGTTTCCCTTCTCCCGTCCTGGCTCTGGACGGCCCGGTCCGGATCAAGGCCGGAGGCACGGCCCGTGTGCGCGTCAATCTCGCGAAGAAGGCCCGGATGGCGGATTTCGAACTCCAGCTCAACGAGCCCCCCGCGGGTGTGAGCATTCAGGACTGGACCCTTCAGCCGGGCGGCCTCGATTTCGTGGTGAAAGCCGATGCCGAAACGGCGCTCGCAGGTGCGGCGGGCAACCTGATCGTCGAGGTCTTCACCTTCAGGGAAAGGCGGTCGAGAGGGGCCGACGAAAAGCCGCAGAAGCAGCGCCAGCTGATCGGCGTGCTGCCGGCGATCCCCTTCGAAATCGTGAAGCGCTGACGCGGCCCGGGAGCCGCGTTACGGGGCGCCGGTCTTCTTGCCGCCTTGCACATCCCCCCGATTCCGGGTAGAGTGAGGGACTGGACCGGTTTTCATTGGCGGAGATTTATGAAGATAGCAATGATCGGCGCCCACGGTGTCGGAAAGACGACCCTCTGCTTCGAGGTCGCCGCGTTTCTGAAGAAGCAGGACATCAACGTGGAGCTCGTCAAGGAAGTGGCGCGTTCCTGCCCGCTGCCCATCAACAGGGAGACCAACCTCCTCGCCCAGTCGTGGATACTTCACAAGCAGATCGCCGAGGAGATCGCCGCGGGCGTCATGGCCGAGTACGTGCTCTGCGACCGGGCGGCGATCGACAACTATGCCTACCTCGTCTGGGCCTCGGGAAGCCAGCCGGAACTCGATCCCCTGGTCAAGGCCTGGATGAAGACCTACGACCACCTCTTCAAGGTTCCCGTGACCGACAGGCCCTCCTTCGACGGGACGCGCGACACGGACGCGCAATTCCAGCGCGACATCGACGCGATCGTCGATTCACTTCTCGACGATCATGGCATCCCCTTCCTCAGGCTCGATCCGGACACGGATCGGAACAACTGGATCCACCAGATCACGGGGGCGCTCCTGCCCGAGGGCGCGATCCAGGAATCGCTCTGGAAATAGCCGGGACGGAATCAACAGGGCGAAACGATCCGCGCAATGCCTGCGCGGGCCGCGGCGCGGAGCGCTTGCGGTCGGTCAATCATCTTCCGGAAAGAGAGGCAGAACGCGGGTGCGCCTTGCTTTTTGCGTGTATTGCTGAAAATGGGTGCGGCATCGCGGCTTGTAGTCGACAGCGCCGCCCACGACCACGACGGGCGAATCGTAGGGCGCCACGTTTCCGTCGATGAAGCGCTGCACGCGGGTGGCCTCGCGGCCGCAGATCTCCCCGTCCGCCTCGTAGGTGCAGATCGCCTTGAGATAGATCATGTAGTCGGCGACGCGCAGGAGGTCGGACATATCCTTCTCCCCGTCGCTGAACGGAAAGTAGTCGTCGCGAAAATCCTTGAGCAAACCGGACATGAGCACGGTGCGCTGCGTGTCGGCGAGGCTGTCGCAGATCTCGATGATGTCGCTCGTAAAAAACTGCACCTCGTCCACGGCCACGACGCGCGTGGCATCGTCGACCCGTTCCAGGATTTCCGACGCCCGTTCCACGTACTCGACGCGCCGCGATAATCCGTCGTGGGAAGTGATGCGGGTCACACCGTACCTGTCGTCGATGGAAGGCTTGAAGAGCTGCACCTTGCGGCCGGCAATCTCATAGCGGTTGGCTCTCCTGATCAGCTCGGTACTCTTCCCGCTGAACATGGTTCCGATGATGAGCTCCAAAGTTCCGTGCGTGGCGTCCATCTATCAGTCCTTTTGATCCCAACTCTTCGTGAACAAAAAAACAAGCATGTCGTGCACGGCTCGGGATGTCAAGAGATACAGGCCCGTCGCCGGGACATCGGGCGCCCGGCGCGCCGATGAGGATCGCTTCGGGATCCTCCTTTCCTGCCGGGCCTGCCGGCTCGCGGACCATTCGGTCTTGAAGGTTGAATAGCCGGAAGTCTTTCGATTCACTATACTCTTCCCTTGGAACGCGAACGGCCGCCGAGACGGGAAAGGAACGATCGGTATTGCCGAAGACGAAAACCTCAGAAACGATGGACCGGGCATGATCACGACGGCGAGACGAAAGACACTCCTCCTCTTTTCACTGCTTCTCATCGCACCTCTCTGCCTGGCACAGGAAGAAGAAAAGGAACGGTCTCCCGGAGAGGAGATCAAGCGGCTCCAAGAACGGGTCGCCACGCTGGAGGAGAAGGTCGCTCGCGACGCCGATCGTGCGCCCCGGTGGAGCTTCCACTGGGACAGGGGTCTGATATTCGAGAACGACGAGGGCACTCACACGATCGAGCTCACCGGGAAGATCCACTCCGACTGGGCCTGGATGAGCGGCGATCGGAACGTGGACAGCCACCTCGACGCCATGGGCGCGGACCTCGATGACGGCGTCGAATTCCGCAGGGCGCGGGTCACACTCTCCGGTCGGATCTACGAGCGCTACATCTTCAAGGGTTCCTACGACCTCGCCCACGGCGATGCTGATTTCAAGGATGTCTACGTCGGAGTCGATCGGCTCTGTTCGGGCAGCCGCGTTCGCATCGGTTATTTCAAGGAGCCTTTCTCGCTCGAATCGGTGACCGGCGAGGAGGCTCTTCGTTTCGTCGAACGGTCCCTGACGCAGGCGCTCGCCCCATCGCGCAACACCGGTTTCGGATGGAACGGCGATGAATGGGACGGCCGGATCTCGTGGGGAGTCGGCACCTTTTACAACACCGACGCTTTCGGCGACGGCGGCGGCGACGGCGACCTGAGCGCCACGGCGCGGGTGACATGCCTTCCCTGGTACGACGGCGACGACAGCCTCGTCCACGTCGGGGCGTCATGCAGCCGCCGTGGAGAGGATGATCTCGCCCTGTCGACAAAGCCCGAGATCCACCTGGCGCCCGACTTCGTCGAGACTGCCGCGACCGCGATCGACCATGCCAGTCTCTATGGAAGCGAGGCGGCATTCGTGGCCGGCCCCTTTTCGGTCCAGGGTGAATATATCCGCATGGATCTCGATGCGCCCCGGGGAAACAATCCGACCCTCTGGGGATACAACGTGGGAGTCGGCTGCTTCGTCACCGGCGAACACCGGGAGTACGATACGAAATACGGACGATTCGGTCGGGTTACCCCCCGATCGGATTTTCTCTCGACCGAAAGCGGGGCATCTGCCGGCCCGGGACTCGGCGCGTGGGAGATCGCGGCGCGCTGTTCGCGGATCGATCTCGACGACCGGGGGATCGTGTCGGGAGGCAAGATTTCCGACTACACGATGGGCGTCAACTGGTACCTCACACCCTCGATCCGCGTACTCGGAAACTATGTCCACTCGCACATCGACGGGATCGGCTCGTCGCGCATCTTCCTGATGCGTTTCGCCCTGCTCTTCTGAGCCAGGCTGACCGACAGATTCAAATTGCCACAAAGGAAAGACCGATGGGAACATCGAATCGACGGGCCTGCTCGACCGCCCCCCGGCTGTCGAAGCGGACAGGTGCCGCTCGGGCGCTTTTGACCGCCCTCCTCTGGTCAGCCGCGGTCGCGGCTTCCGCCGACGATCTGGAGAATCTGGCCAAACCGAAAGAGGGCCGCAGCATGCGGGCCACATCGACGGCGCTCGACGGCGCGGGCCGGTACGCGCACGGCAACGGGGACAACTCCCGCGTGGCGGCGGGCGCGACCAAGACCCTGCTCGCGGCGGAAGGTCCCGGTGCAATCACGCACATGTGGTTCACATTTCTGGCGCCTGAGCCCCATGCCTGGGCCAAGGAGGGATCAGCCAACCACCAGGAAATCCTTCTGAGAATCTTTTACGACGGTTCGGAACGGCCCGGTGTGGAAGCGCCGCTGGGCGACTTTTTCGCCAACTCCTTCGGCAGGAGGAGCGAGGTGATCAGCGTGCCCGTCGTGGTCGAGGACGCCGACTCGTACAACTGTTTCTGGCGCATGCCCTTTCGCGAGTCGATCCGGATCGACGTGGTCAACGAGAGCGAAAAGAAGATCAATCTTCTCTATTACAACATCGACTGGATCAAGCTCGACACGCTGCCCCGCGACACGCCTTACTTCCATGCCCAGTATCGGCAGGAATATCCGGTGAAGCAGGGGACAGACTATGTGATCCTCGAAACCGAGGGGAAGGGACATTACGTGGGCACGGTGCTCTCGGTCCGCACGCGCAGCCCCTCCTGGTTCGGCGAGGGGGACGAGAAGATCTACATCGACGGCGAGGAGACGGCATCGATCTGGGGAACGGGTACGGAGGACTACTTCCTCTCGGCCTGGGGATTGAAGACCACGAGCACGCCCTACTTCGGCACGCCCTTTTTCGACCAGTGGGGTATCGTGGGCGGACACACGAGCGCCTACAGGTGGCATGTGCACGACCCGATCGTGTTCAGCTCCTCGATCAGGGTCACCATCGAGCACTGGGGTTGGATCTCGCCCGACGAGAATCGGGACGGCAAGACGCACAGCTGGAACGAACGGCAGGACGATTACTCGAGCGTGGCCTTCTGGTACCAGACCGGGACGCCCACCTTCACGGCGCGCGCCCCCCACGCACGGGAGCGCACCCTGCCCAACCTCGACATGATCTTTCCGGCCAAGGTCTACACGGACCCGGTACACCACGGCGTCGGCCGCGCCGAAATCCAGTCGAACCTCGGCTTCTTTCCCCAGGGACAACTCTTTTACCGGCCCGGGCGAGCTGACGGAGCCTGGATCGAGATCCCGTTCACCGTGAAGGAGAAGGAGCCGCGCAGGCTGCTGATCAACGGAACGCGCGCCAACGACTACGGCCGGTACCAGGCTTATCTGAACGGGGTGAAGCTCGGCGCTCCGCTCGATCTCTACCACGACGGGCTGTCCCAGTGGGAATGGCACCTTCTCGACTTCTGGCCCGATCCGGGAGAATACACGCTGCGTCTCGAATGTGTGGGAAAGAATCCCAGGTCGGCCGGCCACGCCCTCGGCCTCGAATCGGTCCGGCTCCGCGAACGGCGCCCGCGGGTCGAGGAATGGGCGCGGGACAGGGAGAAGAACTGGCGCGAGAATCCCATACTCTACAGATGAGAGGAGCTCAATCGAGACTCCACCAGAGCGTGTCGGGCGGGGTGCGCACCGCGTTGGTGCCGCAGTGGATCTCCCCCCACCACTCGTGGTACGGGTACCAGTCGTCGACATAGTCGACGTGGAGCCCGATCGCGCCGAGCGCCTGATCGACAGGCTCCTTGAACTTGTCCACCGAGCCATCGACCGGGCCGAAAGGATCGGGCGCGATGAAACGGTTGCCCACGACGAGTGAATTCACCATGTTGGGCATGTGGGCGATCGCCCGGTTGCCGTAGCCGGCTTTCCAGAAGAGCGCGGGGATATCGATGATGTCCCCCTCCGCGATTCCGAGGCCGCTCTTCATCTCCTGCCTGACACCGTCGATCGTCGCCTGAAGGCCGCTGTTGTAGCTCACGAATGACGTCCACGACAGGAGGCCGTTCACCGTCGTCTGATCGCTCGTGCCCTCGAACACCACGAGCGATCCCTTGCCCGCGTTCTGCAGGTCTTGCAGGATCTGAAGCGCCATCTGGGTGCTCGGAACGAGCATGCGGTAATCGTTGCCGTTATCAGCGGGCACGAAGGAGATCTCCTCGTCCACATGGCCGATCACGAGCCAGTCCGTGTTGATCTGAAGGACCGGTCCCTGGACGCTCTGCGCGTCGAAGAATTCGAGAACCGCGGGGTGCATCGTTGTCGAACCCTGGTAGCCGGTGTAAACCCGGCCCAGGGGCCAACCGGGCAGGGGCGGCGTGCAGTCGAGGTTGCCGAACCAGTCGATCCAGTCGACGTTCGATCTGTACCACCCCTTGTAGACATAGCCGAAATCGGCGCTCAGGCAGTGATCGCTCGTCCACCTGTCGAGGGGCCAGTCGCGCGGGGACCGCAGGACCGTTCGCAACGTGCGCGGCCCGTCCGGCGCCGGAAAGGTCGAGTAGCCGAACTCCATGGCGTCCTGCGCCCAGATATCGTAGGAGGGCTCCATGACGATGCCGTCGATCGCGTGGAGCGCCGACCCGCCCGCGGCGACAGGCGGCCCGAGATCGTCGACGAACCCGGTGGTGTTCGTCTTTTCCACGACATAGACCGTTTCGGCCGGAGCCAGGTTCGAGTAGAGGACGAAGGGCGCCACGCGGAGGAGCACCTCGTCGCTGCTCCGTGTCCTGCCGGCAGAGTCCTTCAACAGGAAAGTGACCGAGACCTCGCCGCTCCACTTGCCCGGGGTCCCGTCGGAGGTCTCGGCAAAATCGCGTGCTTCTATCCCGAAGGAGATCCCTTCCCGGAGGTCGATCGCGGGGATCGGATTTGCCAGATCCGGATCGAAGAGGCTCCAGCCCGCGGCCCCTTCGCGGAAGAGCCGAACCATCCCGGCCGATTCGGGATCGATGGTGAGAAAACCGGTCCAGCCGAGCGGGATGCCCCGCATGGCGCCCAGAAGTATGGGAGCGAGATCGTCCGCGTCGGCTGTCCCGTTCACCCATTCGTCGCCGGCATCGACGACGCCGTCGAAGTCGTCGTCATCATTGTTGAAAACGAAAACCGCGCCTCGCGCGCTCGACCAGGCCGCCTCGTGGGCGTCGTCGTCCTCGCTGTTCGGTTCGACCACACCGTCCCGGTCGGCATCGACGTCGAGGTCGCAGCTCCAGATCGTCGGCTCGACAAGGTCGTGCGGGACCGCCCGGGCACCGGGCGCGCCTCCTCCGGAGATCTGCCGTTCGTCGGCACCGCCCGTCGCCATCGTCTCGGACGCGAGGAGCGAAAGGCAAACAAGGAGGACCGCTGTCACAAGGATTCGACAGGAACATGCGCGCATCGCCGGGCACTCCGATGTGTAGAATTCTTCGGTCCCTTCGCAAGGCGGACCTGCAAACACTTATCTAATTATATCAATTGTACGCGCTTTGAGAAGAACCAAACGCCCCGTACGCCGAGTCAGGTTCCTCCGCGGTGGATTCTGCCGATCCTTTTTCGGGAAGTCGACATTCTGTAGCCGGGTGCGGGTAGACACTCCCCGGCCCAGACGGTTCGAGCCGGGTCAGTTTCGATCGCCTCTCCCGGCAGTCGCCGGGGCCTTTGTTCTCCGGTGCCCGGGCGCGCGCTCCATAATATCTTGGGAATCCATCAAATTGTTGCTATAATATGGTCAGCTCCGTCGGAGCCCGCAAGGAATGCCGATTTCGTTTAACCAGCAAACAATCATGGCGAGGTGAGACGTTGTCTAACGGAATACGCGCAATTTGCCTGATCTCCTTCCTACTGATACTCGGCTTCTCGATCTTCATGACATTTCAGGAACCGAGCCTGGGGCATTCACCGGGCGGGATTCACAAACAGACCGCACCCGTGAAGAAGGCCGTGTTCAGAAACAGCGACGACGGAACGGAAATGAACGACGCCCAGTGGTACGAGGACGGATTCGTCTCGTCTCACAATATCCTGGGAAGGAATTTCAGCAACTATCACTGCGACTCGGGATTCCGTTTCTGTCTCGATGGATATGAACAGGGCGACACCGTCATCTTTGCGCGTCTGCGATTCGCCTCTTTCGGAAGCGACATCACCTCCTCGGTGAAGCTCCTCATCAACGGGGTTCTACTCGAGAATCCGACGACTTTTTCCCAGTGGGACAGGCCGTCCCAGAAGCTTCCCAAAACGAATTCGGCCGTGCTCTGGGAGATCGACGAGAACTGGGACGAGGGAGGAGTCTGCGTACCGAACTACTACTCGTCGCCCGATCTCTCCTCGATCGTCAACGAGATCCTCGCGCTCCCCAACTGGGGTGTCGGGCAGGAGGGCAAGAGGCTGATCGTCACGATCGACGATCAATCGGTCGCAAGCGAGCTGAACTACGTCCGCTTCGATGATGTGGAGAGCCCCTATCCGGTGACCACTCCCGTCCTTCTCGAGCTCTATGAAACCGTGATCGACACTCTTGCCGGAAAGGAGCTCCTGGGACGGGTGACCGACACGACGGTGACGGTCAACATCTATTCCCTGATCGAGACGGACTTCTTCGTGGAATACGGAACGACACCGGGAATATACACCGACCAGACAGCGGTCGTTGCCGGCCATCCCGCCGAGACCGCGGGCGAGATCGTTCTCGACAACCTGCTCCCCGACACGCGCTATTACTACAGGCTCGCCGTGAGGCGATCGGGGTTGGGTTCATACGAGACGGGCGAGGAAAGGACCTTCCACACGAAGAGATCCCAATCGTCGACCTTCTCCTTCTCCGTCATTGCCGACGAACACGCTCAGCTGGCGCACAATCTGCCTCAGAACGACCGGATGATCAGACTCTTCGAGACAACCATTCAGAACATCGCCGCCAGCGGGCCCGATTTCCTCATATCGCTCGGCGATCTCGCCTGCCCATTCACGGGACGGTGGAGGTCGGCGAGCAATCTGGCGGAGGCGAAGGAGAGGTACCTGCTCGCCAGACGCTACGTCGGCGAGGTCACCCACTCGGCATCCTTCTACCTGGTGCTGGGAAACCACGAGGCCGAACGCGGTTGGTGTTACATCGATCCGGACGACGAGCTGACGATCATCTCCGTTCTGGCCAGAAAGGAACTCATTCCCAATCCCGTCCCGGACGCTTTCTACAGCGGCAACGTCGAGATGGTCCCGGAGTACGGCCTGAGGGAGGATTACTATTCCTGGGAATGGGGAGACGCTCTTTTCGTCGTCCTCGATCCGTTCTGGTACACGATGAACAAGCCGCACAATCATGGCGGCTCCACGGGAACGCACAACGGCTGGGACTGGACCTACGGAAAAGAACAGTACGACTGGTTGTTCGAAACTCTCAACAGCTCGGATGCCAAGTGGAAGTTCGTTTTCACCCACCATCTCACGAGCACGACCATCACGGGATGGCCGCCCGACTGGTACACCCCGTACTATGGAAGGGGCGGTATAGAGATCGCCAAGCACAAGGTCGACCAGAGACCGTCATTCGAGTGGGGAGGAGAGGACGAAACGGGGGCCGATGTTTTTGATCAGGAAAGACCGGGCTGGTCGCACGGCCCGATCCACGACATGATGGTTGCCGCGGGGGTGACGATCGTCTTTCACGGACACGATCACTTTTTCGGCAAACAGGACCTCGACGGCATCGTCTATCTCGAATGCCCCACGCCGAATGATGCCAACTACGGAAGAGGATTCATGATCGCCGGAGAGTATGTGAACGGGGACATGTACAGGAACGCGGGGCATGTTCAGATCACGGTGAACGGCCCCGGTTCGGTGACGCTCGAGTATATCAGGGCCTACCTGCCGGGAGACGGCACCAACGGAGAGGTCGCCTGCAGTTACACGATTTTCTGATCCTGCCCGGACCGACGAAAGCGTCCGCCTCTTATAGATATCCCATCTCGCGAAGCCGAAGGGCGAGTTTTTCGTGGTCCACCTCGTCGTCGTCGACAACCTCTCGCGAACCGTTTTCGTAGGTGCCGATCGTCCCCACACCGTGCTCATCGAGAAAGGCCGGCTCGATGGCGTCTTCGATCACGCGTCCGTCCATGTCCTCGGCCACGGCCTCGCCGAGGAGAGCCAGAATGGTCGGTGTGACATCGTAGATGGAGGATTGCGGCAGCTTCCGACCCTTCCTGACGTGGGGACCGGCCATGATGATGATCCCCTCGTCGTCGTGGTCGCTCGTCACGCGTATCGATTGTTTCGTGAGAAGATCGTTGACCCTGAAGGTGCCGAGATCGCTCAGCGACACCGGACTATCCTCGAAGATCTTCCCAGTCTTGGGCTTCTCTTCCGGCTTGCCCACGAGCAGGAGATTTCCGAAACGCTTGACGAAAAAGAAGGGATCGCCGGTCTCGGAGAAGCAAGCCTCAAGGAGGCGTTTTTCGGTGAGGAGCATCAGGTCCCTGTCCTTGTCCCGGAACTGCAGATAGACTCCCGGCCCGAAACGCGCGACGATCACTTTTCCGGTCAAACCGAAGATATCGAGCAAGACGTCCAGTCTGGGCGAGTATGGATGGATCGCTTTCGGAAGAGCGCGGCTCCCATGGTCGGATGCGACGATAATTGTCGTGCTTTTTCCGAGATGGGTCAGCGCCTTGCCGATGGCGCGATCCGCCATCCGGTACGAGTCGGGAATGACATGCCCGAAGCGGGCCACCAGTTCGGGATCGATCCTTTCCTCGAAGACTTCCGGTTCGTAAAAGGTTCTGAACCGATGGGCCACGGCGTCGCACGTATGGATGTGCCAGGTGCAAAAATCGGGTTGATAGGTGCGCAACAGGGGGAGCAGGAATTCGGAACTCAACCGGAGATGCAAGAACGCTTTTCTCCAGAATCGATCCAGGTCGCCGAACCTCTGCAGCCTGCTCTGCAAGAGGAATTTCGCCGCCTCCAGAAAGGTGCCGAGTTTGACGCCGTGACGCCAGAGAGTGCCCGCGAGAGCGATCCGCTGCCACAGGCCGAGGATCGGACCCGTTGATTGCTTCCATTTCTTGCGCTCGCTGAGGGTCAACTCCTGAAAGAAGCCGAATTCGGGAGGATAGGTCTCCGTCCCCAGGGCGCAGATGCTCGGGATCATGAAACCATCGACCGCATAGGGAGGCCAGGTGACGAGAGAACCGAAGGTACCCACCCGGTAGCCCCGTTCTCCCAGAATATCCCAGATGCGCTTCGTGCGAACGATCCTGGAATTAGCCCCAAAAAAACCCACGCCATGCTTTTCGGGCCGTTTTCCGGAAAAGATGCAGGTCCAGATCTTGGGCGAGAAGCTCGGCGACTCGGACATCAATACGCCGGAAGATCCCCGGTCGATCAGCTTGGCGAGATTGGGTAGTTCCCCCCTTTCGAGAAGGGGATTCATTTCGTTCCAGTTGCCCCCATCGAGCTCGAAGAACATCAATTTGGGAGCGGTCATGAATCTCTCCACCGATCAACGCATTCAAGAATCATAACAGATTTTCCTGTGGCACTAAACGACAAATTTTGATAAGTTAATTTTCACTCTCTCGGCCAGGAAGCCGCCTGAGGATCTTAGGCAGTCGACTAAATTTCGAGTCCCGACCCGTCGTCTCCGTACCGAGAAACCGTTACGTCATCGCGCCTATCATCCCTCCTGCGAGCCCAGATTTCGGAAAGCTCGATGGAACGAGTCGTAAACGCCTTCACCGTGGACCTGGAAGACTGGTACCAGGGTCTCGAGATTTTCAAGGTAGACTCCTGGGATCGTTTCGAATCCAGGATCGAGGTCAGTTGCCGGAAGATACTCGACGTCCTGAAAAGACATGACACGAGGGCCACATTCTTCGTTCTCGGACGCCTGGCGGAAACCAATCCCGATCTGATCAGGACGATTCACGACGGGGGGCACGAGATCGCCTCCCACGGCTACTCCCACACCCAGATATTTCATTTAACGCCTGAGCAACTCAGATCTGAATTGGTGCGCACCAACGAAGCGATTCACAGGATCACGGGCGAACGGCCCGTCGGTTTCCGCGCCCCTATCTTCTCGATCACGGGGAAAACCTTCTGGGCCCTGGACGTTCTTCTCGAGAACGGCTTCATGTATGATTCCAGCATTTTTCCGACCATCAACTACCGGTACGGCATGCTGCGGGCGAACAGATTCAGACACGAGTTACCGACGTCGTCTGGAAAAAAAATCACCGAGATCCCCGTGACGACGAGCAAATTCCTGGGCATCAATCTCCCCGTCGGCGGAGGCGCCTACTTCAGGATATGGCCCTATCTCATTACGCGGTGGGGATTCAGGCAGGTCAACAGGGCGAAGAAGCCCTGTGTGTTTTACATTCATCCGTGGGAACTGGATCCTGATCACTCGGTGGTCGAGCTGCCGAAGAGGATATCGATGACCCATTACCACCGGATCGCTGCGACGGAAAAGAAGCTCGAAAAACTATTCCGCGACTTCACTTTTTCAAGAATCACCGATGTTTTCGATATCAATGGACATTATGGAAAAGACCGTTTTCGAACGGGATGCGGCACGAAGGAGTAGGCCCTTATGAAAGCTTTGATCACGGGAGGTGCGGGCTTTATCGGTTCATACCTGGCAGAAGAACTCATCCGCAGGGGGTACGATGTCGTCGTTCTCGACAACTTGTCCACGGGAAAACTCGGGAACATCTCCCATCTCGAATACAATCCCAGCTTCGAATTCGTCACGGGCAGCATTCTGGACGAGTATCTCGTCGCCAAGCTCGTCAGGCGCGTCGACTGCGTTTTCCACCTCGCCGCCGCCGTGGGCGTCAGGCTGATCATCGAACAGCCGGTAAACACCATTCAAACCAATATTCTCGGGACCGAGACGGTTCTGAAGGCGGCCAGCAACAGCGGCAAGAAAGTGATCTTCACCTCATCGTCGGAGGTCTACGGGAAGAACGACGAGACCCCCTTCTCGGAAGAGGACAATTCGGTATACGGGCCGACAGTCAAGTCGCGCTGGAGCTACGCGTGCAGCAAGGCGGCGGGCGAATTCCTGTCCCTGGCTTATTACAGCGAAAGAAAGACGCCCGTTCTGATCCTGCGCCTCTTCAACACGATCGGCCAGAGACAGACGGGGCGATACGGGATGGTGGTCCCAAGATTCGTGGGCCAAGCCCTGGCCGGCAGTCCGATCACGGTCTTCGGCGACGGCACCCAGTCCAGATGTTTCGTGAATGTCAAGGACGTGGTCTGGGCGGCGGCGGAGCTGTCCGAGTCGGCCCGGTCCTATGGCCAGGTCTTCAACATCGGCGGCCGGATCGGGATATCGATCAAGGATCTGGCGGAAAAGATCAGGGGCCTGTGCAACTCGTCCTCGAAAATCCAATTCATCCCCTACGATCAGGCTTTTACCAAGGGTTTCGAGGACATGTACCGGCGCACTCCCGACATCACGAAGACGGAGAAGGCTATCGGCTACAAGCCGCGGTACAGTCTTCAAGATACGATCGAGGAGGTCAGAGACTACCACATGGCCGCCGCAATCGCCTCTCCGGTGAAGGAGGAGACGAGGCTCTAAAGGGTTCGGGCGCGAACTCGAAAGTCGATCAGCGGTAGAGATCCCGTTCGTACACGCCGTTTCCGTGAGTGGACGCCCGGATCTTGAGAATCACTTTCTGGGGACTGATCAGATCGTATGTGCCCGCCGGGGGGCGGGACCGTTTCAACGCGGGCGCGAAGACCGTCAAATCGGTCACCATCGATGTCGGCATGCCGCTCATGAATGGAGCCCACGCGCCTCCGCCCACCGTGGACACGAACACTCCGAGATCGGTTCCGGCATAAACGATCGACCGGTTCCGGGGATCGATGGCGAGTGCCGACACCGGCACGTCGGGCAGGTTGTCGGTCACGTCGATCCAGTTCGCGCCTCCATCGTCGCTTTTGAAGACATGCTCGTTTTCGTACCCCATGAACGCCACGAACACCCTGTCCGGATCGTCGGGATCGATCGCGAGGTCAGCGGGGTACAGATCGGGAAGGGGACCGGTGATATCGTCCCAGTTCGCGCCACCGTCAACGGTCCGGAATATCCTGGCGCGCGAATAGAGCGGCGCCGTTCCGGCGTACACGATATCCCCATCCGTCTCGGAGACGGCCATCGACAGCAGAGGATTGGAGCCGTCCAGCGGCTGGCCGCTGTTCGTGGTGATCCAGTTCGATCCCTCGTTGCCGCTCTTGTAAACGCGCGACCGGCCGGCGTAAAGAACGTCGGGATCGGAGACGCTCAGCACGAAGGGAGCGACGAAAGCCGTGTAGTCGCCGCTCAGATCCGGGGGTGAAACGTTCGTCCAGTTTGTCCCGCCGTCTCTCGACCGGAGGAGGTAGAGATACTGCGCCGTGCCGTATACCGTCTGGTCGTCGTCGGCGTTGATTGCCGTCCAGCATCCGTCTCCGCCGATCACGCGACGCCAGGCCACATCCCCGTCGTAGAAAGCCGTGAAATTGTCCTGCATCCCGCCCATGGCCAGATCGGGATCGCTCGCCGAATTGGAGAACCCATTGTAGAACTGGGTGGTCATGTATCCGCCGATGAGACTATCGAAGGTACTCCCCCCATCGGTGCTCTTGAACACACCCCCGTCGGAGGCGAAAAAGATCGTATCCGGATCGGTGGGATGCCAGAGTGCGAAGTGCTGGTCGGCATGGGCATAGTGCGCGCCGCCGATCGGCCCCTCGGGCGGACTCGTTCCGAAATAGACCTCCGTCCAGTCGGAACGCTTCGAGAGCGAGTTACCGCCGTTCGTCGACTTCCAGATCTCGATGCCGCCCACGAAGAGATCGTTTTCGTCAAAGGGACTGACCAGCACGTAGTGGGAATACCAGCCCTGGTACTGCGGGTAGTCCGTGGAGTTGACCCGGCTCCACGAATCGCCCCTGTCGGTCGAACGGTAGAGTCCGACGCCATCGAAGTCATTCGCAATGCTCGCGAAGATCCGGTCGGGCGCGGTCGGCGCGATGGCGAGCTGCACCTTTCCCGTCCAGCTGCCCGGCAGTCCGTTCGTCAGCTTCTGCCAGTTGGCGCCGTCGTCCACGCTGCGGTAGACGCCGTGCCCGGCAGAGGCGAAGTTGCCGCAGGCCGCAAAAATCGTGTTGGTATCGGTTGGATGAATCCGGACATCGGTCGCCATGATCTCGTCGAGGGCGAGATCCCACGTGGTGCCTCCGTTGCCCGATCTGTAAACACCCTCGGTGGTCGCCGCGTAGACGATCGATGAGTTCAACGGATTGATGGCGATCATCCAGACACCGCGCGTCTGCGCGTAGCTCCAGTCGAGGACCTTCGACCACGTGTTCCCGCCGTCGGTCGACTTCAGGATTCCGATCCCGTAACTGCCCCTGGTGGTGCGAACCACCTCTCCGCCGATCGAATCCTGGTAGCGGTATACCTCGCCTGTACCGATGTAGAACACGTCGGGATCGGCCGGGTCGATCGCGATCGTACTGATCCCGAGCACGGGAAAACCGGTGTCCACGTAGTCCCAGGCGTCAGGCCCGACTCCGCCGGTGGTCGACTTCCACAATCCCCCGCTGGCGCTTCCGGCAAAGATCACGTCCGGATCGTTGGGATGCAGGGCGAGGCACAGGGTGCGTCCGCCGATGTTGTGCGGACCGAGCGGCATCCAGGGATCGACCGCATCATCCAGGGCGGGAGCCCGGGTTTTCATCTTCTTCAACTCTTCGAAAGCCGCCGCGAAACTCTCGTCGGGAATCACACGATTGGGGTAGGCCCGCTGGGCGGCCCAGAAATTGAGCGCCCGCCTGGCGCCGCTCACTTTTTCCTCTCCCACCGGGTTCGAATCGTCACCCGATCCGCCCGATGTCGAGAAGCATCCGGCAAAGAAAAACGACAGAGCCAGAATGGCGCTCATGAAAAGGATTGACAGGGAAATCGTTCTGATCGACATGGTGGCGACTCCTCTCGCGCGGTACGATTGATGCGGGACAGGCAGCCATTATGCTCTTTTCGAACTCATAAAGCAATTTTCATCTCAGCGGATCCCCGGGGCGGGAAAAACGTCCGCAATGGCGGGAGGAGGTATTCCGGTCCCCTTTCGAGCCTTTCGACGGCGCTCCCTGTTCCGCTGCACGCCTCGGGGAGACCGCTCGGTGCGGGGTCCGACGCTCCTTCTCAGAAGTGGTACCGGATCTGGAGTCCGCCACCCCCCCAGCCGACCTTGTCCAGTTCGAAACTCGGAATCAGGACGAAATCGACATCTTCGTTCACGGCCCAGTGGAAATGAAAACAGGCTTTCCCCTGGAAGGTCGGATCGGAGCCGTCCTCGTGAGAATCGTAGGGATAATCGTTGTGGTTGTTCATGCTGCCGAAGTAGGTCACGGTCTCCAGCGAGAGGGTCTCCGAATCGCCGAGCGGGCAGCGGTAACCGGCGTAGAAGATCAGTTCCGAGCGATCGATCTTGTGCAGTTCCTTCAGATCGAAGGGGCTGTACTCGCGTTCCCTGTATCGAACGTGCTGGATTCCGCCCCTGACGCGCCGGGGCGACTCGTCCTCCAGATCCCTCTGATACTCGAGGCGGAACCGGCCCAGGTCCCGTTCGCCGCGGAACTCTTCGGTGAGAGCCTTCGGCATGAAGGGATCGATCTGCTCCGCCGCGGAATCCTGGTCGAACTGGAAAAAGAACCTGTTGCGGTCGTCGATATCGTAGCGGTGAAGAAACCAGGCCGAGAAGCGCCGGTACTCGTCGTCCCGTCCGAGTTGCTCGTACTTGATCTCTCCATGGGTCTGATAGGCGATCTTCAGGCTCGACAGGCCGAGATCGAAGGCCGATCCCTGAAACTGCATCTCGAAAGTGTCGGCTGGTTTCCGGACTTCCGAATCCTTGAACTCGCGCGACCGGTTTTCGAAAAGAGCATTGGATCTGAGCCAGGTGAATTGCAGATAGTCGATTTCGTCTTCAGGATCGCGGTAGCACCACCCCAGGCCGCCCCCGAGATTTCCCTTGTCCCCATCGAGAACGAAGGGCGCCAGGAGCGCGTTCTTTTCGTCCAGGCTGTACTCCAGAACAGGCTGCAGGAAGAGATGGGGCTCGTCCATGTC
The DNA here is from genome assembly GCA_964620445.1 of uncultured Phycisphaerales bacterium. Classification (GTDB taxonomy): domain Bacteria; phylum Planctomycetota; class B15-G4; order B15-G4; family CAYZWU01; genus CAZUHB01. The sequence continues at coordinate 41,606 of CAZUHB010000012.1, forward strand.
GACACCTTGGTGCACCATCACACGAACCTTGACCCGATCGGATACGGTCGCGAGCGCCTTGACCTGGTGCTCCAGCCAGAGGTCGCGGCCGGTCAGACTTCCCAGGGCGAGCCGATATCCCGAATTCGACGCGAGCCAGGGCTGCACCGACTCCAGGGGTTGCTCGAACGAGAGGACGTTGAGGAAGACCTCCCCGTCGAAATGAAATTCTCTCGGGCCGACCTCATCGCCGCGGAAAAAGGAGTGGAAATCCTGTGCAATCGCAGTTCCTTGGTATAAAAGAAGATAAACAAAAAACAGAGTCCACGGCACACTACGAAAGATGCTGCTCGACTGGGCGTTCACGAAGAAGATTCTCCTCTGGAAATCGACTATCACGGCATTGGTCCGTCGGATGAAATCGATCTGCTCAATATTAACCTCTATCTTAGTCTTGACCGCAAGGATTGGTGAATCCTTTTCCGATATTTACATCGGAGTGCGCCACGAGTTACCCTGTTTGTTCGGGAGCAGTTATTTCAGAGAGAATCGGCTCATATGAAAATATTGACGAAGCTGAAAGAGGTTCTCGAGGAAACCAAGCAGAACCTGCAAAGTCCTGATTTTCCCACCCTGCCCACGTTGCAGCGAAAGCTCTATTCGCTGATCAAGGTGCTGTGGATCATTGTCAGGGGAGTGAAGGAGGACCGGCTCACCCTCCGCGCCTCGTCGATGACCTATATCTTTCTGATCTCGCTCGTGCCGTTCCTCGTGCTCTCCTTTTCGATCGCCAACGGCCTCGGCATCGACACCAAGGTCAGGGAGGAACTGGACGGCCTCATCGTCAGCCTGCCCGAGGGAACGGCTCAATCACTGAACAAGGTCATCTCCACGGTGGAGGCGGCCGACTACAAGGCGCTGGGAACGATCGGCCTCCTTCTGGCTCTCATGGCATCACTCAAGCTGATGACCAGTGTGGAGGTGACCTTCAACCACATCTGGGGAATCAAGTACAACAGGACATTCGCGCGACGCTTTGCGGACTATCTCAGCATCATCGTCACCGTGCCGCTGCTCGTTCTTCTCTCGTCGAGCGTGAGCGCTTTCTTGTCGTCCGAAACGGTGCTCGACAAGATGGCCGATTTCTTCGGTCCCCTGGCGCGGCTCTACAGCCAGCTCATGGGTCTGGCAGGGATCTTCAGCATCATCCTGGCCTTCACCGTTCTCTACGTGGTGATGCCCAACACGAAAGTGAAGATCTCCGCGGCGCTGGCCGGAGGGACGGTCGCCGGACTGGCCTGGAAGCTGATGCAGGTCCTCTACATCAAGTTTCAGATCGGCGTCGGCAGCGCCAACGCTCTCTACGGCACCTTCGCGGCGATCCCCCTGTTCCTCGCCTGGGTCTACGTGAGCTGGCTGATCGTTCTGTTCGGAGCGGAGGTCTCCTTCTCGACACAGCACCGGCGGACCTACGAGCTGGAAGACCTCGCCTCGTCAGCAGGCTACCGGATCAAGACCGTGCTGGCCACGCTGATTCTCGTCAAGATCTGCAAGGATTTCGAGAAGGGTGTGCACAACTTCCATGCGACCTCCTTTGCCGACCACTACCAGATCCCCCATCGGCTGGTCCAGGATGTTCTCTTCGTGCTCGTTTCGAAAAACGTGATCCGGAAGATCGAAGACGAGAACCACTACCTGCCCGCCAGGAAGGTATCGACGCTCTCCTTGAAGGACATACACGAAGCCTTCGAGGGGGAAACGAGCGATTATCTCGATCGCATCGGCAAACACGCGGACTGCAAACCGGTTCTCAGCGCCTACAACAAACTCGCCGGCGAGGTTGCAGAGCGGGAACGGCACGTGACCATCGCCGATCTGGTGGCCGAACCCGCTCCGAGTTGAGCGCGACCCGTTGAATCGGATCGTCAGGGAACCACTTCGACCGCAACGGCATTCGACGCGAAATCCCACGGATCGGAAAGACAGAAGGCAAAATTGAACGTGGTTCCGGCCCAACCGGGAAGCGGCGGTGCGTCGAGTCCGGCCTGTGCCTCACCGGCACTGTCGAGCGCTCCCCAGAAGTCGGTAAAAAGAGGGCGACCCAGATTTGCCAGGATGTAATCGCTGAACCAGTCCCGGTTCAGCGGTATCGACGCCAGTCCTCCCGGAAGCGGCGTTCCGGGGCTCGTTCCGGACAGGGTGCCGCAAAGGAGATAATTTCTCTCTCCCCACGACGCTCCCGCATCGAGCGCAAAATCGATCGCCCCGCCGCTCTCGGGAATCTCATGAACGTCGACCATGAGCGCGGGCCTCAGTCCGGCGTTGTCCACCAGCCAGCCGATCACGGCGCGGGTGATCTTGGCGCCGTAATCGAAATCGATGTAGTTCGGAGTGTCGAGCGAGTCGGTCTGCTGGTGGTAGTGCGGGTTGTATTCGATGTAGTTGTACTCGGCGAGCCAGCACCCCTGAAATCCCGCCCACTCGAACGGGGCATGGTCGGTCCTGTCCAGCGCCCCGTGGACCGACGGGGTCAGTCCGGCATAGTCGACGAGGGCCTGTGCCACGCTCTCTTTCAGCGGATCCGATTGCGTGCGGCCGTGGATGCGCGCCTTGTCCGGATCGGGCCCGCTGTAGGCGACCATGTCGAGCGAGATCACACCGCGGAAATCTTCATGAGCAAAGGTGTTCACGTAAGCCTGGCTCCCGATGAGTCCCTGTTCCTCCCTGTCGAATGAAATCAGCCGGATCGTCGCTTGCGAGTTCCATCGTCCCGCGATGCGGGCGATCTCGAGAAGAGTGGCGACGGCGCTCGCATTGTCATCGGCGCCCGGGTTGCCGACGGAGTCGAAATGACCGGCGATCACGTAGATCTGATCGGGAAAGACCGTACCCGGAATCTCACCCACAACGTTGTGATACAGCTGTCCGTTGTACGAGAAGGGATGCATGCTGACATGGAGGCCGTAATCCAAGAACAGCTGCTCGATGTTGGTGCGGCAGAGATCGTGCTCGGGACCGTAACCGCGGTCGTCTCCGTCATGAGCGTACAGTTCGTCCTCCATGAAATAGCGGTAGCTGTCCACGTCGACGAGATCGGCCGCGTAGTAGCCGACGAACGTCCCCCGCCCATGGGATGTCCGATCCGCGCCGAGCGCGACCGATGCGATCAGGAAGAGTCCGAATGCCAGAGTGAAAGGAAATTTCGAATGTTCGAGAAGTGATCCCATGATCGATCCTCCTTTCCGGAAGACACGGCGGAGGGGGCGGGACGGGCAGATCGAAATCCCGCCCTTCAAAACGCCGGGAACCCTTGGATACAGGCCTCGCGGCCGACATTATTATACCAGCTCGGATCGGTTTTACCGGCCTTATTCGATTTCCCGGCCATTACCGCGGCGCGACCGCGAGGGGCCGGTCTTTTCTTCTCGACGCTCCAGGCGCCATCGGATAATGTGTCTTCGATCTTCTCATGGGAGGCAAAAATCATGAAACCGCTCGGAACCGCACTGATCCTGTTCATACTCGCCGCCCCCGGAACGGCCGGGGACGATCCTTCACTCGCTTCGTGCTGCGCCACGGAAGATCTTCTTCCGCCCCTTCGGCTCGAGGCGGACGGCGCGCCGATCGACACGGGCGATTGCGTCGCGCACAGCGGCCCGCTCCTGATCGACCTCGACCGGGACGGCCTGCACGATCTCCTCGTGGGTGATTTCTCCGGACACCTCCATTTCTTCAAGAACCAGGCCACGAACGAGGCGCCAGTCTACGCGGCGGGAAAACCGCTCGAGGCGGACGGGAAACCGATCAAGGTCAAGAACTGGTGATGCATCGGCATCCGTCCACACGGTGTGGACCTGAACGGGGATGGCAAGATCGACCTCGTCACCGGTAGCTTCGACGGCGGGCCCTACTTTCTCGAGGGCCTCGGCCCCGGACGATTCGCAGCGCCACGGCCGATCATGGACAAGAACGGAGCGCGTATCCTGATCAGCAGCTACTGGGACCATGACAAGAAGGAATGGACCGAGCTGGAAGGATCGCACTACCCCGGCGAACATGCCATATCGATCATAACCGTCGACTGGGACTGCGACGGCGATCTGGACCTTCTTCTGGGCGCCAGAAGCGGCCACCTCTTCTTGCGCACCAACGAGGGGAGCGCCGGGGCGGCCGCATTCGGCACGCACAACGAGAAGGTCGGATCGTCGGAGGGCAAGGCGTTGATCGTTCCCGGCGGCGGCGCCACCGTGGAGGTGGCGGACTGGAACCTCGACGGCAAGTGGGACATCGTTGCCGGGAGCAGCACGGGCGCTGTCTACTGGTTTCGAAACGTCGGCACGGAAAAGGAGCCGCGATTCTCCGAGGCAAGCAAACTGGTGAATGCTCCGTCAGGCGAGCGGTCCCCCGAAGAGGCGGCCCTCTGGCCGGGCACGCGCGCCCAGGTATCGGTCGGTGACCACAACGCCGACGGTTTCCCCGATCTCTTGATGGGCGACCAGCACTACCGGACCGTGAAGGGAACGGAATTCACCCCCGAGAGGCGCGACCGCTACGAGGCTCTCATGTACGATCTGCACAAGATCGACGAAAAGCTGGAATCCCTCGCCGGCGGCGAGAGCGACGGGAAGAAAGAAGATCCCGAACGGGCCGAGCTCGAAAAGAAGCGCCAGGCGATCATGAAGGAACTCTCTGAAATCAGGCCCAAATCGAAGCGTCACGGCTGGGTCTGGCTCTTCGAGCGGAAACCATTCTGACGCGGTCGATGGACCGATCGAGCGCCCTACTGATCGTAGTCCCCGGTTTTTCCGGTGTCCTCGAGGCAGCTCTTCAGACAATTCATGATGTCCACCATGTCATCATGGGATCGCCTCGACTCCGCCACGAGTACGAGCGACGGCTTGTTCGACGACGCTCGAATCAATCCGAAACTCCCATCTTCGAGGGTGAACCTGATCCCGTTGATCGTGGTGATATCCTTGATCTTCCGGCCGGCGATATTCACCCCCTCATCCCGGTCCCTCGTGAATTTCTTTGTGGCAATCTCGACGACATCGTACTTCTCCCCGTCCGCACAGTAGGCGCCCACCGTGGGTGAGAGCCAGGTCACCGGCAGGGCCTTGACCAGCTCGGACAGCGTGCCGCCGCTCTCATCGAGGAATTTCATGAGTTGAACGGAGGACATCATCGCATCGTCGTACCCTTTGCCGTAGGGTTCGCTGAAAAACCAGTGCCCGCTCTTCTCGAATCCCGCGACGGCGCCCGTTTCGGCCACTTTCTTCTTGATGTACGAATGGCCCGTCTTCCACAGCACGACCGTCGCCCCGTTTTTTTGGAGGACCTCGTCCTCGAGGAAGAGGCCGGTGCTCTTCACATCGATGACGAAACAGGAGTCTTTCTTCTTCGAGCTCAGATGCCTGGCAAGGAGCAGACCGAGCTTGTCGGAGAAGACGATCTCCCCGGTATCGTCCACCACACCTATACGGTCGCCGTCGCCGTCGAATCCGATTCCGAGATCGGCGCCCGAGCTCTTCACCGCCTCGGTGATGCTCTTCAAGAAACCCACGTTCTCCGGATTCGGATTGTGGTTGGGAAACGTCCAATCGAGTTCGCAGTGAACCGATTCGACGGTGCATCCGAGGACTCCGAGTATCTTCGGGCCGAAATGACCGGCCGTTCCATTGCCGGAGCCCACAACGACCTTGAGCCCTTCCTTCACCTTGCTGTTCCGCGTGAGGTCCTCGAGATAGGCGTCGAAAACACCCTCCTCGGTCAGATAGCGGCCAGCGCCTTCGAGATATTTTTGCGCATAGACGAGTTTCTTGAATCGGGCGACCTCGTCGGGCCCCATGGTCGACGAATAACCGTTGGCCAGTTTCAAGCCTGTCCACCCGTTCTCGTTGTGGCTCGCCGTGACCATCGCGGCCGCCCTGGTCGAAAGGTGGTACTGGGCGAAATAGACGATAGGAGTCAGCGCGAGCCCGATGTCGAGAACATCGACGCCGGACGAGACGGCCCCCAGGGCGAAGGACCGGCTCAGTTCCTGGCTGTAGGAGCGGTAGTCGTGCCCCACGACCACCGTGCTCTCGTTCAGCGTTTCGCGGGCGTAAGTGCCGTATGCCTTGCCGAGGACGAAAAAGCCGTTCGGATTGACCTCATCACCGATGCGCCAGCGGAAATCGTATTCCCGAAAGCCGTTTTCCGTGATCAGAGTCTTCTCGACGTAATCCGCGGTGTTGTGTGCCACTTCTCGCTCGATGTCCCACTTGTTCATCGGTGATTCCTTTCAGCACTGTGTCTATTCTCTGACTCTGGGGATTCCGGTCTCATCTGGGTTTCAATTCAGTGCGGCCCGGTCCGCGGGTCCCGGTCATCGAGTCGCCTGTCGATGTGTCTCGTCGCCATCATACCCATAATAGCGGGAGGGTCTCAAACAGTCTTTCATGACCCGTTCTGTTGGAGGCGGTAGGAGAGCATTCCGTCTGAATTCAACGGCTCCGCCCGGTTCTGTCCGTCCGATACGGGCGGACTCGATAAAAGAGGCCGCCGGAAAAATCCGGCGGCCTCTATCGTGATCGGACCGGTGGACCCCGTCAGGAGTCCGGCTCGTCTCAGTCGATCGTCCCTGTTTCGATCAGCCAGTTACCGTTGTACGGATCTTGCTGTTCCCAGGCCGCATAAAGGACACCGTTGGTGTGCGCGAGCTGGGCATTGCGTTTCAGGACAGTGAGCTGACCCGGCACGATCAGAGCCGGCGCGCTCCAGCTCTGGCCGGTCGAACTCGTGCTGTACTTCAAGTCAGGCATGCCGGTCTCGAAATCGGTCCAGGCCATGACGAACTTGCCAATGCTGGGATTCCACTCCACATCGGGAGCCCACGCCGCGCCTGTGGAGGGAACCGTGATCGTGCTGCCCCAGTTTTTTCCTTTATTCCAGCTGGGCCTCACGCAGAGTCTGCCGTCGGAGCCGTCCACGGGGCGGTCGTACCAGACGCAAAGGAGCCTGCTGCCGTTGTACGCGAGCCTGGGCATCATTGAGCAACCATTGTCATAGGTCAGGCGCCGGACATTCTTCCAGGTAGATCCTCCGTTGTAGGTAACCTTGGTGACGATCTCCCAGTTTGTGTGACGATTATTGGTCGTACTCGGGCAGAGATCGATGCAAACGGCGGCGGCTTCCCAGGATTTGGTGAGCTGAACAGCGTGGAACTGGCGCGGAAAATTGCCATTGTCGCCGACCAGTTTCTGGTTCCACGACAGCCCCCCGTTTTGCGAGGTGTAGGCCCACGTCTTCCTGAGGCCGCCGTTTCCCCAGATCATTTCGGGGTAGATGAATCGAACGGTGATGAGCATCTCGCCCGACGCTGTTGTGATCAGTTCGGGCTCAGACATGATCGAGAGTTGGCTCGGTGGTGCTGTCTCGAAGGTGCTCGTGGCGATGAGCTGCTCGTCTTCCCACGTCTCACCCCAGTCGAAGCTGTTCCGGAAATAGACCGACCACCTCTCCCCATCTTGATTCAGGGCACGGCCATCGAGCCAGGCCACGTGCAGACCATTGTGGTTCGCCGATATCGACGGGGCGAACGCCCAACGTCCCGCTGCCGGATTGCTGATCAGGATCGGTTCACCAAAATCCGGATCATCGGGTCCCTTCTTGATCACGTAGATGTTGTCATTGCCCGAGTCGGATGGGTCGTTTTGCGAATAGGCGACTGCCACAAGCCCCTCGTAGGCCGTGATGCGGGGATCCTTCTGGATAACGCGCAGCCTGGGATCAGGGTCGAGGCCCGGCTCAAACAACCCGGTCAAGGTCTGACCGTGCGCAAAATGAGTGGGAAAATCGAGGAATTCGCCGATTGTGGGCGCCAGATCCCGATGATAGCGTCTCTCGGACAGCTCGACTCCGGCCGGCGTGTCCGGACCGATGGCGAGGAAAGGGACGTGACGATTCTGATGGCTCATTCCGCCATGGTTATTGAAGCCGACCGTGTCGTCGTTCCGACCGTGATGGCTCGCCACGATCATGGTGGTCTTGTCCGCGTAGAAGGGATCGCCTTGAATCAGCTCGGTCCAGATCCGGTAGACGAGCCAGTCCATGTGAATGATATTGGCAGTGTAGTTGGCCCAATTTCCCCCGTGAGCGGACCAGTCCGCGTCTCTGAAACCGCAAAACACAAGGCGAGGATGGTGCTCGGCCAGTTTGTCCCCCAGCAAAGCATAGGTTTCGTCGTCCGAGCCGCCCTGGAAAGCCAATGATCGGTAATCAGGGCCGTAACCCGGAACGATGGACCGATCCAGCTGCATGTTGTTGAACTTGCCCGATACGATAAGACATTCCTCGATCGGTGCGCCGAAATGTTTGCGGTATTCCTCGAAGAAGGTGGGCGCCTCGGGCCGGACGTCATTGAACTCGAATCCGAAATCCTCTAGGTTCGTTTGCCAGTGCCATTGCCCCGTTAGATAGGCCGAGTCTGCAGGGGTTGTGTACGCTGCCATTTGATCGAGGTAGAACTCGGTGTAGATCGTTCCCTGGGGGCGGAGTTCATTCCAGAGGTATGGAATGTACTGATGATCAGGATCTTCGAAGGCCTCCTCGTTCCGTACTCCGTCGATGATGACCACAAAGACGTTCTCCGTCTCCTTGGTCTGGGCCGGAAGGGAGAGTGTGATGATGAAGAACACGGTCAAGACATAAATCGCCACTCTGGTTGATTTCATTTGATACCTCCTTCTCTGGAAAAACACCGAATAAACCGACAGAAACGCCACGGACTCGATATTGACAAGAAACTGTTCCCGATCGCCGATTCAGACCTCTGTAACGCGGTCTCTCGGGGGATGCGAATATCGATTGTCGTCGACTCAGATGTTGTTCGTTCGGAAGATGAGATCCCTGCCGAAGGACTGGAGGATTCTGGAACCCGGTGTGCGAAGTTCTGGAGAGTCCTTCGGATGCTGTCTGTTACCGCTGGAGTTCATTAAACCCGAAAATGGCAGGTATTTCTCTGAAAAACCGCCTTTCGAAAAAACAAATACAGAATAAAAAGGCCGGTCTCAGTAATAGAGGATCGTTGTCGACTCGAGGTTGGCCATCACGTCGGACAGCGTGAACCAGGCCGGCTTGAGCTGATCGTTGCAATAGAGCTTGGTCATGTCGTCGAAATGGGGCGACGAGGGATCCTCGCTCTGTCCGTAAGGTTTCGCGCTGAACGCCCTGACCGGCTCGGAGAGTTCCACGATCATGATGAAGGCCGATCCGCTCTGGCAGTATCCAACGCCGTTCTTGATCAGTTCGATATTTGCAAGCCGGAGCGCCTGGGATTTCATCCCTCCCCCGTTGACGGGGTAACTGTGCGCGCCGCGTCTGATCTTGTGCACCGCGCCCCAGGGAACGTCCAGAGTGCCGTGGGTCAAAAATATCCACTCGGCCGCGTCGACGAGGCGATCGAGTATGGCGATCTTGCCGGCGAGGCTCAGTGTGGCCGGATCGGGAGGCTCCGCGGCTGACAGGTTCACGGGAACCGAATTGTAAAAAATGGAGAAGAGGGTCATGGCCGCGCTCTGCTTCTGGGCGATGAAATCCCATTCGTCGAGCAACTGAAAAGCGGGGTCGAGCAGTTGCATGGGATCGTGAACGCTTTGCCTCGCCGCGGGATCGTTCATGCTCTCCTCGATGAGGATCTGCGCGAACTCGGCCACGATCAGGTAGTGGTCGAAGGCGAAATCCCTCATGTCCTCCGGGGTGATCTTGTCTTTCGGATGGATCAGGTCGAGGGCGCGCCGCTGCCGGAACCCGAAGCCGGCCCCACCGCTCCCGTCCGGATTCTTGCGAAAAAGGTAGGGCGGGTAGTCCGTCTCCTCGATGCCGCTCTCGTGGGTCACATACCAGGGCGCCACGTTGTTGTTGATCAGGTAACCGGATTCGGGATTCTCGACCTGGGGAAGATCCTCGAAGGGGATGAGATCGCCCCACTCTGTAGCGCTCGTCGAACCGTCGACCGGCATGTTCCAATTGTACTGATTCGACTTCAGGGGCTGGCGCGCGTTGTAGACATAGAAAATATTGCCATCCACGTCACCGTAGAGGAAGTTTCCCGACGACGCCTGCTGCATCATCATCGCCTGCTTGAACTCGGCCAGGCTGCGGGCCATCATCATGCCGAGCGATTGAGTGATCAGGGCGATCTCGTCGCCCGACACGAGACGGACAGAATAGGCGATGTGGTTCTCCTCGTCGAAATCCACGACCGCCCGCTGTCCGCCGTGGGTGTACCGGAACGTGATCGGAAAGGAACCGGTGTCGAGAATCTCGATGTTCTCCACGTCGATGGTGATCGGGTACCAGTCGCCGTCGAAGAGGTACGCGTCGTTGTCCTGGTTCAGGGTCTCGATGTAAACGTCGGCCATGTCGGCCGAATTTGCCGTGATCACCCCGTTGAACACGTCGTTGTGGCCGTGGTAGACAACCGGCAGGCCGAGCGCCGCGGCTCCGCTGAAATTGAAATCCCCCCCGACGAAGTGGGCCTCGTAGTAACGTGAACTCGTGTACCATTGCGTGTGCGGATCGATCTCGACGAGGACATTTCCCGTGGCCGACTTGGACGGGCCGATCGCCCACTGGTTCGATTGGCTCGGCGCTGTGTACCGTCCCTCGAGTTCATCCTTGGCCACGTTGAATTCGCGGTTCCACTGATTCCAGCGAGACAGCGCCACCACGTCGATACCCGAAATCGGGTAGACCGCCAGAATCCACGAGGGAAGCTGGCCGTTCTGTTCATCGATGTAGGCGTTGATGCCGGCCGCGAATGCTTCCACCTTCGAGCGTGTTTCGGGGGCGAGAGTGGCGTACCGCTCGACAACGGTACGCCTCACCTTGAAGAGCCGGCACTGCAGATCCAGGCTCAGGTAGCGCACATCGCTCCCGGGCCAGACAGGATCATCGACCCCGAAAAACTCGCTGAGCCGGCCGGCGGCGCGGATATAGTTCTCGACCACTCCCTCCAGATCATCCTCGGCCTGGGCGTAGCCGAGCCCGAATATCACACCCTCATTGGTAGCGGAATAAATGTGGGGTACGCCATAGGTGTCGCGAAAGATGCTCACCTGTTCGGCGCCGGTGCACACCGTCCCGGCGAATACCAGAAGGCCGACAAGCCAAACCACTTTCCTTCCTTTGAAAACGACTTTTGTCATTTTGCGCGGGCGCTCCAATTTACGGTCAAAAGCCAAAGAATAAACAATTACTGATCATACTACAAGCCCCCAGTTTTTGTGGCACGGCCGTGAGACCATCGGTCATGAAAGAAGATCCCGGTGCCGGGGAAAGCCGAAGCGCCATCCATTTGGTCGGTTGATTATTTTTTCCCCGCGTGCTATTGGTAGATCGCTCTGGCCGCGCTGGTCGCCGAATGCGGCGGCCCACGTCCGATCTATACCTGAAGAATCCGTCTCTTCCACCAGTGCCCTTGAAAGGAGTGCAGGATATGAGCCTCGTCATCGCGGGATCCGGTCTGACCGTCGAGAAGGTGCTGCAGGTCGCCCGTCACAAGGAAAATGTGAAACTCGATCCCGAGGCCGTGGAGCGGATCAAACGATGCCGCGCCATGCTGGAGGAGAAAATCGCTGCCCGCGAGATCATGTACGGCGTCAACACCGGCATCGGCGAGTTTTCGGAGGTCGTGCTGACCGATGAGCAGGTCAAGCAGTTTCAGAAGTATCTGATCTACAACCATGCCGCCGGAATCGGCGATCCGGCGTCGATCGAGATCGTTCGGGCCGCCATGCTGGGGCGCATCAACGTTCACGCTCACGGAAACTCCGGTTGCCGCCTCGAGATCACCCAGACCCTGGTGGAGATGCTGAACAGGGGCGTCACTCCCTTCGTCTGCCAGAAGGGTTCGGTGGGCGCGTGCGGCGATCTGGCGCCCATGTCGCAGGTCGCCCTCCTGATGATGGGCGAGGGACAGGCCTACTACGAGGGCGAACTGCTCGATGGCGCGGAAGCGATGAAACGGGCCGGCATTCCGATCCCCGGGCTGAGAGCGCGCGACGGGCTGGCCATCATCAACGGATCGAATGTCCTCACCGGCATGAGCGCCCTCTTCCTCCACGACGCCGCGTGCTGGCTCAAGCAGGCGGAGATCGCCACGGCCATGTCTCTCGAGGCGCTCAGGGCCAACATGAAACCCTACCTGCCCAAGCTCCACGAGGCGCGCGGCTTCGCCGGCGCCGTGCGGTGCGCCAACAATATTCGCAGGCTCGTGTCGGGTGGCGACCTGTGCGAGGAAAAGATCAAGTGCAAGGTGCAGGATGCCTACTCGATGCGCTCCACGCCGCAAGTCATCGGCGCCGCGCTCGACGCGCTGGCCTTCGGGCGTTCCCAGGTGGAAATCGAGCTCAACGGCGTGGGCGACAATCCGGTCTTTTTCCCCGAGGAGAATCTGCAGCTCTCGGGCGCGAACTTTCAGGGCACGCCCGTGTCGTTGCCCATGGACATGGCGGGTGTGGCGATCACCATGGTGAGCGTCCTGTCGGAGCGCCGCCTGAACCGGCTCACCAATCCGGCCCTCAGCGTGGGCCTGCCCCCCTTCCTGACGAAGGGCGCGGGAATGTTTTCCGGCCTGATGCTCAGCCAGTACACCGCCGACATGCAGATCGTCGAGCAGCGCATCCTGTCCACCCCGGCTTCGATCCAGTCGATACCGGCCGCCGCCGACCAGGAGGACTTCGTCTCCATGGGAATGAACACGGCGATCAAAAACAACCAGATTCTCGACAATGCCTACGGTATCCTCGGCATCGAGTTCATGGCCGCCGCCCAGGGCATGGATTTCAGGGACTGGTCTTTCGGCAATGGAACGGCGAAGGCGAAGGAGGTGATCCGGAGGCACGTGGATTTCCTCGACGAGGATCGTCCGCTCTACACCGATCACAACACGATGAAGGACCTGGTCAAGTCGTGCGAAATCCTGGAAGAGGTGGAACAGGAGATCGGCGATCTCGATTAGCCCGCGCTCACCCCGCCGGGAGGCGCCGGATCCGGTCATCGTCCGGCAATCGTCCCTCCCGAGGTCGATGAAGTCACCCGCATCTTCGACTTTCTCTCCGGCCGTCGATTCAGGCGATGCGATCCGGGCTGTTTACGAAAAGGCCGGATTTTTTCCGAAGGATCGGGGCCCCTTTCTACAATAGTCGGGAAAAGCAACAGGATCGAAGGATGCGCTGATCGTGGATGAAAGCCATCACATCTGGACGGAACGCGGACTGCGCGACGCCATTCTGCGCGGCGACAAGGGGGCCTGGCGCGTCTTCTACGATCAGTGCTTCGATTCTGTTTTTGCCTTCGTCGACTTCCGCACCGGCCATCGGCGGGACCGGACGGAGGAGGTCGTCCAGGAGACGTGGATGATCGCGGTGCGCCGCATCGGCAGTTTCGATCCGGCGCGGTCGAGGTTTGAAAACTGGATGCGCGGCATCGCAGCCAATGTTCTCAGGAACCACTGGCGTGCGTGGAAACGGTCCGAAACCGGCCGGCCCGTCGAGTCGATCCCGGACGGATCGCCCCCTGCCTCGCGCGGCGACCTGGCGGAACGGATCGGCCTCGCGCTGAGCGCGCTGCCGCACCGGTACAGTTCGGTGCTGCGCGCAAAATACGACGAGAAGATGACGGTCGTCGAGATCGCCCGGGAATGGCAGGAGAGCCCGAAGGCTGTCGAGTCGCTCCTGGTACGTGCCCGAAAGGCGTTCAAGGACGCCTTCGGCGGACTCGACAGGGAGAGGTAAAGGAGCGCTTTCCATGGAAGACAGACACCGTAACGAAGACGAGCCTCTCGTGGAAAACTTCGATACCCTGCCCGACGGCGCCTTCTGTCTTCCCCGGCCCGCGGACAGCCTGCGCAGAACCGTTCTCGAGCGGACCGAAGAGGTGCTGGCCGCCCGGGCGCGCAGGCGCTTCGTGATCCGGCTCGCTCTCCTGGCCGCGGCCTATCTCGGCGGGATCGTCACCGCTTTTCTCGCGACCGGGACACCGACCGGGGGGACGGACAGGGAAATCGCGATCGTGGACGGATCCACGGCCGACTCCCCCGCCGATCCGGACGAACTCGTGCGGCGGGCCGACAGCGCCCCGGCCGGGGAACGCACCCGCCTGCTCACCGAGGCGGGCGATCTCTACCTGACCGATCATTACGATGTGGAGCAAGCGCTCCGCTGCTACCGCCGGGCGCTGAACGCCATGCCCCCATCGGCGCGGTCGGCGGCGGAGCCGGAGGACACGTGGCTCCTCGCCGCGTTGAAGGATTCTCGAAAATAAAGGTGCAGACATTTTTCCCGAAGTCACTGGGAGGTCATCATGGTCGCTCGTAAACGATACACCCTCATCATTCTCGCCGCGGTCCTTGCTGTCGCCGCGTCGTTCGCGCGGAGCGAACAGGAGGAGGCGAAAGGGCAGAAGGAAAAAGCTCCGACCCTTCGCGAGATCCCATCCTCCCTGGAGGAGATGCTCATCAGCGCCCTCCGGTCGAATCCCGACATCCTCGTGGCCGAGGCGGACCTCGTGCAGGCACGGGCCAAGCTGAAGCAGGTGCGGCTGAAGATTTCCCACGCCCTCCTCGAGGCGACGTTGCAGCGAAAACTGTGCGTCTCCATCGTGGAGAGTACAACGACCGAGTACGAGAGGATGAAGATCCGGGCCGCGAAAGGCATGGTGTCCAGCGATACCCTCGCCGAGGCGCGCCAGGCCGTGATGGCGGCCGAGGCCGCTTTCTCGGAAACGGAAGCGATGATTCACGCTCTCATCGGCATCGATCCTTCCACGGGCAAGCCGCCTGAATCTTACGAGCAGATGCTCACCCTCGCCCTCCGGTCGAACGGTGAGATCGCTCTCGCCGAGTCCGATCTCGTCAGGATGGACGCCCGGCTGAACCAGGTGCGGCTCCGCGTGACGGAGGAGGTGACGGTCACGCACCAGATGCGCCGCGTGAAGCAGAATGCCGTCGCCATTGCCAAGAGCTACCAGGCGGAGATGCGGGAGAGGGTGGCCCAGGGCCTCATCAGGAAAAGCTACGAGGAGCTCGAGTGGTTGCAGGGAGTGATCGAAGCCGAGGCGGAAGTCATCCAGATCGACGCGCGGATCAGATATCTTCTCGGCCTCGGCGGAGCCGTCCGATCGAGCAAGAAGGAAGAATCCGGATCGACATCGACCAAGTGATCGACGGCTGCCAGGCGGGTTGGCCGCCCGGAATCAGCCGCGCGCTTCTTCAGATTCGAAAGACGCGATCGATCCCCTGAGCTCTTCGGCCCAGGCGCCGAAAGCGCCGTCCTCGGGAGAGGGGCCGAAGAAGCACAACGCCGCCACCGCGGCCAGTACCGCGTCGACGGGACGGGATTCGCCACCGCGGCAGCAAAAGGGTATGTCGTCGAAGTGGATCAGGTCGGTCCTCTGGCGGTCGCGGCGGATGATGACGTAGTCCCGATCGACGGTCACGGCCAGGCCGCCCTGGTCGGCGTGTGCTTTCACCTCGGGATTCCGGTCGTTTCGCGAGAAGAGGACAAGATTGCTGTAGAGCCGTTCCGCCATGGAAAGAACGAGATCGCAGTCCGCGTTGAGAACGGTGAATCCCCCGTCGTAGACCTGTTCGGCCACCACCGACTTGGCATAGGCCACGTCCTCGAGATTTCTCAGCTCGTCGAACTCCTTGGCTTCCTCCTCCACGTTGAGCACGATACCGCAGTCGGCGAACTCGTAGCCGAGGCCCTTGTCGAGAATCGTCTCCAGGGGGATCTCGAGAACGGCACAATCGATCGATCGATCCCCGAGAGTGATCGCGGCGCTTTCGAAACAGGACATGTCGCCCCCGATCAAAGCCTCTCCGCCGACGAACAATCCCGTGGAGCAGGCCAGGCCCACCCTCCGTCCCGTCCTTGTCAGACAGTGATCGAGAAGCCGGGCCGCGGTGGTCTTGCCCGCCGTACCCGTGACCGCCACGATCGGGACGCGCGCCTCGATCCCGGTCGGAAAGAGCATCTCCACGAAGGGCGCTGCCACGTCGCGGCGCAGGCCGCTGGCCGGCATGAGGTGCATCCTGAAATCGGGAGCGGCGTTGACGTCGACGATACATCCCCCGTTGTCGAGGATCGACTCGCTGATCGATGGCGCGACGATGTCGATACCGGCCACGTTCAAACCGATGCTGCGGCTCGCTCTTTCCGCCAGCATGCGGTTGGCGGAATCGACCGTCCCGGTCACGTCCTCGCTCGCGCCGCCGAGCTTGAGGCTCCGCGAAACCTTGAGCTCCAGCCGCCTGTTCGCCGGCAGAACGGCCTCGGGATCGAGCCCCTTGTCCTCGAGAATCGTCACGGTCGATCGATCGATAACGACGCGGGTCAGACAGGTCTTGTCGCCCACACCGCGCCGGGGATCGGCGTTCAGATCTTCAACGAGCTGGGCGACGGTCCTGACGCCGTCGCCGATCACCGCGGGCGGCGTCAGCCTGGCCGCGGCGACGAACTTGTTGTCCACGACGAGCAGCCTGAAGGTATCCCCTTCGACGTGAGGCTGCGCCACGATCTCCTCATCCACACCGAGAGCCCGCTCGACGGCTCTTTCGACCTTGGAGAGGGAGTCGAGATTCAGGCCGACGCCTGCGCCGAGATTTCCCGTGCAGGGCTTGACCGCGAGCGGCGCCCGCTTCTCCTCGTGAAAGGCCAGAACATCGCCCACGCTCGACGTCTTGATCGTCTCGGGCACGGGGACGCCCGCGGCCTCGAGCATCCGCACCGTGAGATACTTGTTTGCCGCGGTCTCCACCGGGATGAGGCCGGTGTCCTCCGTGATGGTTGCTCTGATCCGTTTCTGGTGCCGTCCGTTGCCGAGCTGAACCAGGTTGTGTTCATCGAGCCT
Organism: uncultured Phycisphaerales bacterium; assembly: GCA_964620445.1. Taxonomy (GTDB): domain Bacteria; phylum Planctomycetota; class B15-G4; order B15-G4; family CAYZWU01; genus CAZUHB01. The sequence goes on from CAZUHB010000012.1 coordinate 58,481, forward strand.
GATGAACGGTATGCCGCGCTCCTGTGCGGCCTCGACGATCGCCTGGGTGCTCGGTCCGAGGAGCCGTTCCTCCCGGATCGCCACGATCGCCTCCACCGCCCCGCCCACATCGAAGGGCTTGTCGAGGAGGAGGGCGTTCACGAGGTTGACCGCGACCTTGGCAGTGAACAAACCCGCCTCCTCATCGATGAAGCGGAAGACAACGTTGTAGATCCCCTCGGTCGCCGTGGCGCGGGTCTTGCCGTAGGCCACGTTCATACCGGCCAGTGTCTGAAGCTCGATCGCCACGTGTTCGGTCACATGGCCCAGCAGGGTGCCCCTCTCGACTCTCTGAAAGAATCCGCCCTCGCGGCCGACCGAGCAATGATGTTCGTGGAGCGACGGCAGGGCCGTCTTCAGCTTCTCGTGAAAGCCGGGGATTTCATTGGTGAAGACCTCGTCGAATTCCCCCAGGTCGAGACGCACGATCACCACCTTGCCGCCGCTGAAATAATTGGCGCCGTGCAGGGCTTTCAGGCCGAGGACGGTCAGGGGGCCCTCGGCGATTACATAATCGGAGCGGATGGTCATGGTGTCGCTTTCGCCGGTATCATTCCTCGAATGTTCCCTTTTTCACGGGAGAGGCATTCCGGACCATCATCGTACCCCCGGCAACGACGTGATACGGCCGGAACTCGCCGTCGAGAAGGGTCAGGTCCGCGTCCGATCCCGCGGCGATGCGCCCCTTGCGGCCGAGTTTGAGAACGCCGGCCACGTTCGATGTGACCACCTGCAAGGCCCTGGCGAGCTCGAGCCCCTCGTCGCGAACGAGATCGCGCAGTTCGTCGAGGATCGACCGGGGCTTGCCCGTTTCGAGCTTGATCAGGTTGCCCTTCTCGTCGAAGTCGGGGAGCGATCCGCACCCGTCGGACGACAGGGTGATGTGCTCGAGAGGGACGCCCGCGGCCATGAGTTCCACGACCGCCTTGGAGGGTTTGGTCTCGTACTCGGGAAAGAAGGGATAGGAGCTGGCCGTGATGTCGACGAAGCCCTTTTTGCCGTACTCCTTGGCGTCCTCGAAAATGTAGTCGTTGCGGTTGCAGTGCGTGGGCAGGAACTGGCCGAGGGTCAGCTCGCTCCCGGCAACCACGTCGTGTAGGATCTGGAAGGGATTCTTGGCGTCTCCCATGTGGCAGTTGACGATCCCCGCTTTTCCGCCCAGGAGGCCGCCCACGCGGGCGTGGCCGGCGAGGCGGATCAGCTCGTCCACGGTCGGTCCCGACGAACGGTGATCGGAGAGGGAGATCTCGCCCACGCCGATCACCTCCTCGATGAGGGCGATGTCGCGTCCCACGTCGCCGAGCAGCGTGGGTGTGGGCACCTGGTAGGAGCCGGTGTAGATCCAGGCCGACACGCCCTCTTCCTTCAGGGCCTTCGCCTTCATGAGCACGCTCTCCACGGAGCGGGTCAGGCCGTCGGTGCCGAGACAGCCGATCACGGTGGTGATGCCTCCCTCGAGGAGCTCGCTCAGCGCGAGTTCGGGCGTGCGCGTGGCCGGTCCGCCCTCGCCGCCGGCTCCGGCGATGTGAACGTGGCAGTCGATCAGTCCGGGCACCATCTTGAGGCCCGTTCCATCGACGACCTCCATCTCCAGGCCGGCCGGTTCGGGGATCTCGTCGCCGATCGCGGCGATCTTTCCGCCCGCGATGAACAGGTCCTTTTTACCGAGAGATTCGGGAGCGTAGACTTCGCAGTTCTTGAAGAGAATCATCTGAGCGTTTCCTCCGCATGGCCGGGGGGCACCAGGTTTCTAAAGGTATTTCTCGACGAGTTCCTTCAAGACCCCGTCGACGGCGTCGAGCAGAAGGGTTTCCTTTTCGCCGTCGTCTGCGAAGGGCCCGAACTCCATTTCCTCATTGCGATAGGAGACCGTGATCCGGCCGCCGCCGATCTTGACCAGGCAACCACCGGACAGAAGTTCGCGTTCGAGAACCTCCTCGGCCGGTTCCGGCTCGTCGACGATGACGATGTCGGCGCCCTGGTGGACCATGCCATAGTCGTCGATGTCGTCGGCGGCATGGTTGAAGAGAGCGAAATCGAGACGCGGATTGCGCAGCATGATCTTCACGTTGTTGTCATGGTGTTTGTTCTTGAAGAAATACTCGTTGTTGAAAAAGACGCCCTCGCTGGTGAGGCTCCCGAACTCGATGTCCGGTTTGATCTCTTTCAAGCGGTCGTGGAGAGCCGAGGCGAATCCCTGCGACAGCCGGTTGCCGGCGATGATCGGAATCCGTTCGCCCTTGTTCTTGAAATGGCTCTCGATGATCGCGCCCGGCACGTCGATCGAACCGCCGATCGCCGGGGCGAGGTGCATGAAGACGCCCGGCCCGGCGTTGATCTCGATGATGGCGAAGTCGCCCTCGTTCCAGGGCTTGGAAATGTCCTCGGCGAGCACGTCGATACCGAGACACTTGACCGTGAAAAACTTGGAAATGTCTTCCACGAGCTTCACGTTCTTGGGGTGGATCTTGTCGGTGACGTTGATCGAGACGCCGCCGGCCGAGATATTCGCCACGCGGCGCAGGAAGATGCGCTCCCCCTCTTTGGGCACCGAATCGAGAGCCAGTTGCTGGAGGCCGAGAAATTCCTTCAGGTCGTTGTCGATGTTGATCTTGCAGAGGGGCGAACGGGCGTTGTCGAGACGGACGACCTTGTCGTTCTCGACGGCGATGAGTTTTTCGATCGTGTCCGTGCCGTTTCCGTCCACATAGGCGGGCACGCGCTCCAGGGCGGCCACGCACTTGCCGTCCACGGCCAGGAGCCGGTGGTCGGTTCCGTAGACCTGGTTCTCGACGAGGGCCCCGTCGAAGGGCACGCCCAGTTCCTTCGCCCCGTCCAGGATCCGCTTGAACGCCTGGCGCACGCCGGCGTCGCTCTCGATTCCGGTTGTGACGCCCTGTCCCTTGTGACCGGCCAGCGGCTTGACCACCACCGGAAATCCCTGCTTGTGGGCCTCGTCCACCGCATCGTCCTCGTGGAAGCAGTTCTTGCCGTCAGGCGTGGGGAAACCGCAGAGCAAAAGAAAATCCTTCACCACATCCTTGTAGGTTGTGAACTCGGTGTCCTTGATCCCGTCGGTGTGAAAGGTGGTGGAACGGCCGCGCACCGCCTTGCGTCCGTACCCCCACATGAACTGGTCCTCCTCGTGGAGGTAGAGGACGGGAATATCGCGCTTGAGACCCGCCTCGATGAGCGAATAGATCGTGGGCCCGCCGAAGAGGGTCTTGTCGAATTGCTCCTGGAGTTCGCAGAATCCCTCGTCGAAATCGAAACGCGCCTCCTCGTTCATCGCCCGGAACCAGTCCGACGTGAAACGGACACACTCCGTGGCGGTCGGACCGTCGAGAAACTCCACGGCGATGACGTGGTCATCCCCGTCGCGACTGACCGCATGGCGATTGACGTAGAGATCGATGTCCATCTTGAGGACCTCGATGAGGACGCGCGCAAAGAGATCCGCAACGCGGTCGGGATAATCCTCGGCAAGGCGCGGAAATTTCTCGACCACGCGCTCCCGGTAGTAATCAGCGCGCCGGCCGTCCCGATCGAGGTAGAGGTTGAAGACGAGCGCCTGCCGGTCGAGGTAGAAATTGGGGCCCCGGTAGGTGTAGAACTTTTTGACTTCGAAATCCTTCATAGTTTCCTCCTTCACGATACCAATCTATTGCTAAGAGATTTTCTACTCTGAACCGACCATCTATTGAGGTTGAAGAGGATCCCCGGCGAGAGGTATCCCAGCTTCAGCCCTTGTGCCGAAATGGGAGCGTCCCAGTCGACGGCGTCGTAGTTGCTGAAGGTCCTCGCATCACTGCTGAGAAGGGTCACGCTTCCCGAGCCGGCCACCTCGGCGATCCCCTTGGGCGTCACGAAGAGGGCCGTATTCTCGGACAGCCCGATCCCGCGCCTGCTCAGGCCGCTCACGAGGAACTGGGCGAGCCGCGGAATCCGGTTGCGCACCGTGAAATGGGTGTCCACCGTGATCCCCTTCAAAAAACCGAATCCCGGTGCGCTGCGCACCCGGCCCTTCAGGAGTCCCCGGTCCTGACCATCGTAGATCATGGGATCGCTCGCCGCGGCCGCGCCGGCGCTCGTCCCTGCTATCATCGTACCTTCATTGAACTTACGATGAACGGTCTCTATGAACGAGGTCGCGCCGAGCGTGTCGACGAGACGGACCTGATCCCCGCCCGAGAAAAAGATGACCCCAGATTCTTCGAGCCGTTCCAGGTGTGTCGTCCGGTCCGCGTCGCGCCTGGAGCGGATATCGAGAACGTGAATCCTCTTCACGCCCAGGTCCCTGAAGGCGGCCCGGTAATTCCTTGCCACCTCGCGCGGATATTTGCTCGCCGTCGGAATCAGTGCGATCGTTTCAGCCTTGCTGATCGACACGATCTTCCTGAGCAAGCCTTTCCGACCGGTCCGTTTCTCGGCGCCGCCGATCAGAACCAGTATTCCCTTCTTCTTCTGCATCCCTCTGGCACCCCTTGATCACTGAGAACTCCCGAAGTGGCCCCTCCGAAAGTTCGTGAAATTCTGGTCCATGAAAAAGGAGGCAAGTGTATCCGGACGCGGTGCGGGAGGCAATCCTTGTTGGCTAAAAGCGTAAAAAAAATATGCAAGCCCCTAGACTAGAAAAGAAGCGCATTCCCAAAAAGACCGAGTTCTTATCCTGGTCAGCGGCAATAGTATATTTAGACGAAGCTTCCTAAGGGTTTTCACCGAGTACTCTCAACAAGTCGCGGGATCTCTTGTCGGCAATATCCATCTATATATACCGATAGAACTATCGGATCGAAACAGGATCGGTTTCCGATCGGTCCACTCACCATACACCGGTTGAACTCCCGTGGTACAGGGTACGAATCCGGGCTGCGTCTCCTGCACTCGTGCTTTCGAACACAGGCTGTTGCGGAATTTCGACTGATAGCGTCTCAGGCGGCTCAAGGCATGTCTTAGTGGAGTAATACGAACAAGGTCGTCACAGATGTACGATTTCGAAATAGTCGTCCATGACTTTGGAGCCACTAGCCGAACCCTCTCAACGACGATTGTCGATCAGCTGGCACAACAGGGGATCGCCGCTTCGAACGCCGGGAACACTCCTCATCCGGGTCCACGATTAATTCTTTTCGACAAGATGACAGACGACTTTCTCGAAGCCGTGAGGTGGTTATCCGAAAATGGTTTCGAACGCCTGCTGGCAATAAACACCCATCACCTTCCAATGAATAACGAGGACAAATGGGATATACTCCATGCAGGGGGATCTGATGTCATTTCCTGGAAGAATTCAAAAAAACCTGCCTGTCTGATCGCGACAACGATCAAACGATGGCGCGAGATAGACGACCTCATTGCCTCCGCGACGATCCAGAACCGACTAGTAGGTAAGAGCCGACCATGGATCGTCCTACTCAGAGAGATCGTCGAGATCGCCCGATTTACCAGTGTCTCTGTCATGATAACGGGCGAGACAGGCACCGGAAAAGAACTGGTTGCCAATACCATCCATCTCCTCGATTCGCGACCGGCCAAAGGAGGCCTCGTACTTCTCGACTGTTCGACCGTCGTCCCGGAACTGTCGGGCAGTGAGTTCTTCGGCCACGAGCGGGGAGCGTTCACGGGCGCTCTGACTAAGAGGGACGGTTGTATTTCCCTGTCCCACGGCGGAACCCTCTTTCTGGACGAGATCGGCGAGCTGCCTTTGCGGCTGCAGGCCGAACTGTTGCGGGTTGTACAGGAAGGCACCTATAAACGGGTTGGCGGCAATTCTTGGCGAAAAGCCGATTTCAGGATGATCTGTGCCACGAACCGCGATCTTCGGGAAGAACGGCGTCTCGGTACATTTCGTGAAGATTTCTATAACCGTCTCGCCAGTTGGATTTGCAGGCTCCCCTCTCTCGATGAGCGTCGAGAAGATATTCCGCTGCTGGTCGATCACTTTTTACGCCAGATCTACCCCAATCAGAAGGTTCCTGAATTGGATCCTACCGTCTGGGATTACCTGATCACCAGAAACTACCCTGGCAATATCCGCGAACTCAAACAGGTGATTACACGTCTGGCATGCCGTCAAACAAACCGGGACTTCATCACGATCGGATCGATTCCTGAGACCGATCGATCGGAACTCCAGATTTCCAGGGCGACCCTGCCGAGCCAGCCGTTGGATCCGGCTGTCAGACTTGCACTTTCGCAAGGCAAGGGACTCGATGAAATACGAAATACCATTACAGAGACCGCTTACAGGATCGTACTCCAGGAGGAAGGTTGGGATACGGCGAAATCCGCTCGCCGCTTGAATCTCTCCAAACGAGCGGTCCAGATGTACGTGAAGAAACGTCGTGATATAGAGCAGAAAGGCGACAGCGGGGGGCGAGAAAATATCTCTACCATGAATTCTTAGACGCAACGGAAGTAAAATCCACCGAGCCGTCGATCGAGTTTAATGGCTACAGCTGGGAGCCGACGCTCCACCACCCGTCCAGCGCGCCTTCGCGCCGCGAACGTCGTAGTGAACATGTCCCGTATAGATGCCGAGTCCCCCTTCTTCCATCCGGCCTGCTCCTATGAGTCTCAGCACGGCACAATAGACTTGGCTCGGTGTCATACCGGCTACATGGATATCGGCCGCCTTAGCGACGAGATGCTGGCTATTTCTGGCTCCGCCAATGCTCGCGTTATGGTCTGGTGTTCTGTATCCCGAGTTTATCGTGATTGGAAGATCCAGATAATCTCTCAAGACCTGCAGATTCTGCGCGAGTCGCCGCAGATTTCCCATCAAGTGCTCAGGGACCGGTGTACTGCCGGAATAGAACTCTCGCACGTGAAAGTTCTTCGTCAGTTGCCCGGGATTCAAGACCGGAGCCGAGTCAAATATTCGTTCGATGACCGATACCAGGTGGGTAGGGTAGCTCGTTTCATAGAGGGATCCCACAACTTCCTCCTTCCGCAAGTACAAATGATTGATTGACCTTGCCGTCTCTGTTTTTCTTCTATTCGTAGTTCGACCGGATAAACCGTATTATCCGATCGTCTATGAGAACTCCTTTGTTGGCTTTCCCAGGTATTTCAGGATCGTCGCGATCCACATGAACCGCAATGAGCACTCTTCCCCCTTTTTCAGGGGGCAGCCGGACCCACACCGGACTGCCACTGTGCCCCGGACAGGTGTCGTTGAGATAGTGAAGTATCCGATGTCGCAATCGTACAGATCGATTGAAGGAGCGGTACTGGTAGGTTCCGCACAAAGTCGATCGATCGGGAGATCCGAGAAGCGAGTGACGGCATTCGAAACCGGGACGATGGGAGGCGCGGCATCCATATCGTGGGGAGCCCGGTTTATCAGCGGGATAACCTGACAAATGGACCAGGAGATCCTTGTTGCCGAGGAGAGGTTCCTGTACTCCTATTTTCGTGCCCCGCGAATCGTGCGGACCGCGGCGATAATCGATCGACCAGTAGCCGACGCGGAGCCCGAGAGGATCCTCCAGGTGGATAAGAGCGTAGTCATGAGGAGAACCTGTTTCGGCCTTGTGGCGATATTTATTCGGAATGACAACGCGAAATGCCCGCGACGACCGAAAGGGCTCGTGCCTCCCGTTTCGGGCGGGAATGGCGCGCAGGCGACGCGCCCCCCTAGGCTCTCGCCTGTCGCTGTCGTAGACACAATGGGCGGCTGTCAACACCGTCCTGGGTCCGATCAGCGTGCCCGTTCCCATCGCCCAGCGGCCGAGCCGGGGAAAGTCGTACACCAGATTGCAGATGTACCGGAAAGGCACAACAGTCGTGCTTTTCACCCTGACGCGCGAGTCATGGCCGAGAATCTCGTATTCAGATTCAGCGACACCCGGCGCTCCTGCCAGTGCCTGGTGGACAGGGCTCCGGGAGTACGAATAACCAGTCATTGTCTATTTCCTTTGCTTTGCTGTATGAAGCGTGTGGTAGGCAATGGGCCACGGCCCGAACCGCCTGCCTGATCTCGTCGGCTCGATGCTCGGCGCTGATCACAAATGCCAGCTGAGCCGGGTGCGGTCGTTCCTCACGAAGGAGCACGGTCTTCACGCCCATTCTCTTCAAGGAAATATGGAGGTGCACAGGATCGACTTTCAGGTCTTGCGAAAGCAGCTGTATCGGAAAATGGCCGTCTACCAACCTCAAGCCGATCTGCTTCATTAGGCTCCTGAAGAGCTGCACGAGACGAGACAGCCTTCGTCGCAGCGAATCACCGATACGATCGTTGAGGGCCAAGGCATGTTCGGCAGCACGGACATCAGCAGCCGAAGGCGAACTCGAGTGAACGCGCGTATGGCTTTTGGCCTTGAATTGCCGGATAAACGCTCTGCTTCCCGATAGGATTGCGAGAGGAACGCCAAAAGCCTTCGCCATCGAGGTCACCAGTATCACGTCAGGACCGTGTATCCCCACCCACCTGAGTGAACCGCCACCGCCTCTTCCGTATGGCGCCGGCAACTCAAAAGAACGGCTGCCCAGCACACCGATCGCTTGAGTGTCGTCGATGATCATCCGTCCTCCATTTTTCCGTATCAGTTCCAGGTATTGTCGGATCGGGGCAATGCGGCCGCAACGCGGGCAGTATCCATCGGTGACGACAAGCGGACGATTCCTCTCTCCTGCATCACGGCGCAATCGCCTCGCCAGGCTCCCCGTGTCATGATGGGCGAAAAAAGACAAGGTGGCGCCCAGGTTTCGCGCCAGTTCGGCACCCTGCCGCGTCGTGGGATAGACGGCCGAATCAACATAGAGAGCGTGATCACAGCCACCGCACAGAGTGAATAGATCCCAGATCAGATGAAGGGAGGAGCGGGCAAGCACACCCCGCTCACATCCCTGCATCCCGGCCACCGAGTTTGCCAGCATCTGATGCCTCGACGGACTCTCCAGCAAAGCCGGCAGCCCTGTCATGAGACGCTTCCAGCTATTCAGAGAATGGCTCGGATGGCGCATTCCGAGGTAAAGAGTTCTCGTAAAATCCGGCATCAGCCCGAACCGGCACCCTATTGCCCCACATTTTTTCTCTGGCGCAGCTGACGCGCCATCCGTTTCTTCAAATGAGTCGAGGGCATGGTTGAATCGATCCGGTCTCTGGCTGTGACTTTGCCGCGAAGATCGACTCCGGTCACCGCGCGATAGGCCTCGATGTATCCCTGGATTTCTTCCCTCCAGTAGAGAGCCCAGTTTCTCGCCTGCACCGCGTGCTGCTGAGTCCAGTCCCCAAACCGTATCGAGAGGAGAATCAACTCGCCAAATACGGCAAGGTTGTGGAAATGGCTCACCGAGGCTTCAGGCCAGCCCATGAGCCGTTTCATCGAGTCGACCTGCCCCATCCAGGGTTCTGCGTACGGTACCATCGCTCGGCTCTGGAGAAACTCGCGCATCGGAGGTTGAGAGAGCAGCCATTGCTCCATGAGCATCTCCATCCGCGCTGTCGAGGGGAGGTCACCCCACTGGTTGTGCGCTCCCTCAGCGATCTTCAAGTGGACGGCCCTGAGCGCCTCGAGCAGCGGGAACGTGTCCGGAACGATCCACGCATTGGCATCGTCTTTGTAGAAATTGTTGCATTCGTTCAGCAGGTTGTGAAAGGCCTGAAGAAAACTCGAACGAGGATCGGCGGGATGCAGGTCTCCGACCGCTTTGCCGAGCAGGCGCAAGTCATACTCGTGAATGTATTCATAGGCGCGACGCTTGACCGTCAGGCGTCGATCCGTATCTTGGATGTAACCCCAGAGCAGATTCGAAATCGGCCGGAGCGGATTCAGCTCAAAACTCGCCAGTGGGTCGTTTTCGCCGGTCTTGACCTGCCTGTTCTGAAAACGCATGGCTATAGAATTGATCGTCTGGGCAAGCATTCCCTCCTCGTGCCAGTAGGACCAGATCAATTCGAAGAGGCAGGGATTCAACCTGAGGCTATCCTGGCAGAAAGGAAAATCCGTATTGCCCAGCGGCAGGTTGCCGAGCCTATCCAGGATGATGTCGATGTACGGCAGTATTTGTCGACTGTTCCTCGATGTGAGGTAGTTGCCGATGCCGGCCCGGATCTCTTCGACGGTCGTATTGTATTCGAAGCGGTTTGACTCGTCGACCTCGTTGATATTGGCGAGATCAAGACTCCGGCTGAGATCGCCGCAACAGGAGTGACAGAGCAGAAAGACCTCTGTGGCCGCTTTCAGCAGTTCATATCCGTGAACACCGTGCGTGTAGTAGCAGGGATGATTTTTCTTGTCGATCAGTTCCTCATACCCCGACGCCACGACTCCGTCCGGCCGGCAGAGAATATCACTGATGAATTCGTTGTAGGCTTTGAAGTTTCTGCCTTCGATGCATTGACGGATCGAGACCCACAAAGAGTCGATGTCCCCTGACGTTCCCCTCTTTGGCCTCTCGGCCTTGACAGTCAGACCGGATCGAACAATCGTGTCGATCGCGTCTCTCATGTCTTCCAGCGGTTCCACCGCACCGGTGTGGTTCTCCTCTTGCACGGTTTCGACCGTCACGATCGATTCCGCGTCGAATATAGTCGCATCCATCCCATCGAAAAACTGCTGAAGGAATTCTTCGTCGGGCAAAGCGCTCGCGATTCGTTCTTGTTTAATCAGGTGTGATTGCACGATTTCTTTCGTACGCTTGGTACATTCTTGCCAGCTTCCGAGATTCAGATTGCACGCGACTTTCACGTGGTAATCCCCAGCATCGGCTGGCGTGAATTCAGAGGTATCGAGCTCAACGGAATTACCGGTGGCGGCGATCCAGTCGTAGATCTTGTCAACGCCACTTTGAGGCCCTTTCACCTTCCAAACGTATTCAAAAGGCACTTTTGTTCGAGGACCGATCTCATCGAACCGGGCGGTCAGAGTTTTCTTTTCGCCAATTTTCAGAGTTATCTGCGATGGGTCTATTCGCAGCCCTTTTCTTACTTCGTCACTCATCGATTATCTCCTTGCTCAAACAGAATCATGACCGTTGACTCTCTATGCCACAGGCGAAACCGACATCGCTGACAGCTCTTCGACCGCTCTGCGGCCGTCATGCGGAAGCATGGCCTGCTCGAGCGCCCACTTCGTCAGCAGGCGCGTCAATTCTGTACTTTCTCTTTTTGGACTGATTCGTCCGTCCGAACGCCCCTGCCCCAAGACGGCCACAGCCAGACTCGGCGGGGCGCTATTCGCCTGATCCGGGGATTTCTGCCAATCCTCCAGTAATGTCCGAAGAACTTTGGGCCGCCTCTGCTCGACGGGCATGACCTGGCTAAGCGATCTACCCCTCAGAGTCGGCGGACGGTGTTCGGCCAGCAGACGTGCGAATTCGGGTAGAATCGATATAAGAATCTCTATAAGACGACGCTTTGAGCTCTGGAGCTGCCTCAATGGATAGAAAGACTCCCAGAGCCGCCCAAGCTTTTCCCATTGTGGATCCGGGTAGAGATGCTGACCTATTGCCAGACTCAGCATCACCCGGATCCAGGGAAAGGGATGAGGATCGTCGATGTTGACACGGAATACGAACGCGCTTGGAAGACTGACCACACCGATCAGCCCGAGGGTCGAAGTGATACCGAGCTTGGCGATCGACCAGAAGTCCGCGATGATCTCCGAAGCCCAGCGCTCCAGCAGCGCCCATCCCGGCTTGTCGCCTCCTGCTCTTCTCGCCCGCGTTCTGATCCGCGATCGCAGCGATTCGACCAAACCCAGCAACGCGGCCCCTTGATGACCGACCTCGTGAATGAGAGAGGAACCGATACCGCTACCCACCATCCGCTCTCTTGGAATTCGGATGATCGAGACCGGATTCCGATCCCCACCGGGAAGACGTGTCCGTACGCGACGGATTGCGGCTCCGTGCCCGCGGTCGAGGTATGTGACCATCGGAGGGACAGAATAGGGCTGACCCGAAATCTCCAGCGCCTCTCGAGCCAGGACATCGAGTCCGGCCAGCCACACTCCTGTTTCGTGTTCCGCGCGCTGTGTCAGGACATCGGCAAAAATGTCGAGCTGATCCAAGGTGGTATTGAACTCCAGCCGGACAAATGTAAATCGCCGTTGCAGCGTTTCGGGCGCTTCGACCCGGCTGTCGGGACTATCCAACCTCGCGAGAAATCCGTCGACACGTTGTTTCAGTTTCGACGACTGAGATTTCATGTGCTGTTCGATTGTTCGCAAAGTCTTCCTGCAAACCGATGCGCTCGGAACCATGGGCATTGTCAGCGAGAAAGGTCTGACGCTTTCGAGACGAGACAGAAGAGCCCGTGCCTCCGTGCTTAAAAACCGAGCCGTGGTCGTCGGATGTGACATTTTCATACACCTGCCAGGATGATGTGACTCCCCCGGCGATACCACCGGCCACTCTGACGGCGTGCATAAACGGGTCTCCGCCTACGGTAGCCGCGGCGGGCATGTGGCCGACGCGCATAGGGACGACGCATGTAGTGCCGAGAAGAGTAGGGCATCTCGTACTCCTTCTTGACGAGTCCCGGCGCGTGCTTCTTGGCGGCGGCGACAATTGCCGCTTTGACGACCTTGGCTGCAGGAGCGTTCTTGGGAGCTTTCGTGGCGTTCTTTGCAGCCTGCGCCGCGACCTTCACGACACGGCGAGCCACCTCGAATTCCTGGTCCTCGGGGCTCAAACCTTCCATCTCCATTTCGAAGAGTCCACCGACCGCGCTCCCGAGTCTGCTGCCGATTGCAGTCCCTATGCCGGGCGCGACCATGCTTCCAACAGCTCCGCCGACCACGGGCAGTGCGGTCTTGGCCACGCCCTTGAGAACGCCTACCAATCCGCGCCCTGTTTTCGATCGCAGGAACTTTCCGGCCTTTCGAGAGACCTTCTTGACCAGCTTTCCCAGGAACTGGTCGAGTTCTTCCTCACTCGATACGGAAAGAAGATCCGAAGCCAGTTCCATTTCTTCCGAGGGATCGAGTCCCCCAGCCGCCTCAAAACTCTCGTATTCCCATTCTGCTTCGTTCTCCATCTCGAATGCGCCTTCCAACTCACCCTCATATTCGCCTTCATACTCGCTCTCGTACTCGCCTTCGTACTCGCCACTGAATTCGTCTTCGTATTCGCCCTCGGCTTCCATTTCGGTTAGGGCTCGATCGATGTCGTGCATGCCTGACTCCTTCTCGTAAATAGAAATTCAAGTCGAAATGCCTAGCGGCCCGGCCAATCCGGATTCCGCGCGACTTCAAGAAAAGGCAACAAGCATGCCAACTCGATCCGGTGACAAGCCGGTATTGGCAGCAGCGGCGACAGAGTTCCCCGGCCCCGTTACGGCACCCGAAAAGAGAAAACCGTCTTTATTGCGAAAAGACGAGCTCATCGCGGCCGCAGTGTGACTTGAGTTCGGTAAAGGCGATCTGCTTGGGGAAAGGTGGGCCGTTCCTAAAAAAAAGCCTTTTTCAGGTCGACTCGCGATCCGCAGAAGAGGGGCCCACGAATCGAACTTCGTCGAAAAGAGTCTGAATCGATGAGCAGGCGAAGCTCATTTCGCCGCGCCCCCGCCGGCGCTCAGGGAACGATCTCGATGGCGCCGGCGTTCGATGCGTAATCCCACGGGCTCGCCGTGGCATAAGCAAAATGCATCGTTTTCCCGATCCATACGGGCTGAAGTGGCGGTGCGTTCAATGACGCCGCTGCCCTGCCGGACCCATCGAGCAAACCCCAGAAAGCTGTGAACACGGGAGTATTCAGCCGATCGAGGATGTAATCGGTGAACCAGTCCCTGTTCAGCGGGATCGTCGCGAGCCCGCCGGGAAGGAGCGTGCCCGGCTCGGTTCCCGATAGGCTTCCGGCGATGAGGTAATTCCGTCCCCCATTGCCGATGCCCGCGTCGAGGATCAGATCGACCGTTCCGCCGCTGCCCGCGGCGATCCAGTTCCGGCTCAGGCGGAGGGGGCCCGATGCGTGAAAGTACAGGATGCCCGCAGGGCCGTGGGAAGGGGTCCAGACGTCCTGGCCGCAGAGAATGTCGAGGACTCCGTCCCCGTCCCAATCGGCGATGTCGGGCCGGGCGCGGGAGTCGGTGTCGATGATCTGCCCCCCCGCTTCCATCGTGACTCCGCCGTCGAAGAAGGGATTGGCGTCGGAGCCCCTGTTCTCGAAGTAGAAGATGTTGCCGAACTCCTCGCCCACGATGAGGTCCTTTTTCCCGTCGCGATTCCAGTCGGCAACCACGGGATTGCACCGCATCCCGACATCCAGATCGTTCAGGCCATCCCTGACATAACTCGCGCTGTTGAAGAGCGGATTCGAATTCGTGCCCTCGTTGATCAGGAGATTCACCTTCCCCGAGCCTTCGCCGCAGAAGACATCCTTTTTCCCGTCGTTGTTCCAGTCGACGACGCCCGGAAAGGAGACGTCGGTACAGTCGAAGTCGACCCCCGCAAGCTGGAGATAGGTGTACCCGCTGAAATCGGGAGCGCTGTTGGTTCCCGTGTTGAGGTAAATCCGGACCTTGCCGTCATAACCGCCCGTGAGGAGATCTTTCCTTCCGTCTTCGTCCCAGTCCACTACTCGTGGAGTCGCGCCGATGCATCATCCATAGTTCGCCGTGATGGGAGATCCGTTCGATTCTACGTAGGTCCAGCCGTTGAAAAGGGGATTCAAGTCAGTGCCCCGGTTTTCGAACAGCTTGATGTAGCCGTAGGAGAACTGACCGACGAGAAGGTCCTTGACACCGTCCTCGTTCCAGTCCACCACGCATGGAACGGAGCAGTAATCCACCTCCAGGTCCTGCCCGTTGTCCTGGATGAACAGGGGGGCCTCGAGTTCGGGAGCCTCCGCCCCCAGCATGCCGGAGACCAGAAAGGTCATGATTCCGGTCGCGGCAAGAACGGTCCACTTTGGAGAAACCATGAAATCACTCCTCATCGTGACAGCGTATTTTTAGGCGATCCGAGAGCCCGGGCGGGCTCGTATCTTCAATTAAGACATTATATAGAAAGACGTTTCATCTCCAAAGAGTAAAACCCCGCCGTCCCGGGCGACCGGATCACCGATTCGGCTCCGAGGGAAAGTTGTCCGCGCGAGCCACAGCAGGAAGGCGCAAGTCGACAATGCCGGCTTCTGAGTAAAAACATGGACCCGCCATTTACCTACCACCTTAGTAGGTTTTTCAATTGAACTGCGCCGAATCTCGACTATCTGAACTAACGAGGAGGGCCGTTCACCGAAGACGGTCTCTTTTAACAGTTTTCGATAATGCAAGAGGAGGCATCAATGAGACACAACGCACTTTGGCTTTTTTCAGTCTTGTTCGCAGTCTTTCTGGCACCGGCCGCTCTTGCGGCCGTTCCGGTCGGCTCGCCCGCGCCGGATTTCACCTTGAACGATGTCAATGGGAATCCGCACAGTCTTTCCGATTTCGAGGGAAAGGTCGTTCTTCTCAATTTCTGGCAGTCCACATGAGGGCCTTGTAATGCGGAGTTGCCGCAAATCGACACACTGGCCGCAACCTATGGAGACCGGGGATTTGTCGTTCTCGGTATCAATCTCTGGGAAAGCCCGAGCACGGTGCAGACCTACCAGAACAACTATCCCGACATTCTCATGCTCCACGATGTGTCCGGATCGGTCTGGGACGTTTACAAGATCGGCGGTTTCATCCCCCTGAACTATCTCCTCGACCACGACTTCGATCAGACCGTGGACTACAGGTCGGAAGGGTACAGTCACGGAACCATTTCGACACGCGTCTTGAACCTCCTCTCCCCCGTGAGTGTCGATCTCACTCTTGCCTCCCCCACGATCCAGCAGGGCACCTCGCTCGACTACACCGTCGTACTGGAGAACCACACGGCTTCGGCACAGTCCTTTTTTGCCGTCGTCGATGTGAAGCTTCCGTCGGGCAGCTTCTTCCCGCTCTATCCCTCGGCATTCAGTCTCACCCTGAGTGCGAGCGAAGTGAAGACCTACAATCCGAGTTATCCGCTCCCCGGCGGCGGTCCGGCGATCGGAACCTACGATCTGCGCGTTCAGCTCGGGACCTATCCGCCCGAACTCTGGATGACGGACAGCGAAACCTTCGAGATCGTTCCCTGATCGGACACAAATAAAAAAGGCCGGGCGTGCCACGCCCGGCCTTTTTTTCTGGCCACACGGCCCGCCCGGGGGTGAAGGTCACTCCTGTCCACCCTCCTTCTTCGCCGGCGAGAAGCTCTCGGGATGGCCGGCTATCATCTCGAGGATCATATCGGGCGTGTTCGCCAGAAAGGTCGTATTCTTCCAGGACTCGTGGATCAGCTTCCTGTTGATCTCGAAGGTGTAGTCGTCGAAGCATTCGTGAACGTCGCCGACCGAGTCGAAATCGACATCGAGGACGCGGCAGGGAGAGTCGCAGGAAAAATCAAAATTCTCGAGCTCTACGATCTTCAATTTCGGGAGTTTGTTTGTCTTGAACAGAATGGCGAGGTTTTTCACGTCATAGACGATGCTCCACCGCGTGGCCTTGCCCTGGCTCACGTCGGCGAGGATCTTGAAGGCGTGGGCGATCGCCTCACCGTCATCGTCCCTGTCGTACCGCGCAACGCCGCGGGCGGCCCTGGCAAACCGGTCGAGCGAATTGGTCGATTCCGGGGGGATGACCCTCTCCCCGCCGAATCCCTCGCAGCTCTTCAGGTATCTGAGGGAGTCCGCGTAGGTGTTGTTGGCCGAAGCCTCGAAGGGCAGGCCTTCTGCCCTGTGCACAACCATCCTGCCCTCGATAAACTCGACCACCGCCGCGTCGCCGGTGGAGTCGCAGATCAGAAAATGGACCGGAACGCTGTCCCGCGTGATCCGGACGGCGGCATCGGTCGCGATGACCTCGTCCACGCTCCTACACGTGTCGAGCAGGTACTGGACCCAGGTCAGCTCGCGCAGAGCGGGCCGGTCGTCGCGCTCGGGGTACACCGTACCCTGAAGCCACATCACCTCCACGACGAACCCCTTCTCGTTCATCCCTCCCATCGGCAATTCCCTGCCATACTGGTTGAAGGTGACGCTCCCGTAGGTGGAAACCCATCGCGCGGGCGCCTCCAGGGGAGGGATGAGAGCGGACTTGGACAGCCCCTTGTTGTTGACCATCACGAGTCCCACACCGATGCTCCAGTCGTAGTTGCGACCGAAAAGCAGACTCTGCCCGTCGTCGAGGCAAAAGGTGGTACACCCGTCCAGCGACGGACCGAACAAGACGACGTGAAGGACAAGAAGAAGAGCCAGAAGCCGGTTCAATGCGGATTTCAAGGTTGACTCCCCTCGAGAAATGACCATGTGAAAGCAACACGCGGGGGAAGATGGACCGGTACATTATAATCGTCTGGATCGGAACCGTACCAGAAATTACCCTTCGGCGGTGCGGGATGATCCTGGCTTGCTCACTCCTTTTTCGCATCGAGAGCGAGGAGCTTCTTGTTCGTATCGGTCTTGAATCTCTCGGCGCAGTTCGGATTGCAGAAATGAAGCGTGTACCCGCCGACTTCAATCGGATTCTGCTCCTTGCCGTCCATGCTGAAATCGCAGCCCGCGCAGAGGTGGACCACCTTGTCGGTCGTGCCGTCCAGGGCATCGAAGGCGGGAAGCTTGTCGAGCGCCTCGGCCGAGATCGGCGCCTCGGTCGGTTCGGTGTTCTCGGCAGACCCTTCTCCGCCGCAACCGGAGAGGAAGGCGGTCAGGATAGCGATTACGAAAGGACAGGTAAACCTGCATACTGGACTAATGCTCATGCCCGTTCTCCTCTGCCGGAAATTTTTCTTCTTTGACCTTTGGCTTCGGATCATCATAAAACCAGATGATCGGGGATTTCAGGAGTTCTTCCTTATCTCTGAACGTGGTATAGGCGAGTTCGAGCACGTAAAAGACTTCTCTCAATCTTTGGTAGTGAATGAACTGCTCGATGGCATATTTCGCAAAAACGGCGACTGTGATGACCACTATCGGAGAGATTATCGACTCGGTGAAAAACAAGCCGGCGTCCCAGGACATCTCCCACCCATGCCTCCAGCAGTAAAAAGCTCCAGCCATCAACACGATCACAAATCCTGTCAAACCGAATTTTAACAGATTCATGCCGACATACCACGTTGATGTTGCCAGCCTGACATGCGCTTCGTTCCTGACGATGCGCCTGTACTTGTCCGGATTGTGAAAAGCCAATCGTATCTTCAACCTGTTGATATAGGTCTTGCTCCTGTGTTCTTTTTTCTCACTCCATTTGACCAGAGGCAGCAGGTGATCGTGGCCGCGCTCCCTCAGGTAATAGTCGAGATGAGGATAGGGGAACTCGCAGTCTTGCGCGCTGTCGCAGCCGAAGGACTTTCTGAGATGGTCGATTTCTCTGGAACGCCCGTTCTTCTTATTGAAATCTTCATCACTTTCACCGGGGTAGAGTTCGTCCAGTTCTTCTTTCGTCGGCTTGTTCTTTTTCGAAATACTGAGAAAACTCTTCCGGTCCGGCACCTTGGGATCCTTGCGGTAGAACAGATGCCCGAAGACGTAGGACAAGATCAGGCTGAACAGGAAGAGACCGATCCAGATCATGTTGGGGGTATTCTGAATCGACTCGAAAAAGTTTTCCGCCGCCGTCGAAAGGGACACCATTTCTATCTCCTCTTTACCGGCATCCTTCTTCGGTGAAATGGACACGAGGAGCGCTCTCAAGGGTGGTATCAACGCAAAGAACGTGGCTATGGTGAAAAGTATGCCAGGGATCAGGCCGCCGAGAAGATCGACGAGAAAGTCGTGAAGACTGAATTTCAGGTTTTCAAATCGTTCGTCACCATCGTGAACGGATTTTCTCTCGGAGTCGGACATGGCATTTTGTCTCGATTGATCCCGGAATCCTTCTCGAACGAAATCATCCTGATCGGGGTTTATTCCCTATGTTCACCCGGGAACAATCTAATCTACTCGGCGGGAGAATTCAACATCTCGCCCAGGGCTTGTGGCTCCGAAGGGTACGATTCGAACTTCCATTTCGGTTGGTTCAACGTACTGAGTATCAGATCGAATAGCCCCACGGGCAGTATTCTGCCCAGAAATAGTGTGGGGAGAGCAAAACAGAGCAGGAGCATCATGAATATCACTCCACCGTCCATTTTTCCGCCCTTCGTGAAGACGAACAGGAACGCGATGGCGATACAGGCGGCCAACCAGTAAAGGCGCATGAGAAGGGACCTGCGCCGCAGCTCTCCACGCTCCCGGCTCATGCGACGGCGCAGATTTTCGCCAAACTCTGTCGAGATCGCCGGCGGCGCGACCTCCGAGAAGAAATCCCCGAGCGCCCTGTGCGCGATCCACTGGTCGCTGCAGGACGGACAGTTCGCGAGATGCTCCTCGAATACCCGGAGCTGCCTGTCGGTACACCTCTGATCGAGGTTCGTTTTGAATTCTTCGAAGACCGTGCATCGCTCATTCATCGCCCCGTCCCTTCCGCAATGTGCGCGCCAGACGCTTTCGCCCGCGGTGGAGGTAGGACTTGACCGTTCCCGGGCGCGTTCCAAGGTATTCGGCGATTTCGGACACGGAACACTTCATCCAGTAGTGAAGATGGATCGCCGTCCGGTAGGGTTCGTCGAGCCGGTCGAGGCTCTCCACCAGAGCGCTGTCGCGGCCCCGTGTCATCACCGCTTCCAGAGGATCGTTCTTCTCCGCCGGTGCAGCCACCGAGTTCAACACTCCTTCCTCCTGAAAGGTGTTCCGGAATCGCGCCAGGCTTTTGCGCTCCAGGGCCTTGTTGACGGCGATGCGGTAGAGCCAGGTCGCGAAGCTGCTGTCTCCCCGGAAGGTCGAGACTTTCCGAAATACCTGGATAAAAACCTCCTGGGCGATGTCCTCCGCTTCAGCGGAGAATCTGGGCCCCATGACCGATGCGGCCAGACGGAACACCCTGTCCTTGTATCGGTCCACCAGGCGTTCGAAACATTCCTCCGAACCGCGGGACAAGAAAGCGTCCACCAGCGTGGCGTCGTCCGGTTCCATGGATCAGTTCATCTTTTTCTCGTATCCGCGGCAGAGCCCGTTGAACAGCAGGAGCCCGAGGCCGATCAGAGCCGGGATGAGACCGATCGGCCACATCGGCTCGAATTCGGGATCGTTCACCAGCCGGAAACCGACCGCAACCCCGACGCCGCCGAACAGGAAGAGCAGGCCGAAACAGAGCGCCGACATGCGGATCCACAACATGTAACTCAACCTGTCGGGCGCAAGCATGCGCGCCTTTTCATTCATCTGGGTGAGTTCGAGCGTTATGGCCTCGTGGTCGAGATCCTCGAACGAAATCCCCTTGTCCATGGCGGTCATCCTCTCCTCGTGAATGATCTTGCGGATCTGCATCTGTTTCGCCTCGCGCTGGTGCTTGCTCCAGACCGCCAGAGCCACGAGTCCAAGGATCAGCAGAATGACGGCAAACGTTTCCATGATTCACTCCTTTCAGTCGGGTCCAGACTACATGGCGGCCGTGTAATCTTCCTTGTTCTTTTCAGCTTTTCGAGTTCGTCCTTTGGATGGGTCCTGTCGCGATCCGGTTGCAGACTAATCGGAAACAGAGCGGCGTGAATCGGGGTTTCTCCCCTATTTTCTCACGACATGAAGAGGATTGTCCTTATAATCTCCCTTTCGAGCCGCCGAGATGATGGCTTTGATAGGTGAACCATGATCCGCTCCATTCTGCGCCAGGCGCGTGATTCCACGAAAGCCGCGATGCGTTCCGGGCGACCGAGGCTGTTCTTCCCGCTCGGACCGGCGCTCCTCGTCCTGCTCGTTGCCGGCGCCTGTGCGCTGTTCGAGACTCCCGATCGGAGAATCCGCGGGGATCTCTCCGGCGGCGGCGCCCTCGACACGATCCTTCTTTGCGAGAAATCGTTCGAGGCCGGGCCGCTCCATTTCGACCATCGATTGCACTACGCTCCGCAATCGGAGGGGGGAGCGTCGATCGACTGCAAAGCCTGCCATCACGAATACGCCGGGCCGGAAAGCACCCCGCCGCAGGCGTGCAGCAACTGCCACTACTCCCACAGCAGCGCGAGAATCAAGGTCCTGCCCAGCTTATGAGACGCCGCGCACGAGGGGTGCAATGGCTGCCACCTGAAGAAGAACCGAAGGTACCCGAGCTCCACCCGCCTCGCCGAATGCGACGACTGCCATTCTCCCGCGCCCCCGCCCTCGGCGCCTTTCGGAAACGGTCACGAGCTTCAACTCACGGTGACCGTGGAAGGTTCCCTGATTTCCGACGAATCGGCTCTTGTCGCCGCGTTGAACGAGACCTTCCGAAGCGGCGCGTTCCGTTTGTGCAAAAACCGGTCGGCCGATCTGGAAGCCGCTATCGAGTTTCGTTTCTTCGAGGTTTTCGACAGCCTCATCCCGCCCCGCTCGAACACAAGGCTCTTTCAGGGCTCCAGCACGGTGAGGGTTCTCGAAGGGGGCAGGGAAGTGTCCGTCTCGACGTTTCTGTCGAAGGTGGCCTGCGGACAGGAACCGCGCGCCTTGCACGAGAGGATCGCCGCGTTTTTGGTCCACGAGGCGGCCGAGACAGCCGGCGCACTCCTCGAGCCGCTCGTGGATTAGCCGTCGCGACGGATCAACCGCCCGCTTTCTCCTCGAGTTCGTCGAGCTTGTCGGGATCTGTGACCGCGAGGTCGACCAGGCACTTGGGCAGGGAGCTCTGATCGCACATGGCCCTGATCTCGCTCTCCTGATCGGAGAATTCGAGGATCTCACGCAGGGACTCGATGTAATCGGTCATATCGTCGTCGGCGATATCGTCCAGCGCCGGTCCCGCGGCCTCGGCCGCCTTTTTTGCGGCCGCCTCTTCCTCGAGCCTCTTCTTTTCCTTGAGCTCCTCTTCCATCGCCTTCTTGACGCTGGCCACGGAAGCCTCGTCGACACCGGCTATCTCGACGATCAGACCGTCGGCCACGCTGTTCGACATCAAATGTTTGATCTTGCCCTCGTCGGACTCGCTCTCCACGGCGGCGAGAAGCTCCTCGACCCTCTTCCTCTCCGCGCGCTCCGCTTCGACCGCGGCATTGACCTCGCCGAACTTGGCCTCCGTGATATCGAGAGCCGCGATCACCGTCTCGGGCGCCACATCTTCCGCGATAAGAAGCCTGATCCCCTCATCGCCCGAAAGCCCCTTGGCCTTTTCGATGAGCAAATCGAGCTTGGTATCCTCGAGGATGGAGAGAACATCGGACTTTCGCTCCGATCGCGTCATGGCGGGCCAGGTCTTCCCGAGACCGGCGATGAGTCTTGTCGTCGCCCTCCGAGGATCGATCACGTCTTCGAGCTCGAGAGACGCGACAGCATCGTTGAAATCCTTCTTGAGCGGTCTTCCGACGCCGAGCATATCCTTGACTGCCCATCTCACCTGAAGCAGGTTGCCCCCGTTCCGGGACACGTTGTGGCCCGCCTTGTCGAGGTCCTGCACGATCCGCTGGATCACCGCTTCGCGATCTTGACCTTCGAGTTCCTGGGGACCGACGTTGAGGATCTGCTCTTCGATCAACAACCAGAGAGGTTTCTTATCTGCCCTGTCTTCCGTTGTCATGACGACTCTCCAATTGACGGATTCATCTTTAACTAGAAAAAGTCGGTGCTCCCGGACCTGGCCCGCTCGGATAACGATCCGCCCGGATCACGCCGTGAAACACCGGATTACTCATATTCTCGCCACAAGACCGTGTTGTCAGAATCCCGTATGTTACAGAAACGGGGGAGAATCTCAACCATTGATCCACGCACATCTCATCCCTTTATTTCACGCCCACGGGGCGGCTCCGCGGCGGAGGGGCGCGAACGAAGCCGGCCGGGCGTGAGTCAGATTCCACCACGGGGGCCGGATCGGCTGATTTATGAGATTTTCCCTGTTTCATGGTCTCCACGACCTGCTAAAATCGCTTCTTTTTTAGATCTGCAAAGGCCGGCCCGCCAGGGGCACGTGTCGTGTGGAGACACTTTTCCAAACAAAAGGACGGACAATGGCGACATCAAAGATCATCTGGACAAAAACCGACGAGGCGCCCGCGCTGGCGTCGAGAGCGTGGCTTCCAATCCTCCAGGCTTTCACGAAGGGATCCGGAATCGGAGTCGAGATCGCGGACATCTCGCTCGCCGGAAGGGTTATCGCCAACTTTCCCGAAAATTTGACGGAGGAACAGAAGGTCGACGACTTTCTGACGCGACTCGGCGAGCTTGCCCAGACGGCAGAGGCCAATATCATCAAGTTGCCCAACATCAGCGCCTCCATTCCCCAGCTCCAGGCCACCATCAAGGAGCTGAGGGAGAAGGGATACGATATCCCCGAATATCCGGAGGAACCCGAAAACGACGCGGAGAAGGCGCTGCAGCAGAAGTTCTCCGTCGTTCTCGGCTCGGCCGTCAATCCCGTTCTGCGCGAGGGCAATTCCGACCGCCGCCCGGCCGCGTCGGTCAAGAACTTCGCCCAGAAGCAGCCTCACAAGATGATGAAGCCCTGGCCCGAATCGGGCTCGAAATGCAGCGTCGTCCACATGCGCGAGAAGGACTTCTACGGGAGCGAGAAATCGACGACCCTGTCACGGGCGTGCGAGGTCAAGATCGAGTTCGTCGACGGCGACGGCAAGACGTCCGTCCTGAAGGAAAAGCTGCCTCTCCTCGAAGGCGAGGTCATCGACACGGCCGTGATGAACGTGACCGCCTTGCGCGAGTTCTTCGCGGAGGCGATCGACACCGCCCGCGAGGAGGGCGTTCTGTTCTCCCTGCACCTAAAGGCGACGATGATGAAGGTCTCCGATCCGATCATGTTCGGCCACTGCGTTTCGGTATTTTTCAGGGAAGCCCTCGACAAGCACGCCGATCTGCTCAAGGAAATCGGCGCCAACGTCAACAATGGTCTTGCCGACGTTCTCGAGAAACTGGACAGGCTTCCCGCTGACAAGAAAGCCAAGGTCGAGGCCGATATCGCGGCTGTCTACGAGAACCGTCCTCCCCTCGCCATGGTCGACTCGCGAAAAGGCATCACCAATCTCCACGTACCGAACAACATCATCATCGACGCGTCCATGCCGAACGTGGTGCGCGACGGGGGAAAGATGTGGAACACGGACGATCAGCTCCAGGATTGCATCGCCGTGGTGCCTGATCGCAGCTACGCCACGATGTATCAGGAGATCATCGAGGACTGCAAACAGAACGGCCAGTTCGATCCGGCCACCATGGGCAACGTGTCCAACGTGGGCCTGATGGCCAAGAAAGCCGAGGAGTACGGTTCGCACGACAAGACCTTCGTGGCGTCCGGCCATGGCACGATCCGCGTCGTCGATGAGACGGGGAATCCGCTCCTCGAGCAGGTCGTGGAACGGGGCGACATCTTCAGAATGTGCCAGACGAAGGATGTCGCGATCCGCGACTGGGTCAAGCTGGCGATCAGGAGATCGCGGGCCAGTGGATCGCCCGTCCTGTTCTGGCTCGATCAGAACCGGGGCCACGATGTCGAGATCCTGAAGAAGGTGGACGCCTACCTGCCCGAGCAGGACACCACAGGACTCGAGGTCCACATCATGAAACCGCGGGACGCCATGACGTTCAGCCTGAAAAGGATCCGCCAGGGCCAGAACGCCATCGCGGCGACCGGCAACGTGCTTCGTGACTATCTGACCGACCTCTTTCCCATTCTCGAACTCGGCACGAGCGCCAGGATGCTCTCGATCGTGCCCCTCCTCAACGGCGGCGGACTCTTCGAGACCGGGGCCGGTGGATCTGCTCCCAAGCACGTCCAGCAGATCCTCACCGAGGGCCACCTGAGATGGGATTCTCTCGGCGAATACTGCGCGCTCGTTCCATCGCTCGAGTTGATCGCCGAACAAACCGAGAATCCGAAGGCGACGATCCTGGCCGAGACGCTCGATCAGGCGGTCGCAAAGTACCTCGAAAAGGGCCGGCTCCCCTCGCGAAAGGTGAACGAGATCGACAACAGGGGAAGCACCTTCTACCTGACACTGTACTGGGCACAGGCTCTGGCCGCGCAGGACAAGGATGCCGAGCTGAAGGAACGCTTCACCAGGATGGCGAAAACCCTCGGGGAAAAGGAAGCCGCGATCACCGAGGAGCTCCTGGCCGCGCAGGGCGGATCCGTCGATATCGGCGGATATTATCTTCCCGACGATGGTCTGGCAACGAAGGTGATGCGGCCGAGTGCGACCTTCAATGCCATCATCGATGCATGACAACGCCCGCCGAGCGTCTCTCAACCGGACCGAAAACGAAAAGAGCCATCGCCCCAGCGGCGATGGCTCTTTTCTTCAAGTTAATCGGTAGCACACCGGCCCGGCACGAGCTATCAGATGGGCTCGGCCCGATTGGCAACCTCTTGTACAGCAAAAATCATCTGTCGCAGGTTCTCGGGAATCATCAACAGGGAGGATAGACCCGATGCTGTTTGAGCGTTTCAGACTGACCACACCGCTCGCTCTCGCGGGCTTGTTTTTTCTTTCGCCCCTTTTTGCCGCCACCATCCACGTCGACGACAGTGCGCCCGGCGGCGGCGACGGCTCGTCATGGGCTCTCGCCTTCGACGACCTCCAGGACGCTCTCGATGGAGCCGCGCCTTTCGACGTGATCCACGTCGCGCAGGGGGTCTATCGGCCGAGCGAGCAGGTCGATCCGGCCGATCCCCGCTCCGTCTCTTTCGTGATGATCGCCGATGTGGCGATCCTGGGCGGGTTCGCCGGATACGGAGCGGTCGATCCCGACGAGCGGGACGTGGCCGCGTACACCTCCGTTCTCAGCGGCGATCTGGACGGAAATGACGGTCCTGATTTCACCAACCGGAGCGACAACTGCTATCACGTCGTCTTCAATAACGGAAACTACCTTACGAGTACGGCCGTTCTCGATGGTTTCACGCTTTCCGGCGGCCATGCCGATGTGGCGGTCCAGTACAATTCGGGCGGCGGAATCTTCATCCAGTCGTCGTCGCCGACCCTGAACGGGTGCACCCTTACCGACAACTGGGCTTACAACAGCGGCGGCGTCAACATCGTGACATCACAGACCGTCTTGAACCGGTGCACGATCGCCGACAATCGCGCCGGGCACATCGGCGGCGGCATCATCGTATCCGACGGTTCGGTCACGCTGAACGACTGCGTCATCTCCGGGAACATGGCCAATCTCGGGGGCGGCATGTCCATCTTTTCGTCCGATTCCACGCTGGTCGGCTGCATCTTCGTCAACAACGGGGGGATCAACGACGGCGGCGCCCTGCACAATCTCGATTCCTCGCCGACCCTGATCGACTGCGATTTCATCGAGAACAACGGCGGCGCCATACTCAACGATCTCGACTCGGCGCCTCTTGTGAAAGGTTGCACCTTCGAGCGGAACTGGTCGGATGAGAGCGGCGGCGCCATCGCCAACCTGGGCTCGTCGCCGATCGTGTACAACTGCATCTTCCGCGAGAACTCGACCGACGAGACCGGCGGCGCTCTGTTCAACTACATCTCCGATCCGAGCGTGACCCACTGCGTCTTCGTGGGCAATACGGCCCTCGTCCGAGGGGGAGCGGTGGCCAATGACACGTCCTCGCCGATACTGACCAATTGCGTTCTCTGGGCGAACAGCTCGGGCAATCCCCCGTCATCGGACGAGATCTCCAACGATTCGTACAGCTTTCCGGCCGTCACCTACTGCGATGTGGAGGGCGGATACGCGGGGGCGGGCAACATCGACGCCGACCCGCTCTTCGCCGATGGGCCGAACGGGGACTTTCACCTCACATGGAACTCTCCTTGCCGGGACAGCGGCGACAACTCCGCTTCCACCGAGGTCCACGATTTCGAGGGCGATCCGCGCATCGCGCTCGGCACGTCCGACATGGGAGCGGACGAGTACTACTACCGCCTCTACCACATGGGCGACGTCATCGCAGGATCCCCCGTCGACGTGAAGGTGGTCGGCTTTCCAAACGCGCCTGTTCGTCTTTTTCTCGGCTCGGGCATCGCCGACCCGCCCTACTCGACACAACACGGCGACTTCCTGCTGAACTGGCCACCGCTGTGGCAGGGGACGATCGGCTCCATTCCGGGTGATGGAATACTCGTTTTTCCGGCAACGGTGCCGGCAGGATGGCCTTCCGGCTCCACGCACCCTCTTCAGTCGCTCGTGGGCCCCTGGGGCGGGCCGTGGACAAGGTTGACCAACCTGGATCCGCTCACCGTGGATTAGCGCTGACATTCGACGCGGTCCGCCGCACGGTTTGCGGTCCGCCGCACGGAGCCGTTCGGCCACGGAACGCCCCCGAAACAGGAATTGCCCCGATCATCAATGACCGAAAATACCGCTCACCGTCGAGGAAGGATCTGATATCATTCGGATCATCTCAACAATCGATCCGTTTGCGGAGAAAAGACGCGGGCGCGCCAGACCGCGGCTGACTCCATGGAAATTTTCGGGAAGTTTCGGTGACAGACGCAATGCGCAACGTTTTTTTTGTACCGCTTTTTTTCCTGTTCCTCTTTTCTTCCGTTGCCGGTAGAGGGTTCGATGGTGGGGATGACGTCTACGAGGCGCCCGATCCGGAACCGACCCCGGAGGAAACGTTGATTCTCGAATACATCAACCGTTTCCGCGCCGATCCTGCCGCCGAGGCCGACCGGATCGCACCACTCGACGGGAGCGTCGCAACAATCGGTTTGGACCAGGTGAAGGTGGATGTCTTCCGGTCGGAGCTGAAAGAGCTGTCTCCGTCGCCTCCGCTCGTCTTCGACCTCGCGCTGGTGAGATCCGCGCGGCGTCATTCTCACTACCAGGTCTTGAACGGTCAATGTTACAACGAGGACCCGGACAAGCCCGGCTATACGGGTTACGACTCGGGGGAAAGAGCCCACGACGCCGGTTACGGGGCGAGCAATCGGCAAACCCTCGAGTGCAGTTACGACGAAGCGGAGGATATCTGGCATGCTTATACCGTCGATATCGTCTGCTATGGACTCGTGTGTGACGAAACAGGCATGACCCACGACCGCCACGCGCGGGTGATCAATCACGATCCCTCGGGCCGGGAATTCGGATGCGGCTATCTGCGGGGCAAGAAAAACTTCACGGTGACCAAGGTTTTTGCCGAGGGCTCAGGCAAGCGCTTTTCGGGCGGAGTCGCCTATGTCGACGAGAACCGCAATGGCTTTTACGACATTGGCGAGGGCCGAGGCGGCGTGATCATTTCATGCGGCGACGCGATCGTCGAATCCTGGAAAAGTGGCGCGTATACGCTCCCCATCGGCGAGGGAATGGTCACGATCACGGCTCAATTCGATCGATGGAATGGAAGCAGAACTTTCGAGCCGGGAAGGGACAATGTCAAGTTCGACTTCCTGATTCCCAAGGAGGAGGATGTCAAGAAGGCTCTGCGGCTCCTGACAGCCGCCGAGAAGGAAAAAAACAGGGACCGCCGTTTCAACGCTCTCCTGGATCTGCACAGACAAGCACAGGATCTCGTGCTCGACGAAAAAACGCGCGCAAGGATCGAATCTCTCACCGCACCCGTGATCAGCAGGCTCGATTCGGCCAAGAAAGAGGTCCGCGATGCGTTCGGCGCCGGTGATATGCGGCAGGCGAGAAAGATCGTTTTCAGCAGGAAGAAAGAGTACTCCCGCACCATGGCCTCGCGCTGGTTCGATGACGCCGAGCGCTGCTCGCGACAGAAGGAAAAGTACGATCAGCTCGCGGCGTTCAAGAGAGAAGGCAAGAGATTGAGCGAGAGCAGGATTTCTAAAGTTGTCCGGACAATGCGAAAGGAAGAGGGAAAACTCGAGACCGCCGAATGGAAGCGTTGGCTGAGCGACCTGGCCGACCGCGCGAATGATCTATAGAGGAAAAATCACAGCGACCGGAAATCTGCTCCTCTGTGACAAGACAAGACCTCGGCGAAAGGGTCGGGTACAGATTGGCCCGGCCGGTTGTGGAAGGAGGATACGATGCGGTTCAAATCGGTGCGCTTTCTCTTCTTGCTGGTCATTGTTCTCTCGATCCTGATCTCGGGGAACGAGACTCCAGCCTGGCCCAGCCTCGGCCCCTGGATCAACGGGTATCCAGCGTTCACGGTTCATGCCAAAGTCGCCTGGGACGTCGTGAACGAACCCACCGTCGCGGCGTGGCTCGCCGGCAAGGGCCTCGACCGGGTACAGATCGCCCTCTGGGCCAGCCGGGAGCCGGCCGGCTGGGATCACTGGGGATACGGCGCAATCGCCAGCGGCGCTTTTCTGGCCGAGATGGCGCCAACGGAGGAGATGATCGGCAAGCTGCTTCACTGCACGGGCGATTGCGGGGTGGCTGTCAACCACAGCCCCGCGAACGAGTGGTACACCGATTCCAACCTTGTCGAGGGCCATTACGAATTGGCTGGTGAGGAGGTCGTGTTCCAGTTCACCTGGACACCGGCGGAGCAATCCTTCGCGGACGAGTCCGCACTGTTCCACGCGGCCATGGAGCAGACCACGAACTGGTTCAAGAACATCCCCGAGTCGCGGAAGCGCTACTGGGACCCGTGGACCCAATGGCTCGCCAAAAGAAGCCTATCCGACTGCACGCGGTGGTCGCATGCGGCCATGCTCTATTACATCGATAGCAGTGAATAACCGTCTCTTCCCGATCACACCCTGACAGCGTTGACGAAATGCTCGCCCTTGTTCTTCTTCTCGAGGTCCTCGACCATCTTGTAGGCCTTGTCCTTCTCCGCGTAGGGAAAGCATCCCACTTCCTTGAAATTCGAGTTGAACACTTTCCACACCACCTTCAGCCTCTGCCCGGCCGCGGCGGCTTTCTTTGATACCTTTTTTTTCTTGGCCGTTTTCTTCTTCGTCACCTTTTTCTTGGCAGCCTTCGTTTCCTTGGCTGCTGCTGCTTCCTCGGCTTTTTGCTGAATACGCGCTTTGTTGGACATTCTTTTGGCCATGTTAGAATCCGATATCTTGGTTCAGGAAAAAACCTCTTTCCGTGCCGGGCCGAAGTTTCTCGAAGAAATGCAGTGAGAAGACGGTCAAGCTAATACATAAAAAATACCATATAACCCACGCTATAGCAAGGCCGAATGACTTTCGACGCCATCTAATTTGCATCAACCGTCATCGATCGCAATCCGCTCCTGCCTGTTCGAACAGACGCCTGCAAGCTCCGTTAGCGGAATCGAAGAGCGGGCCCTCGTCGCCCCTCACATTTCTGTTTTCCTCTCCGCCATTTCCTGATAGGTTATTTTGCCTCTATCGATGGCGCGATCAATGGTGAACACAAGCGGGGTCAACCGATTCCGGTTTCATGATCGGAGGAGGAGCCTCATGAGGCAGGCGTTGTATCTCGCACTGTTTTTTGCCATTCCCGTTGCGGCGCTCTGGCAGACGACATATTACGTTCCTGACGATTTCGCGACGATCCAGGAGGCGGTCGAAGCCGTGATCAACGGCGACACCATCGTGGCCAGGCCGGGGACATATCACGAAAATATAGATTTCGTGGGCAAAGCGATCACCCTTCGGAGCGACAAAGGCCCCGATTGTACAACGATCGACGGAAACCAGGTTGCCAGTGTCGTTTCCTTTCTGGCGGGCGAAGGTCCTGATTCGGTCATCGAGGGATTCCGTCTGACAAACGGACGCGGCTCGGGCGGCCCCAATGCGTCCGACGGGGGCGGTGTCGCCTGCATGAACTCACATCCCACCATCGCCAACAACATCATCTCGAATAACAGCGCAAACGAGTTCGGCGGCGGCATAAGCTGCTTCGAGTCATCGCCAAAAATAATCGGCAACGTGATCGCCGGCAACGTCTCGAATTCAGATAGCGGCGGCATCGACTGCTGGGAGTCGGATCCCGCTATCGTGAACAACATCATCTCTGGTAACTCCGCCGCCCTCTCGGGCGGCGCCATCAGCTGTTTCACGTCGAGCCCGGATATTTTTCAGAACACGATCACCGAAAACCGGGCGACCGGTTTCGGCGGCGGGATCCAGTGCAGATACGACTCCTCGCCCCGTATGGCCAACACGATCCTCTGGAACAACAACGCCGCCTTCGGGCGCGAAATCGCCTTGATCGTCTGGTTCAGCGTCGGATCGGAACTGACGGTCAGCGACTCCGACGTGATGGACGGCCAGGCCGCCTGCTTCGTCGATCCGGGCTGCACCCTCCACTGGCTGACAGGAATGATCGACGCCGATCCCGATTTCGTCGACGCCGCGGGCGAGGACTTTCACCTGGCATGGAAATCTCCTTGCCGCGACATGGGCGACAATTCTTTCTCCCTCTCGTCTACAGACATCGACGGGGATCCCCGCATCACCCTCGGCACGGTCGATCTTGGAGCGGATGAGTACCACTACCATCTCTACCACATGGGTGATGTCGTCGGCGGCTCCACCATCGATCTGAAGATCGTCGGATTTCCCGGTACGAACATCACTCTCTATCTCGGATCGGGCCTGGCCGATCCGCCCTACTCGACCCAGTACGGCACGTTCTACCTGAACTGGCCGCCGCAATGGCAAGGATTCTTCGGTCCCGTGCCGGGGAATGGCGTACTCCGGCTTCCGGCGACGGTCCCCTGGGGTTGGCCCTCCGGATCGGAGCACCCCCTCCAGGCGCTCGTCGGCCCCTGGGGAGGGCCGTGGACGAGGCTCACGAACGCAGAGGTGCTGGTCGTGGAATAGGAATCGGCCCGACCGCTCGCTCTCGCTCGCACGCATTTCGCGGCCCTGCGTCGGGGCGGGAAAAAACCGCCGCCTCTTTCAAAACAACCGCATGATGAGAGCGGCCTTGTAATAAGCCGGCCGATTGTCATACGGCGTTGATCCGCCCGCGCTGTCTGTGACGCCGCTATGTCTGTGATTTCCCCTCTCGTCCGTTTCGTCACGGGGAACGATATGAGGGGGCGCTGCGATGGTGTAGGAAAGCCAACCCGTGACCCAGACACTCGAACTCATGCGCCACGTATCCACAACCCCATGGTTGTGATAGCCATCGGTGTCCGTCGTGAGGGAATGGCTGTGCGGGGGCATGGTTTGCACCGTGAGCTGTATCTGATCCGCGCCGCCGTACTCTCCCGATGTCTCTCCCCCCAGAACGAAACGACTGCGCAGGTCGGGAGTGCCGTTCGTACCGTCGCACAGTTGCCATCCCTGGGGAATCCCGGATAGATCGTTCGACCAGACGGCGACGGCTCCCACCGGGATTTCGGAGGATCGCGGCCCCTTGGTCGACGTCATCATGATGAACGGCATGCGGCAGCAGGAAGGACGGTTGTCTATCGAGTAACCCAGCCCTCTGGAACCGGTTGCTCCCGAATGGCTGTGCGCGCCTTCGCCTTCGCAATAGAGCGACTTCTCGTCCTTATCGGATACGAGTACGCTGTTGTAGGGGATGTAGCCGCCGTAAGTAAACGATGTCGTTGGCCCCGCAATGGTGTCCTCGTAAGGGTGTGAGTGACTCCCGCCGAGATCTGCATAGAATGGATGAAGGTGAGAGGGGAGATGGCTCGGGTCGAGCCAGATGGTGCTCTCCCCACCGACCTCCCCCGGATCCTGGCCTGCCTGGACGCTCAAAACGAATCGGTCGCGCAGATCGGGTGTGCCGTTCGTACCGTCACAGAGTTGCCACCCCCTGGGAATTTCTGCCAGCAGGCCGGACCACATGACGATCGGTTCCTTACCGACCGGGGCCTGCTTGTCGGGGCGCGCCTGGGCGATCTCGGTCATTCCGACAAGAATCAACAGGCACTGAACGAGATAGAGCCAAACAGCCGGGACAATATTGGATTTCATCGCAGTCCTCCGTTGAAACGGTCGTTTCTTGCAGATCAGGTAATCATCGCTCTGATCAGACTGCGCGAAAGGAGATCTCGGAACTACATGATAAATGTATTTCTCGTCATTTTTTATGCGTCGAGTCTCCCGACCTGGTGGAGAGCCGGTCCTGCGCGTGATCGGCCGGTTATTTTCGCCTACTCCACGATCAACAGATCGAGGTTGGTGAAAAGCGTCCAGGCCGAGCCCCAGCTGCCCACGAGAGCCTGCAGGGGATGGATTTCGCTCCGGCTCCAGGCGGTCGGCACGGTGACGTCCAGCACCAGGATTCCATTGCCCGGGACCGTGCCGATCGAGCCCTGCCACAAGGGGGGCCACTGGATGTACAGGTCGCCGTGCTGCGTGGGAAATGGCGGAGAGACGAAACCCGCGCCGAGATAGAGCGTCACCGGATAAGACGGGCTGCCCACGATCCTCAACTCGATCTGGTCGCCGGGCACCACGTCGCCCCAGTGGTAGAGGTGATAGTGGTACTCGTCGTATCCGATGTCGGCCGTACCGAACGCCGGCCGCTGATCGGCCTCGAAATCGACGTCGGGCAGGCCAGGCGCCGTGTTCGTGCCCGCATCGCGGCATGGGGAGTCCCACGTGAGGTGGAAATCGCTGTTCGCGGGATCGTGGAAGAGAGGATCGGCGTCGATGTTGCCCGTGCCCGGCCAGCCGCCTTTCACGTCGCAGTAGGTCGTTTCGACGGTCGTCGTCCCCAGGTAGATCTCCGGATCGACCGGCGCCTGGTTATCCCAGACGATCGTGTTCGTGATCTCCCCCGAGGCTTGATCCCTGACCCAGATCCCACCTCCCGAGCTGGTTGCCGAGTTGCTCGTGATGGTGTTGTTCATGATGAACAGGTCATCGAAAAAGAAGTGGTAGAGGAAGATCCCGCCCCCGTAGCCGGCCGAATTGCCCGCGATGACATTGTTCACGAGGGGGGGAAAACAATCGATGAAGTAGATCCCCCCGCCCGACTGGGCGGCCGTGTTTTCCACGATCCAGTTGCCCGAAATCTCCGACGCCGTGCTCGAACCGCGTTGACAGTAGATCCCGCCCCCGTTGCCGGAGGTCGCCGAGTTTCCCCAGATGACATTGCCGGTCAGGACGATCTGGCCGTCCCAGTAGACTCCTCCTCCGGTGGAGGCCGTGTTGCCCACGATCACGTTGTAACTGAGAAAGAACTGGTCGCCGGTACAGAAAACTCCCCCGCCGTTGTCCGCGGCGCCATTGGTGATGGTGAATCCCTCGAGGAGAGCGCCCGGCCTGCCGGGATTGCTGAAGGTCACCGCCGGGCCCGCCTGGCCGCCGTCGATAACGGTCAGGTTTGGACCGTGGGATGCTCGGACGTCGATCGCTTTGCCGAGGAAATCGATATTCTCCACATAGGTTCCCGGAGCGACGAAGATCGTGTAGCCGTCAAAAGCCTTACCGATCGCTTCCTGGATGGTCGGGTAGTCGCCGGGAACGAAGATGAAAAGATCCTCGGGAATCCCGAACACATAGGCCGAACCGGATAGCGGGCCATTGTGGCTGTCGCCCGGGGCGCCGGCCAGGTAGCACTTGCCCTCGATCGCGACCGAATGGCCGAGAGAATCGTTGCTGTCGCCGTCCGAGGCCGTGAGCTTGTCGCGATAGATCCACCCCCCACCGTTGTTCTGAAAAAGGTGAGCCGAACCTGATTCGGAACCGCTGTCGTCATCGAGCGGAGCTCCGATCAGGGCGCGCTGGCCGAAGAGGGAAACCGAAAAGCCGAAGCGGTCGTCGACCTCGCCGTCTGACGCGACCAGTTTCGCTTCTTTTTCCCAACTATAGGCTGGGGCGTGGTATTTGAATACATAGGCGGCACCGGAGCGGAACATCGTATTGAGGGTATCGGGCGCCCCTATCAGCGCCCTGTCCTCGAAGAGCGAAACCGAATAGCCGAAGCGGCTCTCCTCCACGAAGGGCGATTCGGAGATGACCTCGGTTTCGAGCCACTGCATCGAGGCCCGGTCGTAGTCGAAAACGAACACGCTCCCGCAATCGATGGTGGGCCAGACGTCCAGGCCGGGAGAACCGATGAGCGCCCTGTTGCCCGTTGTCGAAAGGGAAAAACCGAAATAGGCATCATCCCCGCAAAAAGAAGGACGCAGCTTGGTTTCTTCTGTCCAGAGCCCTGTTTTCCGGTCGTGTCGGAAAATATAGGCTGAGCCGGAGTCGGGACCGTCGTCATCGTCGTAGGGAGCGCCGATCAGCGCCACATCTCCAGCCAGCGAAAGGGAGTAGCCGAAGAAATCGCCCGAGGCGCCGTCCGCGGGAAGCAGCTTGGCCTCTTCCATCCAGGTATCCGTCTTCTCATCGTAACGAAAAATGTAGGCCGAACCGGACAGAGCCCCGCCGTCGTTGTCCTCCGGTGCGCCGATCAGAGCGACGTTCCCGTCGAGCGAGACAGCGGCGCCGAAGCGGTCGCCCACATCGCCGTCGAGGGGTACGAGCTCGGCTTTCTCGATCCAAGATTCCGTTCCATCGTCGTAGCGATAGACATGGGCCGAACCCGGTTCCCCCGCACTGTGAGTGCTCGGAGCACCGATCAGCGCTCTCTTCGACGAAAGCGACAGGGAATAGCCGGCGTAGTCATAGTCCTGTCCATCCGATGGAAGCAGCTTGGCGGTTTCGCTGCTGATGCCCCAGGCCGGGGAGTCGAGGCATAGAAGTGCAAGAAAGAACACTCCAAGAGCCGATCGAAGAATTTTTCCAGCCAACCACTGTCTGTTCATCTCTGTTTCCTTTCGAGCAAAGAGCCGAAAACTCACTCGATCGACGTGGCGATCACGTTTGTCGCCGCCCCGTACTGAAGGCCCTGGATCCACACCTGAAGGCCGGGAGAATAAGGGATCGACAGGATCCACGTGACGATCCCGTCGGCATTGGTCTTCGCGGGACCGGCCAGGAGCTTCGGATCGGATATGCCGAGATAGACATCCATCGTCGGAATGTAGGTGCTCCCAGGTCCGGCGGTGCTGTAGGCCAGGTAAGTGTCCGCGGAAGGCTCGCCGCCCGAGATCGACATGATGGCCGAAAAGCCCCCCAGAAGCGGGTCGGGCATGATCTGAAGCACGCAGGGATTCCGCAGGGTCGTCTCGTATGCCCAGGACGACCATGTCGTCTCGATCCCGTCGCCATTGCGCGCCATCGCTCTGAAGCCGTATTCCGTGCCCGGATTCAATCCTCGCGCCGTCACCGTGCCCCAGGCAGCGGCCGTGGCCCATGAAGGGGTCGGCCCGTTGTACCCGCCCGTGGTGTTCAGGAAATAGCCGGCGCCGCCGGCCGCCTCTTCGACATAGAGGGCGAATTCGGTCCATGCCGGGTTCCCGTTGGAATCGATGGCGACGTCGATCTCCGTTGTCGCGGGATTCTCGACGGCGGGACTCCCCGGGGGATGGGCCAGCGTGTAGGCCGCCTCGATGGAGGAGTAATAGGTCTGGTTCTGATAGTGGGCGCTGTCGCGGGCCTGCACCATGTATTCGTACTGGTGGTTGGCTTCGAGGGGTAGATTTTTGAAGTCGGTGTTTGTCTGCCAATCCGAGCTGTACCCGCCGCTGCCGCCGGTCGGGCTGCCGTAGAACAGGAAATGGTACTCTACAGGCTCGTGCACGTCGGTGGCGGTGGTGGCCTCCATGCGGATCGTTTCGGTGTCATGACCCCAGGGAGGTGTTTCCCAGGTCATCGGATCTGGCGAGGGAGGCTCGTTATCGTAGCGCACGTCGACCGTGACGTACCACGACTCGGGCCCCCACGTCTCCCCGTAGGAATCGTGATCGTGATAGACGTAGATCCTCACGTTATCCTCTTCCCACTGCTGCGACGCGAGGGTCCACGTTGCCGATGCGGGATCCACCCCTTGCCCCGGAATCGATCCAGCGGAATGAGGATCGTCCCCCTCGACAAGAGACCAGTAGGCCGGCAGCTCGATATCGAACTTGTTGACGTGGCTGGCGATCTCGCTGTCGTTGAAAAGGAAAAAGGTGAAATCGAAGGCCTCGAGCGGCTCCACCTCGGCGGGGATATACGCCATGGCGCTGAAGTCCGCCGGGAGAGGGACCTCGGTGAAATTTTCCTCGGTGGCGAGAGAAAAGGTCTCCGTCGATCCGCCATGCGGGAACGATGTGTCCCACGCATAGGCCTTCACCACCACGTCGGTGAGCGGCTCGCCAGAGTCGATCCTTACCTGGTGGACATTGTCGATCCCTGATAAATCGGCGTCGTAGAGATAGGCGTCCGACTCGCGGTAGAGCCGGAGATTCAGGTCGCTCAGATCGTAGTAGGTCGTGGGCGGCGCTGCCGGATTGTATGTGGCATGGCGATTCCAGGCCATGGTCACGCGGTCGCGCCCTTCGCCCGTGGATCCCTCGTCCTGCATGGCGCCTTTGTAGAGGTGATAATAACCGCTGTTCGGACGGGCCGTCACCGTGTCGATGATCACGTCGGTACGGTGGTAGTATGCGGACGCGGCATTGATGTATCCCCAGCCGTATGCCTCGTCCCAGCCGTCCTCGTCGTCCTCGAAGTCGATCGTCCCGCAGTTCTTCTGAGCCGTGTTCAACAGAAGCGCCTTGATCGCCACCTCGTCGATCACACCGGCATCCATCAGATCCATGGCCACGCCGAGAACCATCGGGGCGGACAGGCTGGTGCCGCTTGCACTGACAAAATCGTCGTCGAGTTCCCACTTGTGATTGCACGAGGAGATTCCGCTGCCCGGGGCGCCGAGGTCGGGTTTGCGCCTTCCGTTGGCCGTGGGGCCCCGCGTGCTGTTGTTGGCGATCACGTCATCGGATCTCTGCGGTGTCCCCCTGTCGTACACGTTGGCCACGGCGAAAGAGTTGTAGGCGCAGGCCGGAGTCATGAACAGGTCGTTGTCAGGACCGCTGTTTCCGGCGGCAAGCGTTGCGATCAGATCGCTGTAGGAGGAGACGATCGAGTCCCAGAAGCGGCTGAGGTCGTTGTCGTCGTCGACACTGCCGATCCCCGAGCTCATATTGACGCCGTCCACGTCGTCGTGGAACGAGTTGAGCGGGATCAGGTCGTTGGTGTGATACAGGGCCCTGTCTATGGCGCCCATGGTGTCGGAATAGGCGAACCGGCCCCCGCCGGAAAGCGTTCTATAGGCAGCCTTCAAGGTCACGGCCCTTTCCACGCCGTAACCCATACCGCGGTGATCGGGGTGGTCGTTCGTGCCGTAGCTGGCCACGATGCCGATCACGTGCGAGCCGTGGCCTTGCCAGTCGTCTTCACTGAGCGTGTCGTTCCACTCGGGATCCTGGGATCCGGCTTCGAGAAACCAGGTGTAGAAATTGGTCCTGCCGCTGCTGTCGGCGAGGGCTGGGTGGTCGATATCCGTGCCCGTGTCGACCACGGCGGGATCGTAGACGCCGCCTGTCGCACCGTTTTCCCAGGGACCGCCCGTGGCGCTCACCAGGGTGGCGTCATCGGCATTGTCGAGAAAGGGTTGCATGATCCCGTCCTCGAAGATTCGGAAAACATCCTCGTGCGACGAGAGCGGTTCGATGGCGGCCGCCGGAATGGTGACCACCAGGGCGTTGACGCAGACCAGGCCGAACTCCACCCTGCCGCCAAGGCTCAGGACAGCGGCGCCGACGCGGCGCTGACCCGGTTCCAGTTCTGCCCTGAGCCGGGCCGTCATCTCCCTTTTGAGGATCAGGGAGAGGGCTTCGTTTCTCTCCGACAGAACCCGCAATGCGGCCCGGTCCTCGGGGCTGAGGATCAGATCCGCCTCCTCGAACCGATCGGAGTCGCGGCCGGCGGAGCGTCCTTTTCGTCTCTGGGCGTACTTGCCGTTGACAGCGGCGATTTCCTGTTCGATCGCCTCCCGCTCGAGGGCGTGGTTGTCGCGGGCCTCCCTGGAAATCAGATCGTGGGGATGATACTTCAGGGAGACGATGACACGGATCAGGGCACCCGGTTCCATGATTGCCATTTTTCCGGCCAGGCTCGGATCGATGACGGGAAGGTCGGCAAGAGGAGACAAGAGCTCGGTTTCGCCGTCTTCCGAGAGACGGGGACCCTCGATTTCATCCGCCGGCCGATAGGAGTGGAGATCCCCGCCGCGCTGCATGGGCCGGGCTTTTTCGATCTCCTCGGCAAGGAGTCGATTGCCGGAAAGGAACGGAAAAAGGCTCAGAAGAACCAAAAGGGTCTGGATTTTCATTTCTGCTGCTCCTCCGTCGAAAGGGATGGAATCGGCGATTCGGCCGATCTCGTGTCAAGCCCTGTAAGGCAAAGCGAAAACGGGGCTAAGAGAGCGCAAAAAAAAAATCGACCCTCTTTTCCGGGTAAACTTCGGGCAGGTTCTGATACGCAAAAGGCGGGATTCTTCAAAGGCCGGGGATCATCTGGGCGTGAAGGCGTTCGTGGTGCCGCTCGATCGTGCTCTCGGCGGCCGAAGTCGAAGACGCAAAACCGCCCCCCGTCGACGGACGGACGTGCATCGCTCTCGACCTGGATGGGGCAGACGAACCTTGTCGGTGCGGTCTTCGGCTCACCGCCCGAATCAGCCGCGGGGAATCACCGATCTGATGACTTCGTCGAGACCGTGCAGAAATCGCGAACGGTCCCGTTTCTCGAATGGCTTCGGGCCGCCTGTTCTCACGCCGAGTTCCCGCAAGTAAGATTGAACTTCCCGATTCGCGAGCGCGTCACCGATCGAATTCTCGGAAAAGAGACGCCCCTTGGGACTGATCGCCGCGGCACCTTTCTCCAGACATCGGGCGGCGAGAGGGATGTCCCAGGTGACAACGATGTCCTTTTCGACGACGTGATCGACGATCCAGTCGTCGGCAGCGTCGAAACGATCGTCCACCACAACGAGTTCGATCCAGTCCTCCCGGGGAATGTTCATCCTCGTGTTGCACACCAGGATCACGCCGAGCCGGTGGCGACGTGCCACGCGGAAGATCTCGTGCCGCACGGGGCATCCGTCCGCATCGACCAGGATTCGAGGCGGTTCGGTCCTTTCTGACAATCTGTCGGCCTCCACTCTCAGAGAGTGATGTCGGGGTGGGTGAATCGCAGACCGGCCATGTCGTGATAGGTGGCATACTCGCTCACGATCGCGCCCTCGACCCCGGCGTGCATGAAGTGCCTGCTCTCGGCGCGTGCCAGGTAACCCACCTCGCCCGGCTTCAGAACCTGCTCGTGGCGCGCGCGGGCCAGGTCGCGGTGGAGCGGCGGTATGCGCTCGTCCACGCCGGGCGTCGGCTCTCCCTCCGAGTAGAGGGTGACCGAGCCGTGGCGCAGGTGCCAGCCTTCCATCTTCGCCCCGCCGTCGGCCGTGGCCACGTGCCAGTGCTCGGGGATCATCTGGCCCGGCAGCAGGTAGATCTCGTGGCCCATGTAGTTCTCTTCCTGCCGGTTGATCCAGAAGATGCCCGCCATGCCCGCCTCGGTGAACGAGCCGAGGCCGAAGTCGAGGGTCCAGAAGTCCTCCCCCCGAAGCCGGTCGACGATCGGGTAGCCGAATCGTTCCATCATGGCGTAGTAGGCGTCCTTGGCGGCCTTCTCGTCGAAACTGCCGTCGCTCCTGTAGAAGTGTTCGTTCTTCATGGGCGCAATCCTTCCTGTCGGCGCGCGCCCGACCGTCGCCCCGAAGGCGATCTGGGGCCGCTCACCCGGATCGTGACTCCTCTCTGATCGTTTCGTACATCTCGAATGCTGCCGCCGGCGATTCGTTTTCGTGAACCACGGCGCGCACCGCCTGGATCATCGCAACGGGATCCTCGGCGAGGAAGATGTTCCGCCCCATGTCGACGCCCGCCGCGCCCCTTTTCACGGCTTTGTGCGCCATGGCGAGAGCGTCCTTCTCGGGCATCTTCTTTCCGCCCGCGATGACGATCGGCACGGGACACCCTGCCACCACCTCGTCGAAGTCCGGCTCGCAGTAGTAGGTCTTGACGAAGTGGGCGCCCAGCTCGGCCGCCACGCGCGTGGCAAGGCCGAGGTAGCGCGCGTCGCGAACCATGTCCTTGCCCACGGCGGTCACGGCGAGCGACGGCACGCCGAAGCGATTCCCCTCGTTGATGAGCCGTCCCATGTTGTCGAGAGACTCCTTCTCGTAGGTATCGCCCACGTAGACCATGGTGGTCACCGAGGCCGCGTTGAGGCGCACGGCGTCCTCCACGGTCACGCCGATCACCTCGTTCGAAAGATCCTTGAGCACCGTGGCGCCCGTGCCGCAGCGGAGCACGACCGGCTTGTTCGCCTCGGGCGGGATGCACGACTGGAGCGCACCGCGCGTGCACATGAGGCAGTCGGCGTGTTCGATGAGCGGCGGAATGGCGAGGTCGATCCTTTCCACACCCGACGTGGGGCCCATGATGTAACCATGGTCGAAGGCGAGCATCACTGTCCGGCCCGATCGCGGATTGAAGATGCGCGAGAGCCTGTTTTTCAAACCCCAGCCATGGTGGGCCGAGCCCTTGAGAAAAAATCCGGGAGTCTCCACGGGGATGTGAAGGGAGAAATTCTTGAGTTCCTCGTTGCCGCTCTTGTCCGCATCAGCCATCGTTTTTTACTCCATCGGCGAAACCCCGAAAAATGAGTGCCACCGACACGGCGCCGGGGTCTTCGTTGCCCACGCTGTCCGGTCCCAGGTTCTTGGCCCTTCCGAAGCGGGCCTGCATCCCGCTGGTGGACCGCGCTCCGCTTTCGGCAGCGTCGGCCGCGGCCGCGATCGCTTCGTCCACACCGTCCCCCGCCCCGGCCGACGATTCCATGGCGCGCACCGCCGGTTCGAGGGCGTCGATCATGGTCTTGTCCCCCACGCGGGCCTTGGTGTACTTTTGCACCCCCTCGAGTCCCGCGTTGAAGGCCGCGGCGAGCTGTCCGGCTTCGAGCGGAGCCTGACCGACGCTGTCGAGAAAATCGCCCATGGCGGAAAAGAACGAACCAAAAAGCGGTCCCGTGGCTCCGCCGTCGACTCCCATGACGGCCCACCCCACATCGCGCAGGAACGCGCCGGGCGCGACATCGTCCTCGGCCTGCTCGGTCGCGATGATCACCTTTTCGATCTGCCCCATCGCGCGCACCATCGTCGTGCCGTGATCGCCGTCGCCGCCGAAAGAGTCGAGGCGGGAGAGCAAGTCCTGTTGATCGCGCAACCTCTTTGCCGCTTCAGACAGCATGCGGACCAGGGTGCCGCAGTCGATCCCACTGTTCATAACCTTTCCTTGATTCCTTTTTCTTTGTGTTGATAGGGTGTTCGGCCGGTGTCACGAAATCGTGAGGGCCGGCGAAGCGCAGGGCGCATCCCAAAGCGAAAGAAGCTCCCCGTCCATGCGGGCCATGAACATCTGGAATCCGCCCATCTCTTGAACGGTCAGGTAGTTTCCCACGAGGCTGCGCGCCATGGTGATCTTCTTCTCGCCCAGGATCTGCGACACGCGGCGCAGGACCACGTAGAGCTCCATGAGGGTCGTCGAACCGACGCCGTTGAGAAGAACGAGGACCTCCTCGCCCGCTCCGATCTTCAGGTCGTCGAGCAGCATGGGAACCATGGCGTCGGCCGTCTTGTCGGCGGAGAGCAGCTTGTTGGCGCCGCCGCCCGCCTCTCCATGCTGGCCCATGCCGATGACCATCTCGTCGTCGGCAAAAGACGCGATCTGCTCGCCCGTGGCGGGATGGGTCGCGGCCGCGAGAGCCACGGCCAGGGTGGCCATGTTGCGTTCCATCCGCTCGGCGATGGCGAGGCACTCGTCGAGGGAGCGGCCGGCTTCGGCAGCGGCGCCCGCCACCTTGATCACCGGCAGGCAGCCGACGAGTCCGCGCCTGTCGGTGGGATCGTCGCGCGTTCCGGCCGAGATATCCTCGTGGGTGAGGATCTTCTTCACGTTGAGGCCTTCCTTCTCGGCCATGTCGAGAGCCATGTTCGAGCTCATCACGTCCCCCTCGTGGTTGAGGACGATGAAGAGCGTGCCCGCATCCCGGTTCGCCATGCGGAGCGCCTCGATCACGCGGGGAGGACCGGGGGCTGCGAAGATCTCGCCCGGCACGCTGATGTCGAGCATCCCCGGCCCCACGTATCCGCTGAGAGCGGGCTCGTGGCCGCTGCCGCCGAGGGTGACGAGCGCCACCTTGTCTTGCGGCTTCGGATCGGCGCGCACCACGAGGTTACTACCGGAAAGGGCCACGGTGCGGGCATTGGCAAGCACGAATCCCTCGAGCAGTTCATTCACCAGGTTGTCGGGGGAGTTGAGGAACTTTTTCATCACCATAGGAACCTCCTTCGGTTATTCGCGTCCACGGGGACGACTTCCCGTCCTCGGGGACGACTTCCCGTCCTCGGGGACGACTTCCCGTCCACGGGGACGGTCTGGGTTGATTTCGATTTACTCCTCGGCTATCTCCATCAGTTCGATGAGAGCATCGCCGTCGCGGATGAACGCCACGCGAACGGTCTCGGTGGCATCGAAGGGTTCGATCACCACATCGCACCCCTCCATCGCGTCGGAGATGCTCGGCACGACATAAGCGGCGTGGGGAGATTTCATGACGATCTCCGGCATCGGGCTGTCCGATTCGAATCGGAGGAACTCGACGCGATATGGATGGCTGTCCGGATCGGTCACGTAGACCTTGCCCCCTTCTATGTAGGTTTCGTCTTCGGCCTTGACGTCTGTGGGGACGCCGAAATGGTGAAACTGGCTCGCTCCCATGCCCCTTTCCTTTCATTTTTACTCGGTTGAATTTGCCCGTTCGGTAAACTCGACAATTCCCACATTTTCGGACTGGCCCAGCAAAGTCAAGCAAGAAACCGTGTGACGGGGAGTGGAAGTCACCCGCCCTGCGGGGCAGGTGCATGCGCGCGATGGGCCACCCGATCGAGCCGTGGGCCGGATCTGTCCGATCGTCGACGGCAAGCCGCGTCTCTTTCTGCGGGCGGCCGCAGGCCGCTGCCAATATCAGGCAGGAGTCTCTCGGTATTTGTTGTCACCTCTCCTTCCTTTTTCGTAGATTTGAGAGTTCGAAGCGGAGCGGCCGCGTACTGGACACTGTCTGCTCCGAGAAACCTTCCGCCGACCACAGCCGGGGCAACACAATGTATTTTTCGCAGAGGAAAAGATGAATCGTCGCTGTCTCGAATCATCACTGTTTTTGATGGCCGGCTTTTTTCTTCTTGCCTTCGCGGTATCCATGGCCGAGGAGCCGTACACGGCCTACTTGATGGCCTACTTCGGTCCGGAAGAGAAACTCTACTACGCGTGGAGCCGCGATGCGCGGCACTGGAAGGCGCTGAACGATCGCAACCCGGTCTTCGACGCCGGGGTGCGCCTTCGCGATCCTTTTGTCCAGCGCGCCAACGGCCGGTTTCATATGGTCCATACCAAGGGGTGGGATCATCCGACCATCTTCCACTGGGAGTCG
This sequence comes from uncultured Phycisphaerales bacterium, assembly GCA_964620445.1. GTDB lineage: Bacteria > Planctomycetota > B15-G4 > B15-G4 > CAYZWU01 > CAZUHB01. Next base: position 102,742 of record CAZUHB010000012.1, read on the forward strand.
GCCGACCTGATCGAATGGAAGGGCGGAGCCATCGATGTGGTGCCCGCCGAGCGCAAGAGAGCCTGGGCGCCGGAGTTCTTTTTCGACAGGAAAAGGGAACTCTTTCATCTCTTCTGGGCCTCGATCCACGAGGGCCACAATACGATGCACGTTGTGACCACCCTTGATTGGAACGACATCACACCCGATCGAGCACAGGTCTTTTACGACATCGGGATCCACGACATCGACTTGACGATCGTTGAGTTCGACGGCCTGTACCTCGGATTCCACAAACCGGGTGACGTTCATGACCGGATGGGAAACCGCCTGTCCACTTCCAGAACCCTCGATCCCCGAACCAACACTTTTGCAGAGGCCCGGTCGGGCAAGATCGTGTTTCCCGACGAGACGAAGCCGACCGAGGGTCCGGAGATCATCAAACTGATCGGCCAGGACAGGTGGTACGTTTACGGCGATCCGTTCAACGGTCCGATGGAAGCCTGGGAGACCTCCAACTTTGTCGATTTCGAGAAGATCGCGGTCGAGACGGTCCCCGGCTCCAAGCACTGCAGCATGCTGCCGATCACCGAGGCCGAGCTTGACGCCTTGCGCCGGAGATACCCCGATCTGCATTCGGAGACATACAAGACCCAAAGGGGCATCACCACGATTCTACCCAACTCCAAGCAGCAGCCCGGCACCTGGAAATACACTCTGCGCCGGCCGGACGCGGACTGGTTCGAGAGCGGATTCGACGACAGGGGATGGCGGTCCGGGCGGGGCGGTTTCGGCACGACGGTGACCCCCAACACGGAGGTCGGCACTCTCTGGGACAGCGAGGAGATCTGGCTCCGCCGCACCGTGTCCGTCGATCGGCCGATCGATGGTGAAGTCTACGTGGAGCTTCACCATGACGAGAACACGACGATCTATGTCAACGGCGTTCTGGCCGCGAAGGTGACGGGGTACAACACCGATTTTGAACTCCTCCCTGTCGAGCCGGGAGCGGCCACGACGCTGAAGCCGGGCAGGAACACGATCGCGGCGCACTGCGTCCAGACAGCGGGCGGACAGTATATCGACCTGGGCCTGGTCGCCGTGAAGGAGGAACGCTGGTCGCGACAGAAGGCGTGGCAGTGGTTCGACGACCAGCCCTGGCCCTGCGGGTTCGACTACATCCCGGCCAATGCGATCAGCTATACCGAATTGTGGATGCCCTATTCGTTCGACACGGAGCTGATCGACAGGGAGCTGGCTCTGGCCGAGGAGGTCGGATTCAACTGCCTGCGCGTCGTGCTGCCATTCGTGGTCTGGGAGCATTCCGCCGAGGCCTTCAAGAAGCGCCTGGACTCATTTCTCTCCGTTTGCGACAGGCATGACATCAAGGTGATGCTCACGCTCTTCGACGACTGCGTGTTAGGCCCGATCACGGACCCTGTCTATGGCGAGCAGCCCGCCCTGATCGAGGGGTGGTACGCAAACGGCTGGACGCCCTCCCCCGGCCACGGCATGGTGCGCGACCCGTCCACCTGGCCCCGGCTGGAAAAGTACGTCAAGGACATCGTTTCCACCTTCGGGAAGGATCGGCGCGTCTGGGTCTGGGATCTGTACAACGAACCGACCGCCGGGGGTCTCGGCGATCTCTCCATTCCGCTCGTGGAGAAAGTGTTCGCGTGGGCGCGCGCCGCCGATCCCCTGCAACCCCTGACCGTCGGGCAGTGGAACGGCAACGGGGCGCTGAACGCGGTCATCTTCCGCCTCAGCGATATCGTCACCTTTCACGATTACAGCGCCGTCGACGATCTGGCCAGGCACATCGAAACGCTCAGGAAGCACGGCCGCCCCCTCATCAACACGGAATGGCTGAACCGGGGCCGCGGCTCGCTCGTCGAAACCTGCCTGCGCCTGTTCGCGGAGGAAAAGGTCGGCTGCATGCACTGGGGGCTCGTCAACGGCAGGACGCAAACCGATCTGAACTGGGGCCACCGACCGGGGCAGCCCGATCCGCCCGTCTGGCAACACGACATCTTTCGCGGCGACTCCGAGCCCTATGACCCGGGGGAGATCGAACTGTTCAAGCGGTACCTGCGCGACGGGCGGGCTGCAGACAAAAAGAAGTGATCCGCCCTGCGCGGCGAGCGCATGGCAGGGGCGCCTCGAAATCAATCATTCATCGCGTTTTCGAGCTGCTTCGTCAGCTCGGCGCTCTGAGGAAAAAGGGAGAGCCCGTCCCGCCAGACCCGGCTCGCTTTCTGATGGTTGCCCATCTGCTGATGCAGATTCCCCAGGTACAGGTAGGTCTGTGCGTGCTTGGGGCTGGATGGCAGCGACTTCTGTTGCTCCAGCAGAACCTCGAAGTGCTTCATCGCCTCGCCCTGCCTGCCCATGATGGGAGGATAAAAGGTGAGGCTGCTCGCTTTGGTGAAACGCGCATCCCAGTGACCGGGATCCAACTCCAGCGTACGGTCCAGGGACTTGTCCGCCTCGATGGCCCAGTAGCCCTTTTCGAGATCGTTGTCGGTGAACGTGGTCCTTGCCAGGTAGCCGCCCGCAAGGGCCATGTGGGCATCGGGATTGGTCGGATCCTTCTCGGCGGCATCTTTCAGGGCCGCCAGTGCATCGTCCATCAGGCCTGCATCGTTGATTTTTTTCCAGACGGCGCCCCACTCCTCGGCGCTCAGATCAGGGTCTTCGAGCATGGCGAGCAGTTGCGCGGTACGTTCCGAGTTCATGCCCCCCGTGAGCTCCCCCGCGGCGTCGATCGGGTTTAGCGAGTCATCGGCGGCGACGAGGTCGGGGCGATTCTCGCGCATCCACCGGTCCACCTCGACGGCCACGCTCTCGAGCGGCTGGCGCGTCGCGAGCGCCGCTCCGTCTTCGAGCGCGGAGCGAAGCGCCGAGACCGACCCGGACAGATCGCGCTGTTCGTCGGCGAGCTTGTCGATCTCCCGGGAGAGCGCGTCGACCTGAACGCGCAGCCGCGCGGCATCCTCGGCCTTCTCGTCGGAAAAGGGAGAGAAAATGAAGCTGAAGAGGAAGCTCCCGCAGAGGCAAAGGGCAACGATCAGAACGGCTGTGGTTGTTGATTTCATCGGCATTCCGGCGACCTCCAACCCGATATCCCCAACGACAGGGCTGCACTTTTCATGCAATGATTATAACCGCAACGCCGCGATCGGGTCGGAAACGAAATTCTCCCGAACAAAAAAAGAGATCTTTCCGACTTTCGCGTACATTCGGCGGGCACTATGGCGCTTGAGAGTGGTGGAGTGTCCCCCGTTTGACAGAAAGGAGCCAAAGTCCGATGTTTACGCAACAGTGACGTTCAACTATCATGGGGTGCGGAATTACAAATCTCCGGCCGGCGATCAGACGGTGAAAGAGCGGTTGATTCAGGTAGAGCATGGCCACGGAAAACAACAAGAACGAGTCTTCGCCGGATCCAGACGGAAAGGACCGCCTCAACACCCCGGAAGAACTCTTCCGCAAATTCCTCTCGCGCAACGAATCGAACGATCCGGTCACCGAGGAAGAGTTTCTGTCTCGATACCCGGACCTGGAAAACGAGCTGAGGCGGCTCTTCGAGAATTTTCGGTCCGGCGCACAGGACGAGATCGACCTCGCGCCGGCCGGAGAGACCGGTCGTTCCGGAAAGGACGACGTCCGGATTCTGGGGGATTTCAGGATCATCCGTGAAATCGGCCGGGGCGGCCAGGGCGTGGTCTACGAGGCCGAACAGATATCGTTGCGCCGGACGGTCGCCTTGAAAGTGCTTCCCGCTCACCTCACCTTGCAGATGGAAGCGATCCGGCGGTTCGACCGGGAGGCGACGACAACGGCGCGCCTGAGGCACCCGGGCATTGTCGAGATCTATGCCGTCGGCGAGGCGGACGGCAACCACTTCTTCGCCATGGAGTTCGTGGAAGGAACACCGCTGGACAAGGTCATCGGCCACATCCGCACGGAGGACCGTCAGGAGATCAGCGGCATCCACGTGGGGGCGACGGTTTCGACGTCGGCTCATCGCAAAACGCTCGAGGATTCCGCCTCCCACGACGACGAAGATCATCCCACCCCCACCCCGAGCAAGGCGTGGAACAGGACGTACATAGAGACGGCCTGCCGGATCCTCTCCCAGGTCGCCGATGCGCTCGAGCACGCGCACAGGGCCGGGGTGATCCATCGCGATGTCAAGCCCTCGAATATCCTGGTCCATGACGACATGACGGCGGTCTTGACCGACTTCGGCCTTGCGCGCACGGAGGGATTTCCTTCGATCACCTTTACCGGCGATTTTGCCGGCACCCCCTATTATGTATCGCCCGAACAGGCGATGGCCCGGCGTGTCAAGGTGGATCACAGGACCGACATCTACTCCCTGGGTGTGACGCTCTACGAACTTCTCACTTTCAGGCGCCCCTTCGAGGGGAAATCGTCCCAGGAGGTGCTCGGAAAAATAATTGCCAAGGAACCGCCGCTCTTGCGCAAGGTGAATCCTCTGATTCCGCGCGATCTGGAAACGATCTGCCTGACGGCGATGGAGAAGGATCCCGATCGCCGGTATCAGAGCGCGGGCGAGCTGGGCGCCGACCTCGAGCGGTTTCTGGATTTCAGGCCGGTAAAAGCCCGCCCCGTGGGACTCGCCACCCGCACGCTCCGGATGATCCGTCGAAATCCGCTTCAGGCAACGGCGATCGTGCTCGGTCTGCTGGTGGTGGTCGTCTGGCCGCTCGCGTTCGGTCTGCAACAGCAAGCGCTGAGAAAGGCCGTGCAGGCGGAGCAGAAAAAGACGGAGGAGAGCAATCGCAGGGTAAAGGAAAGCAACCAGAATCTCACCAGGGCTCACGAAGAACTGAAAATCGTGAATGCCGATCTGAACAGGGAACTGCAAAAAGCACGGATACGCCTCCTGATCTCGAAATCGGAGGAGTATCGATCGAAGGACAGGGAGATATCCCTCCTTCTGGCCCTGGAGGCCGCCGAGAAAAGCCCGGGACTGGAAACGACCAACCTCGTTCTCGAGGCGTTGACGAAACCGCGAAAGATGATTCTTAAGCACCAGGTTCCGGGACAGGTCGTCCATTCCCAGTTCAGTCCCGACTGCGACAGTGTGCTCACCGTCCAGAAGAGCGGTCTGTCAAGCGTGTGGAACGTGCTGAATGGCGCGCACAGGTTCGATCTGACCGTGGGGAGAGAAGAGTTCGAAGAGCTCATCGTCCGATACGGCTGCGGCGGCACGATGCTCGTCGCTCTCTGGAGACCGAGCGGAGCCAGCTCTGTTATCGTGGATCGATTCGACGCCGAAACGGGCAGGGCGGTTTCGTCCATAAGAATCCCTCATGGAACCAGGCATTCCGTTGCGCGAGAAATCACGGAACGCGATTGCGCGCGGCTCGTGTCGATCCCCGGGAGCAATGAGATCGCTGTCTGGGACGCAGCTTCCGGGAAGATGATCAAAACATGGACATCCGATTTCAATGGGCTGCGATCGGCCCTTCTCAGTCCGAACGGTCTCTCCGTCGCGGCCGAGACGCAGGGCGGCGTTCTTTTCCTCTTCGACGTCGAGACAGGTAAGGAGATCGTCTCCTTCAAGGGGCGCACCGACACCCGCAATCGGGCCCTTTTCAGTCCTGACAGCCAGCGGATCGCGGCAACAACGAGAAACAACGCGCTCTGCGTCTACGACGCGAGGACGGGAGCGGTCGTCAAAAGGCTGAAGGGATATGAAACGGGGCTTTCGGCCCTCGTGTACAGCCCCATGGGTTCCTGGCTCGCCACGGTCGATCCGGAAGACGCGCTGCGCCTCTGGAACACTCTCACCTGGAAGGAAATCCCTCTGCCCGACACATTGCCTTCCCGAATCAGCGGGGTCGATTTCAGCCCCGACGAGGGGACGATGCTTCTCCGCCTGCCGGGGCAGAATGGAATGATCCTGTGGGATATCGCCTCGAGGAGGATCGCCAAGAATCTCCTCGGCCACACGGGAGAGGTCACTTCGGCCCTGTTCAGCCGCGATGCGCGCTACGCCGTTTCGGCATCGAAGGACGGAACGGCCCGCCTGTGGTTCGTCGACAGGTGGAAGACAGGATCCGTCACCCTGGAGGACGCGCCGGCCGGATCGGTTCAGGCGGAATTCAGCCCCGATCGTGAGCGACTCGTGACGGTGTCCGACAGGCTCAATGCACGTCTCTGGGATGCGGCGACCGGACGGCTGATCGCCTCGTTGAATCACCTCAACGAAAGGGTAAACCTGATCGAGTTCAGCGACCGGACGGATTACCTTCTCACCGCAACGGAGAAGAACTCGGTCAGGATCTGGGACGGCCGGACCGGCGGACTGATCCATGAATTGAAGGGACATTCGAAGAGGGTCACCGCGGCCTCCTTCAGCCCCGATGACCGGAGCGTCGTGACCACATCGGCCGACAAGACATCGCGGATCTGGTCCGTGGAAACGGGGAAGTCTTTGCAGATTCTCGAGCAGCACCGCCTGGACGTGGCGTCAGCCGACTTTTCTCCCGGGGGCGACTTCGTCCTGACCGGATCCAAGGATGGAACGGCGTGCGTCTGGTATGCCGAAAACGGAGAAAAGCGTATCGTTCTGGAGGGCCATCGCAGGGGGATCAGGGGTTGCGCTTTCAGCCCGAACGGGCGGTATGCGGCCACGTACGCGGCGGTGGTGATGCCGGAAAAGGACCTCGAGTCGTGCTGTTTCCTGTGGGATCCGGCAACGGGCAAAAAGCGGGCGCTCGATGTCCCGGAGAACGCGATACGATCGATGGCGTTCAGCCCGGACAGCAGGACGGTGGCCGCGGGAACCGACTCCGGCCTGCTCCTGCTGTGGGACACGAGCACGGGACGCCGTCTCGCCAGGAGCCATCATCACGAGGGAGCCGTCCTTTCGATCGCGTTCAGTCGTGATGGGAGTCTATTATTGACCCTCTCCGAAGACAAATCATTGCGTGTCTGGAATCCTGTGACCCTCGAGAACTCCGTCCACTGGGGGGATTTCGTTTGCGCCGCCTTCGGCGACGACGACACCCGCGTTCTGGCGGTTTCGAGGGAGAACAAGATCTTCGTCTACAACGCTGTTTGCGGGGGATGCAGCGCGGTGCTGAACAGCGGCGACGACTTTCTGAAAACCTATTATCCCGCCCTCGGCAAAAGTATGAAAAACAGGAACATCCAACGATTCATCGGCGAGAGCAAGGACGGATCCAAGATGGGTCTGGTCAAGAAGGACAGCGATAACATTTGTATGATCTACGACTGCGGAGCCAGATTTCACATGGCCACTCTGAGGGGACATTTCTCCAGAATAAACTCGATACGCTTCAGCCGCGACTCCCTTCAGGTTGTCACTGCATCCAACGACAACACGGCTCGGTTATGGAACTGGAAAGGGGAGAGTCTCCTGCGAATACTCGTTGGCCATCGCGAGGCGGTCCGGTTCGCCGACTTCAGCCCCGACGGAACGATGGTGGTGACGGCCTCGGACGACTACACGGCGCGGCTGTGGAATGTGAGCGACGGCGAAACGATCGGCACACTCGACGGTCACGACGGCACGGTGCGGCACGCGACGTTCTGCCCCGAGGGCCGGTACGTCTTGACCGCGTCGGACGACGGCACGGCCAGATTATGGGACGCACGCTCCTGTGAGCCGCAGATCACCTTGAGCGGCCATGGAGGAAAGGTGGTTCACGGGGCGTTCAGCCGGGACGGCAGCCGCATCGTCACCTCGTCGGACGACGGAACGGCACGGATCTGGGCCTGGCCCGGGGGCATCGAGCTCGCGACCCTGGTCGGCGGCGACGGTCCTGTCGATTTCGCGTCCTTCACCAGTGACGGGATGAAGATCATCACCCGATCGTTCAACGGCATGATCAGAACGTGGCCTGCCGATCCTCTCCTTGCGGCGAGGAGAATGGCAACCCGTGAACTCAGTGAGGACGAAAAGATACTCTTCGATCTCGTTCCCTAGGCGGAACAAAGGAGCACTGACCATGGTGTTTAGAGCATTTCTTCTGATGTGTGTTTCGGTGAGTCTTGCGGCCGGAGCTCTTGCTCAAGAGGACAGAACGGTGTGCCACTACGATCTGTCGTACCTGCTCGACAACCAGCAAGGGAGCGACGATGGTTATCTGTCGATGATTCCGATCAACGATCGGGTCAAGGATATCTATCGAGGCGAAGACCTGGGACCGTTGATCGAGGGTGACGGCCTGGTGATGCTGATTCAGGAATCTGTCTGCCGCGAAACCTGGGAGAACGAGGAGAATTCGCTCCACTTTCAAAATGCGGACCGGAAGATCCTCATCGTCAAAGCCCCTCAACAGGTCCAGGAACGGATCGCCACGTTCATCGACCTGCTCGGGTCCGCTTTCATCTGCACGAAGCGGCTCGACATCAGGGTAATGACGGGCGAAGCCCTGCCGAAGGGAAAAACACTTCTCGATCGGGACGAGGCGGATCGGATCGTCGATGCTCTGGTGAAAGAAGAAAAAATCCAGATCAAGCGTTCCGCGTCGACCAGCCTGTCCGATCTGGGCGTGATGAGGATCGAATCGGTGGACGAGGAGACCTTTCTGGGCGACTGGCACCCCGAAGTCGCGAAGGCTTCCGTCATTTCGGAGCCTGAATCGTCGGTCCACGAATTCGGCCTCAAATCGCTCGTGAGAGCGTACCACGCCGCGGGCGGCGACACGTGCCTCGACATCATGATCCGCTATACCGAAACCGTCGCCCCTCACTCGATCAGGATCCTGAACGGTCTCTCGAAGGTAGGGGGAAGCGATCCGGAACCCGAAATTATTGTAGATCCTCCAAACCCCCCGCCCTTCAGGGTGCGGCCCACGCCCCCGCCGGCGCGAAGACCGATCACGCCTTCATCGCCCCCGGTGGTCCCGCGGATTCAAAAATCGATCGCGACTTACACCGATGGTGGTCAGGAGGAGACTCAACCGGGCGACGGACCATCGGCCGGCGATGAGCCGGAAGAGGGCCGACCGGCCGAGAATAAAGTGGAGAGGCAACAAGGGACCCTGACCTCCTTCGAGAAGTCGTCCGGCTTTACGGAGAATCCGGAAATCGGTTTTACCAGCTTTGCCGGATCATTGGTGATCCCGGAAGGCAAGGTTCTCTGGATTCCATCGATCCTGAAATCGAAGAGCGGCAAGACCCGCTGTCTCTTCGAGCTGCGTGTGACCGGCCAGGCGGAGCCGTTGGCGACGACCTTGAGCCTGGAAGAATTGTATCACAGTCCCGATTACTCATACCCCGATGGCCGGAACGCCGGGGACGACTCCTATTGCGTCGAGGTGATCCCCTCCGGTTTCGCGACCGGCCGGGGTGTGAACGCTCCGGATATCGCCCCATCCCTTTTCGAGCGCGATGGAGTTTGGGAGGAAGAGGAATCCTATTGCGGATCTTCTTTTCGGCCGATCAGCGAGCACGAAATGACTGAAGGTGATGAAGCCACTTTCCTCTTTCCGGGGCACGATTGCGACGAGGAGGGAATCAGCCAGCTCTTTCTCTATTTTCATCATCTCTGGCTGGTTCCCCAAAAGATACTCGATCAAAGCCGTCCGAGAATCGAGCTGCTCAACTCGCCCGGCGAGGCGCTGGAAGTCAGCGGCAAGATATACGGAAAAGGAAGACGGCTACTGGGTGAGTTCCGGATCCCGCTGCTCACTGGCAAATCAGCGACCCTCTGGGCCGGCGTCGAGGGATCTCAGTTACCCCACTGGGATGTCGATGTTGCAGATCAATCCGCTGTCGGGAATCCCGCGATCGTCCCCCTGTTCGACTGCTACGCGCTCCGGTTCAGGGCGAAACAGGTCATGGGCACCAGATACAGGCTGGACATTCGCGGGAAAATCAATCTGCTCGATGGAGAAAAGGTCGCTCAAGGGACGGGCATACCCTACACTCCCTTTGTCGAGAAGAACAGATGGCAGACCCTCTACCTCGATGACAACCGGATATTCGACATCGGCGCGAAGAGCGTCCGATTGTTCTTCGGTGGACACAGCAACCTCTCGATCGAGCTCGAGATCGCACGGCTCTGAGATCTCATCGACGGTGCGGCCGAATGGCGCGATCAGAGTTCTCCGATATCCTCGGTGCCCGTGCCGATCAGATCGTTGCCGGGCTTCCAGTTCGCCGGAGCCGCCTTGCGGGGATTCCGCCTGACCGCCTGGAGAGCCGCGAACTGCCGCAAGATCTCGTCCACGTTCCGGCCGAGCGGAGCCGTGACCACCTCGACGGCAAGGATCTTCCCCTCGGGATCGATGAGGAAATGAGCCCGGTGGTCCAGGCCTGTTTCTTTCTGCCAGACGCCATAGATCCGCGATACGGCGCCGCTGGGATCGGCGCACAGTGGGAAGCGCACACCGGCGAGACAGGGCGATTTCTTCTTCCACATGAAATGGGTGAACTCGGTATCGGTGCTCACCGCCAGCACCGCGATGTTCGCCGATTCGAAATCATCAAATCGTTCTGCAACTGCAGAGAGTTCGGTCGGTCACACGAAGGTGAATGCTGCCGGGATGAAAGTCAGGTAAACCCATTTGCCCCGAAAATCGGAGAGCTTGATCTTCTTGATCTCCTCTCCGACCACGGCCGCGGTTTCGAAATCCATGGCATCTTCCCCCGGGAGCGGAACGGGATTGACAGCGAGCACACCTTCCTGTCCCTCGGCGCGCCGCGGATAGACGAACACCGTTGTCAGGAGAAATAAACAGACGACGGCGGCGGTCAGAATGAATTTTCTTCCGAGCATATTTCCAATCCCAATCAAGAGGAAAAGAGAGAACCGACCGGTCGACCATCCACCGGGCGGTCGGGAATCAGTGTACCAAATACGCCCGCCGGAAGGAGGGGCGGATCGTTCGCATTCTCGAAGGAACGGGGATGCCCATTCGGACTCTTCGGTCGGTACCGAAAGCGCGTGAAAAATCCCCCCCCCGCTGAACGGCACCCGCGGCCGCAGGCCGCGACCCCGGTTTCGCCTCCCGAGATTAATGCTTGCGCGCCTCCGATCATGGCGGTAGATTGCCAGCCTCATGGCCGCCGGGTCGATCTCGAATCACGGTATCTCAGGAAGCGAACATGTTTTTCCGCAAACGGCCCTCCACCTACGACGAACAGCTTCGCGACGAATGCTGCCACTGGGAGGAACGGCAGACCGACGCGCGTCTCCACGACGTCATCCGCCAGGAGCAGCAGGCCTCCAACGCCCTCGGTTACAATACCGGCCACCTCTCCCTCAACCGGTTCAAGGAAGAAAATCAGCTCGCCTTCGAGCGCGGCCTGTCCCTCGGCTGCGGCGAGGGGAGAGCGGAGCGGCACCTCATCCAGACCGGCGTCTGCGCGCGCTTCGAGGGTGTCGACATTGCCGAGGAATCCCTTGCGCGTGCCGAGCAGATCGCCCGCGACGATGGGCTGGACATCACCTACGAACGGCAAGATCTGAACCGCTGCCGCCTTCAGGCGGGACGGTATGACCTCGTCGTGGCCCAGAACGTCCTGCACCACGTGACCGAACTCGAACACCTCGCCGGCGAGATCCGGCGATCCCTCCTTCCCGACGGCATTCTGTGGATCTACGACTACATCGGGGAGGCGCGGATGCAGTACTCCGATGACAGGATACGGATCGCCAACGACATCCTCCAGATGTTGCCCGAGGACCTCCGGCGGAACAGGCTTCGCAAATCGCAAAAACCGCTCAAAGCGATCCGCCGGCCGAAGCTGGAAAAACTCTCGCCCTTCGAGGCGATCAGGTCGGACGAGATCGTACCGGTCTTTTCGGAACACTTCGAGATCATCGCCAAACACGAGTTCAACGCGATTCTTCAGCTCCTCTTCCGGATGGGCCTGAGACAGAACTACCTTCAGACCGAAAACGGAAAAACGATCTTCGATCTGATCCGGTATACCGACGATCTTCTCATCTCCAGGGCCGTGCTGGAACCCTTGACAGGCCAGTACATCATGAGGCCGAAGGCGGATTAGGAGCCGGTCTTTTCGAAACCGGCTCGATATCGTACCCGCTAGTGAAGCCACCTCGTGCCGATCTCTTTCAGCACACATTCATAGGCGGCTTTCCGCACGGCTTTCGAGACCTGCTCGTTGAAGGAGTGATAGCTGGCGGCCAGGAAATCGGAGTAGTAACTGCCGGACTCCGACCTGTAGTCGAGGTAAGGTGAGAATTCCCTCTCGAAGTCGGCCGCGGCCTCCCCGCCTCCCCCATCCTTGATCCTGGCGATGATCGCGTCCATCATCGCCGTCTCGTTCTTGCGAACATGAATGGTGAACTGGACGGGCAGGGAAACATCCTCGGGAAACCGGTTTTCCCCCTTGTCGATCAGTTCCTCGTGGAGCAGATCGGCCAGCTTCTCGAAGTCCTTGCCCACGTAGGCCCACGCGATGAGCGCGTGCTTTCTCGGCATGTCGAGATCCTGGTCAGCGGCGCCTGTTTCCCGGAGCGGCCTCTTGCCTCCCTGGTAGTCGAAGGCGGACAGGTACCTGGGATAGCTCGTGCTCGGAACGAGTATCGCCCTCACGAAGAGGTCGACGAGGCACCTGTACCGCGACAGGTAGGTGTTGTCGGCCCTGAATCTGCTCAGGGACTCCCTCGCTTCCTCCGTGGTTCTGATGTAGCTTCCGATGCTGATGTTCTTTCCCAGATAGCGCCGTGCGTGCGCCTGGTACATCCAGTCGGAGATGAAAGGGAGATCGCCGCTCGCCGCGAGTCCCGAGCTCAGGGGGAAGAGGTAGGCGAAGCTTCCCCTCTCGGCGACAAGAGCGTTTATGGGCTGCACGAAGGCCTCCGTCTTCTTCGTGTAGGGGTTCTTGAAATAGAATCCATTCCACTTCGACTCGAGAAAGGCCAACACCTCGTCCATCCGGGCAAGATCGCCGCTCTCGGTGCGCCGCCTGTCGACGAGCCTCCCGTGAATTTCGTGAGTCATCTGGGGAAGGGCATATAGAACGGCTTCCGGCAGAATCCCGTCGAGATAGAGCCGGACGCTTTCCCATGGCGGCAGCTCCTTTGCCATGGCGTTCTTCCGGTTCGATTTCGTCCGTCCCGCGAAGGCGAGAGATTTTTTTTGCACCACGCAGAACTGCCAGCTCGTGATCTCGCGCGTTCCGTAGAGGTATCTGTTGATCAGAAGCTCGGGAAATCCGGGCAGCGGCGCGGGCATTTCGCCAAGGTCGATGAAGCCCCGCTTGTGCCTCGGTATGGGTCTGTCCGATCCTCCCTGCAGACCGATGATCAGCTCGAGATCGGAGCTCCACGGAAAGATGTCGAGGAGCTTCTGCGCCTCATCGGCGGCGGCCGCATTCTGCGAGCCGGTGATCGCCGATCGACTCAAACCCTGAACGAACAGAACGTATGGATGCTCGCTCAGGGGCTTCTCCGTCCCCTCTCCTTCGCCGCTCCGCCAGTAGGTCTTCTCGAGAGCCTTTTTTACATGTTTCTCGATCTTGCCCTCGAGAGATTTGAGTTTCTTGATGTTGCCCTTGTATTTCCTCTGGATCTGAAGAATGACCTCGCCTGTCGGCACGGTGGCGGCGACCTTCTCCACATCGACCTTGTCCGCCCTGGAATGGCTCCACGCGATCGGCGCTGTCGCGTTCAGAAGAATCAGGAGGAGCGCGCAGGGGAAATATCTCCGAACCCTTCCCATCGTGTTTTTTTCGGGCCCTGATCTGGCCATTTTGAATCCTCCCTGGCGGCAGATGACAAGGGAATGCCACCGCGATTTTTGAGATCCCTGCGGGGATCGAAATCCAATCGTGACTGGTCAATATCGATAGCTCAGAATCGAACGCACTCCCTGCAAGATTTGTTTTTCCCTGCGACTTGACTCGGACAAATCCTACCAGGCTGCTCGCGGTGATGTCAATCGTCATGCCTGGCGGATGAACGGACCGCGCACTCCGGTTCCTACCTGGACAGCGCTTGCCGCAGATCGTCGGCAACGAGCCTTTCGCGACTCTTCTTCATCGCCTGGTCGATGGCGAACTGCAGGTAGTCCTGCATGTTGCCGCCCATGCTCATACTGCTGCCGAGCGGGCCTCTGGAGAATCCCTCGGCGGTCACGTTCCAGAGTTCTCGACCGTCGGGCGACGTGATCGTCCAGTCGAAGAGCAGGATCATCTCCACGGACGAACTGGGGAGTCCCACGTCGGCCCTCAGTTGCGAGATGGAGGGAGTGATCAACACCTGGTCCGCCATGCAAGCGGGCGGTTCAGCTCCGTCGCTCACCTCGTAGCGCACGCCGAGGCTTTCCGCGAGCTTCGTGGTCGAGGCCCTGAGTGCCGGCCCGATGGGATGTTGCCACCACTGGCTGGAGCCCAGGTCGAGGGCGTAACCAAAACCCAGGTACTCCGGAGTGAGGTGCAGCACGAACGATTTCGGAAACTGCCCTTGCGGAGGGAAGCCGGTTGTCGGTTCCAGCGGACCCGGATTGAGGCAACTCATCGAACAGAGCGCCAGCGCGCAGCAGGCGAGTAGCGCTGCAAGGTAGTGTCTCATCGTTGTCATCGATTGCGCTCCTTTCCGGTCCGCACTCCGCGATCCGACCCGTCGATCGTGCCGATCGCGTCGATCTTCTTCCTGCAACTGGCGGCAAGTTCCTCCATGACGCGCGCCCGCGAGAGGAGCCGATCCCCTTTCGCCTGCCCGGTCTTGCGGTCGGAACTCGTCGCGAGAGCCGTGTCTGCAAAAATGTAGGGGCTGTTGAAATCGCCGCTCGCGTACGCCTGGGTCGCGCGCTGCCTGACCTCGCCCGCGAGCATGCCCAGGAGAAGCCTCCCGAAGAGCTCCCATCTCTTCGCCGTCTCACCCCGGCCGGAGAGGTCGGCGGCCAGGGCAAGGTACTCCGATTCGGCGCGGCGATAGAACTCGACAGCCGCCTCGAGCCGATCCCGTGTTCTGTACACATCGCCGGCCGCCTCGAACGTGGCCGCGCCGACGTCGCGCGACTCCTGCACAGGCTCGGGGCGCTGGCCGGCATCGAGCAGGAGCCCGACGCCCTCGAGATTCCGGGCGAGCGCCGCGAGGTGGATCGGCAGCATCCCATCCTTGCTGCGCACTTCGAGGTTCCCTCCGCGCGCGAGCAGCAAGCCGAGGAGATCGCCGTCCGTTCTCGACGCCGCGAAGTGCAGCGGTGTGTGCCCGGTCTTGTTGCCCGTATCGATCGCCGCGCCGGCCTCGAGCAGCGCGGTGACCGTTGCGCTCCGCCTGGCGGAGTTCCGGGCGCGGCTCGTGCAGGCCCAGACCAGCGGGGTCTCGCCGTTGACGCTCGCGGCATCGATCTTCGCGCCGTGGTCGAGGAGGAGACGCACCGCTTCCTCTTGCGCCAGGCCCGCCGCGGCGTGCAAGGGTGTGACACCCTTCTTGCCGGCGCAGTTCGGGTCCGCCTCCCTCTCCAGCAGCAGCGCGGCGACCTCGATCGCGCCGTCGCGGCACGCCGCTGCGAGCGGCGTCCAGCCGTATCGTCCTCCCGGAGCATCGATCGCCATGCCCGCGTCGAGGAGGGCGGCCGTCACGTCCGCGTCGTTCAATCGAGCCGCTACGTGGATCGGCAGTTCGCGCGCCAGGTTGACCCGGTCGTTCCACGCGCCTTCACGAACAAGGGCGACCGCCTCGTCCGTGCGGCGGCTCTCGATCGCCTCGGTGAGCGGCGTCTTCAGGGGGATAAGGTTGACGCATGCCGGCAGGAGAACGCATCCCAGCAGTGCGGCATGGGCCAGCCAGCGTTTTCGACGGGATCGGCTCTTCATCGATTGATCTCCCCGAGTAGCGATTCATCGACACTGTCTCTTCGCAACACTCCTTCGAGCAGCTCACCAGGCAAGCCGATCGGCGAAGCGGAAATCAGCACCACCTGCATAGCAGGTGGTATGAGGAAGGCCCCTAAAAGGGGCC
>CAZUHB010000013.1:0-116508 GCA_964620445.1 uncultured Phycisphaerales bacterium
TCTTGGCCTTGCCGTGCTCCCTGAGGATGTCGGGCGCGACCTCGTAGATGCCGCCGACGATCTTGAAGATCTCGTCGTCGGGCAGGTGCTTGAGAGCGAACTCTCTCTGCGCCGAGTAGCGCGGGTCGGTCTTGCGCAGCACGGCATGGCCGTAGCCGGGGATGACCTGGCCGCTATTGAGCGTATCCCAGAGGAACTTCTTGATCTGTTCCTTGTCCGGGGAGCCTCCGAGCTTCTCCTTGGTTTCCATGATCCAACGCAGCACTTCCTGGTTGGCCAGGCCGTGGAGAGGACCTGCGAGGCCGTTGATTCCGGCCGACAGGGAATAGAACGCGTCGGACAGGGTCGAGCCGACGAGACGCGTGGTGTGGGCCGAAACGTTGCCGCCCTCATGGTCGATGTGGATCGACAGATAGAGGCGCATCAGTTCCTTGAACTGCTCGTTCTCGTAGCCCATCATGTGGGCGAAGTTGCCGCCCCAGTCGAGGTTCGGATCGGCGTCGATCTTCTGGTTGTTCTTGTAGGCACGGTTGTAGACCTTGGCGGCCACGGCCGGCAGGCGGCCGAGGAGGTTCATCACGTCCTCGTACATGGGATCCCACAGATCGGTCTTCTTGATTCCCTCGCGGTACTTCTTCGCGAAGATCGAGTCCTTCTGCATCGACAGAATGCCGAGGGAGAACTGGGTCATGGGATGCATGTCGGTGGGAAGGCTATCGAGCATCTTCTCGGTGTAGTCAGGAAGGGTGCCGCGCTTCTTCCACTCCTCGGTGACTTCCTTGACCTCGTCGTCAGTGGGGATGTCGCCGGTCAGAAGAAGGTAGAACATCCCTTCGGGAAGGGGCTCGGCGCCGCCCGGAGCCTTGGGGAGTTTCTCCTGGCACTCGGGGATGGTGTAGCCGCGGAAGCGGATACCCTCGTTCGGGTCGAGGAGGGACGCTTCCCACGTCATGCACTTGACCGCCCTGGCGCCGCCATAAGCCTGATTCAGCGTCACCTCGGAGACGACCTTGTCGCCGTGCTCCTTGAGCGCCGACCTGATCTTGGGAGCAAGTTCATCGGCTTTGGCTCTGAATTTTTCCTTGAGAGTAGACATAAATCCGCCTCCTTTATCTAAAAAGACCAACGACAAAATAAACGTGGGGTCGTTTCGCAGTTTGAAAAAACGAAATTTCCCGGCAAGAGATCCTCGTTTACCGAGGAAAGACACCCCCCGAAAAGAGGAAGGTCAAAATCTCGAACCGCCCCTATGGGAGCATTTCCGATCTGGGAAATCAAAGGTTCTATTTTAAGAAATGGTGCGATCCCGTTTCCATAGTTTTTGAGCAAAATATTGCAGTTCGTGGTGACGCTGTTGCACCCTTTTTTGCGATTATTCCGTTGAACGACTTTTGTTCATCGTTTAAGAATTTGAGTCCAGAATTCCCATTTTTTCAGAATTGAGGTGAATACATCATGATTTTCTCTCTCACGAATCGAGGATCGTGGATCTTTGTTTTCAGTGTTCTTTCCCTGCTCATCTTGTCTCTCGCATGTTGTGGACCGGAGGAAAACGGCAAGAACGGCGGAAAGGGAACCGTGGACGATCCAGCAGGCGACAGCCCGAAGGATTACGAACGCCCGGCCAACATGATCGCGGCTCTCGAGAAGGGCAAGGCAGAAGACAAACTCGTCCTGGTCGAACTCTATGACGACACATGCAACTTCTGCGTCGATATGGACCGTGTTCTGAAAAAGAAGCCGGTCATCGAGGCTCTGAGCAAGCTGGTTCACGTCAGGATCACGGTCGAGGATGAGGGAGTGATCGAACACTTCGGCCTCACGCAGAGCCCGTCCTATCTCTTCTTCAAGCCGGACGGCACTTTCCTGGGCAACTATCTCGACGGGTACCGTCCCTCCAAGAGATTCGTGGCAGAGATCGAAAACTTCCAGCGGATCGCTCGCGGCGAATCCGCCGTCGATCTCGGAAACGAAAAGCACCCGAACTTCCAGAAGGGATGACCCCTTCCCTGAGACTCTCGTAGAGAGTCCATTTATCCCCGGACGGTCTGGCCGATCGGCGCCCGCCACCGGCGCGCCTTGAGCAGGACCACCGCCAGGCAGAGGTAGAAACCGACGCACGCCACACCATGCCCCAGAGCATGGCAGATCTCACCATGCGCCCGATCCCGCACGGTACCGGCGCTGCACCGCGCCAGGCTCCCGGGATCGAGAAGATCGAAAGGCGGCAAGAAAAAAGAGACTGCCGCCGGCCAGAAGGAGCCGGCCTGACCGGCAACGACGAGCAGCACGACAGCGATCAGCGCGGGCACTGGTGCGAGGACCGCACGGAAAGCGGTCACCATGGCGGCCACGGTCAGACTCAGCAGGAAGCACGATGCGGCGGATAGAAGCAGGTTGCCGAGCCCCGTCAGGGAGCACGCCGACTGGGCGGTCACGATGAACACCCCCCCGCAGATGACGGTGTAGATCCCGACCGCCGCGCCGAAACCCACGAAAACGCCGAGCGTGAAGACCTCGGGCTCCACGGGCAAAGAAAGTAGAGTCTCCTCGTTCCAGCGGCCGCGGCTCGCGACCTGCAGACCGGGCAGCAGAACGACGCAAAGGAGGACACCGCCCAGGAGGAGGGTCGAGGCGCCCGCCTCGAGGTAGTGCGCTTCACCAGCCACGACACCGGGCGAGACAGGAATCGTGGCAGCCATGACCGCAAGCGATGCGACGAGGACGAGAAGCAGATAGGCGGGCGAGCGGACCGCCACCCGCACGAAGAGCCCCCCCACGATCGCCGTCATCCGGCACGAATCGAGCATGCCCGGCCTCCGGACTCAGATACTTCGGTCGAAAATGTTGAACTTGATGATATGCCAGATCGCGGCGATCCCGTCCCTCCAGGTGATCTTTTTCCCTTCCGAGTAGTCCCTGCCGTAGTAGGAGATAGGCACCTCGAAAATCCGGCAGCCCAGCCGGGCGACCTTGGCCGTCATTTCCGGTTCGATACCGAACCGGTTCGATTTGAGGTGAAGCTTTCTGACCACCTCCGTTCTGAAGACCTTGAAGCATGTCTCCATGTCGGTCAGATTGAGGTTGGTCAGCATGTTGGAAAGGAGGGTGATCGCCTTGTTCGCCACCCAGTGCCAGAAGAGATGGCACCGGTGCACCCCGCCCTGGAAGCGGGATCCGAAAACCACGTCGGCCTTCTGATCGAGCAGCGGCTGCAGGAGAACGGGATAGTCGTCGGGCGTGTATTCGAGGTCAGCGTCCTGGATGAGTACGATGTCTCCCTCGACTTGGGCGAATCCGGTTCTGATGGCGGCGCCCTTCCCGGCGTTCTTCTCGTGAAAGAAGATCCTGATGCCTTCCCGATCGATCCCTTCGAGGATCTCGCGCGTGCCGTCCGTCGACCCGTCGTCAACGAGAATGATCTCCTTGTCGAAAGGCGATTCGCTCACCTTCTCGATCACGTCGAGCAGGCTCTCCCGCTCGTTGTACACTGGTATGACGACAGACAGTTTCATTCAGATTCGCCCCCGGTAGAGGTTGTTCTCACACATCGGCTCGACCGCTCTTCAAACTACTGTAAATTTCGATGAGGGTCGCGATATTCTCTTCGGCAGACCTGACATCCTTTGGAGAGTCGGCCAGGGCCTGGCGCAGAGCGGCGTTCTCCTTGATTCTCTTCATCTTCTTCGACAGGTCAACGCTGTCGCCCACATTGAACAGGAGTCCCGTTTCCTCGTCCTCGATCGCCTCGGACAGGCCGCCGAAGTTGGAAACGATCACCGGAGTGCCCGCCAGGAAGGCCTCCTGGATCGTCATCGGATAGGCTTCGTACCAGAGGGAAGGGACAACGAGCGCGTCGATCGACGAAAGGATCTCGGCCACATCGGTATTGTCGTAGCGGCCGTTGAAGTGAATCGATGTTTCCCACCCCTTTGCGAGGATCGCCAGGCGGTGGCCGTAGTTGGTGTCCTTGTGAAAGGGCATGACCTCGCCCCAGATCTCGAGGGCGCAGTCCGAGCCGCCGATCGTCTGGAATGCCTCGATCAGGATATGGACCCCCTTGGACGGAATGACCGGTCCGAGATATCCGAAACGGAATATGGTCGATCGTTTTCGCGTGACTCCCTCGAAACGGGTTTTGTCCAGACCGCTGGGCACGATCGAGATCGCCCTCTTCTCGATCCCGTACCGTGCAAAAATCCTCTGCACGAAGCGCGACGGCGCCACCAGCCTGTCGGCCTTGCCCAGAATGCTCTTCACCTTGTCGTGATACTTCTCGAGGCGCGCCCTGTCCTGCCTGTCGGCTTCCTCCTTGGAGATGCTCTCGTCGTGGGCCGAAAAGAAGGCGGGCCACAAACCGCGGAGGCAGTGCACGCACCTGTCGAGGACAACCTCGGGGCAGGCCTCGAGAGAAGCGGTGATCCGCTGCCGCCGAGGGCAGCCGAGCCAGTAGTCGTGCAATGTCATGACAAGAGGTACGCCGGTCACCTTCACGTAGTCGACAATGTCGAGGGTGAGTGCGAAGAGATGATGAATGTGCACGACGTCCGGTTCGAACTCGCGGAAGATCCCCTCGAAGGTCCGGACGATCTCCGGATTGGAGTACATCATCTCGAAGCTGTCCCACTGGGAGAACTTGTGGTTCAGCCGTCTCACCGGGATCCCCTCGAACTCGGTGCTCTCCACGGCGTACTCTTCCTTGCCGGGCGAGTACTCCCTGCAGACGACGAGCACATCGTGCCCCTGCTTGATCAGCTCCTTCGCCGCGAACTGCATGTGCAGTTCCATGGCGCCCACTTTTTCAGGAAGAAAACCGGAACCGACGAATAGTATCTTCATGTCCTCGAACCTCTGATGAATTGAGAGCCCGGGGAGAGAGAAAGATATCTCTCCCGCTCAGGCCCTGTTCGAAACCTGTCTTAAAGAGCCACGGTTCATAGGAATTATAAGAATCAATTCCGTGAAATGTACTCCCTGGATATTTTTCTCTTCACGAGCGACGAACCGGACGGGGCCGCCTCTTGTCAGCCCGACGGCCGAACGCTATCCTCCTCTTGAGGATTGACCATGAAAAGCAAAAACACGATTTACCTCGACAATGCCGCCACAACCCCCCTCGATCCGGCTGTACTCGAGAAAATGATGCCCTGGCTGCGCGACCATTTCGCCAATCCGTCCTCGGTTCACCCGCCTGGACAGCACGTGCGGCAGGCGATCGACGACGCGCGGGCTCGTATCGCCACCCATCTCGGGGTCTCACCGGCGGCCGTGATCTTCACCTCGGGCGGGACTGAATCCAACAACCTGCTCATCCGCGGCCTGACCGCCGGCAGAAAAACGTCTCGGATCATCACCACCCGTCTCGAACACCCCTCGGTGTCCGAGACGACGGCGCTTCTGGCCGCAAAAGGGTTCGACGTGGTTTCGGCCACGAACGATTCATCGGGCCGGATCGACCTGAACCACCTCGAGGACCTGCTCCGAGAGGAGGAGACCGCCCTTCTTTGCGTGATCCACGGATCGAACGAGGTGGGCACGATCCAGGACGCTGCCGCGATCGGGCAGGTCGTGAGATCGGCCAGTCCCCGGACATGGTTCCATCTCGATTCGGTCCAATCGATCGGGTGCGTGGATTTCGAACCCGCGCGATGGGGTGTCGATTCGTGCACCCTGTCGGCCCACAAGCTCTTCGGCCCCAAGGGATCGGGGATCGTGGCGCTCTACCGGGAGGCGGAGATCGAGCCTCTCCTTGCCGGTGGCGGTCAGGAACGGAACCGCCGGTCGGGCACCGAAAATCCGGCAGCCATCATCGGTGCTGCCGAGGCGCTCGACCGCGCCCTCCTTGCCAGGAGGGAGCGGACCGGGCGGACCGATGCGCTCCGCTCCCGCCTGAAGGATTTCATCGAAAAGGAGATCACCGACATCCGGATCAACGGAAGCGACTCATCCTACCTGCCGCACATCCTGAGCGTCTCCTTTGCGGGCCTCCTGGGCGAGGTTCTGCTCCACCATCTCGAGACGGAAGGCATCATGGTGTCGGCCGGCTCGGCGTGCCATGCGGCGGACTCCTCGATCTCGGAAGCGATCCTGGCACTGGGTGTTTCGAGCCGGATGGCGCGCGGCACGATCCGTTTTTCCTTCTCCCACCTGAATTCGGATGCCGAGATGGAGCGGACCTGCGCGGTCCTGGCCGAACAGGTGGCTTATCTCAGGGAGGTGGGGATCCCATGACACCGGAACCGGTCATCGTGATCCGTTACTCGGAGATCGGCCTCAAGGGCCGCAACCGGCCCGAGTTCGAGAAAGCCCTCGTGTCCAACGTGAAACACGCGCTCCGCGGCCAGCAGCACGGTCCCGTGGAACGTCCCCATGGCCGGCTCGTCGTTCGCGATCCGGCCGACCCGGCGCGGGCCGCGGCCGCGATTGCGCAGGTCTTCGGCGTGGCGTCGGTCTCCCCGGGAATCTCGGTCGATGCCGATCTGGAAACGATTTTCCGCCACGCGCCCCGGCTCATCGAAGAGGCTCTGGCCCTTTTCGCCGGGAACGACGAGGTGCCCTTCCGGGTGACCTGCCAGCGGAGCCACAAGGCTTTCGAACACACCTCGATGGACGTGGCGTCCCGCCTCGGCGCCGAACTGCTGCAGTCATTCGGCCGGCTCAAGGTCGACCTCAACAATCCCAGCCTCACTTTTGGCGTGGAGATCCGTCGGAGCGAGGCGCTCCTCTTCTCGCGCAGGATCGAGGGGCCGGGTGGCATGCCCGTGGGCTGCCTCGGCAGCGCGGTGACCCTTCTCTCGGGCGGAATCGATTCTCCGGTGGCGGCCTGGCTCGCCATGAAACGCGGCGCGCGCATGCTGTTCATCAACTACCACTCCTATCCGTTCATCTCCGCCAGAAGCCTGACCAAGGTGGAAGAGCTCGTTCAGTGCCTCGCCCGCTTTCAGCGAGGTGCGGCGCTCTTCGTGGCGCCCTTTGCCGATATCCAGGTTGCCATAAAAAAGGCCTGCCCCGAACCGCTCCGCACCGTGCTCTACAGGCGGATGATGGTGCGGCTCGCAAACAGGCTCGCGACGCGCGAGGGCGCCCTCGCACTCGTCACCGGCGAGAGCCTCGGCCAGGTGGCGTCGCAAACCCTGGAGAACATCCGCTGCATCGGTGCCGTGGCCGACTATCCCGTGTTGAGCCCCCTGATCAGCTACGACAAGACAGAGATCATCGCTCTCGCCCGGCGGATCGGCACCTACGACATCTCGATCCAGCCCCATCCCGATTGCTGCACCGTGTTCCAGCCGCGCAAACCGAAAATCGCGGCC
Organism: uncultured Phycisphaerales bacterium; assembly: GCA_964620445.1. Classification (GTDB taxonomy): domain Bacteria; phylum Planctomycetota; class B15-G4; order B15-G4; family CAYZWU01; genus CAZUHB01. Next base: position 7,314 of record CAZUHB010000013.1, read on the forward strand.
TCCATCGACGAGGTGGAAAGGGCGGAGACGGCCCTCGACGTGGAGAGCCTCGTATCGGCGGCGTTCGACGGTCTGGAAAAGAAGGTGTTCAGCTAGAAAGGGGCTCAGTGCGCGATACCCGCGACCGGAGCCCCCCCTCTTCGCGGATCGGATCACCGGGCAAAGGTGTGGCTGTCTTTCTCGTTGGCGAGAACCTTCACGAGGCGGTAGGCGAAACGGGCGGTCTTTTCGAGCTGGTCTCGATCGAGACTTTCGGGGCTGTCCTTTTCCGTGCCGTGGTCATCCTTCGGCCCGGTCGTGATCCAGAGCGACGGAATCCTCTTCCGTACGAAACAGATCGACTCGGTCGTTCTCCCGATGCCCTGCCGCTTGATTTCGTCGAAGGAAATGATCGACACCTCGAGCGCGCCGCCCCGGCACGCTTTCTCGACGGTTTTTTTTAGCCCCTCGCCGGTTTCGGTTCCCACCACCGCCAGGTCGCGAGGGTGCGCCCGGTCCCGGTCCTCTCGGGGGGCGCCGCGGACAGCCTCCTCCCCGTTCCGGCCGGTGCCTGTCTCGAGGGAAGATTTTCTACCCACCATGTTCAGATCGACGACGGCATGGATCTTTTTCAGGGGGAAGGGGCTTTCGGCGATCAGTGCTTCGGCCCCGGCCAGTCCCGGCATGCGGATCAGATCCGATTCGAGAAAGAGATCCCACTCACCCGAGGTGACGAGGTACTTGAGCACCCAGTTGTCGATCCGTTCGTAGATGGCGCCATCCTCGGCGGCGCGCATGAAGATCCCCTCCTCGCCGGCAGGCAGGGCGAGAAAAAGAACGGTGCGGTAGACACCGCCCGGGCGGCGGGCCAGGGCTTTGGCCACCTCGAGCATGACGGCGACGCCCGACGCGTTGCGGTCAGCGCCGGGATAGACCATTTTCCGACCGTCCCGTCCCTGGCCGTCGTAGCGGGCGACGACCAGAACGAGTTCCTCCTTCACGTCCGCCTTGCGCCCCTCGATGCGGGCCATCACGACGGGGCATCGTCTTTCGGTGAGGCCCGCCGGATTCATCTCGTAGACCAGTTCTTCCCCCTCGGGATTGATATCCTTTTCGAGAACGTCGAGCACCACGTTCAGGGAATGAAGGTAGCCCGTCTCGCCGGCCGCCTCGAGCCCGGCCCGCTCGAAAGAGGCGGCGATCATTTCCGCAGCCCGGTGAGAACCGACGTTGAGCGCCATACGCCCGTTCAGGGATCGATCGCAGAGGGCATTCACATGGCCGAGAATTTCTTCACCGGTGATCTTCCGCTCCGCCGAATCGGCTGGAACGAAGAGGATCGCGAACAGCAGGAGAACGGTCGTCGTCATCGCATGTTCCTCATGCACGAGGAAGTCCTGATTCTTCTCTGGCACCAGATAGTTCTGCAAACTTGGAGAGGTAACGATTGACGACCTTGCAGAACGAAGCATGAGACCAGGTCAGGGGCGAGACCGACAGGGGTTCGGATGTGTAGGGATTGTACTGCTCGGCCAGCAATCCGGCCGACGATTTCCTCTCCACCACCCAGCGCAGGATCTCCTTGACCTTGTCGAGATCCTCGAGACATGCGGCCGACTCCGCCGCGTGGTGGCCGAGCCAGAGGGTGCAGATGACCCATGGGTTGCCGGGCACCGCGGCGATGTCCTGCGACACCTGGTGGTAATGATCGTCCTCGTAGCGCGCCATGCCGCCCACATCGGTGCGCACCCAGAGCCGATCCCTCACGGCCTCCATGGTGCTCACCACGCGGGGATCGTCTGCGGGCAGCATGCCGAAAGCGAACACGCCGTAGACGGAACTCTCCACAGTGTCGTCCTCGATGATGTCTCCAGAGGGATCGACGTTGATCATGCGCAGAAAACGCCCGCGCTCCTCGCTGTAGAGATAGGTGAGCGCCGCCGATTCGATCTCCTCGGCAGCGGTCTTGAACCGCCGCGCTTCCTGGGAATTCCCCAGAACGGTGGCCATCTTGGCGGCGGCCACGAGCCCGCCGTATACCGCCGCCACCGTGAAGGTGCAGATACCCATCCGCTCCTCCCAGAGGTCGTAGGAAGGAGCGGGCAGGCGGGTCCATGGATCGCGGTACTCGACCATGAAGTCGGCGCACTTCCGGACGAAATTGTGATAGCACTCATCGAGAAACTCTATATCGCGATAGGTTTCGTAGTGGTGGTTCAGCGCCCAGAGCACCAGTCCCGTTTCGTCTTCCTGGATCGGGATCTGGCTCCTCTCGTTCAGGTACCAGGGATGCCAGCTCGACGCGAGCGTTCCGTCGGGGCTGTACTTGTGCAGGAAGTAGGGGAACTTGCTGATGATCCGATTGCAGAACTGAAAGAAGCGCTTCGTGATCTCCCGGTATCCGGCCAGGTCGAGAGAATACGCCACGAGAGCACCGTCACGCGGCCAGAGGTAGGAGTAGTGGTCGCGGTTGAACTTGAGATAGTCGGTGTCATTGGCGGCGAGAATCGCGCCGCGGTTGTCTATCTGCGTTCGGATCACGAGGAGCGATCTCTTGTAGAGATCGACGATATCGGGATCGAGATCGTAGAAATACTTGAGCTCCTTGTTGACCCACGAAACCTGGTAGATGTATGTCTCTTCCATCAGGTGCTCGACGCCCTCGTCCTTGACGTTCTTGTCGAGCTCCTCCACCTCCTCGAGACTGCGGCCCGCGGCCAGCCAGCAGCTCGCCCACTGGGTCTGCTCGGCCTCGACGAAAACGCGCAGCGACAGGGCCGAATCGACATGCCCCTGGGTGATCGGCACCATCTGGAGCTGGCCGTCCTCCATGTCGCGCCAGGAGTCCTTCTTGCCCGTCTGGAACTGGTAGATTCCTTCCTTCTCCGTCTTGAGATTGACGAGGATGTAGATATCGCGCTTGTAGTGGATCATGGCCTGCAGGTTCGGATTGTAGTAGGCCGTGTCTCCTATGTCCGATTCGAGGATCCGGAAATCGTGGTAGAAGAAAAGCCGGATCTCGCGCGCCGTGTTTTTCAGATTTTCTATGCCGATGCGATTGAGGAAGATGTTCCGGTACTTGTGCACGCAGCCATGCATGCGCAGCCGGATGCCGAGCTCGTGATTGACGAGCCTCACGCGGGTGACATTCGTGTCCTTGAAATACTCGAGCCGCCTCTCCCAGCTCGAATCGATCCAGCGAAAGTCGCCGTCCGCCCAGATGGCGAGACCATTCCGAAAGCCGTTGATATGGTTGTAGAGCCCCACGTGCGGGAAATAGAGATCGCGCATGTTGAAATCATGATCGTAGTTGATCAGAAGATTTCCGTTGCCCAGGACGAGATCTCGCGGCATGCCATTCCTTTCGGCCAAAGCTCTCAATGATTCCAGCAGGCTCGGGGCTGCCACAACCCCTCAGAAATTGCATAATTATCAGGCTGAATCGAGCGGGTCAAGCAACGAAATCTCCGAGAATCCCTCCCGGGGAGGCGAGCAACTTTTGAGGGCGGCTTGCATTTCGTGCGGCGCGGTATTAAAGATTGAGCAGTAGAGTAACGAAGATCTCCTCTTTCGCGGAAGGAATATCGGGTGAAAATTCTCATGTTCGGTTGGGAGTTCCCGCCTCGCATGACCGGAGGGCTCGGAACGGCGTGCCACGGACTGGTCAAGAGTCTCGTTGCACAGGGCGTTGACGTGAGCTTTGTCATTCCGAGCCGCGACGTCGAGGATCCCGATGATGACGGGACCGAGTCAGCGGTCTCGGCGGAGAGCAACGGCTTTCCCGAAACAGGAACCGTTCGGAGAGGGCTCTTCCGCTTGACACGGGTGCCGCCAAGCCTGAATCCTTACGCGGGCGGTCCGAAACCGATCATCCTCTCCAATGGAGATACACTGTTCCAGGAAGGCTACGATCAGGATCTCTACGGCGGCGACCTCCTCGCGGCGGTGGACAAGCTCGCCCTCCAGGCACGGACGATCGCGGCGAAACAGAATTTCGACGTGATCCACGCTCACGATTGGATGACCTTTCCCGCGGGCCTCGCCGCCCGCGAGGTGTCGGGAAAACCTCTGGTCATCCATCTCCACTCGATCGAGTACGACCGCTGCCTCGACAGGGTCTGGCCGCCGGTTGTGGACATCGAACGGCGGGGACTCGTCGGAGCGGACCGTATCATCACCGTCTCGGCACGCAGCAAGTGGATGGTCGTGGACAAGTACGGCGTCGCGCCGGAAAAGATCACCGTCATCCACAACGGCCTGAATCGGGAGCATCTGGGCAGGCTCGAGAACGCCAAACCGATCTCCCTGCCGCCGCGCACCAAGGGCGGTCTCGTTCTATTTCTCGGCCGCATCACACCTCAGAAAGGCCCGAATCACTTCGTGGAAGCGGCCGCCAAGGTCCTGCAAGCCGAACCGCACACCGTGTTCCTTCTTGCCGGATCGGGCGACATGGTCCCCGCCCTGGTGGAGCGGACAGCCGAACTGGGCATCTCGCAGAACGTGCTCTTCACCGGATTCCTCGAAGGCGATCAGGTCCTCTGGGTGCTCGACGCCGCCGATGTTTTCGTCATGCCCTCTGTTTCGGATCCCTTCGGGATCTCCTGCCTGGAGGCGATGTACGCCAGCACTCCGGTGGTCGTATCGAACCAGTCGGGAATCTCCGAGGTCGTGAGCAACGTGATGAAAGTCGACTACTGGGACGTGGACGCGATCGCCGATGGCGTCGTGCGCCTTCTGCGCGATCCGCAGTACGCCTCCGAAATGGCGGGACGCGGTGCGGCCGAGGCGCGCACCATCACATGGGATCACCCTGCTTCGCGGTGCAAGGCGGTCTACAGGGAAGTGCTGTCCGAGTCCGGCCGCTTTCCGAACCCCGAGTAGGTCCCGACGTCGAGGATCGAAAGATGGCCGATACGGTCTGCTTCTATTTCCAGGTACACCAACCCTTCCGGATCCGGCCCTTCGGATACCTCGATCACGGCACGACCTACTTCGACGACGAACTCAACCGTTCTCACCTCTTGAGGGCGGTCAAGAAATGCTACCTCCCTGCCAATCGCCTCATGAGCCGACTTGCCGACCGCTTCGGGGACCGCTTCCGCGTCGGATACAGCATCTCCGGCGCGGCGCTCGAACAGCTTGCCGCCGACGCGCCCGAGGCGATCGAATCGTTCGCCGCCCTCGGCGCTTCGGGTGTGGCCGAATTTCTGGGCGAGACCGATTCCCATTCCCTCGCGTTCGTCTTCTCGCCCGACGAGTTCGGCGAGCAGATCGCGACCCATCGCCGGAGAACGCGGCAGCTTTTTGGCGTCGCGCCGAGGAGCTTTCGCAACACCGAATTGATCTATCGGGACGATCTCGCCCCGATCGTCGGCCGTCTCGGGTACGAGTCGGTTCTCGTCGAGGGTCTAGGTCGCCTGCTCGAGGGGAAATCGTGCCATCGCGCCTACTGGTCGGCGGGGAAGGAGGTGCGCCTGCTCCTCAAGGACTATCGCTTCTCGGACGACATCGCGTTCCGTTTCGCCGACCGGAGCTGGATCGGCTGGCCTCTCGAGCCGATCCCCTTTGCCGAAAGCCTCCGCCGGGCGCCGGGCGATTGTGTCAATCTGTTCATGGACTACGAGACCTTTGGAGAGCATCTTCTCGCCGAAACGGGAATTTTCGCCTTTTTCGAGGAGATGGCGGCCGCCTACCTCGCGATCGACGGGACGCGGATCAGCAGTCCCGGCGACGTGGCGGACAGGTTCGAGCCGAAAGACACTTACAGGGTGCGCGAGTACCTGTCATGGGCCGACGAGGCGCGCGACCTCTCGGCGTGGCTCGGCAATCCGATGCAGCAGAACGCGGCAAGGGCTCTCTATGACCTGGAGGCGGGAATCAAGGCTTCGGGGGATCCGCTTCTCTTGCGCGACTGGCGCAGGCTCACCGCGTCGGACCACCTCTACTACATGTCGACCAAGGGAGCGGCAGACGGTGTGGTTCACGATTACTTCAGCCCCCACCCCACCCCTCACGACACCTTCGCGTCGTTCATGAACATCCTTCACGATCTGGAGACGCGGATCGCCGGCAGCTGACGGGCCGGAGGTGAGAGGCCTTGCGAGCGGACTATTTCAACACTTCGGGGACGGTGGATTTGAGGTCCTCCGCTTCCCTGAAGCGCTTGTAGAACTCGTCCGACGGGCCGTACTCCTTGACCTGGATCTCGATCTTCTTCAAGATCGTCTCGCACGTCTTGTAGTCCCAACCGTACTCGTCCCAGTAGGAGCTCAGCTCCGGGTCGCTCACACCGTAACCGTCGCGGTTCGCCTCCTGGTCGATCCTGACGATGACGAGATAGGATTCGTCGTCGCGCTCGATCTTGGCCTCGAGCTGCCGCCTGATCGGAAAACGCCCCACATCGGTGATCTTGTTGTAGTTCCACGAGGAGACGATCGTGCCCAGATGCGGATCGGCCTCGGAGATCCTGAACCCCTCCCGATCGATGACGTGACAGGTCAGCTGATACAGATCGGAATAGCTCACATCTTCGACGCGGAGTTCCATCCAGTGGGAACCGCAACCGACGCAGCCCAGGGCGAGCAGGATCGTGAAAAACAAGAGAGGTCTGATCATGAACTTGTCCTCATTTTTTTATTTCGCTCGGTGCTCCCGCGAAGCAGCGTTCTTTGGAGCAGTCTGCAATCGATCCTGTGTATCAATTCAGGCGATTCCTGTCAATGTTCAGCGGGTCGTCCCTCGGGGAATGCGCCTTGTGTCGAAGGCGACAGCTCTTATAATCTCGGACGATCGAAGGTAATGAGTCCTCTTCCGAAGGCGCAAGTCATGAACATCATCTCGGCATCGCGCCGGACCGATATCCCCGCCTGGTACGGCGAATGGTTCAGCAATCGGCTGCGCGAGGGTTATGCGGTCTATCGCAATCCCTTCGGAGGCCAGAATCATCGGGTGAGCATCCTGCCCGAGGATGTGATCGCTTTCGTTTTCTGGACGCGTAACGCCTCGCCTTTCGTTCCTGTGCTCGACAAGCAGGTGCGACGCCGCTACCGGTCGGTCGTCCTCTACACCGTCAACGGATACGGTCCTCCTTTCGAACCGCCCGCTCACGATCGGGCCGACGTTCTCGCCGGATTCGAAAGGGTATCGGACCTGCTGGGACCCGACGCCGTTCGTTGGCGCTACGATCCGATCCTCCTCTCCGACAGGATGAACCGCGACGCCCACCTGCGCGCCTTCGAGAACCTGGCCCGCAGACTGGAGGGAAAGACCCATCTCTGCCACACGAGCTTTGTTCAGTTCTATCGGAAAACAAGCCGCACTCTGAGCCGTCTCGCAAAGGAGACGAACGACGTCTGTCGCGATCCGACGGATGACGAAAAGATCGCCCTGGCGAGGGACCTGAAAGACCTGGCCGCATCCCGCGGGATCGAGCTCGTGAGCTGCTCGGCGGTTCTTCTCGACGAGGCGGGGATCGAGAGGGGACGGTGCGTCGATCCCGATCTGATCGCCAGGCTGCGGCCCGATCTCCCCGGGATGAAACTCAAAACGCGCCCCACCCGGGAAGGCTGCCGTTGCGCGGCGAGCAGGGATATCGGCGCCTACAACACCTGCCAGGCAGGGTGTGTCTACTGTTACGCCACCGACGATTCGCGCCGAGCGCGACGCGCTCTCGAAAACCACGATCCCGAGGCGAAAAGTCTCTGAACCGGCCGGCTCGGAAAGGGAGCGTTTATTCTGATCGCGAAAGTTTCTCCAGTGCCGCCTTGTACGTTTCGAGATCGCTCTCCGAGAAAAGAACGAACCTGATCGACCGAAAGGTGTGGTCATTGGCGAGCAGAAAATCCTTCACGGCCCGGAGAGCCACCGACGCGGCCTGGTCCACGGGGTACCGGTAGGCTCCGGTGGAGATCGACGGAAAGGCCACTGACCGGAGACGCTTCTCCATGGCATGGGCGAGCGAATTCCTGTAACAGGAAGCCAGGTCTTCACTGTCCGCTTCCCGCCCCCCAGACCAGATGGGCCCGACCGTGTGAATCACGTACCGCGCGCCGAGGTTGCCGCCCGTCGTGATCACTGCCTGGCCGGTGGGAAGGCCGTCGGGAAGGTTCTCGCGGATCGCGCGGCATTCGGCCAGAATCGCGCTGCCGCCGACGCGATGGATCGCTCCGTCCACGCCCCCCCCGCCGAGAAGGCTCGAGTTCGCGGCATTCACGATCGCATCCGATCGATCACGTGTGAGATCTCCCCGGACGAGTTCGATCGTCGCGCCGCCGATTTCCAAACGCGCCATTCGGTCCTCCTCGAATCCTAGAGCGGTTTGTGGCCTTGCGCCCCGTCGCGCGCGCGGTCCTTTCCGCGGAGGGCGATCTTGATCGGCACTTCCTTGAAGGGGAGGGCTTCGCGAAACCGATTGCCCAGGTAGCGGCGATAATCGCGGTTGAAGAGCCGGATATCGTTCACGAACACGACAATCGTCGGTGGCCGTATATCGACTTGCATGCCGAAATAGATCTTGGCGAGCCGCGACTTGCGCAGCTGCGGCGCGCGCCGGGCCACGGCTTGCTCGAGGACCTTGTTGATCTGCGCCGTGTTCACGCGCATCGAGGCCTGGTCGTGCATTTCGGCCACGAGCTCGAAGGTCGACTCGATGTTGACGCTCTCCTTCGACGAGATGAAGGAGAGTGGCATGTAGTGGAATCCCCGCAGCCGGTCGTTGATATATTCCTCGTACTCGCCCGTGGTATGGCCCTCGGTCAGGTCCCATTTCGACACGGTCAGGACGCAAGGCTTGTAGCTCGAGATCACGAGGTCGGCGATCTTCTTGTCCACCGTGGCGATTTCGCGCGTCACGTCGAGCATGAGGATCACCACATCGGCGCGGCGGATCGACCGTTCGGCGCGCGCCTGCCCGTAGAAATCGACCGAATCCTGTATCGCCCTCTTGCGCCGGAGCCCGGCCGTGTCGATGACAACGTAATCGCGCCCGCCGATCCGGAAGGCCACGTCGACCGAATCGCGCGTGGTGCCCGGTAGATCGGAAACGATGACGCGCTCCTCGCCGGCCAGGTAATTCACCAGCGTCGACTTGCCCGCGTTCATCCGCCCCACCACGGCGACCTTGACCGGTTTATCGTCGCTGTCGGTCGGATCGACGTCCTCGGCCTCGGGAACGGGCATGAGGTCGTAGATCCTGTCGATGGCCGAAAACACACCCCGTCTCTCGGCAGCCGACACGGGAAGCGGTTCGCCGAATCCGAGCGAGTGAAATCCGTGGCGCAATTCCTCGAGCTGCGGCGTATCGGCCTTGTTGGCCACGAGCACCACCGGTTTGCGGCTCTTTCTGAGAAGGGCGGCCACATTCTCGTCGAGCAGTGTGCGCCCCTCGCGCACGTCGACCACGAAGATCAGCGCGTCGGCCAGGTCTATCGCCAGGGCGATCTGTTCCTCGATCTCGCCCTTGAGCAGGGTCTGATCGAAGAGGCCGATCCCGCCCGTATCGATCAGTTCGAAGGTGCGCGCCGAATAGGTCAACTCGGCCGATATCCTGTCGCGCGTCACCCCGGCCGTGGGATCGACGATCGAGACCCGCTTGCCGATCATGGCGTTGAAAAGTGATGATTTGCCGACATTGGGCCGGCCGACGATTGCGATAACGGGGACTTGGGGCATGTTGCTCAACTCAGTGACAAAGATTTGTGAATCTGGGGCAGGACACGCACATCGCGATGAACCTCCCTGACCGCTCCCCAGAGATCGAGAAGGTAGGCGCCTCCCCAGATCCTGCCCTCGCGCGTCACCGGTTGCAGGAAGAGGGGTGCATCGGGATCGACCGCTGCCACGGCGCGGGCGGCTTCGAGAGCCTCCCGATGCGGGGTGCGGGTGTCGACGATCAGCTTGACATAGAAACGATACCCCTTGAGAGCATCGAGAAATCTTTCGTGTTCGAATCGAATTCCGTGAAGTCCCGACGTCGACGGCAGCTTGAAATCCATCGAGATCAGATCGACCTGGTTGATCACCCTCTGAAGGGCTTTCCAGTGAAGCCCGGCCGTCTCCAGAAGAATGGGCCACTGGGGATATGCCTCTTTGAGCACGGTCACAAGGGACTCGACGAAATCGACCTGCTCGAGCGGTTCTCCGCCGGTGATCGCGAAGGAGTGGGCGCCCGGCCTGCGCTTCATCTCCTTTTCGAGGATCTGTACGACCGTGGAAACCGGAAGGGGTTCGTTGTAGAGCGTCGACCCGAGATCGCGCTGCACATCGGAGTGGCTGAAAAAAGCTCCCGGTGTGTCGCAGAACCGGCAGCCGATGGAGCATCCTCTGAGCCGCACGAAATATTGCATGCGGCCCGCCCAGAGACCTTCTCCCTGGATGGAATGGAAGATCTCTTGGATGTAGCCGGTTTTGACGCTGTCTGAAGCCCCAACCATCGATCCTGCACCCTATAGATCAAATCCCTTCCTCAAACCGCTCTCTGTCAGCCCTCAGCCGCTAGTGGCGCCTTTTTTTTTATCGCCCCCCCGAGTTTTTCCGCAACGCTCATCGATCGCGCAAGCTCGGACAGGATCTCCATTCCCTGCTCGAGTTTCTCGTCGGGTGCGGCGAATGAAATCCGGAAATGACTGTCCCTCGCCGAAAAGGCCGTGCCTGGAACGACGAGTACGTTCTTCTTGATCGCTTCGCTCGCGAAACCGGCCCCTTTCACACCGCGGGGCAGGCTGGGGAAGATGTAAAAGCTGCCGCCAGGACGCACGACATCGAATGAATCCTTCAGTCCATTGTAGACGAGGTCCCTCTTGCTCCGGTAGAGATCCACCGACTCGCTCATGTCGTGATCGAGCGCGTAAAGGACCGCTTTCTGTGCAAAGGAGGGAGCGCAAACAAATGAAAACTGCTGGAGAATCGTCATTTTGTCGAGGATCTCGGACGGTCCGGTAGCATATCCCATACGCCATCCGGGCATGCCGAATGTTTTCGAGAATCCACCGAGGTGGATCAGCCTTTCGGGACAGAACTCGCTGATGCTGTGGAACGGCTCGTCGTAAACGAACTGCTCGTAGATCTCGTCGCTCACCACGAGCAGGTCGTGGGCGCGCGCCACGGAGGCGATCGTTTTCAGTTCCTCGGAGTCCAGGACGCTGCCTGTCGGATTGGACGGCGAGTTGATGAGGATCAGTTTCGTCTTGTCCGTGATCTTCGATTCCAGTGCGTTCCGGGTGAGACGGAAATCAGGATAGAGATCGTAGTAGACGGGCACGCCCTCGGCCAATTCCGTGAGGATCTTGTACATCACGAAATAGGGTTCCGGCAGGAGCACCTCGTCGCCCGGATTGACAAGGCTGAGGAACGAAAGGAGAAGACCGCCCGACACGCCGCTCGTGACCAGGGTCTTGTCAGGTTCGTAGCCGTACTGCTTCTTGAGCTTGTCCCTGATCCTCTCGTTCAGTTCTGGAATGCCCTGGGTTACCGTGTAGCGATTGAAACCCTCGTTGATTGCCTTGATCGCCGCTTCCTTGATCGGCTCCGGTACATCGTAGTCTGCCTGGCCAATACTGAGATCGATCGGATCCTCCATCGATGCGACCATTTCGAAGATTTTGCGGATCCCGCTTGCCTGAAGCCCTCGGACGCGATCGGAAAGCATCAATACTCCTTTCAGAACGGCATTTTGTGAATTCGCCCAGCCCTGGGAATTCATCCTGAAGGCCATTGACCGCTATTATATTCTATCTCTCCCGAAGAAGGCATGAGGAAATAGTACAATTAATAAGGGAAATGGTTTTCCGCCAAATGCCTCGTGGGATTTCACGAAAAGAAAAACCTCTCGACCAGAGGGTTCGCTGAAGCAATCCTCTGAGAATCAAGAGGTTATCCGGACGTTGTTATTTCTTTTTCTTGATCTTGTTTGACGTCTTCACCTTGGGGAGGCCAAAGACCGAGCGGCCCTCCTGGAACTTGCTCTCCTCCTTGAGCGCTTCGATGCGCTCGAGGCGGGTCCACACGTTTCGCGATCGTTGCAGTTTGACTTTGGATACGAGACTCTTGTGAATGGACACGGTTCTTATACCTCACTCAATCAACACCAAGACGGCTTCTGCCGGGATCGACCCGCTGACAGGACCGTTCCTGGGGTCGCGCGAAAGGTCAAGCGGTTCCGACAAACAGAACTCTTTATTTATGGCAACCTTGCAATCTTGGCCGACTTGAACGGGGCCGGATCGCCATAAGGAAAGGCCTTGTAAGCTCTCCACTGCTTGCGGAGCTTGATCAGCGCTGGGTCATTTTGTCTGTCAAAAGAACCGATTATTAAACCATACTTTTTATTTTTGGGATAACGAACTTTGGAAATTTCTTTTTCGTTGATGCCCTGTTTGACCAGCGTTCTGAAGGTTTCATCGCAGATATGCTTCTGATCCATGTTGTAGACGGCGAGGAGCACGCCCCACGATTCCGAGCCGCTGGCGGGCTTCGGCCGATCGGCCGATTGGCCGGTGGAGGTCTCCTCATTCCGGCGACCCGCGCCGGCAGGATCCTGAAGCAAGGCCGGCGACGTGGCCTCACTCGAAAGGGACTCTGACCCGGTGCCTGGATCACCCTTGTAGTACCCGGCAAAATACCCCCCCAGAACGAGGACGGTCACGAAAAGCAGCGACGCCAGGATCTGATTCAGAGTGAGCGTCACCTTGAAATCGCCCGGGCTGCGTCTCTCTTCCCCGCGAGAGGTTCGATTTTTCCACGCCGGCGACCGCTCGGCTTTTCTCGGCGAGCGATCCGGAGTCTGCTTCTTGCGCTTTGCGGGGACGATCTTCCGGGATGGAGGACCGCTGTCCGAACTCTGTCCGATCCCGCGAAAAACCTCGAGGGGATGTTTCTTGGAAGGCGCCATAGGATCCCTCACCACCTTTCGGTTGCTGAAGACATTCCGCTCCTGGTAACTGTGAAGGGGAACGGACACGCCATGAAGACAACTCTATATTCTCCGGATGGCTATGTCAACACGCGAGGCCTGCCGGAGTTGGACCGGAGAGCGGTCCGAGACGCTGTAGACACTGTGGTACGGGGGCTGGGAGTCGGGACAAAAAATCAAGAAGGTGATCCGGAAAAAATCCGCGCCCACTCACGGATGTCCCTGTACTCGTAGGGAAGGCCGTGTTTCTCGTGAATCGCTCCGATCCGATCATGGAAGGCCTCGTAGATCGACGCGGCCGGTCCGTCATGAGCCGGATCGCATCCGTAGACGCGACATCCGAGAGATCTCTCCTTCCTCCGCGTGCAAAGATCGCGATCCTGAAAGGGACAGTCCTCGCCCACGGTGAAATCGTGCGTTCCGCCGAAGAGACACCATGCCTCGAGCCAGGTGATGTATAGCCGGTGACCGGAGCGGCTGAACCGGCAGCAATCCCCATCCCCGCGGCATTCGAAGGGGAGAGCCGAAACGTGCTCGTCCACCTCGGCAAAGAGATGTTCGAGGTCGCAAAGGGCCGCATCGAGAGCGGATCGGTCCGGATATCCTGCAGAAGATCGGGAGTCCCTGGATGTCATCAGCGCCGTCTGCCCCTGCGGCCTTTGCGCGAAAAGGGTTTCCGCTGGGGTTTGGGCTCGGACGGTTTTTTCCTGCCGTAGGGTCCCTCGAGCAGAGCGTCCTCCTGTTCGTCGCGATCGGGTCTGAAGTGGAGAGTCTTCTTCCCCTTGATTTTCTCCTCGATGTCGCGGATCAGTTCGGCCGGACTCTGGTAGCGGATGTCCCTGTCCTTGACCATCATCTTCTGGATGAAGTAGTGCATGTGGGGCGAGACCTTCCGCCCCTTGAGCGCCGAGGGCGACAGGGAATCGAGGATCTGGCGCGCCAGGACCTCCTGATCGCTCCCTCCCTCGAAGGGCAGCTCGCCCAGAACGAGCTGGTAGAGAGTGGCACCCAGGGAATAGATGTCGCTGCGCACATCGAGGTCTTTCTGGCCGCGAGCCTGCTCCGGCGAGATGTAGTGTGCCGTTCCCAGGGTGACTTCGTCGTTCTGCCCGTCCTCGGAGCTTCCGCCGTCGAGCGTCGTGGCCAGGCCGAGATCGATCAGCTTCACCGTGTTCCGCCTGTCGATCAGGAGGTTTCCGGGCTTGATATCCCTGTGGAGTATGTTTCTGCTCGTCAGGTATTCCATGGCGCGCGTGGCCTGGAGCACGATGTAGAGGGCGGCATCCTCGTCGAAGGGAATTGTCTTCTTGATCAGGTCCTGCAGCGAATCGCCGTCGACAAACTCCATGATGAATACGTAGAATCCCTGGACCGTTCCCACGCGAAAGCCCTTGACCACGTTTTCGTGCTCCAGATCGATCAGGGTCTTGGCTTCCCTGACAAAGGCGCGCCGCACCGAGCCGACCGCGGCCTGGTCCTCTTTCAGAACCTTGACGGCCACATCACGATCGGTGGCCTTTTCGTAGTACCTGAACACGGACGACATGCCGCCTTCGCCGATCTTGGCCTTCAGCTCGTACCCGGGCATTTCGGGAACCTCTTCGCCGCCCGAAAGTCGGTAGCGGGTCAGTTTCTCCGGGGAAATCAGCTTCAGCTTCACCGCGATTTTGGAAAGGGAGAGGTTCTTGTTCCGAGCTGCCAGTTTTTCCCTGGTGTGGAGGCACCTGAGGACATCTTCTTTCTGAAGACGCCTCTTGAGGACGAGCAATCCGAAAAACTTCATCTCCTCTTCATATGACATCGAATGCAATACGTCCGAAAATCGGAAAAAAGGAAGGACAACAGGAACAGCGGGCAGGAGGTGCCTGCAACCGATGAGTGCCGAAGCGCCTTGAATGAGCTCCATTCTGACATGCGAGTTGGCGCCACCGCAATGACCAGGCGACCTCCGCTCTTGTTTGATCCAGTGATACTACAGCCATGATCTCCAGTGGTCAAATCTCTTTTGGCCCCTCGTGGATCGGTTTTTGACGGTCATCTCCACTGTATCTCTATCCGGTTTTAGCCCGGCCCGCCCGATCGGTGACAGGGTCCGATAAACCGGTGGCATTCTCCAAATTTTAAGAACTTTTCCGGCTCAAGCGTTTTCGCCGTGAGGTCGAAATAGTCTGAAGTAGAGGAAAACAAAAGTGCATCTGGGACGCCTTCGGGAAAAAGGGGAAACCAGCAATGAATCAGATGGACTGCCGCATGGTCCTGAAATATTGCGAGATCATTGACGAATTCATCAAGGTCCGCGTGTTCACGGATGAAGACGTATCGGAGCTGCTCCACGTCAAAACGGTACCGAACAAGAAAGCCTATCTGCAGCTCGTGATCAACTCCAGCATCATCAACTACCACGACGAGATTTTACCCCTGTTCAAGAAATTCAACAGGGTCTACAAGCCGGAGGCTCTCGAGGAACTGCTCTATCAGATTTGCGTGGAAGTCAATCCGCACATGGAGATCCACCAGGTCGCCATTCCGTTCGAAGATCAAAGCGGTGCGATGGCGCGTCTCCATCTGATCCAGGAAAAGAAGCAGAAGAACAGCCGCGAGCTGAAAAAGAAGATTCTCCAGATCGAGAAATCGCTCGGCAAGATGATCATCGGCCAGGAAGAGGCGGTGCGGAGCGTATCGAAGGCGATCAAAAAGGCCGCCGTCGGCCTCAAGGATCCGAACAAGTCGATCGGCGTCTTCCTCCTCGTCGGACCCACCGGAACGGGCAAGACCGAGATGGCCAAGGCCGTGTCGAAGCAGCTCTACGGCGACTCGACCAAGCTCGTGCGCGTCGACTGCTCCGAGTACGCGCTTCCGCACGAGTACGCCAAGCTGATCGGCGCCCCGCCCGGATACATCGGCCACAACGAGGGCGGCTTCCTCACCGACAGTGTGAAGGAGAAGAAAAGCTGCGTCGTTCTCTTCGACGAGATCGAGAAGGCCCACTTCAAGGTCCACAACCTCCTGCTTCAGCTCATGGACGAGGGCTACCTCACCGACAGCAAGGGGTGCCGCGTGCCCTTCGCCAACTGCATCATCTTCCTCACCTCCAACATCGGCGTGGAAGACATCGAGAGGTACCGCAACCGGATGGGATTCGACTTCAAGAAGCGCCAGAGGCTGGACAAGCTCACCGCGAAGGAAGCGATCGGACTCGCCATGAAGAGAATCTTCCGGCCCGAGTTCATCAACAGGCTCGACGACACGATCGTCTTCAACAGCCTGACGCGCAAGGATTGCGTCCAGATCGCCGCCAATCAGCTCAAGGAAGTGGCCTCCTATCTCAAGACGACGAAAACGACGCTCGAGTTCACGCCCAGGCTCGAAAAGTTCATCGGCGAGGAAGGATACAGCTACGAGTTCGGCGCGAGAGAAGTGCGCCGGCTCATCCGGACACTGATCGAGAATCCCCTGTCCGAAAAGATTCTGGCCGGGGATTTCAAGACCGGCGCCACGCTGGAAGCCGATGTGCGGAGGCAAAAGATCGTTTTCTCCGAGAAGAAGAGAAAAAAGGAAACGAAGAAAACGACGAAGAAATCGAAAAACGTCAGCCTTTCCCACTGATCGGAAAGGCTGACAACGATCGTTGACTTGCCTCGCGGCGGTGTGTTATCTCAAGGCGATGAAAACGAAATATATCGCCATTCTGTTCGTACTCGTCGCTTTCCGGCCCGTGATGGCAACGGACGAACTCCCTCCCGGACTCGTCGCCCGGACCGACGAGATCAGCATCACCGAAAAAGAATTCCACGATCATCTCATCGCCCTCTACGCCGAACGGGAAACAGGCGAATCCCTTCTCGAACAGCTGATCCACGAGACCGCCCTCAAGCAGGAGATGGCGCGCCGCAAGGTCCACGTGCCGAACTCCATGGTCGAGGCGCGCTGCGCGGAGCTCGACAGCGCCTTGAAGAGCCATTCGGGAGGACAGAAGGGCCTTCTCGAATACATCAGCGAACAGAACGTGGACGAGGAGGAGTTCCTGCGAGCGCTCAGGCTGTCCATCGCACACGACATCATGGCGCGCGATGATTTCGGGTTGGAACGCGATGCGCCGATCCCCCCCGAGAAGCTCAATCTCTGGCTCAAGGAGCTCCTGTCGCGCAAGAAGGTCGTGGTTCACGATCGGGGGGGCGCCCTGATGGCCACGGTCGACGGGACGGAGATCACGGTCCACGAATTCGGCCAGCGGCTCATCACCCATCTGGGAACGGAACGGGTCACCGGAATCCTCAACGAACTCATCGGCATCCGCTTGATTCCGGTCTGGGCGGGACCGCTCGGTCTCGCGCTCACCGACGACGACGTGGAGGAGGAGCTGAGGATCCGGGAGGAAATACTGCACGGGAAGAAGGGTTTCGAGGAGGTCTCCTATTCCGACTGGCTCAGGGCATCGGCCGGACAGACCATCGACGATCTCAAGAAGTCGGAACGCTTCCGGGCCGAGGTGCTGATGAAAAAGATCGCCCGCACTCTGCTGACAGAGGATGACCTCGAACGCCACTTCGAGAAGAACCGCAACAAGTACGAGCTCCGCCACGGCCGGGCCGCGAGGCTGGCGACTATTTATCTCGAAGCGGCCCTCTTTCCGAACGACAAGGTCAGCCGCTCCTTCGAGGACGCTGCCGACGAACTCAAAGAGCTGAGAAAGCGCATCGAGCGGGGCGAGGCGACCTTCGAGGGGCTCGCCCACATCTGGTCGGAATACAAGGCGGGCGACAAGGTGAAACTCGAACTCGGAACTCTCACCCTCGGTGTTTCCGGCTTTCGCGAAATCGTGGACGCCGCTCTCAAAGCCGAAATCGGCACGATCCTCGGACCGTTCCGCACACCGGAGGGATGCCATCTCGTCAAGGTGCTCGGCCAGAGAGGCCCTGTCGAGTTCGACAGGGTGAGTACGATCGTCGTCGACGACGCCAGGCAGAGCCTGTACACCGACATGCTCAAGAGAGCCAACATCAAAAAGAAGTATTGAGACGGGAGACTCGCACGCGCCTCCCCCGTTGAACCCTGGGCGCCCTCTGCCGCAATGGGCCGATCATTTCGAAATCTCCCCGCGAACTCGAGATTCGAAAATCCCTCCCAGTCAGGCCTTTCCGCAAAAGAAAATCTATGCATAATCATAGATTAAAAGGGAATGATTCCTTGATTTTGCCTGGAGGAGGCCTGCCATGAAATTTCTTGTCGCTTCGATTCTCGTCCTTCTGATCCACTCCCCATCCGATTGCGCCACGATCAATGTGCCCGATGACTATTCCACGATTCAGGAAGCGATCGATGCGGCCGTCAACGGCGACTGCGTCATCGTTCAGCCGGGAATCTATTTCGAAAACCTGGTCATCGATCTCAAATCGATCACACTGGTCAGCGAAGAGGGCCCCGAGACGACCACGATCAACGGAGACCGAGCGGGTTCGGTCATCGAGATCAAGGGACAGGTTTATTCTCCTGTTGTGGTCGAAGGCTTCACCATCATCGCCGGGTACGCCGAATGGGACACCGGCAGTACATGTGGCGGAGGGATCAACTGTTTCAATAGCCTCCCGATCATTGTCAGGAATCGTATCGTCAACAACTGGGCCGACGGAGCAGGCGGCGGGATCTACTGCGTGAACTGCACCGGTGTGGTGATCGCGTCCAATGTGATCGACAAAAACGTCGTCGTTCCGGGCGACCCTCACGGATCGGCCGGAAGCGGCGGCGGAGTTCTGATCGCCAACTGCATGTCGGCGACCGTGTCGGGAAATATCATCAGACAGAACCTTGCCGGCGATTACGGCGCCGGAATCTGGTGCAGCGAAAGTACTGCCACGATCGAGGGCAACATCATCGCCCGAAACGATGTGGGCGGTTTTTCGGGAGATGAGTGCACGGGCGGGGGTGTTCATTGCCACAAGGGTTCGGCAATACTGGTGAACAACCTCATCACCTTCAATGAGGCGATGTTCTACGGCGGCGGCATCGCCGGCAACGAGTGCGACATGGTGCTGGTGAACAACACCGTCGCATTCAACAATTCCGACATGGAGCATGGCGGTTTGAGCTGCACGGGCGGTACGGAGATGACCATCGAGATGGTCAACAATATCTTCTGGCGGAACGAAAGCCAGAATCCCAACACCGAGATCGGCATCGACGGAACGGGATCGATCAGTTACTCCGACGTCGAAGGCGGCGTGGCTGCCGTCGATATCGAACCGGGAAGCGATTTCGAATGGGGCCGGGGCATGATCGATGCCGATCCCGCCTTTGCCGATCTTGCCGGTGCCGATTTCCATCTCACCTGGAACTCGCCCTGCGTGGACACGGGGATATCCGATCCTCCCTGCGACCCGCTGACCGATATCGAGGGGGACGCTCGTTACACCTACCAGGTCAACATCGATCAGGACATGGGCGCCGACGAGTTCTTTTGCCACCTCTATCACAGGGGCGATGTGATCCCAGGCTCCCCCATGGAGCTCAGAATCACCGGCTGGCCCGCCGAACCGGTCATGCTGGCACTATCCGAAAACCTGGTCAATCCACCCACCTGGACGTCTCACGGGTATCTATATCTGAGCTGGCCCCCGCTCTGGTATGCCCACGTGGGCGACATTCCCGGCAACGGGATTCTGATCGTGCCGGTCACCGTGCCTCCCGGGTGGATCGCGGGAGAAGAGTACCATTTGCAGGCCCTCGTCGGACCCTGGGGCGGGCAGAGCGCGCGGCTGACGAACCAGGAGACCTTGCTCGGCGAGTGATCCTCGGGAAGGCCGGCACACGGTGATCACAGAATCCTGTCGGGCCGCGTCTGCTGGCTCAAGATCTTTTCCCTCAGCTCCTCGTATCCTTTCCGCCCCATCAGGGCGAAGGTCGCCTTCTTCCCCGCCTCCACCCCGGGCTGGTCGAAGGGATTGATATTGTAGAGCACCCCGGCATAGGCGATGTGGAGTTCCATCATGAAGAAGAACTGGCCCACCGTCGAAGCGCTCACCTCGGGAAAGACGATCCGGCACGACGGCCGGCCCGCTTCCTGGAGAGCCAGCTCCGTGCCCTTCAGCTCGGCGGCGAAAAGATCGGCAAAGGTGCTCCCCGCCAGGTACTCCTGGCCCTCGACGGCCTGATCCCCCCCGGGGATGGTCAAGCGCGACCGCGGCTGCTCGACGGAGAGGAAGGTGAAGGTCTTGTCCGCCGGCCCCTCGGCATAGAGCTGGACCTGCGAATGTTGATCGGTCACGCCAAGCGCCTTGACCGGGGTGATCCCCGTGAAGACCTCCTTGCCTTCCAGGTCGAGACGTTTGCCGAGGCTCTCTGCGAGAAGCTGCCTGTACCAGTCGGCCAGGTCCCGGAGCCGGTGGGAGTATGAGAAGAGGACCGAGATCTGCGCATCGTTTCTCGTGTTGAAAAGGTACTGTGCCGCGGCATAGAAAAGAGCCGGATTCTTCATCATATCCGTGCCCGCGCAGCGATCGCGCATGAGGGACGCGCCCCTGATGAGCTCCTCCACGTCGATGCCCGTGTAGGCGGCCGACACGAGCCCCACCGGGGTGAGAACCGAGAACCGCCCCCCCACGTCGGCCGGGATGACGTGAGAGCGGCACCCGAGCTCGCGCGCCGCCTCGCGCAGCGGTCCCTTTTCGGCATCGGTGGTGATGATGAGATGCTCCGAAGCGCGCTCGCCGAGCCGCTTTTCGAGGAGACGGCCGAAGAGCATGAACTGCGCCTGGGTCTCGGCGGTCTGGCCCGACTTGGAGATGACATTGTAGACCGTCTCTTCCGGCGGCAGCACATCGAGCGCACCGGCGAGAAGGTCCGGGTCGATGTTGTCGAGAACAAAGAGCCGCGGACAGTCCGATCTCTCGCCGGGGGGAAGCAGATTGTGAAAGGGGTGGTTCAACGCGCTCTGCAGCGCGATGTTTCCCAGAGCCGAACCGCCGATGCCGAGAACGACGAAGTTTTCGAATCTTCCTCTGTCCCGCGCGGCCTCGGCCGCGATCTGCCGGGCGATGTCCGCGGTGTCGGGAAGAGAGATGAAACCGGGCCTCCGATAGGGATCATTGCTGAAGACACTTTCGTGGGCGTCTTGCGCCCTGGAACCGATTGCGTCGATGTCACGTTCCGAGAGCCCCATCGGGCCGACCATATCGGCGTAAAAACGGTTGAAATCGAAGGCGAGTTCCTTCTCTTGAGACATATGTTTCCTCCGGATACGCAACATTCGACAGATGTGGTACGAAAGGCCAAGACGGTCCGAATCGATCGAGCACAATCGGCTTCAACCGCCTACAAATCCATACCTTAGTAAGTTCACCTGTTTTCTGCAAAGTTCTGTTCTTTTTTAAAGATATCTCTCCCGTGAGGTCGATAGGATCGGGCAGCAAAGTAAACAGGACTCTCGGGAAAGGGGGAACGAGGGAGTGGCCATAGGGCGAACTCCACCCCACTCAGGGCCGGACAAAATGTCCGGCCCTTTTTCTTATCCGATTCTCTTTCGAGCCTTTTTCGAATTGTGGCGCGCCGCGTTTATCTCTACAATGAGAACCGAACTTCCAATGCGGCATCCCTTCCCGACAGGAGTCTTTCCGTCCCATGAGTCCCAAACGCTCCTTCGTTGCCGCCATCATCAACAAGCCGATCACGGTCTTGATGGTCTTCCTCTCCCTCATGGGAACGGGCGTCATCGCCTACATGCGCATCCCCGTCAATCTGCTGCCCGAGGGATTCCAGTCGAGCTACGTTTCGATCTTCACTCCCTGCCCCGGTTCGTCACCCCTCGAGAACGAGGACAAGATCACCAAGCCGGTCGAGGAGATCGTCCGTTCCATCCCGGGTGTGAAGGAGATCTCCTCGTCGAGCTTCGATTCGGGAAGCAACGTCTTCGTCGAGTTCAATCCGAAGACCGACATCGATCTGGCCTACATGGAAGTGCGGGACCGGATCGAGAGGATCAAGCACAATTTCCCCGACAGGGTCGACCGCTACTATTGCTACCGGTTCAATCTCGACACCGATCTGCCCGTGATCGCCATGGCCGTCGTTTACGACGACGACATAGCCAATCCCTTCACGCTCGCCGAGGACATCATCGTGGCCCGGCTCGAGGGCGTGGACGGCGTGGCCCGGGTCAACGTGGACGGCCTCGTGGACGAGGCTGTTCGGGTCTTCCTCGATCCGTCCAAGGTGCAGGGACACAATGTCAATCTCTACGACCTGGTCACCCGCATGGGAAGGGACAATTTCACCATGCCGGCGGGACGGATCATGGACGGCGAACGGCGCTACAATCTACGCGTCGATTCCCAGTACAGGAGTCTGGCCGAGGTCGAGGAGTACCCTGTCAACCGTGATCTCGATATCAACGATGTGGGCGAGGTCGTGCTCGGACGCTCCTACCGCGACAGCGTGATGCGCGTCAACGGCATGCAGGGACTCTTCTTCGGCATCTCCAAGGAGTCGCAGAAGAACACCGTCGAGGTCTGCCGTTCGATCGAGGCCGAGATCGCCCGCCTCGAGAAGGAACCGCGGCTCGAGGGATTCGAGTTCTTCGTCTACATGAACCAGCGCGAGATCATCGAGTCCTCTCTCGACGTTCTCAAGACCTCGATGGCCTGGGGCGGGGCGTTCGCGCTGATCGTGCTCTATCTCTTCCTGAGGCACAAGCGCGCCACTCTCATCGTGGCGCTCGCCATCCCCACGTCGATCTTGATGGCCCTCGTCGTCGTTTTCTTCGCCGGACACACGATCAACATCCTCTCTCTGGCGGGTTTCACACTCGCCGTGGGAATGCTGGTCGACAACGCCATCGTGGTGACGGAGAACATCTTCCGCCGCAGATCAACGGGCGGCTCGCCGGCCGAGGCATCGGCCCAGGGCGCGAACGAGGTGGGCACCGCCATTCTGATGGCCACGTGCACGACGATCGTGGTTTTCCTGCCGCTCATCTTCTTTCAGGATGATCAGGATCTGCGCCTCGTTCTGGCCGAGGTCGGCCTGCCGATCTCCTTTTCACTGATCGCGTCCCTCTTCACCGCTCTCGGTTTCATCCCCCTGGCCACGACCTACCTGATCTGGAGAGGCCGAAAGAACGCGAACGCCATGCCGGCGTTTCTCGAGGCCTACAAGAAGCGGAGCCGTCTGTCGCGCGGTTACGAGCGGACCATGAGCTGGGTGATGCGGCACCGGCTCGGGGCGGTCCTGATTGCCCTCATCGTCCTCGGGACGACCGACACGGCGCAGAAGAAGATGAACAAGGCGCTCGAGGAGTCGGGCGGCGGCCACGGCGTCACGGTCAGGGTCGATCTGCCGTCCCATTTCAATCTCGACGAGGCGAACGATATTTTCAGAAAGCTCGAGGCTTTCACCGAGGAGCGCTTCGACGAGTACGAACTCGACGCATACCTGACCATCTTCGACAACGAAGACGGCCGCCTCATGTATTTCCCGAGGCCGGGCGCCGACCTGATGAAACTCAAGGAGCTCCCGCGCAAGGTTCAGAAAGAGCTCCCCCGCTTCGCGGGCGTCACCTACGACCTGCGCATCGAGGGCGCCGACGATTCGCGCAAGGAATTCCGTATCGAGATCACCGGCCCGGACAGCCAGGTCCTCTCCGAGATCGCATTCGATCTGCGCGACAAGCTGAAGGAAATCGAAGAGATCACCAATGTCCGCACCGACATCGAAAAGGGCCGCAACGAGGTCCAGATCGAGGTGGACCGCGAACTGGCCGCCAAGTTCGGCGTCGATCCGGCGGTGCTGCGCGGAACAGTCGCCTGGGGGCTCGGCGGGCAGCGCCTCCCCGACTACATGGCAAACGGCGACGAGATCAGGATGCAGCTCGAGTACGAGGAAGCCCTGGTCGAGAGCCTCGAGCTGATCCGCAACATGGAGATCACCTCGAATCAGGGCACGCGGCTGCCGCTCGCCTCGATGGCCAACCTCACCGTGACCAAGGGGCCGGCCGTGATCAGGCGCCAGAACGGCAACACCACGATGGGAATCTCGGCGACACCGATCACCGACAACGTCTACACGGTGTCGCGCAAGGTGTCCGAGCTCATGGACGGCTACACCTTTCCGCGCGGTTACTCGTGGGTCGAAAAGGGCGGCGCCGCCGAATTCGAGGAGCAGGCCGAGGAGATCATGAAGGCTTTCGGCATGTCGGTGGCGCTTGTTTTCATTCTCATGGGCATCCTCTTCGAGTCGTTCATCCTTCCGCTCACGGTGCTGCTGTCGATTCCGTTCGCCGTTCTGGGCGGCATGTGGCTGCTCGCGATCACCGGTGTTCCGCTCGATATCAACGGTATGGTCGGTTTCATCCTCCTCGCCGGGATCGTGGTGAACAACGCCATCGTGCTCATCGACCATATCAACCGGTTGCGACGATCGGGCCTGTCCAGGCTGGAAGCCGTGATCAAGGGCGGCCGCGAACGGCTGAGGCCGATCATGATGACCGCCCTCACCACGATCTTCGGACTGCTGCCCATGGCGGTGCCGGAGTGGTTCTCCTCCGGCGAGGCGGGCAGTGTCTTTTCCTACAGATCGCTGGCGATCGTGGTCCTCGGCGGGCTGGCCTTCTCCACGGTGTTCACCGTTTTCGTCATCCCCCTCGCCTACACCCTCTTCGACGACCTCGGCAACGTGCTGCGCAAGCTCCTCGTGGGCAACGTGAAAAACCTGCGGACCGCCCGCTTTGGAAAGTTCATTGCCGAAAGCGGCCACGATCTCGACATCTGACTCCGGCTTCGAATGCGCTTCTTGAATTCGAAGGACTTTTCGATACCCTGTCCTTTGGACCGATTATAAAGTTGAAACGGGATCCGTTCGCGTCGATGGCGAAACGGTGCCGCGCAGGTCGAAACGGAATCGAGGAACTGAAACCGATGGCGCAAAAGCCGCCCTCCTACGAGACGCCTCTCACGACCCTTCTCGGTATCGATTACCCGCTCATTCAGGGCGGAATGATCTGGTGCGCCGGCAGGGATCTGGCCGCGGCCGTTTCCAACGCGGGAGGGCTCGGCCTCATCGGCGCGGGCTCCATGAAGCCCGACATCCTCGAGCACCACATCGACAAGACGCGCTCGCTCACCGATCGGCCCTACGGTGTCAACCTGCCAATCACCTACCGCCACATCCCTGACTGTGTCGAACTCGTCATTGAGAAAAAGGTGCCTGTCGTTGTGACCTCGGCGGGCTCGCCAAAGAGATACACCGCCCTGTTCAAGGGGGCGGGGATGAAGGTGCTTCATGTCACGTCCACGCCGGAGCTGGCCGTCAAATGCCAGGGCGCGGGCGTCGACGCCGTGGTGGTGGAAGGATTCGAAGCGGGCGGCCACAACGGCCGCGACGAGATCACCACATTCTGCCTCGTGCCCCAGACCGTCGATCTCCTGGAGATCCCGGTCGTGGCCGCGGGAGGCATCGCGGACGGACGGGGCATGGCGGCGGCCCTGGCCCTGGGCGCCGACGGCGTCCAGGTCGGTTCCCTGTTCGCGGCATCGGCGGAGTCTTCCGCCTCGGACGCCTACAAGCAAGCCGTGGTGGAGGCGGGACCGACGGCGACCCGCCTCCTGCTGAAGAGCCTCATGCCCACGCGAATGATCGTCAATGAATTCGCGCGCCAGGTCCAGGAAGCCGAATCTGCCGGAGCGTCGTCGGCCGAGCTCGAGAACCTTCTCGGCAAGGGCCGCGCCAAGAAGGCTATATTCGACGGCGATCTCGCCGAGGGCGAAATCGAGGTCGGCCAGGTCTCGGGCCTCATCGACCGCGTGAGCAGCGCAGAGAGGATCGTCTGGCAGATGATCGACCGGTGCCGCGCGATCCTGCCGGCCTGGCCCGGCCATTCGCGGCGCGCTGGAGGATCGACGCAATGAGAGTCCTCACCTTTTCCCTGCTCCTTCTCGTCACGGCCGTCGCCTCTCCCCAGGACCGGATCGAGAGAGCCCGGCAGAAAATGGCCGACGCGAGGGTGAATCTCGACTCCGCCGAAAAGGCGCTGATCAAGGCGTACACCGTTCTGGAACTGGAGTACGAAAAGATATCGGGCCCCAACTGCCCCGACTTTCTCCGCACCCTCTCCGACGTCTGGGCCGGGCAGGAAAAGGAGATCAAGAAGATCTGGGGCAATCTCTCACGGCTCGGAAGACGGATCAGCGAGAGGCGGTTCGAGGAGGAGATTCATGACCTCCTTCTCGACAAAGCGTCCGACATCACCCGCGTCCCGCCTCAGCTCATCGTTCCTTTTCTGCGCCTCGCCACGGCGACCGCCTATGACGCCATGCGGCATTCGGCCCCCTTCGGCAAAACGGAGATACTCCCCGAGCTGCAGAAGATCCTGACGATACGCACACCCTTTTACGCGTTCTGGAACGAGAGTCTCCTGGCCGATATCGAGGAAGCGAAAGTCTTCGCCGAGGCGAACGATCGGTTTGCCGAGGCCAAGCACTCCGTGGACCGGATCCTCCACCCCCATCGGTACGACTCGAGGGGCCGCCGTTCCCCGCCCGGAATGATCGTGGTCGAGGGCGGAAACTACACGTTGGGACCGAACACCGGCTGGGAGAAGAAACGGCGCAAGGTGAGGATCGCGGAGATGTTCATCGACAAGTACGAGGTAACGAACAAGGAGTTCAACATCTTCCTCCGCACCCTCGACGAGGATCTTCGCCGCAAGTACCTCCCTTATTTCTGGCCGGCCGACTCGCGCGGGCGGCGCTATTATCCGGACAAACGGGCCGACCATCCCGTGATCGGCGTGTCATGGGAAGCGGCCGATGCCTATGCGCGCTGGAAAGAAAAAAGACTCCCCACGGAGGACGAGTGGGAAGTCGCGGCCACGGGTGGGGACGGCCGCCTCTATCCCTGGGGAGACCGTTTCGATGTCCACGCCTGCAACTCGCGCGAGTCGGCGCGGGGTGCCACCGCCGAGGTGGGCAGCTTTTCGAGTGGCGTGTCGCCCTTCGGATGCTATGACATGGCTGGCAATGCGGCGGAGTGGACGTCGACCGACCAGGACGGCAAGACGGTCGTGTTCACCGAGGGAGCGATCCTGAACGTGGCTATCCGGGGCGGCAGTTATCTCACGGACGCCTCGCGCGCCTCCTGTCGTTACCGATGGATGACTCCCATCAATCCCTACGAAGGGAGCAGACCATCGGCCAAGGCGATCGGTTTCAGATGTGCGAGGGACGCGCGATGAACGCGGTGCAGAAGACGGAATCCTTCGACTCGAGGCCCGGACGGCGTTCATGGGCGGCAGTTCTCGTTCTGCTGGGAGAGGCTCTGCTCGAGGGGATCAAGCTTCCCTTCAGGCTTGCCGTCTACTTGACAAGACGAAAAGCGATCACCCGTATGCTGCGTCAGATGCTCGAACGCAGCCGGGAGGCTTGATCTCCGCGTCACGGCCGGCGCGCCGAAGGATCGCAACAGACGCGATCTATTTGATCTCGACGAAACGACTTTCCGAAGGAGCGGAATGCGCACATTCAGGCTACTGCACGAAGAAGAGGAGTTTTATCTTCTCGATGGCGAATCGGAAGACGAACAATGCCGTACGATTACGGTTCTCGTCGCCTGCGACAGGGTTCCCGGTTTCGAGAAGACCCCCCACCTGGTCATCCCCACCGACAAGGGACAGCGCGTGGCGGTGGCGCGATGGATCGACGATCGTGTCGAGGCTCTCGTCGAGTGTACACCGGCAAGGCTGAAGGTCTACAAGGCTATCCTGAAGAACTATCTCGAGGACTGCCTCGCGGGCGACAGCACCAAGGGGGTTGCCTACTATTACGAAAAGCAAGGCAACGAGTTCGTCTATGACATCTCCCAGTCCCACCCGCACGGTCTGGTCATCAAGATTTACAGCCGTAAAGACCTGGTACACAAACGAACGGCCGCGCACCTTTCGGAGGGCGGCCCGTTCGAGACATTCCAGACGAACGACCTCCGCGAGTTGCTGACCCGAGCGGCCAACGAAGGGTATGCGGGCGCGATCCTCGATGAAAGCGACCCGATCTATTTCTGCATCGACAGGAGCGAGGCTCTCCATTTCCTGCGCCTCTCTCAAAACCTGCACGACGAGATCGAGGAGACGCTCCTCGGGTCGCGAGGCGATTGGAGCGCACCTTTCGGAGACCTCGATCTCGAGATCGTCGAGAACCAGGACGTCTGCGACAGGATCATGATCCGGCGTCTGGGGGATATCCCCTTTCACCGGGAGGGGGCTGACGACGGAACCGTGGAGACCGTGTTCTGCGCCATCGAAAGGGCCGGCGAGCCGGGGCGGTTGATGGGTTTCGAGCTCGAAGAGAGTTCGTCGTCCACGAGCACGCAGAGCATGGCGGCCATCTTTCTCGACCGCCGCTCGGCTCTCGAATTCATGGCCGAACGCGAGCGGGACGACTTTACCTTGGTCGACGTCGATGATCTCGGTGCGCTCTTGCGAGCCGCCGATCGCGACGATCTCACCGTTTTCCTCGAGCCGGGCAACCACCGGTCGGCGTCGGGAACTTTCTGGCTCAACGGGAACGACATCATTTTCGACTCCTTCTCGGGTTTCTGGAAGATCGACGCCTCGAACTCTTTTGTCCACCTCTCCTGATCGCCTTGGACGCGTGAGGAGATGAGCCAACGACTGCGGCACGATAGATGAAAAAGAACTCGCAAATCACCAGGATACTCGACCTGGCCAGACAGGTTCCACCGGTCCCGTCGCTGTCGAGCGAGGCCGACGAAAGCGCCTTGCGGAATGCGTCCGACGCGATTGCCGACCTCGCGGCGGGCGACGGGGCGATCGGCGGGGCCGAAAAAGAGCTCCTCTCCGAAGGTCCTCCCCTTCCTGTCGGGCAGATCCTGGCGATCAAGCTCGCCCGTTCGCTGTCGGCCGTGCGGGACCTTGATCGGCCGGCCACCCTGCGCGTCATCTTCGCCATGTACAGGGAACGGAACAGGATGCATCGGGCGGCGCGGCTCAACCCCCACGGCGAAGATTTCCTGCGAAACAAGATCGGCCAACTCGAACACCTCTTTGCCCGGAGCCCGGCGGACTGGACCCTCACCGCTGTCGACGACGGTTGTCCGGAGGGGAGCGGCCGCCTCGCGCAGGGGATCATCGAGAAATCTTTTCCCCACTACGCCGAGGCACGCAAGGTGGACGTTCTCTTTCTCGAGGAGGCGATCGCCGGGGGCGAACCGGAAGCGGCCGGGATTCCCGATGCGACGACGAGCACCAAGGGCGGGAGCATTCTCTACGGTCTCCGAAAACTCGCTGCCCGATCCGAACCGGACGACGTGCTCCTCTTCACCGACGCCGACCTCTCCACTCATCTGGGGCAGGCGGGTTTCCTCATGGCGCCGATCGTGAACGGTCAAGCCGACGTCGTCGCCGGTTCGCGGCGCGAGACCGACTCGGCCCAGGTCAAATCCACCGCACGGAGCAGCCGCGGCAGGCTGTTCATTCACCTCTGGAAGCGGATGCTGCCCGTCCTGCGGGAGATCATCGATTCCCAGGCGGCGTTCAAGGCGTTTCGCGCGGGACCCATGAAAACCGTCCTGGCCGCCGCGAGCGAATTCGGTTTCGCCATCGACATCGAATTGCTCCTCCTCGCCCACGTGCAAGGTCTCGGGTTCGCCAAGTCGGGCATCTGCTGGATCGATTCGGAAATCGAGTCATCGACCACCGGGCAGGAGACGCACCTGACAATGCTCAAATCGGTGGCCCAGTTCCGGCGGCGGCACTTGCCCCCCGACCTGCCCGGCGGCGAGATTGCGCTCATGGTGGAATCGTTCACCTTTGCCGAATGGAACGATTTGCTCGAAAATCCTCCCCCGGCGATACTGACCGCGTCGCTCGACCGGCTGGGCGATCCCGAAATCATGTGAGGGCTCGAAAAAAACCGACCGGGAATCATATCCCGGCCGGCTCCCTCGGTATAACCCTCGCCTCGTTTCAGGAGGCGTTCGAAACAGTGCGACTCATTCCGAGAGTCGTTCCAGGCATTCCGCTGCTGCTCGCCTCACAGATATCGGCAGATGTCCCGCCTTGCGGATCAGGTCGAGCTGTTTTCGGCTTTCGCGCGTGTTGATCCGCGCCAGCCCCAGGACAGCCGCCGTGCCGCCCTTGGAATCGTAGGCGTGGAGAGCGAGATCTCCCAGGGCGGCGACCGCACCGCCCGTCCGGTCCGCCGTGAGCGCCGCGGCGGCAGCTTCCTGCACTCCGGCGAGCTTCATCCACATCACCCCCCGGATCGTGGCCACGCCCTTGCCGCGCCCCATGTTGCCGAGCACGTAGAGCACGTTGGTGCGTGTTGTTTTGTCGATTTTTCCGAAATCGGCGACCAGCGCGGCGGGCAGGCCCTCCTCGCTGCTCCCCGCCAGGATCGCGGCGATCTGATCCCGGTGGAAGCTCCCCGACGGACCGCGCACCGTGCTGATCAGCTCCCTTTCGAGGCCGGCGGGCCTCACCTCTCCGAGCGCATCGAGAAGGCAGCGCTGGAGTTCGCAGTTCGGCGCTGTCTGGCGGAAACGTTCGAGCAGCCTCGTCCTGTCGAGCCCGTCGAGAAGCTCGAGGCTCCCCTTCGTTCGGACCGCGTCGATGAGGGTGCTGCGCAGAAGAGTGGGTTTCCCCTGGCCGAGTGCGATCCGGAGAAGTCCGGCAACGGCCTCGGACTGCTCTTCGAGATCCGCGTCGACCACCGAGGCTTGAAGCCGGGCCGCCTCGACCAGGAGCCGCCCCTCGTCGCCGCTGGCGCAAAGCGCGCTCAGCGGCGATGCCATGGCCATGTAGAGCGGCCCCGAGTAGGGCACCGCCGGAACGTGGCCGAGCTGGCGCAGAAAGAGGAGCATCTTGCCGTGGTCCTCGAGATGGACGTGGTAGCAGACGTGGTTCGCCATGAGGATTCCGAAGGATCCTTCGGGCAGTGCGCCCTTGATCACCTCCGGACCGTCGAGACGGTAGAGATCGAAACCCCCGCCGTCCGCCCGCTCCTTGTGGAGCGTTCCGACCACGACGAGATCCGCCTCTGCAAGGTGAAAGCCGATCGAGTTGCCGCTCGCGGCCGCGACCGCGAGCAGACCGATGGCGATGGACAGAATTCCCCTTTTCATTTCCTCTATTCCCTTTTCCCCGTTATGTCCCCGGCGCCCGCAACCTTCCCTAATTGTTGTAGAACGCCTTTTCCTTCAAGTATGCCTGATTCAGCCTGTTGAACCGTGTTCCCACGGCGTTCGTGTAGGTGAAATTCGTTGACGGCGCCATGATGTTCACGTTCGGCGATTGAAAGAGCTCCGGATAGGACGACATGCTGATGTGGTTCGACGTCGATCCGGGAAAATTCAGATTGTCGCCGCCATAGAGACCGTTCGGCATCTTGCCGTTGACGGCCACGCCCATGGAGTGGCCCATCTCGTGCGAGCAGAGCACCGCAATGTAGCGCGCCAGCCGATCGACGGCCGTCAGGATCGCATCGCGCCGGATCGCGGCATCGCCCGTCACCGAGGGACCCGTACCTGCGATGTCCATGAGGATGTCGCTGTCGTACATGTGGGTTCCGACCGGATAACCGCGGCCGGGAATGAAATCGTCGAAGGTGAGCCGGAAGAGGCCGTAGTAGGAACCGTTCACCTCGTAGATGAAAATCCTCGTGGTGAAGATGCCGAGATTGGTCCCCGGATTGTAGGGGCTCGATCCCTTGTACAGGGTGTCGTTGTCCTGGTTCTTGTTGCACCGGTCGATGAACGCCACGCCGAGAGCGCCAATGTCGCTGTCGCCGCCGATCGCCATGAGCGATCTGGGAAAGGAATCATAGCTCACCTGCGGGGATTTCCCCGGAAACGACGCGGACTGGCAAATTCCGAAATCGATGTTGGCCCCTTCGAAAATCACGTCCTTCAACTCGCTCTTGACCCCGTCGACGATCATCGTACGCATCAGCTCGTTCGAGTCGTACTCCGTGCCGGGAACGTCGATCGGATAGTCGCAGTTGAGGCCGAACAGCTTGAGATCTTCGTCGAAATCGGCTTTGCCGTTCGAATTCCTGGCAGCCGTCACCGAGATGTAGCTCGAACCAGAAATCGAAATGTTGTAAAGATCGCGCCCGAACACGAGAAACCACATCTGGCTCGAATTGACGGTGGTCCTGAACGGCCGCTGCGCTGCCGTGGGCGTTTTCACCCGGAACTGATAGACGGCCTGATCCGATTCGTTGCCGAGTATATCCTCGACCGTGGCGTTGACCGTCACCATTCCGGCCACGAAGGACATCCCCTCGGGCATCTCGAAGGAGGCGCCGTCCTCGTCGGCGATCACCTCGGTCAGATAGGGGACGAGGTTCGTCCCGGCCGGGATCGTGGTGCCGTCGTTGGCGGCCGGCACCGATGCGGTGAGCACGATGGTTTCGGGATCGACGCCGGCGCCGCCCTCGTCATGGTATTCGAGATCGAAACCGAAACCCATTCGCGGCACCTGCATGGTGCCGCCCGCGGCGCCGTCGCCGTTCAGGCATTCGGGAACGTTGTTGACGGTGAGCAGATCGATGACCGGCTCCTCGTACTCCATGGCGATAATGGTGACATAGTCGTCGATGCCGGGCGAAGCGGGCAGGTAAGCCGCGTTTCCCGCCAGATCGATCACGGCGTCGTTTTCGTGGGACACGTTGATCTTCGACGATCCGAGTGTGAAGGACGGATTCCAGCCGAGGGTGATCATGAGGGCGTTCGGATTCGCCTCGAGAATCTGGATCGGCAGAGGAGATCCGAACCCGAGCGTATCTCCCGCGTACCAGAAATCGACATCGTCATCATCAAACACCGCACCGCCATCCGCGTCCATCCTCTCATCGAAGAGCAGGATGAGCGGCCAGCCGGTCTGCGGATTCCCCGATCCGTAGTAAACCGCGGCCTGCAGCTTGGGCAGGTCGTCGGGAATGCTGGCGCCATCGCCGTCCACCGTGGCCTGGGCCGTTCCATCGGATGCCGTGTCGATCTCGTTCTCGAGCAGGTCTCGAACGTTCGATACCGCGATCTCTGCAAGAGTACCGAAACGCAAGTTGGCCGAATCGTCCCCATCGAGAATGATCGAGGTCATCTTTTCCACTGCATCGTAGGAGATGGTGGAACCGGACGGGATGGCCAGGGGATCACCCTGGGGATTCTCGAGGGAGAAATTGGCCAGATCAACGGCGTCAGCGGCATTCACGGGCTCGTCGAAGATGATTTCGAGAATGTCGTTCTCTTCGTTCTTCACTGCCGTGGCCGTGAAAGCGTCAACCGCGGGAGAGTCCGAGTCGCCCCGGTTGTTGAGCACGATGATGAAGGGAGAGGTCGCCGCCTCGATCCCCTTGATCCGGATGCGGAGCTTGACGCAGTTCAGATTCACGTCCGGTAGATCGCCTATAGCGTCCGAGTCCCAGGCGAAAACATGATCCACTCCCCCCGGCCCGGCGGCGAGCGCGTTCAGCCCGTCGCTCGGATTCGGTTCGCCGCCGAGCGGATCGGTCAGATCCTCGGTGCAATCCGAGAAGGACTCGCCGCCGTCGGTAGAAAAATCGAGAGTGATGTTGGCCGACGAGCGCTTGGCGCTGTAAAGTGTGTATTCAACGAGGATTGTACCATCTTGGTCGGGATCGGTCTCTCCAGACAGATCGCCGAAGGACGCAGAAGTTGCCGAGGATCGGCTCACCGGACCGTTTCCGCCGCCGCCTCCCCCGCCGCCGCAGCCCGCAAGTGATAGAATCATGGTTGCGATCGCCGCGAGCGCCCCGAGATGATATGTTTGATTTGTCGTCATCTTTGCCTTCCCCTTTTCTCAGCTTCCCTTATGTTCGGCGCGACAACCCGTTAGCTTTAGTTCATATGTACTTATTTCTTACTAATATTTTCCCTTCATTTAACTCACACGGTCAGCATCTATAAGTTCTTATATTTTAGTGTAGTTAAGAAAACACGGAATGTCCTTGAACTCGAGTCCTATCGAGATACTCTGAAGGTTTACTCACTCAGGATTACGGTGCCGAAAGGAGAAAATCCGCGAATAGACCGTGAACGGGCCTCCCGTGATGGTGGTTGATCGATCTGGGGAATATTTCGACGCGGGGCCGGAGGGGTATTCAGAGGTTGGGCCAAATGATCAATAAAAAATTACGCATCATAATCATATTCATTAAAAGCAGTAAGGACACCAATCCAAAATATCGGACGTAATTCTGGAAAAAAAATGCCCTTCAGGCCAATTAAAAGACTATAAAGTACAGTGTGTTCAACGTTTTCAATAGTGTAGATCGAACACCGAAATGCTCTTTATAAAACGATCAAACACAATCATCCGGACAAGGTTGTGTGCCAACACGTATAATCATTCCTTCTTCTTCTTCCCCTTTTCCCGAAAACTCCTTGGCCGGATGATTTTTTATTTTTGGACTTTCTTCCTGTACCTCCCTGAAAACAGATCCACATTACATCTTATTCCGAGTAACTTCGACCTGGACGGTGTGGCAGATCGCGTGGGATCGGTTCGAGGAGCTCAAGCCGCGTCAATTCCGATTCTCACAATATCCGATGTGAATGGCAAATCGCGATCGCCAGCGCATCGGTCTCATCGAGCGTCTCCTCGTCGACAGAGACACCGAGAATGACCTGGACCATCTCGCGCACCTGCTCCTTCGTGGCGTTTCCCCTGCCGGTGACCGCTTTTTTTACCTCTGCTGGTGTGTAGCTCTCCACTGGAAGGCCGGCAGCAGCCGCCGCCAGTACGATCACTCCGCGCGCCTCACCGATCTTGATCAGTGTGGCCGTGTTGGGACCGTGAAAGATGTCCTCCACGGCAACGACCTGGGGCGAGGTCTTTTCAATCACCTGGCTGACCCCCTGGTGGATCCGGTTCAGTTTCACGCTGAGCGCCTCCTTGGCCGGCGCCCGGATCACACCCGACGCGATCGGCTCGAGACGGTTTCCCTTCACATCGAGAACTCCCCATCCCACGATACGCGTGCCAGGATCGATCCCGAGAATTCGCATGTTGCCTCCCTAGAGGGTGCGTGGTAATGTCGAATCCGATCTAGAATTCGACCATCGGAGAGATCATGCACTTCGCAGCGCGAAAAGAAAAGCCTGTGTTTTCCTCTGGCCGGAACCTCAAACGGGAGCAGACGGCGCGAGAGGAACGACAGCGATGACAGGTCACGCCCCTTCCACATCAGTGGTCATCCTCGCGGCCGGCAGCGGAACACGCATGGGTGCCGAGAAGAACAAGGTTTTTCTCGACCTCGGCGGAGTCACCATTCTCGAGCACTCGTTGAGCTTGTTCGCCACGCTTCCCTTCGTGCATGAGATCGTGCTCGTACATGCCGCGAGGGATCGCGAGGTCCTGGAGGAATGCTTTGCGAGCCGTCTCGACGATCTCGGTGTGACGCGGTGCGTCGTCGGAGGGAACAGACGCGTCGATTCATCGAGAGCCGGTGTGGCGGCCTGCGACACGGCGTCCGATCTCATCCTCATCCATGACGCGGCCCGCCCCTTCGCGCCGGCGGCCGGAGTCGAGGCCGCTGTCCGGGCCGCGGCCGAGAAGGGCGCGGCGATTCTGGCGGTCCCTCTCGAGGACACTCTCAAGGAATCGAGCGATCACCGCACGATCGACAAGACCCTTCCGCGTGCCGCGCTGTACCGCGCCCAAACGCCGCAGGTTTTTCAGAACGCTCTGATCAGACGCCTGCTCGCCGAGGCGGGCGATCAGGATTTCACCGACGACGCGGCCCTGGTCGAGGCTGCCGGCAGACCGGTCGCGCTCGTTGCTGGCAGCGAACAGAACATCAAGATCACCACTCCAGGACACCTCGACCTGGCGCGGGCCATTTTCCGGACTGAGAGGGAATAACGCCATGAAACAATCCCCCCACCTCGGACTGCGGACAGGGATCGGATTCGACTTTCACCGTTTTTCGAAGGAGGGCACGATCGTGCTCGGCGGACACCGCATCGACGGATGCCCCGCGCTCGAAGGGCATAGCGACGCCGACGCCCTGCTGCACGCCGCCATCGACGCCGTGCTCGGCGCGGCCGGGGAGGTCGACATCGGCACCCTCTACCCGGACACGGACGAAGCGTTCTTCAACGCCGACAGCAGCGACTTCGCTCGCCAGGTGGCGCGCATGGTGGAGGAACGCGGTTTTACGATCATCAACGTGGACTCCGTTCTGATCTGCGACCGGCCCATGATCTCCACGGAACGCCCCGGCATCAGGGCAGGACTGGCGCGCGCATTCGGCATAGACATCGAACGGGTCAACGTGAAAGGCAAAACGCGCGAGAGTGGACAGGGCCGGGGCGACGGCGTGGAAGCGATGGCCGTTGCGCTTCTGGCCCGATAGTCGTTCCCTGTCGGAATGCGGTCGATCGGCTTTCGAAATCGAAAGCGCCGCAATCCTGAAGGGGAGACTCCGGTTCGGGAAATATCACCCCTTCATTCGGCGCGATGTGCTATTAGGATGCGAGCCATTTTTTGACAAGCCGCAAAACACGGCGATGACAGACGCAAACCAAATGGTGAGAATTCATCACCCTGGGAGGAATAAATTATGTTCATAAAAGGAAACCTCGGTCTCGCGATCGTGGCGCTCGCGGCGATTCTGCTCGGCGGCTGCTCGTCCGAAAGCAACGAAGGGAGCGGCGATCTGTCGAGCCGGGCCGTACGCATCGTGGCGACCACCGGTATGGTGGCCGATGCGGTGAGCCGTGTGGGCGGCGAACGCGTCGAGGTCAACGCCCTGATGGGACCGGGCGTCGACCCCCACCTCTACAAGGCCTCGGAAGGAGACGTGATGCGTATGGCCGAGGCTGACGCGATCTTTTACAACGGCCTCCACCTCGAGGGGAAACTGACCGAGGTCTTCGAACAGATGAAGAGGCGCGATATCCGCACCGTGGCGGTTGCCGGAAGCATCGATCCCTCCCGTCTCCTCAGCCCGCCCGAATTCGAGGGGGCCAAGGATCCCCACATCTGGTTCGATGTGAGCCTCTGGATGATGGCCGTGGAAGCGATCCGCAATGCGCTCGCCGAGCTCGATCCGATTCACAAGGGCACCTACGAGGCGAATACCTCGGCCTACCTCGGAGAACTGGCCACTCTCCACCGGTACGTCCAGGACGAGACGAACAGGATCCCCGAAGCCCAGCGCGTGCTCATCACCGCCCATGACGCCTTCAACTATTTCGGCAGAGCCTACGGTCTCGAGGTGCGGGGGCTTCAGGGGATCAGCACCGCGACCGAGGCCGGAACGGGCGATGTGCAGGAACTCGTCGCCTTCATCGCGGAGAGAAAGATCCCCGCCATGTTCGTCGAATCCTCCGTTCCCAGACGCAGCATCGAGGCTGTCCAGGCTGCCGTGCGCGCAAGGGGATTCGAGGTGCAGATCGGAGGAGAGCTCTTCTCCGACGCCATGGGATCTCCGGAGAGCGCCGAGGGCACCTACACGGGGATGGTGCGCCACAACATCGACACGATCAGAGCGGCTTTGTGCGGACGATCGGAATAATTCTGTCAACCCCCTCGGAGGTGCGCCGTGCCCGAACAACAAAAAGCGATCGAGGTTCGCGATATGACGGTCGCCTATCGTGACCGTCCCGTGCTCTGGGATGTCGACCTCGACGTTCCGGCCGGACTGCTCATGGCGATCGTCGGCCCGAACGGAGCGGGAAAGACCACTCTCATCAAGTCGATCCTCGGTCTGGTGCGGTCCACCGCCGGTCAGGTTCTGATCCACGGGCGACGGTACGACGAGGTGCGCCGGCTCGTGGGATACGTGCCCCAGCGCGGCAGCGTGGACTGGGACTTCCCCACCAGTGTTCTCGACGTGGTCACCATGGGCCGCTATGCCCACCTCGGGTGGATCCGCCGGCCGGGCCGCGCCGATCGCGACGTCGCCCTGCGCGCCCTGGAAAAAGTCGGCATGGCCGAATTCTCCAGCCGGCAGATCAGCCAGCTCTCGGGCGGGCAGCAGCAGCGCGTCTTTCTGGCGCGCGCGCTGGTTCAGGACGCGCGTGTCTATTTCATGGACGAACCGTTCCAGGGTGTGGACGCGACCACCGAGCGGGCCATCATCGGCCTTCTCAAAGAGCTGCGTGCCGACGGAAAGACGGTGGTCGTCGTTCATCACGATCTGCAGACCGTTCCCGAGTATTTCGACTGGGTCACACTCCTCAATGTACGCCGTATCGCGTCCGGCCCGGTGGACGAGGTTTTTACCGACCAGAACCTGAGGCTCGCCTACGGCGGCAGGGTGGCTTTCATGAGCAGCGCGATCCAAGGGCGCGCCTCGGAGAAATGAGATGGATCTGCTCCGGCTGCTCGAGGAACTCCTCTTCGACTACACCTTGCGAACCGTCGCGCTCGGCTCGGCAATCCTCGGGGTGGTGAGCGGCGTGCTCGGAGCATTCGCCGTCCTGCGCAGACAGAGCCTTCTTGGCGACGCGATCTCGCACACGGCCCTGCCCGGCATTGCGCTCGCCTTCATGATCACCGGCTCCAAGGAACCGTTCGTGCTCATCCTGGGCGCCCTCGTCGCGGGTTGGGTGGGCACCCTCTTCGTGATGAGCGTCATCAATTCGACGCGCATCAAGAGCGACTGCGCGCTCGGGCTCGTTCTCTCCGTCTTCTTCGGGTTCGGACTGGTGCTTCTCACATTCATTCAGAGGCGGCCTGGAGCGACCCAGGCTGGGCTCGACAAGTTCCTCTTCGGCCAGGCAGCGGCTCTCATGGAGAAGGACGTGCTCACCATGGCCGTGCTCGGCGCCGTGGCTCTCGGCGCGCTCGTTCTGCTCTGGAAGGAGTTCAAGCTCCTCAGCTTCGATCCCGAGTACGCGGCGAGCCTCGGTCTGCCGGTGCGCCATCTCGACGTGCTGCTCACGACCCTTCTGGTGATCGCTATCGTGCTCGGCCTGCAAACAGTGGGCGTCGTGCTCATGAGCGCAATGGTCGTCGCTCCGGCCGCCGCCGCGCGGCAGTGGACCGATCGGCTGGGAGTCATGGTCGTGCTCTCGGCCTTCTTCGGCGCCCTGGCCGGCGTGAGCGGGGCCGTGATCTCGAGCACGATCGCCAGGCTTCCCACGGGCCCGACCATCGTACTCTGTGTGAGCGCTCTCGTGGCTTTCTCCATGCTCCTCGCACCGGCGCGCGGAATGGTGTGGACCTGGCTTCGCCAGGCGCGCAACCGGAGGGACCTCGTTGCCGAGGCGGTACTCTGCGATCTCTATGAGCTCTCACTCCACCATGACCGGAAGGACCACGCCCATTCTCCCGCGGTGCTCAAGGCGATGAACGTGCTCAAGGCCGGCGTGAATCGCACCCTGCGGGAGTTGAGGTCGCGAGGCTGGGTCGCCGCAACCGCGCGGGGGAGCTGGTTCCTCACACCCGAGGGGAGGGCCGAGGCCACGCGCCTCATTCTCGAGAGGGAAGGAGAAGCGCAATGAGCGGGCCGCAGATGGAGATCCAGCTCATCGCCGTGGTGGTGGCAGCCGCATGCGCGCTGCCGGGGGTTTTCCTGATCCTGCGCCGGATGGCACTCATGAGCGATGCCATCAGCCATGCCATCCTCCTCGGTATCGTGATCGCATTCTTCATCACCGAGGACCTGGCGTCGCCCTTGCTCGTCGTCGCGGCTGCCGCGACCGGCGTCCTGACGGTGGCGCTCGTCGAGGCGCTGAACCGCACCGGGCTGGTGAAGGAGGACGCGGCCATCGGCCTCGTTTTTCCCATCCTTTTCAGTATCGGCGTTATCCTCATCTCGCGCTACGCGGGGAATGTCCACCTCGACACCGATGCCGTTCTCCTCGGCGAACTCGCCTTTGCACCATTCGACAGGTTCGAGGTTTTCGACACCGACATCGGTCCCCTCAGTCTTTACGTGATGGGCGGCATCCTGCTGATCAACCTGCTCTTCATCGGTCTCTTCTTCAAGGAGCTCAAGCTCGCCACGTTCGACGCCGGGCTTGCCGCGGCGCTCGGCTTCTCGCCGGTTCTGATTCATTACGGACTGATGACGCTCGTGTCGATCACTGCCGTGGGAGCCTTCAACGCGGTTGGTTCGATCCTGGTGGTGGCCCTCATGGTGGCTCCGCCGGCGGCCGCCTACCTGCTCACGAACAGCCTGAGCCGCATGATGGGACTGAGCGTTCTCATCGGCGCGGCAAGCGCGATCGGCGGATACTGGACCGCCCACGTTCTGGACACATCGATCGCGGGATCGATGGCCACCGCGGCCGGTTTCATTTTTCTTCTGACCTTCCTGCTCGCGCCCGAACGGGGAATCGCGGCGATCGCCCGCCGACGGCGCCGCCAGAGGTGGCAGTTTGCATTGCGCATGCTCACCGTCCATCTCTTCAACCACGAAGGCCTGCCCGAGGCGGCCGAGGAGTGCCGCGTCGACCATCTCCACGACCATATCAGCTGGGATCCCCTCTTTGCGCAACGGGTCGTGCGCTTCGCGGAGCGCCGTCGTGCGGTGATCGAAAAGGACGGACTCCTGGCACTCACCGACGAAGGCCGCGCCATCGCGCGTCAAGCCGTGGTCGATTGATCGATGTGCGATAGCCGGGGGGATCAGTCTCCCAGGACCGAGCGGTAGCATTCCTCGACGCGCGCGGCCTGCACCTCGAGCGCGTACTCGGCGACCGCCTTCCGTCTGGCCTGCCGGCCCATGGCGGCGGTGGCATCCCGATCGCGCGCCGCTCCCAGAAGTGCGCCGGCAAGATCGTCGTCGACGGGCTCCACGAGAAAACCGGTCCGGCCTTCGTCGACGATCTCGTCGAGGGGCGGCATGCG
Source organism: uncultured Phycisphaerales bacterium (assembly GCA_964620445.1). Taxonomy (GTDB): domain Bacteria; phylum Planctomycetota; class B15-G4; order B15-G4; family CAYZWU01; genus CAZUHB01. The sequence goes on from CAZUHB010000013.1 coordinate 48,023, forward strand.
GGAGGCGATCACCGGCAGACCGAGAGACATCTTCTCGCGTACGGCGCGGCACGAGCCGTCGCTGCCCGGAATCATGAAGATGCTGCAATCGGCGGCCGCCACGGCGGCGACGAAGTTGCGCCCCCTGAGATAACCGGAAAAGATGACCTTTTCCGCGAGCCCGATCTCGCGCACCGGCTGGCGAACCACCTCCTCCTGGTGCGTGCCGCGTCCCACGATGAGGAGGCGCAGCGCGGGTTCCTCATCGCTGGCGCGCTTGAAGGCGCGAAGGAGCACGTCGAACTTTCTGTGGCGCTGCATACGGGCCACGATCACGAAGAGAAACTCGCTCCCGGCGACTCCGAGCGAGGCGCGTGCCGCGGCGCGGTCCACCGTGGAAGGATCGAAGCGCTCCGTATCCACGGCGCCGGGGCTGACCATCACCTTTTCGGAGGAGAGAAAGTTCTTGTCGATCAGGCTCTTCCGCGCCCGCTCGGTGATGACCATGGCTCCCTGCGTGAAACGGCGCAGCATCCACCGGGCGCGGATCGAATTGGCCAGGTTGTCCGGATCGTAGAAGGAGCGCACCACGGGGGTCCGTTTGCCGAGGGTCCTCAGCGCGCAGGCCGCCACGAAATGATCGTTCGTCATGTGTGTATGAATGAGATCGAACTCCCTCTCCAGAAGGAAGTTCCTCAGCCGCATCACATCCTCGAGGTTGTGGAAGGCGTGAAAATGCTTTTCCAGGAAAAAGCCCTTCACCGGCTCGATCCCGCGTTCCAGCGCGTTGCGAGCCACCTCGTTGTCCTTGAAAGAGCGCGGATGCCCGCCCGGGATGAAGGTGATGTCGTGGCGATCGCCCAGCATGCGGCACAGGTTGACGGCAGGCTCGGCCGGGCCGGTCCATTTCCAGTTGCTGAAGAGGTGTAGAATCTTCATCCCGGTGCGTCTTTCCAATCGATCGAAGCCGCGATGTATCGCTCCAGATAATAATTCGTCAGCATGACACCACAATGGTAAAATCCCACGGGAAATGAACATTCTTCATATCAACACGGAAAAAACGTGGCGCGGCGGCGAGCAGCAGACCCTCTATCTGGCCGAGGGGCTCCGGGATCGCGGCCATCTCTCGGAAATCGTATGTCAGCCGGGAAAGGAGCTGGCGCAACGGGCCGACGCCAGGGGAGTGGCGGTTCACCCGGTGACCATGCGGGCCGAATGGGACCTGGGGGCCGTGTTCAAGATCCGGTCGATCATCAAGGCCCGCTCCATCGATATCGTGCACATGCACACGTCCCACGGCCACACCCTGGGTGTGGCGGCGGCGCGGCTCGCGCCGCGCGCAGATCGTTCGGGCCGGGCAGGTCGCCCAAAAACCGTGGTCGCCCGGCGCGTCGATTTCAGCATCTACCGCCACTGGCTCTCGCTGAGCGGTCTCAAATACAAGTTCGGCGTGGACCGGTACGTGGCCATCTCCAGGGCGATCAAGAATGTTCTCGAGAAGGACGGGATCGACGGAAACAGGATCGAGGTGGTGCACAGCGGCATCGATCTCGCCCGTGTCGCGGGCGCTGACGGTGCCGCGGTCAGAGCGGAGCTGGGAATATCCGAGGACGCGCCGGTCATCGGCACGGTGGCCCATTTCGCCTGGCACAAGGGGCTCGAGTACCTCGTCGATGCGGCGCGCATGGTGGCCGACGAGATCGAGGGCGTGAAGATCGTGCTCGTGGGAACTGGCGGCCTGGAAGAGGCGATCAGGCAAAGGGCCGCGGCGAGCGGAGCGGATGACGGAATCGTTTTCGCCGGGTTCCGGACCGACATTCCGCAGTGCCTCGCCATGTTCGACGTCTTCACCATGCCATCCCTCATGGAAGGGCTGTGCACATCGATCCTCGATGCCCTCGCGGCGCGAAAGCCGGTCGTGGCCTCGCGCACGGGAGGCATCCCGGAGATCGTCGAGAACGGCGAGACGGGACTTCTTGTTCCTCCCGGCGACGCGGCCGCCCTTGCGGGCGCCCTCATTCGCGTGCTGCGTGAACCCGATCTGGCGGTCCGGATGGCCGAACGGGGCAGGCGGAAGGTGCGGGAGCAGTTCAGCATCGACGCAATGGTGGCGGGTAACATCGGCGTTTACGAGCGCCTTCTGGCCGAAAGGCGGTAACTTGTCCTTGCTTTCGTCTTCACGAGGCTATTAGTACTGGGAATTCTTTCGCGAAGGCCGCCAGGGACGAAACGGTGCCAGGGCCAGGAACCCCTTCTCTTTGACCGAATCCACCTCGCGGCACTCTTGCCGAGACGAATTGCGAATCTGATGCGTTTGACGAACAGGAAAGGAATGTGAAGAATGGACAAGGCAACCGAACGGATAGTGGAAGGTCTTCACAGGGCGATCGAAGCCGAGGCGGCAGGATATCACTTTTACATGATGGCGGCGCGCAACACCGACGACAAGCAGGGGAAGGAGATCTTCGAAACGCTCGCCGACGAGGAGGTGGACCACCTGAAGTTCCTGAAATCCCAACACGCCTCCTTCCTCGCCACCGGAAAGGCCGATCCGGACGCCGTTCTGGGAAAACCGCTCGAGCTGTCGGGCACCAATCCTATTTTCTCCGCCCAGCTCAGGGAACGGGTCAAGGATTCCCACTACGAAATGAGCGCCCTCTCCATCGGTGTGGAGCTCGAACTCAATGCGATGAACTTCTACCAGTCCGAGGCCGATGCAACGGATGACCCGGAGGTGAAGGAGTTTTACACGCGCCTCGCCGACTGGGAGTCAGGTCACTACAACGCCTTGCTGCGGGCACAGGAGGAGTTGAAGGAGGATTACTGGGCGCAGGGAGGCTTTTCGCCTTTCTAGGAACTTAACCCCTCCCTCTTCTTGAACGCCTTCCACGACTCGGGCCCTTTGTAGGTTCCTTTGCGCACCGGTCTCGCTCTTTCCAGGGCGACCGTTTCGAAACGGAGGAGTCCGCGGTAGACGGTGTCGAATCTGCTCCTGTCGCTTCCCTGATAGGCGTCCGGGGCCAGGAAACGTCCCTCCCAGAACTCGACGGCGTGAATCGGTTCCCGCTCGCCGGTGGCGAGGACGATCTCGGGCCGGGCCTGGTCGGGTATGCCCTCCGTCTCGTCGCTGCCCAGGGAAAGAAAGTCGCTCTCCACCAGTGCGCGGCGGATCCGGTCGACCTCTTCATCGGAGATCGTCAGCTTGTACAGCTTCTCCACGAGTTTTCCGTGGCGCGCGTGCGGCCGTACCGATTGAATCCATACGGTCCCCTTCTTGGAAACGAGAACATTCCGTCCGCCGAAAAGGCCCTGGACATCGTACAACTCGACGAAGAAGTCGCTTTCGAGCATCTCGCCAATCTTGCCGGTCTGATCGATCATGAGCCGCCCTTTCAAACAAGAAACGATGGTCTTTCCTTCTCCAAGATCGGCCCAACGGGACTGTCGACTTGATCCTCTCGAAAAAACTTCCTCACCGAGGGTGCGATCGGTTATCTTCTTCACCCTATCGAGGAGGACGTGATGGAAACTGCGATCGTCGTTTTTTTGCTCTTGTTCGTCTGCGGCTGCGCCCTGAACCAGACCGAGATCGTCGGAAGAGTCCTGCCCCACGCCGACGCGGGCGATATCCCCTATTCGCTGGACGGAAAAACAGAGGGATTCTGGGTGCCTACCGGCGAGATCTTGAGCAGAGCCGAGCCGGCCATCCTCCGGTATATCGAGGAGCAAGACGGGAAGATCTTCGCCAATATCGACCGGTACAGATGCCAGTACGTGGGAATCGTGGTTCAGGGCAAGAAGCGCGTCTATTGCAACTTTTTCTGGCCCACCGAGGACGAGGCCGATTGGAAGGAAAATTTCGTTTTCGTCCTCGACGGCGGCGACATGTACTTCCAGCTCGAGTACGACGTGGACAGCTCGAAGTGCCTGAACTTTTCCGTCAACGGAGAGGCGTGACCGGGCAATAGCCCGACACGCCGAAGAAGGGCCACGGTTCTATTCAACGATCCGAACCGGTTTGCAGAGCCACTTGTCCTTGTAGGCAACGCGTCCACACTTCTTGCAGGCGTAGCGGAAATCGGTCACGATCCTCTTGAACCGTTCCAGATCGTCGAGATAGGTCCCGTTTTTCCAGCTGCAGAATTCTCCATCTCTGTTGGACATGTTCCAAAACCTCCTTCAGGACTCGCAAATGCACGGTAATCTCGGGTGAGCCGTTTCTCGTTCCAGCCCGTCCGTATAGCACCGTTTCGTGAAAAAAAAACGGATTTTCGACGAACAGGGAATTCTAAAAAACGAACGGCACCAATGGTGCGAATGTCTCAAGATCTCGGGACCGCCCCACCGATATACTCGATGAGTATCAGAATCGTTCCCGGGCCATGGGACCGCGCCGGCGCGGAGCCGAGTCATGTTCGAACCGATCGCCCGTGGCTCTGGAGACCGGCAGCACCTCGAGGGAAGCGAAAGGACGGACATGTACGATCTCAGGACCATGACCATCGTCGAGCTGAGCCGCCTCGGTGCCGATTTGAGCCGCCTCGGCGCCGCGTCGTCGAGCATGGAGGAGACGGCGGGCCGGATCGTGAATTTTCTTCGCAACAGTCTCATCGATCCTGAGACGGGAGAAAGCGCCTTTGCGCTCGTCCGGTTTTTCAAGACCCACGACTATGAGGACCTCGATACCGAAGAGCGTGCATCCGCCGAAGGGATCATGAAGGGCGAGACGATCCCGAGCGGAATGAAGTGTCTCACGCTGCTTGCGTCCACCGGTGACAAGCCGGAGTGGAACTCGCGAACGACGTCGAAAGGACACAGGGCCATTCCATTACCGAGCGAAGATTTCGTGAGCCGGTTCCCCATGATTTCCAACCTCGTCCGGCAGTTCGGTTTCGAACTCAATGCCATCCTCGAACCCGACCCGCAATGTCTGCGTGACATGGAAGAGAGGGCCTACAACGTTTTCCATGTTCCCGTTGCCGAAGGGAGCGCCTACATCCCGGCCCAGAAGGAATTCGTGGAGCCCTGTGGAATCGAGTCGGTCCTCGGATTCGGCGGGATCATGCCCTCAGGCGATCTCTTCGCGATCATCATGTTTTCAAAGGTGGCGGTCACGATGGAGACGGCCGAGCTGCTGCGTCCACTGACCCTCAATGCCAAGATCGCGTTGCTCCAACACGATGGCGAGCGGATCTTCAACTGGTAGGGAGAAATCGAGAGACCGGCCGGCTATGACTTCCGATCGGCGCGGCCCGATCCTGGTCCGCAGCAGCACCGGTCGGAAGATTCCGCGGAGTGTTCCTCGGGTTTCACGATGCGCTCGATCGCCTCCAGCAGTTCTTTCGGGTCGATCGGCTTGGAGAGGTAATCGTCCATTCCACCCTCGAGGCAGCGCTCGCGGTAACCGGTCAGGGCATGGGCGGTCAGGGCCAGGATCGGAATGTGCCCGCCTGTTTGGCGCTCCTTTTCACGGATGGCGGCCGTGGCTTCGAAACCGTCCATGACCGGCATCTGAATGTCCATGAGCACGAGATCGAAGGAATCGCGAGCCAGCATATCGAGGGCTTCCTTGCCGTTCCCGGCCACGGTGACCCTGTGCCCCTGCTTCTGAAGGAGTCTGACAGCCATCTTCTGGTTGACCTCGTTGTCCTCCGCCAGAAGAATGCCCAGCGGCCGTGTGAACGCGAACGGTTCGTCCCTTCCCGGTCGCTCCTCGTCAGGGCCTTCGGTCTTGTCGAAGCCCATGACGCGCAGGATCGTTTCCAGAAGCTCCGAATGAGAAAAAGGTTTGGTCAAGCAGGCGTCTATCCCGAGATCGCGCCAGCTCGAAGCCTTGCCATGGAGACCGGCCGAGGTGAGCAGGATGATCCGGGTGCCGCCGAAATCGGGGATCTTTCTGATCTTTTCCACGAGCTGGAAACCGTCCATGACCGGCATATCGCCGTCGACGAGGAGGAGGTCGATATTCTCGCGCACCACGCATGCGCGCCACATGGTGGCGATGACCGCCTTACCGCTGCTCACCACGATCGGCTCCACCTTCCATGAACGGAGTGTCTCGTCGAGAATCTGCCGGTTCGTCGCATTGTCATCGACGACGAGCACGGCGAGTTCCTTGAGCTGTTCCGGCTGGAGAGGGATGCGATCCTCGGCCGAAGTCGTGCCGATCCCGAAGCGGGCGGTGACGGAAAATGTCGACCCCCTGCCCACGTCGCTCTCCACCCTGATACGACCGCCCATCATCCGGGCCAGGTGGTGGGAGATGGCCAGACCGAGACCGGTGCCGCCGAACTCGCGCGTCGTCGACGTGTCGGCCTGGGAAAAGTTGTCGAAGATGAGATGTTTCTTCTCCGACGGAATACCGATCCCCGTGTCGGAGACGGAGATCTCGAGCGACACCGAATCGACGAGGAATTCGCTGACAGTGATCCGGACGACGATCTCGCCGTTTTCGGTGAACTTGATCGCATTCCCGACGAGGTTGGTCAGAATCTGCCCCAATCTCACCGGATCTCCCACGAGGCACCGGGGGACGCTCTGGTGCACGAAAAGCAACATCTCGAGTTTTTTTTCGGCTGCTCGCAGAGCGAGGGGTTTCAGCGTCTTGCTGAGACACTCACTCAGCTCGAATTCGATCGATTCGATCTCCAGCTTCTGCGCTTCGATCTTGGAAAAATCCAGAATGTCGTTGATGACTCTCATCAGGCTGCCGGCGCTTTCACGAACCGTTTCGAGATACTCCCTCTGTTCCGGTGTCAATTCGGTTCTGAGGGCCAAATCGGTCATTCCGATGATGCCGTTCATCGGCGTACGGATTTCATGGCTCATGTTCGCCAGGAACTCGCTCTTCGCGCGGTTTCCGGCATCAGCAGCGTTCTTTGCGAGCCTCAGGTCTTCCTCGGCTTTTTTGCGATCGGTGATATCCTTCGCGATGATCACGATTCCTACAGGAACATCTTGCTGGTCGTGCATCGCTGACGCGGAGAGGATGATCGGGATCTCGGCTCCGTCACAGGCGATGAGTTCGGTTTCGTGATCCTTGAGCTTTGGGCTCTTCAGGACCGAAACGATCGCACCTCGGGCCATGATGGTCGCCAGATCCTCCCCCACGAGATCATCGGGGCCGTACCGGAGCAGTTCGAGAGTGACATCGTTGACCGAACGGATCGTTCCGTCCGGATTGACGACGATCACGCAGTCGAGGAAATTGGCGATCACGTTCTCGATGTAGGATTTCGATTCGTCGAGGTCTTCCAGGATATTCAGGGTCGCTTTCTGCATGAGAGTCAGATCGCGGGTCCGTTCCTCGACCTTGTACCTGAGCTCCGCCTTGGACGTCTCCAGATCGACCCAGGTCCGGCTCAGCTGCTCGATCGTCCTGTTGACGACCGCGCCCAGCTTGGCGATCAGCTCATTCGTCGATCCCTCGCGGACCCGCGCGTCGAGGTGCCCGTCGGAAACCCGGTTCAGCACCTCGAAATTCTCCGACAGGCCGAGGGCGAGCTCCATGCTCGTCGATTCCATCTCCTCCACCAGTCCCTGAAGAAACGCTGCCTGCTTGTTGACGAGAACGCCCAGCTTGGCAATGAGTTCGTTCTCCGTGCTCTCGGGAGCCCGGGCGGTGCGGTCACCCGACGCGATCCGGTTGAGGGCGTCGTAGACCTCACAGATGCCGTATGCCAGCTCCTGATGCTGGGTGGTCATGGAGTGGTAGTTCCCGGCGAATTCGTTGAGCAGATCCTGCAGCTTGATGAGGAGTTCGCTGTTCGATCCGAATTCGATCCTGCAATCCGTTTTTCCCCTGGCCAGTTCCTTGAGCATGGTGAAGGTCTGCGAAAGGCAGAGCGCCAAGTCGAGGCTCGTGTCGGCCATCTCCTTTTCGCGTTTCTTGATCAGCCGGCTGAAATCTTTGAACTGGCTGTTGACGAGTCCCATGGTCGCGTCGAGGTCGGTATCGTCGACGCTGGAAGCGAAGTAGGCGCAATCGAGGCATGTTTCGATCTTGGAGAGGGCCTCTCCCTGGGTCTCGTCTCTACAAAGGGTACCGGAGACCAACCAGCACCGATGGTCGTCCACGCCGTACGCGGGGCACTCCGTCTTCGCGCAATCGAGATGCTCCCAGCAATAACCCTTCATGAAGCGGCCTCCGGGCGGTGTCCTTTCCACGATGAGGTTCAGATCAGAAGAGGATCTGAATCTTCTTCTGTTCACCGTCGTTCTCGACAGCGAGCAGCGTCTTCCCGAGTCGTTCGCACCAGGTGCGCACATCGGCCTCGAAGGTGGGGCAATCGCCGAGAACCTCCAGTATCTGTCCCGGTTTCATGTCCGGCGCCTTGACAGCGATCTTCAAGATCGGCTGTGGGCAATTCAAACCGAGAGTATCCAGCACCTGAACTTCCATTACGCTTCTCCTGAGGCAGCCTGCACTCGGACAGTACCTGTTACAGAACTGTTTCAATCCGGTCTGGCGTCTAGCCTGCGCACCTTCTCCTCGAGCTCCGCGATCCGGTTCTTCAACTCGATCATCTTCAATTCCCGATTCACCGCCAGCTTGGTGAATCTCTCCATCTCGGCGATCTTCTCCTTCAAGCTTTCCTCGGCTCTCCGGCTGGCGGTGATATCCGTGTCGACTCCCCGATAACCGGTGAGCGCCCCTCCTCTGCCGAGTATGGGAGTCCCGTTTGTCAGGAGGCAGACGGTCCGCCCATCCTTGGCCCGGTTCCAGTTGACGAGGTCGTGAATCTTGTCTTTAGTCGAACAGATCTCCTTGAATTGCTCTTCGATTTTCTCGCGGTCCTCGTCGGTCATCAGATCGAAGGGCGTCTTGCCGATGATCTCCTCCGGCGAGTATCCGAGAATCTCCTTCACGGAGCCTGAGCAATAGGTGTAGACGCCGTTCTCGTCGACCTCCCAGATCCAATCGGTCATGCTCTCCACGATATCGTGGAATCGCCTCTCCGAATTCTTCAGGTCGAGTTCGAGCGTTTTGTGATGAGTGATGTCCACGTCCATGCAAAAAACGCCCTTTACGTTCTGACCTTCGAGAATGGGAAACATGGCCGAATAGAGCCAGAGCTGGTCTCCATTCGCTCCGCGAACGAACCACTCTCGAGATTTGGGCGCCCGGCCTGTTTCGTAGATCTCTTCGATCCGGGCTTCGAATTCCGCGATCTCCGCACCGACGAAGAAGATGTTTTGAATCCGCCGCTTTCCGACAACCTCTTCGGCGTTGTATCCGAACAGCTTTTCACAGGTGCCGTTCCAGAAATGGATGATCCCACGTCTGTCGAATGCCTGGACCGCCACCAGCGGTGTCGTTTCGAGGGCGGACTTGAAAATCGAGAGATCTCCGATTTCAAGCGGTATCTTCCGTGCTTCCTCGACGGTCGAGGTCGTATCGGGGTTGGTTGGGGCCATGGCCGAACTTCCTTAATTCAGAATGATCGCCCCTTGAAGTACGATCACCGGAGCCCTTAAAAACGCGCCGACGTCTTTATGTGTTGGTTATCGTCTAATGAGGGGTTTATCTTTGGCCGCTCGCACGATTTTGAGAATCTTTCGTTACCTTATCGACGGGAGCCCGGGGAGCGACGATCCACGGGGAAAGCTGGAAAGAAAAATGAGGAGTGACAGCCGACCCGATCTTCGGTCCTCGAGCCATTGACTTTTTCCCACAAATTTAATAGGAACAACACCTTCGGGCGGAAAAAATAGAAAAAAAACGGTAGAGAAGTTCCCAAATTGATCTATCAGTAAAACTAATTCTCTCGATTACAACCGGGATCCATCATCCAGTCTCGACAAGCCCATTGCGAGGCTGGTTCTATTCCATGTATTTGAAAACGAAGGAGGAAGACCGTGTTTCGCCAACCCTTGAGAACCCTCTGCCTGATGCTGCTGCTCGCCGGAATCGTTCACGCGGGAAGCTATGTCGACTGGGTCCGCCCCTACACAGGGCTGTCTTCTTATGATTACGCAAATGCCGTGGCCACGGACAGCGCGGGCAACTCCTACGTGACCGGCGAGAGCGCCGGCGCCTACCCCGCTCCCAGGGACATCGTGACGATCAAGTACGACTCCGACGGCAAGGTTCTCTGGGTCGCCCGCTACGACGGTCCCGCCGCCGACTACGACGCGGGCTGGGACGTGACCGTGGACGGTGTGGGAAACGTGTACGTGGCCGGCAAGTCGACGGGAGTGACATCGGGCGATGATTTCACCGTTCTCAAATACGACTCCGCCGGCGTGCTCCTCTGGGACTTCCGCTACACGACACCGGGCTCGATCAGCCACGACCGGGCGAGCCAGCTCGATGTGGACAGTGCCGGAAACGTCTATGCGGCCGGAACCCTTTTCGAGAGCTCCACGGGATACGACGTGGTGCTCTTCAAACTCGATCCGAACGGCAATGAGGAGTGGATGGTGCGCATGGACAGCGGCGCGAACGGCGACAGGGGCGTCAAGGCGCTCGTCGCCCCCGACGGCAACATCCGTTTCCTCGCCGAATACGGAAGCGACAGCTACATGGCCAGCCTCACACCGCAGGGCGGAATCGCGTGGGAGATCACCTACAGCCTCGGCTGCGACGATTTCGATCTCGATTCATCTTCGAACGCATACATCACGGGCACGAAGGTTTACTCCTCCTTCGATTGGACCACTCTCAAGATCTCGGCAGCCGGATCGATCGAGTGGAGCGACGTCTATGACGGACCCGCCGCCGATTTCGACGTGGCCAGAGCGATCAGCGCCACGCCCGCGGGCGAGGTCTATGTCACCGGCCTGACCACGGGAATCACGTCCGATCGCGATATGACCACGGCCAAGTACGATAGCGCCGGCAACCGCGAGTGGGTGGCCGTCTACAACGGCGCGGCCAACGACATCGACGACGGCGTCGATGTGGCCGCTCACCCGACCGGCGGTTGCGTTGCCACGGGCACTGCCGACATGGGCGCCTGGCGTCTGGACGACGTGGTGACGATCAAGTACGACTCGAGCGGGATCGAGGAATGGGTCGAGGCATGGGACGACGGTTACGGTCTGAACAACGAGGTCGCGGCGGTGGCCCTCGACAGCAGCGGCGACGTGATCATCACCGGAAAGGATCCCTACGACTACTTCACGGTCAAGTACGTGAACGATTACGACGTGGATGTGGAGGTCCTGGCCACACCGCTGACCCAGCCGCTCGAGATTCCGGCCACCGGCGGATCGTTCGATTACCACGCCTCGATCCGCAACAATACCGCCCAGCAGCAATCGGTCGACGCGGCCCTCTTCGTGATTCTGCCGAATTCGAGCAATCTCTACGGACCGCTGAGTTATTACAGCAACATTCCGATCGCCGCCGGCCAGACCCTGACCTTCATGAACATCACCCAGAACGTGCCCGCATCGGCACCGGCCGGGGAATATGTGTTCAAGGTGATCATCGGCCAAAACTGGACCTTCATGGACAGTTCTCAGTTCTATTTCACCAAGGCTCCGTGAGAGGCCCTCGCGTTCCGATCGAATTCTCCGGGCGCGCGGAATTCAACGATCCACGGTGCTAGACCGTGGTAGAATATGCAATCGAACCTCCACGTACCCGGTGAAGAGAAGGACGAAGAACCGTGCGCGTAACCCTGTTTCTTCCTGTATTGCTTCTACTCGGATTGGGCGCGATCGCGGGGCCCTCATGGTCTCTGCTAGGTCCCGCGAAACACGCTTCACCGGAACCGTACCTGATCGACTACGTCCAGGAGCCCGACTTCGACGCCGTTTACAACATGTCCACCGGCTTCGGCTCGGAGATCGCCGATGACATTCCGGCCTCCCTCGGCGGCAGGAAGATCGTTGAGGTGACGCTCTGGATGGGCGAGTGGTACGGATGGGAAGATCCCGACGGTGTGACGGTCAGCTTCTACATGGGCGTCTGCCCGCCGCTGCTCTACGCCTTCCAGACCTTCACCATCCCCTGGGCCGACTGGGACAAGGAGCTGGTCCACTCGGGACTCGCCAGGGTATACCGCATCACGGCCGCCCTTCCCCAGCCCGTGGAAATCCTGCCGAACATGTCGATCGGCGGTTACGTGAACATCTCCTGGGGCCCGTCGGAACCGTTCGCCGGTCTCTGCGCCACTCCGGAGTGGTCCGGCCACGGAGTTGGAGAGGCCTACCTCGACGGGGAGAACTGGGGCTATTCGCGGTGGACGTCGATCGCCTTCTACACGGGAATTCCCCGCGACCTCGCTTTCGGCCTGCTCACCATTCCCTGATTCCTGGCTGAATGGACCGACGCGCCAGGAAGGAGGGGGGCGGCAGAATGGGAGGGGCAGTATGGGAAATACCGTGAGTGATTTTGATCAGACGAAGAGTATCGCGATCGTCGTCTTCCTGCTTGTCACGGTGGGAGGGACGGTGATTGTGGGGTTGTTGTATAGAGCGTGGAAGCACAGGGTGGCTCGAGACTGGTGGAAGAGTCATTTTGGCAAGGAGGATTGATGAGGGATGACTTTCTAAACCGCGGGTTGGGGATCGGCGCGATCGCGATGTATGTGGCTATCGTGCACGCGGCGCATTCGCCTCTTGCCACCAACGATGGTTTTCGTTGATGTGTGTGCCAAGGTGCTGACGATCAACACTCTTGCAATCCCCTGCGAGCCGATGCCACAATCCCGTCCGACAAAGCGGGCATAACTCAGTTGGTAGAGTGTCAGCTTCCCAAGCAGGAAACCCACCTCATAACCGATTCAGAATCAGACAGTTGTGACAGTGCGATTGAAGCTGTAGGCAAAAGTGCAGGCAGTCCTCTGCAAAAACAGCCTATTTCAGACGACCTCGCCCGCCTCGCAGAGCTCTGGCCCAGTCTTCCCGAACAGATCCGTGCCATCATCATCAACATTGCCGAGGCTCAAGCGAAAGGAAATGTGATGCTCCATCGATTCATGGCCCCGTTCGGGATCAGGGTGAAAAATATTCCGTTTGGAAGAAATGGTAAATAATCAATGATCAATGATACTGTGATAATCAGCCTTGCCACGCCTGCCAGCGATTAGATCATTCGAGAATAGAGTCTCCCTCTGATCCAAATTGCACGACGACGCTATGAGCGTCACCATCATCGACGAGAGAAACCGTACCGGATTCTTGAATCTCGCCGTCGACGCTCACACTCTCAACGTCATCCCCCGGTCCGGTCCGTTCGAAGGAGATGTCATACACCGCTGTTCCATTTCGGTAAACGATCTTGATCCTGTCCCAATCCGGTGGAAGGTGTGGGCGAAATCTCAGCTCTCCCTTTGAGCGCGTCATGCCGATGAGCGATTCCAGAATTGCCCGGTACATCCAACCGCATGATCCCGTATACCATGTCCAGCCCCCCCGCCCGCGGTAGGGCGGTCTGGAGTAGACGTCGGCAGCCGCCACATAGGGCTCCACCATGTACGTTTTGATTTTCTCGGGAGTGTCGCCGTGGTTGATCGGATTGATCAGCGAGAGCAATTCCCAAGCGCGCTCGTTCTGTCCGAGAGCAGCGTAACCCATCACCGTCCAGACCGCCGCATGGGTGTACTGGCCGCCATTCTCTCGGACTCCGGGGACATATCCCTTGATGTAACCCGGTTCGAGTTCGGACTCATCAAAGGGAGGATCGAAGAGCTGGATGAGCTTCGCTTCCCGATCGACGAGCATCTTGTCCACCGATTCCATGGCGATTTGCGTGCGATCATCCGCTCCCGCCCCTGACAGGGCCGCCCAGGCCTGGGGAATGGAATCGATCCTGCACTCGGAATTTTCCACCGAGCCGAGAGGTGTTCCATCATCGAAGTAAGCCCTGCGGTACCACTGGCCGTCCCAGGCATGGTTTTCAATGCTGTCCCTCAACCAACCGCTCTCCTCGGTGAGCCTGTCCAATAGTTCCCCATCACCCCGTTCCCGGGCGAGAGATCTGAATTCCTCCATTACGTGAACGAGGAAAAAGGCAAGCCAGACGCTTTCGCCTTTCCCCTGGGCGCCGACGAGATTCATCCCGTCATTCCAGTCGCCGCAGCCCATGAGAGGCAGCCCTCGCTCCCCGAACCGGAGCGCTCTCAGGAGAGCGCGCACGCAGTGGTCGTAAAGCGTGCCAATCTCTTCGGACCGCGACGGTAAATCGTAATAGGCTTCCTCCCCGACACCGAGCGTCCGGCCGGTTATGTAGGGAATCTCCTCGTTCAGAACCGCACTGTCTCCCGTGGCCGACACGTAGCGGCACGCCGCGAGCGGCAGCCAGAGGAGGTCGTCGGAAAAATTCGTACGGACGCCGCGACCCGACGGAGGGTGCCACCAGTGCTGGACATCTCCATCGACGAACTGCCGTTCGGCGCTGCGGATTAAGTGCTCGCGCAGGATCGACGGATCGGCTTGAACCAGCGCCATCGAATCCTGGAGCTGGTCGCGGAACCCGAAAGCGCCCCCCGACTGGTAAAAGCCCGATCTCCCCCAGATCCGGCTGGAAAGGGTCTGGTAGAGCAGCCAACCGTTGGCAAGGAAGTTCACTGCCTTGTCGGGCGTCTCCACCTGCACGGTACGCAGCAAACGGTTCCAGTGGAGCCTCGTGGCGTTGAACGCGCGCCGCGCGGCGTTGCGCCCGCGATGGCGGCGCAGCATCCTGCGCGCCTCGTTGGAATTCCTCCCGCACCCCAGAATGAAATCGACCTCGCACGACTCACCGGGCTCGAGCGAAACAACGACCTGCAGCGCGGCGCAAGGATCGACAGCAGGGCCTGTGCGCCCCGAAAGCCCAATCCTGGACATCGCGGCCGGATCGGACATGGTCCCGTTGCGGCCGATGAACTCGGTCCGGTCGGTGGTGAACGTCCGTTCAGGATGGTTGACATCGACGAAGACCACCCGTCCGCGAAAGTCGGTATTGAAAGAGTTGCGCGCCAGGATCGCCCCGGTCCGCGGATCGATCGAGGTGGTCACGTGCGGGCTGTTTTTCGTCCGGTGCTCACCGAGTACGAGCTCGCTATACCCGGTCACGGAGAGACGTCGTGCTCGATCCGACCTGTTGTGAAGCTGAATCGTCACGTACTTAACCGGAGCGTTCGTCGAGACGAAAACGGTCATCCTCGACGCCACACTCTCTTCGGTGTGCTCGAAAATGGTGTAGCCGAATCCGTGCCGGCAAGAATATGGCGTTGGCCCCGGTGCGGGAAGAGACGTGGGCGACCAGAAACGTCCCGACTCCTCGTCCCTGATGTAGAACGCCTCGCCGCTCCGATCGCTCACCGTATCGTTGTACCAGGGTGTGAGGCGGAATTCGTGAGCGTTCTCGCTCCACGTGTAGGACCCTCCCGACTCGGTGACGACGGTGCCAAATCCGGGATTTGCCAGCACGTTGGACCAGGGCGCAGGAGTGACCTTGCCGGGAGCGGTCACGATGACATACTCGCGCCCGCTCCGGCTGAAACCGCCCAGCCCGTTGAAGAAGGAGAGAGATCGCTCGGGAAGATCCACCTCCTCTGAAACGAGAATGGACTCATCGGCTCTTTCCGTCGGGACAAGAGACGGAGTGGATTCGAACTCGAGGCGCCGGCCGATCTGTTCAGCCAAACTGCCTCCTCCGTCGGTGATTATGATTCGCGCCACCGACTGCATCAGGATCTGATCGTCCTCGCCAATGTGTTCGATGCTCTTGACAAAGATCGATCCCCGCAGATTCTCGAGCGAAACGTCGGTACCGGATGCAACCAGGCCCATGATCTCGTCCTGGAGAGGCTGCCTGTAGCCGGCATGCTCCTCGTTCCAGATGATCAGATCGACGGGCACGCCCTTGATGTTCCAGTAAGCGTGCGCCTGCACCAGCTGGCGCACGAGGGGCACGTTTTCCTGATCGCTGATCCGGAGCAGGACGATGGGAAGGTCTCCCGAGATGCTGTAACCCCATAGGCCCGACTGGCCGCGCTTGTTTTTCATCAGGACGGCCGGCGGCGCGCGGTGGGCTGGATTGGAATAGATGATCGAGCTCGCGAGGCGGCCGAAGAGCTGGGCGTCGGCCTCGGTGGCGTTGAGCTGGCGGAGTACGACCTGGGCGTGGGTCCAGGCGAGGTCGAAAACCCGTTCCGCCAGCCGGCGGTCATGGTATTTTTCGGCCAGATCGAGAGCATGGTCCCGCGAGACGCTCATACCGGAGACGATGTCGATGACGGCTGTTTCCTCGGGCATGATCGTCACGGTTCGCCGTACGGCAACGATCGGATCGAGGACCGAGCCCTCGGCGTTCGACAGCGCGCCCGGAGCATCCATGGCCGCGGGGTGGGCGATCGTTCTGCAGCGACCCACGAAGCGAGCCCGGTCGGTTTCGAACGACACCTCGCCCTCGTCGGCCGGAATGGCCACAGCCGTTTCGTGGAGCGTCATCATGTGAAACATCCAGGGCGGAGTCTCATCCTTGGAGCGCTTGCGGCGCGTGCAGAGCACGGCCGGTGGCTCGCGGACGATCTCGGTCTGGACGAAGAGGTTGCTGAAAGCGGGGTGGGCCGCGTCATGCGAAGAGGGAACGAGCACGACCTCGGCATAGCTGGTGAGTTCCACGGTGCGCGGCGAATCCGACCTGTTGGTGAGACTCACGCGCCGGAGTTCCACGTCGTCCTCGGGAGAGACAGACACCTTCATGTGCGTGTCGAAATCGCCATCTCTCCGCCGGAATTCGGCCCGCGCCTGAAGAAAGAGAGCCTGATAGTTTTCAGGCTGTCCTCGAAGAGGCTGATGGCCGGCAGACCAAACTTGTCCCGTCTCCACATCGCGCAGAAAGCAGAATGTCCCCCAGTGATCGCGTGTCGTGTCCTCGTGCCAGCGCGTCACGGCGAGATCGTTCCAGCGGCTGTATCCCCCACCGGAGTTGGTGATCATCACGCTGTACCGGCCGTTGGACAGGAGATGCACCTCGGGAATCTGCGTGTTGGGATCGTCGAAGATACGCATGAGTGCTTGCTGAGGAGCGACCGTAGGCGGGACTCCGTCGTGGTCGACTTCGTGGGGGTAGAATGGTTTCGCCTTGGGAATCCTTTCCTGAAGGAGGAGCTCTGTCGCGCGGAAGAGGGGCTCCTTCAGGAACCGTCTTCGCATGGGACGATCGAGCAGCACGTGGGCCATGGAGAGGAGACTCATTGCCTGGTGATGAGCCATGAACGAGCGGACCACGGCGTATTCCTTGTCCGGCGGACGCCGAGAGGGAGTAAAGTCGATCGCCTCGTAAAATCCAAAGTCCCCGTAAAATCCCATCTCGGCCATGCGCTGCAGGTTTGCGCAAGCGCTCCTGGGTGACACCATCAAGGCGAGCGCCGACGCGTAAGGTGCGATGACGAGATCGTCGGCCAAGTCGCGCTTGAAACCGAAACCTGGAACGCCGAAGGAGCGGTACTGATAGTTCTTCTGCGTATCGATGGCATTGTAGCCCGACTCTGAGATTCCCCACGGGATACCGCACTGCTTGCCGTACTGCGCCTGGCGTTCGACCACAGCGCGCAGGCTGCGGCCAAGCAGGGTTCCCTCGTGGTCGGGCATGACCAGGAGGGGCATGAGATATTCGAACATCGATCCGCCCCAGGAGATCAGCGCGGTCTTACCACCCGAACGGGTCAGAAGACGCCCCAGGGCGAACCAGTGATCCTGCGCGAGATGCCCCTGGGCGATCGCCACGAAGCTGCTCAGGCGCGCCTCCGATGCGAGGAGGTCGTAGCAGCTCCCGTCGAGTCGGTGTTCGCTCACGTTGTAGCCGATGGCCAGGAGCCGGCGTTTCTTGTCGAAGATGAAATCGTAGTCGAAGTCGGAGAGCGCCCAGCACTGCGCGGCGAGCGCCTCGATCGACTCGATCCTCTCCGCCGCGTTGCGTGCTGCGGTGCTGATGCGCTCCTCCAGGTCGGACAGCCATTGACAAGCTTCGTCGTCGGGGGCGCTGTGTTCCTCGAGACCGGCCGGTGCTTTCTCGCGAATCCTTTCGATGATATGAAGGATGCTAGTCTCGGCGTTCGCGAGCAATCGAAGGCTCGGGACGGCATCGAGCTGATCGAGTTCCTCTCTGAGCTGGCGCGGGTCCCCTTCTGCAGCGCCATTCGGATCGAGCACGCTTGCGGCGCGAGGCAGGATATCCAGCCATGGAGCGAGACGTTCCATGTCGCTGCAAAGCTCCGCTATCTGGCGAAGAAGTGTCTTCGTCCACCAGGCCGTCTCCTCATCGAGGCTCGAACCCGCTTTCTGCTCGAAGGCGCGCACCGCCTCATCCGCGTCAGCAACCATGCCCTGCAACTGGGAAAGTCGAGTGGGCTCCACCCGCAGCCTCTCAGCGAGCGGACGCAGTGCGTCGACTGCACTAGGATCGATCTTCTCCCTACTCTTGTCCTCCTCCCTGCGGCGCGGTGCCGCCGTGGCTTGCAGCAGTTCTACGAGCGTGTCAGCCAGACCCCCGGTCGAGGTGAGCGAAATGATCGGGGCGTCGATAATTTCGAAAAGCCCCTGGCGCAGAGTGAGCAGATGCCCGGCGAGATTTCCGCTGTCCACGGTCGACACGTAGAGCGGGTGGAGCGGTTCGAGAGTGCGAGTATCGTACCAGTTGTAGAAATGCCGCCGGAAGCGGTCCAAGCGCCCCATTGTTTCGATCGTCGAAGCGGTCCGTTCGATGAGCGTGCCGGCAGGGATGAAACCGAGATCGTAAGCAGAGAGGTTTGCGAGAAGCGCTAGGCCAATATTCGTGGGAGAGGTTCGGTGGGCGAGTGCCTCGGTGGGCTGCTCCTGGAAATTGTCGGGCGGCAGCCAGTTCTCGTCTGGACCGACGAATTCTTCGAAATACCTCCATGTCCGCCGCGCCGATGCCCGGAGAAAGTCTTTCTTCTTATCCGAAAGACGGACGGTCTTTCGAATCAACGGAAGGCTCGCCCACCAGGCAATGAGGGGCGACAGAAACCAGAGTCCCAGGATGGGCGCTGCCGCTGCCAGGCTCTCGGGCCGCGTCCAGGCAAGCCCTGCGACAAGTGCGATGGAGAAGGCCGGTGCAGTCCACATCGAACGCAGGTGGCTCAAAAGATCGGATCGACTCGCGTCGAGCGCGTCGCTCGAGGGAGTCCATTGCAAGAGGCGCCGTCGTGTCACGAAGAGTCTCGCCAAGGTCCGAAGTATCGCGTCGAGGCAGAACATGGTTTCGAAAGGAAGCATGACCACCGTGAACAGGGCCTGCGTGAGGTTGCGCGCCACTGCGCGCGAAGCCCAGGAGAGGTGGATACCCAGCGTCACATTGCCTGGACGGCGGGAGAGATCAATCCAGGAGAGAAGGAAGGGCGTCAGAAAGATCGTTCCCACGGCCAAGAGGGTCCAGACCAGGGGTTCGGCCCAGAAAACCCATCCGACGATGAGCAGAAGGGTGAGAGCCGCCGGCACGAGACTGCGCCTCAAATTGTCGAAGATCTTCCAGCGAGACACCGCGGAGAGGGGATTAGGCGACTGGCCATCACCTGCAGAGGGCACGCTGCCAAAAAGCCACGATGCGATCTGCCAGTCGCCGCGGATCCAGCGGTGCCGGCGGTTGACATCGACCATGTAGCGTGGTGGAAAATCCTCGTAGAGCTGCACCGTGGTCACCAGGCCGGCTCGCGCGTGACACCCCTCGAGGAGGTCATGGCTCAGGATGCGGTTCTCGGGAAAGCGTCCTTCGAGTACACGCACAAAAGCGTCCACGTCGTAGATCCCTTTGCCGATGAACGATCCCTCGCCGAAAAGGTCCTGGTAAACGTCCGAAACGGATCGCGTGTACGGATCGATCCCGGGATCTCCCCCAAAAAGACGTAGGAACCAGGACGGGCTCGCATTGTTCATCCCCACTGCCAAACGGGGCTGAAGGATGGCGTAACCATCGAGGAGACGGTTCCCGGTTCGATCGTAGAGAGGCTGGTTGAGCGGATGGGCCATCGCTCCCGCGAGCGCCCGGGCCGCGTCGCGCGGCAACTCGGTATCCGTGTCGAGTGTGATCACGTACTTGATCTCGGACAATATCGTCGTGTCACCCACGATCATGGAAAACGGATCTCGCGAACCTCCTCGCAGGAGAGCGTTCAGATCTGAAAGCTTACCCCGCTTGCGCTCGTACCCCATCCAGACCTTTTCACGGTGATTCCATCGACGCGGTCGGTGAAGAAGAAAAAACCGGTTTCCGTTCCGTTTGCCATACCGGGCATTGAGCCGCTCAACGCCCTTTCTGGCCAGTCTGACGAGCCGATCGTCGTCCGGCATGTTCTCTTCCGACGCATCGCGAAAATCGGTGAGGAGACAGAAGTGCACCCTCCTGTCTCTGTTCCCAAGGAAACGGATCTCCAGGCCTTCAAGGAGATCGCGCACACCAGCCGGGCTGCCGAGCAGGGTGGGAACAACGACGAGTGTGCGCGATTCTGACGGGATCCCCTTGGAGTAGTCCATGCTCGGCCGGACGTCGGGGCTGACGACCACTGTGGCGAACCAGTTGACGATCCCGACGGTGAAGTGGCTCGCGCAGAGAAGCATCAATATTCCGAGAACGAGAAGTGCGCCAAAGGGAAGACCAAGCGCTGAGCCCAGGAGAATCACTCCTGCGGTGATGACGCCCGTGGTGAGAGTGATCGCGCCAAGGTAGAGTGGAGCCGCCCTGAGGCGACCGAATTTCCTCACACGCTTGGCAAGGCCAAGGCGAACTCCCAGACGGCGTTCCAAGGCTGGAAGCCCCTTGCCGACCAGATAGTGTCCCACGTGCCGGTTGCGGTCGTGCGCTTCAGGAGAAGTTGAACCAGCTTTCGCTATTTCCACTACCTCCGTTGCAACCTCTGTCTCGGTGCAACCGCAGGAGCGTGCCAGGATTTCCACAACATGGCGATAGAGATCACGCGAATCGAAATCCATACGATCGTAGACGCTCGCCGGATCGGTCCGGAGAACCTTGTGGACCGCGCTAACCGATTCGACGAACTCGCGCCAGTCGATGGCTTCGAGAACGCGGAGGCTGCCGATACTGTTGCTGATCGTCACCAGATCGGCAGCCTGTTTCTGGCTCTCCGACTGGACCAGGTCTTTGATGGCCAATCCCTGTTCCACGAGCTGTTGTTCGATCATGTTCAGGGGGAGCATCAGCGCATGGCTCCGTCCCTGGAGCCGTCGAGCGAACTCCGCCACGAAAGCGCTCGTCATGGGCTGGTCGGAACGGACCAGATCGGCCATCTCCAGGATCAATCCCTTGGGATCCCGAGCGGCCACGTCGAGCATGCGATCGGCCCACGATGCCGCCTTGGTCTGGTCGATCCGGTCTGTGGCTATTCTTGAGGCCACACGGCGTAAATTCTCGATGAGAGCCAGCCTGAGCATGATAGGAATCGCCCAGATTTCGCCGAGATCGAGCGTTGATAAGCCCTGATAGGCCTCCACGAATCGGGTCAGGTTCTCCGTATCGACCCGTCCGTCGCTGTGCATGATCAGTTCGAGCGCGATGTCATAGACGCGTGGATAGTCCCGGGAGGTCCCCTCGAGCAGCCGGGGCAGCTCCCGGCTGTACCCCTTGGGAAGGTGCTGCCGGGTAAGCCGGATCTGTTTTCTGATCAGGTAGAAGTTATCGAGAAGCCACTCGCTCGCCGGAGCGATCGGCCGCTTGCCCTCGACAGCCTGCGTGATGAGGGTGTGCGTCTCGAGAAGAACGGATTCATTGTCGGCAAGCCTGGGCAGGAGAAGGAGCTTCCCCTTCTTCCGGACGACTTTATGAGATGAGGCAAGCCGCCTGCCTTGGCGTGACAGCTGCTCCACGCTGAGCAGCTCGGACCGCAGCGGCTGTCGATCGCTGTATTTCACAGCCTTCCCGCTGTCGATCGGATCGACGTTCAGGAGAGGCGCGGTGCTCGTTGGGCCGTTCTGAGGCATTGGAATCGCTTTCGGTTCGCCGTTGCTTGCTGTCAAATTCGGACGCGGAACGCCTCCGCGCAGAGGTATGGCATTCTCCTCAACCAGGAAGGATGGCCGCGCAGATTATGGCAGCAATCGACCAGAGGCAGCAATTGCATTCTTCGTCAAAAAACACCAACAAAAGATTTTTTCTGTTGGAGAGACCAGAAATACAACTGATAAAGCAGGTAAAACATGCTCCGGATATGGTCAGGAGAGAGAGTCTCGAAGCGGATACCCAGCTGGCGCTCGACTGACCTGCCTTCCGCTTTCTCTGGGCTCTCCTTTGCCGCTACTGGCCGGACTGGCGAAACGCCACTCATCTGATGCAGCCCGCCACCGTCGTGAAGTGGCATCGACAAGGCTTCAGGATCTTCTGGCGATGGAGGTCGAGGAAACGGGGACGACCGCCCGTTGCCAAAGAAATGCGCCTGCTCATCCGCCAATTGAGCCGGGAGAACAGGCTCTGGTCCGCTGAACGAATCCACGATCACCTCGCCCTCGTAGGCTTCTCTCCCCCGCACCCGGACACGATCCGAAAGTACATGGTGAAGCCCGAGCGTCCTCGAAAGCCATCACAAACCTGGCTGACATTCCTTCGGAATCACCTGCACGAAAGTTGGGCAATGGACTTCTGTACCGTGCCCACTGCTACCTTCAGCATCCTCTACGTGTTCGTCGTTCTTGAGCATGGTCGCCGTCGGGTTCTTCACTTCAACGTGACCCAAATCCCGACCATGGACTGGATCATCCAACAGCTTCGAGAGGCGATGCCGTACGGGCTCCAACCTCGTTTCATGTTTCGAGATAACGACCGACTCTACGGAGATGGCGTCGCCGCTTTCCTGAAAGTCTGTGGCGTTGACGAGGTCCGCACCGCCTACCGAAGTCCGTGGCAAAATCCATTCGTGGAGCGCTTTTTTGGCACCCTACGGCGAGAGCTACTGAACCACATCATTCCCTTCAATGACCGACATCTCTACCGACACGTCGAGGAATTCGTCGAGGAATATTATCATTCCGAGCGACCGCATCAGGGACTCGCAGGCGATACGCCGATCCCCCACCTGACTCAGCCGCCGACACCTTCTTCTTCAAAGCTTGTCTCGATTCCCATACACGGTGGCCTGCACCATAAGTACGAGCGCGTGGCGGCGTAACTGATCCCTCGCTCAGCAAAGGCCTCTCCCAAATCCGCGGGAGTGCTCCCGGTCGTACCGTCGTCTCATCAGCCGTCACACATTTCTTGTATCTCAAAGATCCGGGAAATCGTTGAATTTGCTGAATTCAAGAGGCGGATGGAATATTTCGGACGGACACCCCCACTCCCCCACCCAAAAACTCGCAACTTCCTACCAGTGCTACCTCTTGCAATCCCGTGCAACCCGGTGCTACAATCCCGTCCGACAGAGCGGGCATAACTCAGTTGGTAGAGTGTCAGCTTCCCAAGCTGAATGTCGCCGGTTCGAGCCCGGTTGCCCGCTCCAGAAAATCCCAACCGGCAGCCGATCGGCTGCCGGTTTTGTTTAACCTCGCACCCCAGGAAAACCCGCTCCCTCTCGACGATCCCCGATCCCGAACGCGCGCGACCATGGCATAAGCGACTATTTTTTTACCTTCCGCCGAAAATATGATATAATCAATATATATAATGTTGATACAGAATTGGAACGCATCCGCACAGGGGTGGCGTTTCGGTATTTCAGCCCCATAACACCTTTCACCGTAAAGGAGTAGGCTCATGGCCAGGGTCCTAGCTTGTTGTGTCGCTTTTGTTCTTTTTGCAGGTATCGCTTCGGGCGCTCTCTGGTACGTTCCGGATGACTTCGCCACGATTCAGGAGGCTCTTGACAGCCCTTCTGTTGTGAATGGTGACATAATTGCCGTGAGAGCTGGAACTTACGCAGAGAACATCAACTTCGGCGGCAAGGCGGTGACACTGATCAGCGAGAGCGGCGCCGAGTCGACGATCATCGACGGCTCCGACAATGGAAGCGTGGTCACTTTCGAATCGAACGAGGGATCGACCTCGGTCCTCCAGGGTTTCACGATCACCAATGGGAACGGCTCCTTCGACTACCTGTTCTACGCTTACACGGGCGGCGGTATCTACTGCAAGGACTCGGCACCCACGATCGAAGACTGCATCATCACCGACAACGAGGCCGATTTCGGCGGAGGGATTTTCGGCGGTTCGCCGACCCTGGCCGGAAACGAGATCAGCAACAACTCGGCCACCTGGGGCGGCGGGCTCTTCTGCTACGAGGGCAGGTCGGTCATCACGGAGAACAACTTCGACGGAAACGTGGGCTACTACGGCGGCGGTGCGTACTGCCATTTCAAACCGGACGAGTTCGGCGTCCTCCTGGCCAATACCTTCGCGTCAAACAGCGCTTTCTACGGCGGAGGACTCTACTGCTTCGGTTCCTCCTCGCTCATCCTCAACAATGTGATGAACCAGAACACCGCCAATACACGGGGCGGCGGCGTTTTCCTCCTGTCGGGCACCGCGACCGTCACGAACAACACGATCGTCGGAAACTCGGCCGGCGTGGCCGGCGGCGGTATCTCGTGCCGGCAGGGAACCGCGGCCACGGTGGTGAACTCCATCGTCTTTTCGAACGCGGCGCCCACGGGGCCGCAGCTCTCGATCGAGGCCAACTATGTTCCGGCGTCCCTGGCGATCAGTTTCTCCGATGTGAGCGGAGGCCAGGCCGGCGCCCACGTCGATCCCAACTGCACGCTCCAATGGGGTGCGGGCATGATCGATGACAATCCGCTTTTTTTCGATGCCGCGAACGGCGATTTCCACATCACCTATCCGTCACCCTGCCGGGACGCGGGATACGACACCGGTTCGTTCCCCTCGACAGATCCGGACGGCGACCCGCGCAATTCGCTGGCGACCACCGATATCGGCGTCGACGAGTACTATTTCCATCTCTTCATCGACGGCAATTTCGTACCGGGCGGAAATGCGACCTTCACAGTCGTTGGCGCACCGTCGCAGGACGTGCTTCTCGCGCTCGGCTCCGGTGTCCGCAGCAAGGCGCTCAACACGAACTTCGGCGATCTCTGGCTCGAGTTGCCGCTCCTGAAGGAGGTTCCTCTGGGCACGATCGGTTCGACCGGTTTCCTCACCTTCTCCACCACGGTCCCGGCAAGCTGGGTCGCGGGCGAAGAGCGTCCTTTCCAGGCGCTCTGCGGTACGATCGGCGAGACGGGTACGACCCTGACGAACCTCGAGGTGATGGTGATCGAGTAGGCGTGGGCCCCGTCCCGAACATCGATCAACGGGACGCGACCTTCACGACGTGAGGCGCGGAGCGGTTGTTTTCCTCATCGAACTCGGGCAGGTGTCCGATCGCGTTCCCCGGCGGATCGACGACCACCTCGAGCGTGTGTTTTCCGAGAGCCAGATCGTCCGGGACTTTCCAGTTCAGAGTGGTTCGATTCGTCGCCTTCAGAGCCTTGGCGAGCGGCATGCGGTGCGTCTCGATCAGGGTGCCGTCCATCATCAGATCGACGTCGATCTGGACTTCCAGAAAACGGTCGGGCAGCTCGGAGTGGATCGGGATGCGGCGCGAGTCGAACGCAATCGCAATGGCAACGGTGTCGCCGCGATGGGCCGGATTCGGCTCGCATCTTTCGATCTTGACGGCGCCCACGTCCGAACAGCCCCTGTTCTCCGGTTTGATCGGCGTTTCCCTCTCGAATCGGGGTGCGGTGGAATCGAAAGCCCTGAGTGGAGGCGTGGCCGTCGGATCGATGAGATGCATCGCTTCCACATACCAGGCGATCGACCACTCGCTGTTCTCCACGTCAACGGTCGCCTCGTAACGGAGGGGATTCAGCCTCCGCATGGGCACCGACCTCCATGGGTGCCAGGGGCGACCCGGTGTCTCGACGCCGTTCTGCTCCCAGTCGTTCCAGCAACGGTTGTGCTCGGAGAGGGTGTAGTAGAGACGGACGTCATCGTCAGCGTGAGGATCGGTCACGGCAAGATCAGCTCTGACGGTGAAGGCCGTCCCATCGAGTTCCGGGTCTGCCGACACGATCTTGACCCAGCGCGTCTTGTCCCAAGCGACGAGCTGATGGATCGCTTCGAGCCAGTGGTAATCGGGGCGCGTATAGAAGCGGGGGGGAGAATCGGCATGGTCCGGTTTCTCCCTGGCGTAACGCCACTGCGACGGCTCGAGGTCGTCGAGGAAGGCCGTCTCCGATCCGAGAGTAAACTGCCTGTCGTGCTCCGCGAAAGTATCGACGCGCTCGCCCCTCCATCGCCGGCTCTTGTAGCGTCCGACCTGGCCGTAAAAGGCGATCAGATCGATGTGACCGAGCGCGCTGATCTGGTTGTGGGCGCCAAAAATCTCGTTGGCCACCCATCCCGGTTCGTTCTCGCGCGCGGCAATCGACCACTCGGCGAGGGCGAGCCGGGACCAGACCGTGTTTCTGAGCCTGCCGCGATAACCGTGCGGCTCCACATCGTCGATCCAGGGATAGTGGTTGCGCGAGTAGGGAAACCCCCAGTCCTCGACGTACTTCATGACCGACCTCTGGCTGAGCAAGTGATTCCGGCCCGGGATCAGGATCTTGATCCTGTCGTCGCCCAACATACCGAGTCGAAGACAGGTGCCGCCCTGCTTCGAGCTTCCCCGGCACAGGACTCCGCCGCTGATCCGCTCGCCAGGCGTTGACCTCGGCTCGATCCGGTCGAGGATCAGACCGGTCAAGGTGATCGCCTGCAGATTCTGTCGCATCAGAATGTAGAGGTAATAGGTCTTGAAAACATCGGGATCGACGCTGTTTTCGACCGCCGTGACGAGACCCGACGCGCCCATGATATCGTCCTGGCTGGTGTAGCCGAGCTGCTCCCAGTTGTGCTTCTTCTCACCGTGCAGCACGACCGGAATCTCGTAGAGCTGCACCGCCTTCAGGGCGCGGCCCAGCTCCTCGGTGCGAAGATGCACGCCTCCGTTCCTGGAACTCGGGAATTCGTGGATATTGTACAGAACCGCGTGGCCATCGCCTTTCAAGGATCGGTCCGGATAGCCGTCCGGCAGAAAGACAAAGGCATGATGTTTCAGGTTGACCGTGACGTATTCGCCTTCGGGAGGAGGCGGCGTTCCCTTGGAGAGCATGGTGTAAGTGTCGTTTTCGCCGCCCCACTCGAATTCGAGCTGCCTGTATTTCAGATCGAGCCGTTTGCTGTATCGCTGCTGGTCGGCTCGGAAGAGCCCGTCTCCATCGAGATCGAGATTGACCGCTCCCAGCTCTTCCCAGGTCATGGCTTTGATCGACGGCAGGTCCCAGGGCGCATCGTCGGCATCGAACAGGCTGGTGATCGACAGCCGCTCCTGATTTTCCGGTACGGGCGCGGTCCGCGATCGCGGCAGTGACAGGACAATCACCGCAACCGCGATGACGAGGCCTCCGGCAACAAAGAAGATCCATGATGATCTGAGCATCAATCGCCTGGGAGTATGGAAACGAATGAGTGGTCAGGAGAATTGAAAAAGGTTCGGAGAAGAATTTCCAGTACCGTGTTTGTGTGTAACGATCTTCGGTGAAAAACAATCCTTCGGAGTCGAGGCCGTAATCCCGTAGATATAAGAGCCGAGTCGACTTGGCTCTTGGCCATCCAAGACTCTCCTCCGAACCTTTTTTTTCTTTCAGTCGAGTGGGGCATCCCGAACGCGCCACACGAGGATCATATTCGAAAGGAGCCTTTTTTTCAAGAGCCGAAGAGGGATCATCCCACGATTCGAAGGCGGCCGGGGCATTTTCATCCTTGGTCCTACAAGCCGGATCCCGCAGGCCGACCAAGATCCGCTCCGACGACGTCGCGGGCCCTCCTGAATCGTGCAAAGAGCATCAAGAAAAGCGTGGTGTGTCAATTTTGCACACACACCAGAGACGGCTTGCGCAAACCGGACAGAGGTAAACTTCAGCCGGCCCCGGCGGAAAAATGGCCCACAAAAAAACATAACCTATTAAATCCAAACGGCTAACAAAATACGAACAAGAACCCTTCTTCAACGGCCGATAGATCACGTACACAAACTGGCGATTGGCACCGAATGTGCAAAACCAGTTTTATTCGCACGCGAGCCTCCCCGGTCTCGATATTTTATTTCGCTTAGAGGAGAACTGATCATGGTCAATGTCAATATTCGGGTAATCAAGAAGTCCGCAGGAGTCACGGCAGTTCTTCTCGCCGTGGCTCTTTTCGTTTCCAGCACGGTCCTTTTTGCAGGCGAGGACAAGTGCTGCGACTCCAAGGATAAAAAGGCGGAATGCAAGGTCGTTCAGCTGGCAAAGATCAGCATCTCGGGCGCTCTTTCCGACAACCTGCCTCCTGACAATCCCTTCGGTCCCCAGACCGTTCATTTCAGAGCTCTCCTCGAAACGATCAAGAAGGCTGCCGAGGACGACGAGGTCGCCGGCATTTTCCTGAACGTCAACTCCCCCGCCATCGGCTTTGCCAAGGTGCGCGAGGTTCGCGATGCTCTCGGCGAGTTCAAGGAATCGGGCAAGAAGATCTTCAGCTACACCGAGGGAGCGGGTCTCAAGGACATGACCATCCTTTCGATGTGCGACTTCCTTGCCATCCCCGAGTCGGGCGGAGTGATCATGCCCGGGTTCAATCTCGAGGTCATGTACTACAAGGACTTCTTCGAGAAGATCGGTTTCCGCATGATGGTCGAGCACATCGGCGATTTCAAATCAGCCTACGAGAACATGCACCTCGAGGGCATGTCGGACGCCAACCGCACGGTGCTCAACATTCTTCTCGACGAGTTCTACAACACGTCGATCGAGATGATCGCCGAGGGGCGCGGCATTCCGGTAGAGAATGTGGCTCTCGGAGTGGACCGGGCCATTCTCAGTGTTCGCGAAGCCCACGGTCTCGGACTCCTGGACGCGATCATGTATCGCGACCAGTTCGACGCCTTTCTCAAGAAGGAACTCAAGGCCGACAAGATCAAGATCCTCGGCAAGTACGGCCGCGACAGCGTCGATCTCGACACGACCAACCCCCTGGCGCTCTTCTCGCAGATCATGAAATCCCTGCATGGCAGCAAGAAGCCGAAGAGCAAGAATCCCAAGGTCGCCGTCATCTACGGCACCGGCCCGATCTCGTCGGGAAAGAACTCCGTCGATTTCCTGTCGGGCGGCGCCACCATGGGGTCGGTCACGATGGTCAAGGCGATCAACGATGCGGCCAAGGACGACACGGTCAAGGCGATCGTGCTCCGCGTCGACAGCCCCGGCGGCTCGGGCCTCGCGTCCGACATGATCTGGCGCGCCGAGTGCGAGGCGAAGAAGAAGAAACCCCTCATCGTCTCCATGGGCGACGTGGCAGGATCGGGAGGTTACTACATCTCCATGGCGGCCGACGTGATCATCGCCGAACCGGGCACGATCACCGGATCGATCGGCGTGGTCTCGGCCATTCCCAACGTGCACGGCTGTCTCGAAAAGCTCGGCATCAGGGTCGAACGCATCTCGCGCGGCCGCAACGCGTCGCTCAACTCGATCATGGCTCCGCCCGAAGACGTGAACCTCTCGATCCTGACCGACTATATGGAGTCCTTCTACTGGGACTTCGTGGACAAGGTGGCAGCCGGCCGCACCGCCTCGGGCACGGCGCTCACGCGCGAACAGGTCCACGAGATCGCCCAGGGCCGTGTCTGGACCGGCCGCCAGGCCCTCGATAACGGCCTCATCGACGCCGTGGGCAGCCTGGCCGACGCCATCGAGGTGGCGCGCGTCAAGGCGGGGCTCACCGACGAGGACAACTGGGAAATCGTCGAGTCGCCCGAGCCGCCCGACTTCTTCTCGTCCCTCACCGGCGGTGACGACGAAGAGGCGCGCGCCATGCTCGCTCACATCCTCGGACAGGGCACGAGCACCGCGGTCCTCTTCGAGGCCTTTCCCGAACTGCGCCGGGTGCTGGCCAACTTCTTCTCCTTCGTGCGTGTCGCGAAGGAAGAAACATACATGTACATGATGCCCGTGGAATTCATGGTGAACTAATCGGCAAGCCTGGCTTGCGGACCCGCGGGCTCTGCCCGCGGCGGCAGGACCCCCTGCAATCGAATGGGCGGCTGGATACCCCGAAAACTCGATCCAGCCGCCCCATTTCTTTTTTGGCTGGCGCTTCTTGGCTAGCGCTTCTCCGATCCGTACCGATCGCCCTTCTTCTTCCGCTGGAGAACCTCGTCGAGCGCGGGTTTGCACTTCTTGTAGACGTGGTGATTCTCGGGAACGATGTCGACGATCTTTTTCAGGACCGGTTCGATCTCGACAAGCCTCCCCGTGGCGATATAGTGATCGATGAGCCGGCTCATCAAGATCCACGCCTTCCCGTATCCGCCGAGGAGTTGCACATCGACGCCCAGGGCGAGCTGGTAGTATCGTTTCGCGTCTTCTTTCTTTCCCTCGTGCCCGAGCGACGCGGCCAGCAGGAGACAGGCCATGACCGTCTTGGTGTGTCTCTGGCCGAGCGCCTTGCAGTATCCCCTGAGCACCTGAAGGTAGAGGCGCCCGGCCTCATCGTAACGGCGATTGTCGAAGTGGGAAAAAGCGAGGTACTGAAGGGATTCGAGCGTGTCCGGGTGCTGTTCGCCCAGCTCGGCGCAATGCCACCCGTAGGAATCGGAGAAGAGATCGGCCGACTTCGTATAGTCGCCGAGCGCGGCGTAGAGAAGGCTCAGGGTTCTCAGCGATTCGAGCGTGTCCACATGCCTGTTGCCCCACAGGCTGCACCGCCCCTCGTACACCCGCCAAGCATGCTCCTCGGCGCGCGCGAACTTTCCGGCCAGGAGATAGGCATCGGCCAGATCAGCCATGGTCCCGAGAGTGGCCGGGTCCTCCGGTCCGAGCACACGGCTCCTTGTTTCGAGGATCTGCTCGAGAAGCTGTTCTGCAGCGTTATGCCGTCCGATGCGGGTGTAGAGATCGGCCAGCTTGTGATCGATTCCGATGATCAGCGAATGGCCGTTCTCCATGTTTCGGTCCGCGACCGCCCGCGCCTCCTCGAGGACCGATTCCGCTTCCTCGTAGAGTCCGAGCCCGGTGTAGACCCTCCCGATCGCCTCCTTGAAACGGACCTGAATATCGGGCCGCGTCGCCAGATAGGTGTCCACGTCGGAGGCGCCGGCCCGGAGGAGTTCGAAGACGGTGGCGCTACGCCCCGTCACCTCGTCGGGGAAAGGAAGCTCGAAGAGGCCGATCACGTAGTCGCACACCCTGCGCGATGTCGCCTCCTCGCGTCGCGCCTTCTCCTCCGACCGCTGTGATTCCTTCAGAGCGTCGGCGATTTCGAGCCTGGCCTTCTGCTGCTGAATACCGAATAGAAGCGGGCCGCCCACGACGACGAGAAGGAAGAGGGCAACGAGCGTCGAATAAGCCGGATTCCGGCGGACCAGCCTGAAGGAGCGGGTCAGCATACCGATCGGCCGCGCCTGGACCGGTTCGAAATTGAGAAACCGCTCGATGTCGTCGGCGAACTCCCTCGCGGTCTGATATCTCCGCTCAGGATTTTTCTCCATGGCAGCGAGGCAGACGGTCTCCAGATCGCGCGGGATCAGGGAATTGAGAAATCGGGGCGCCTGCGGTTCCCTCGATACGATCTTGCCGAAAATCTCTTGCGACGTTTTTCCCTCGAAGGGACGCCTCAAGGTGAGAAGCTCATAAAGGGTCACGCCGAGAGAATAGATATCGGACCGGTGATCGCTTTTCTTCCCTTTCGGTATGGCCTGCTCGGGAGAGACATAGTGCGGCGTTCCGGCGAACTCGCCGGTCACGGTCAGAGAGGGCAATCCTTCCTCACGAGCCAGGCCGAAATCGGTCAGCACAGCCGTGCCGTCGACGCGGATCAGGATGTTGGACGGCTTCACGTCACGATGAATCACCCCCGCCTCGTGGGCATAATCGAGAGCGTCGGACACCTGGAGAACGAGCCGACAGACGGTCTCGACATAGGTCCGCTTCTTGAACACGCCCGCGAGTTTGTCCGATAGATCGGGGTCCTCTTCCGCGGTGCGGCGCGCGGCAGATGCCGATCGGGGACGCCCACCGCTGCTGATCGACGCAATGAGCCGACTGCCCGAAACCGGGAAATCGTCTTCCTTCTGGAGATCGTTGATGACCCGATCGAGAGGTGTGCCGTCGACGAGCTCCATGGCAAAAAAGTGGTTCTCCGCCTCTTCGCCGACGGAATAGATCTCCACGATTCCCGGATGACGAAGCCGTGACGCGGTCGACGCCTCCCGCTTGAACCGCTCCACCGACTCGGCCCGCAGCGTGAGATGTGCCGGAAGGACCTTGAGAGCCACGGAACGATTCAGCGAAACCTGCTCGGCCTCGAACACGACGCCCATTCCGCCCCGGCCGATCTCCCTGATCACCTTGAAATCACCGAGCCTCCGACCGAGCAAGGGTTCCGGCTTGCCCGGCGGCGCCGGCCGCCGCGAACCGTCGGAATCCAAACCCGCCTGAAGCCCCTCGGCGACAAAGAGGAACTCTTCCAGATTCTGGCGCAGCTCTGGGTCCAGGTCGGGGCGGTCGCGGCAATAGTCGTCGAGATCGGGCCGCTCGCCATCCGCCCAGGCCTCGCAGAAGGTATTGTAGACCTCTTCCAGACGTTCCTTTCGGGATCTCGACTCGCCCTTGCCGTTCACCGGTCGGACTCCTTGCCCTCGTTCTCGAGAGCCTTGTCGATCTGTCCGGCCCTCAAGAACTTGACCGTCTTTGCGAGAAGCCCCAGGGAGCGCAAATAACGCCTGCGAGCCGCGAATTCGGACACCTTGAGCTGCTCGCCGATCTCGATGTATGTCAGGCCGTCCCAGTCGCGCAGGATGAG
The DNA here is from genome assembly GCA_964620445.1 of uncultured Phycisphaerales bacterium. Classification (GTDB taxonomy): domain Bacteria; phylum Planctomycetota; class B15-G4; order B15-G4; family CAYZWU01; genus CAZUHB01. The sequence continues at coordinate 80,787 of CAZUHB010000013.1, forward strand.
CACCCTCCGATCCTCCGGCTCGAGAAGTTCGAGCCCGAGGCGCACCCACGCCTCCTGCTCGTTCTTGTGAACGATCTGGCTGGGAGTCCGGCCCGTGCCTTCGGAGGGAGCGAGATTCAAGACCGTATCGGGCGGCAGGGGGCGCTCCTTGGCAACGGTACGGCGAAGCGCGGTGAACCAGTCGTACTTGTCGTGCAGGACGTTCTCGACGATCCGGGCGAGCAGGGCGCGAAGCTGCCTGTCGTTGGAGATCGTGAACCTGGGACCGTGCCTCAGAAACTGCACGAGCGCATCCTGGACGATGTCGCCTGTTTCGGTCTTGGCGCGGAGCAGAGGGCTGAGTTTTCGATGGGCGAACCGCTCGATCCAATCGAGATGGCGCTCGAGCAGCTTTTCCATCGCCCTGCGGTCGCCCTTGCAACCCTCTCTGAAGTAAGTCGAGATGGGATCGTCGTTATCGCTCATGGTGCTCAACTCGAGTTCGCTTCTGGTCGGTTCATCCGATTCCCGGCGTGAGCCCACCGGCTCTGCGTGAGCCCACCGGCTCTGCGTGCGGCGTTTTCGGCTCGCTTCTTCAGCGCAAACGGTTCCCGAGATCATTTCAACATAATCGTCGGTGGATGCGGGCGCAAGTCCCCCGTGAATCTACTTTTTCCTTTGCTTTCTCTTCCATTTCCACGGCGGCTCGAATTTCGGCTTGGGACTGCTGTCCACGGCGCGCAAAATCTGTTCGGCCAGTTCCGGATACCCGTTGTCGCCATAGTAGGTCACGGTTTCGTAAGCGAGGCCGGCCCGGATCAGCTTCACGGCCAGGAGCTCGCCATCCACGAAGAGGTGTGCCAGAGTCCGGCCGTAGCGATCTTCTCCGCAGGGGAGGTACTCGATCCGGCGCGCCTCGCCAATGATCAGGATGGTCTTCTTCCTGGCCTCCCGGCCGAAAGGCTGGTCCTCGTAGAAACCGAACTCCTCGTGTCTGATCTCGGGAGTGTCAATCCCCACGACGCGAAACGTCTCGTCCTCATAATGGATCGTGTCCCCGTCGTCGACGCGGATCAGCGCGCTGTCCATCAAGACAGGCTGCCGGCGGCACGATGCCGCGACGAAGATCAACGCGCCGAGCGCCAAAAGAGCGGAAATTCGTACGCCTCTCACTTCACGCTTCCCCGATCATCCGATCTTTCCGGCCTCTCGACCGGTCAGCGGGCCAGTTCCGTTCATCACGTTCACTTCCCTCAGTTTATCACGTTCTTCGAAGTACCATGCCATTCCATTTCGAACCGGGTCGTTACACCGGTTCCAGGGGCGACGATCAAGATCTGGAACGGCGAGAAGGGAGGTCGGGCAATGGATTCTGTCTCGCAAGCGCCACGCCCTGGGGCGTATCGTAAAGCCTTATCGTACTATAGACGATCTTTTTTTCATCGCTCACGAGAGGTGATCGGATAGAATACGAGGGATGAGTCTTCGCGAAACCCAGACCTCGCAACATCTTAAGAGTTGGCACCAGGGGGAGTCGAAAAGCCTCGAAGCCCTCCTCGAGAGCCATCTACCCTGGATCCGCGAACGTGTTCGAAAAAGGATGGGTCCTCTCCTGCGCGCCAAGGGCGAGAGCGTGGACTATGTCCAGGACGTGGTGGTCGAATTCTTGCGATACGGTCCCCGATTCGTGCTCCACGAGGAAGCCCAGTTTCGGTCGCTCCTCTGCAAGATCGTGGAAAATTCACTGCGCAACAAGCACCGCTGGTTCGTTGCGGCGCGACGCACTGTAGCGCGCGAAAAGCCTCTCCCGTCGACCACGGTCCTTTCGCTCGACCGGGCAGTCGTTTCGGAAAAAACTCCCAGCATCTCGGCCGACCGCCACGAACGGGAGGCGTGGGTGCGCCTTGCGATGGAACTCCTCCCCCCCGAGGATCAGGAAATTCTCGGTCTTCGCAATTGGCAAAAATTCACTTTCAACGAGATCGGCGAACGCATCGGCATCGACGCCCACGCCGCCACCATGCGCTATCACCGCGCGGTTCGACGCCTCGCGTCAATTGTGGGCGATATCAGGAAGCAAGGGATCTCAGGAGTCCTGCAAAAAGAATCTCTCTGATTCGAGACACTCCCGGCAATCAGTAAAAACTCGACGAAATCCTTACGCGTGCTCCATGCGCCGTGGTGGTTTTTTTGATCTCTTCAGCGTTTTCCGACCCGGAGCGGTGAGAATTCAGGAACTTCAGGTCTTCTTTTAAACAAGGTCAGACACAAGATCGGTGCGTGGATTTCGATCACACAAAGGAGAAGATCATGGTTTCATCAGAGGTCAAGTCTCTCAATCACAAGTCTTTACTTACCTTTCTGACGGCTCTTTCGGTGATGATCATCGCGATCGCGGGACCGGCCACCCTGGCGCAGCAGTATGAGCACACCAGGCTTCTCGCCTCGGACGGGCTTGCTTACGACCACCTCGGCCAGCATATGTCCTTCTCGAACAACAGGGCATTGATCGGCTCCCAGGGATGCGACGGAAACGGCACGTCCTCGGGTGCAGCGTACTCCTTCGTCTACGATCCTGGGACGGACACGTGGATAGAGGAGCTCAAATTCGAGGCCTCCGACGCAGGAGCGAACGACAGATTCGGCAGCGCTGTCGCGATCGATGGGCAGACTGCGCTGATCGGAGCGGCTGGTGACTGGATCTACAGCAGCAGTTCAGGATCGGCTTACATTTTCCGCTTCGATCCGGGCAGCGGCACGTGGAACGAGGAAGCCAAGCTGATTCCATCCGTGGGAGGCACGAGTGAGGAGTTCGGCTTCTCGGTCGCGCTATCCGTCAACGTGGCCGTGATCGGAGCTCCCCAGGCCGAGACCAGCCCCAATGTGCGTACAGGTAGGGCTTTCGTCTTCCGCCATGATCCGGGAAGTGGAACGTGGAACGAGGAAGCCTTGCTCTTGCCAGCCGATGTCGAAGAAGGAGACTGCTTCGGCTGGTCCGTGGCTGCGTCGGGCGATCGCGTGCTGATCGGCTCGGTCTTCGATGGTGATTTGGGAATTGCGGCGGGTGCAGTCTACATGTACCTCTTCGATCCCGGGAGCGGCACGTGGAACCTGGAAGTCAAATTGCTCGCCTCGGATGGTGATTACGATGATGTTTTCGGCTATTCGGTGGCGCTCGAGAACGATCTGGCTCTCGTCGGTGCGACCCACGAGGACGACCTCGGTCCTCATTCAGGGGCGGTCTATGTTTTTCGTCGCGATTCCTCTTCGGGAGTCTGGAACGAGGAAGCCAAGCTCCTTGCCTCTGATGGGGATGAGTTCGACTTCTTTGGCCAAGATGTGGCGCTCTATGGCGACACCGCACTCGTTGGTGCGCCCAGGGGCGATTTCTCCGCTGACGAGGCGGGAGGGGCCTATTTCTTTCGCTACGATCCTTCCGGCGGGACGTGGTCCGAGGAGAAGAGGCTGAAAGCCGCGGACGGCATGCCTCACGACTGGCTCGGCGACTCCGTGGGACTCTGGGGCGACGTTGCCGTGGCCGCTGCACCGTACCACGACGGGCTCGGAGACGGCGCGGGCGCAGCCTATGCCTATGACCTCACCGAACTTCCGCCCGTGGCTGACGTGAAGGTCAACGACCAGGACGCCGACTTCTCGTTACCCTACACCGACTCGATCACTGTGACCGTGTCCATGGATCCCAGGGAGGGCGCAGGAGCGTGGCACGACTGGTGGATCTGGGCTCACTGGGATAGATACTCGCTCGAATGGTGGTGGGTGTGGCCCGGCAACTGGATCAAGGGCGGCCCTCGGCCGGCGCTCACCTGGCCCCTGGTATCGGTCAACAACTACCAGGTGGGACAAACCCTTCTGCCCACGGGTCTGTGGACCTTCGGCTTTGCGGTGGATGCGCCCGACACCGTGTACCAGGGATCGTACAGGGACGAAATCGAGGTGACCGTGTATTGATCCGGCTGCTGGCCGAGGAGGCAATAATGAAACGGTCCACTCCCAGATCGTACAGTACGCTCATTGTCCGCAATCGCTGGCTCATCGCGCTCCCCCGGAACCGGCTCATCCGTCCAACGACGACTTTCACCTCGAGAGGAATTCACCCTGTCGCGATGCTGGAGACGATTCGACAGTGACCGTGACCGAAGATTTCGAGGGCGATCCGCGCGTCGCGCAAGGCGCCGTCGACATCGGCGCGGACGAGCTCTACTTTCATTTCTACCATCTGGGCGCCGGGATCGCCGATCCGCCCACGACGACCCAGCACGGCGACGTTTACTTCACGCTTCCGCCGAGCGCCACCTACTCGGTGGGTAAGACCGCTGCCACGGGGATCCGGAAAATTTCCTTTGCAGTTCCAGTCTCGTGGAGCTCCGGCGATAAGCACTACTATCAGGCGCTCGTCGGGCCGTGGGGCGGACCGTTCACCGGACTGGCCAATCTTCTCGTGCTCGAGGTCGAGTGACAGGGCAAGAGACTCACTTGGGTTCGTCGCCGGCCTTTGTCCGCTGCTGAAGCGCACGCAATTGCTGGCGAGCCAGGTAAGCATCGGGACGGAGGCGCAAGACCTCTGTCAAGTGTTCGGCTGCCTCGTCGAAACGGCCCTGGTCGGTCAAGGCGATGGATAAACCGTGGTGGGCGGCCACCAGATCCGGCTTCAGCCTGATCGCTTCGCGGAAGTGTTCGACCGCCTTGTCCAGATCGGCCTGCGCGTAGTAAGCGGTCCCCAGATAATTGTGAGCGTGCGCTTTCGATTCGGTGACCTGAACCGCTGAAAACTCCCGGTCGTCGTCGAGATGCCCGAGCGCCTCGACAAAACGCGAGGCCGCCTCCGCGGGCCGGCCGAGGTTGAGCAGGCAGGTGCCGAGTATGATCTGGGCTTGAATATTCTGCGGATTGAGCCTCACCGCCTCTCGCAGATGAAAAACCGCGTCATCGAGCCTTTTCAGCCGCTGCAGAGATCGGCCCAGGTCGCAGTGTGCCACATCATAGTTCTTGTTGGCGCGTAGCGCGTTTCGATAGCAGAGGATCGCTTCCTCGGGTTTCCCCTGCATGTCGAGGGAGGTTCCGAGGTTGTTGTGCGCCATCCAGGCACCGGGGTTCTTTTCGATCGTGTCGCGCCACAACGAGTCATGGTCGAAATACGCCGGGCACTGCATCCAGGTCAGCGCACCGAACAACACAAGGACGCAGGCCAAGACTCCCGTCCCGATGCGAATCCCTGCCCGACCGCGCCCGGCAAAGGCCGCGTAGCCGGCCGCTGCCGCGAGCGCGGTCAGTCCCACGCTGGCATGATACTGGAAGTGGTCGGCCACGAAGGAGAACTGCATCGGATAGACATCGAAGAAACCGAGAGCGGGAAAGAGCGTGCCGGCGAAGAAGAGCACCGCCGTCAGAGGACCGCCCCCCAGACGCTTGCGCATAAACCAGAGGATCAGCACGACCGCCACCGCAGCCAACGGGTAGACATACTGCCACAGTTGAGCAGCGTCGATCTCCCAACGCGGGTAGGTGAAGGTGAGGTTGACCGGGCAGAGGAGCTTGCCCGCGTAGAACCAGAGCGCCCGTCCGGCGATCAGGCACCGATCGACAAAGGAAAGATCCCAGGCCAATCCGCTGGCGCCCACGTGGTGTTTCTCGAGCCACACGGTCACGAGGCCGAATCCCACCCCGAGCGCAAAAAAAGGTAAGAGCGCCGAGAGGTCCCTCCACGCGAACGCAGAGCGTTTCCAGCAGAGCACGAGGAGCAACGCTGCCGGCAGCGTTCCTGTGACGGTCTTGCTGAGGAGCGCTCCCATGAAAAGGACCAGGGCCGCAATATAGAATGGCCAGCGCCTTCGATCGCGCGCATCGGCAGAGGGGAGCGCAAATCGCAGATAAGCCAAAGCCGCCCCGAGATAAAAAACCAGGGAGAGAACGTTTTTACGCTCCGTGATCCACGCCACTGACTCGACGTGGACCGGATGCACCGCAAACAGCGCTGCCGCGACCCACGCGCCCCGTAAGCCGAGTGCGCCCAAAACCGCCCAGAGAAACAGCGCTGCCAGGGCGTGAAAAAGGATGTTAACCGCATGGTATCCGCTCGGCTCGAGCTCCCACAAACGGTACTCGAGCCAGTAGGTGGAGTGAACCATGGGATGTTACTGCGGCGTGGCATCCACATCGAACCAGATCTGGCGCAGCCCGTCGAGAGTGCGCAGGGTCTGATTCTCGCTGACGTAGAAATCGTCGTCCCAGATGTATTCGTTCTGCGTACCGGGCAGGTAGACGGCCACGGTCATCAGGACCAGCAGAGCGGCGCCGGCGATTTTTTTAGACGGTCCGGGTATGGTCACGCTCCACTCACCCTGTCCAGGCCTGCTCGTTCATGGCGGCTCAACCGAATACGGAAAACGGATATCGAAATCATAGGCAATGAGAAACGAGATGCAACTCTTTCCAGTAACCCTGGTAGCCGGAGCCCTGTTTGCCGGTGCCACTTTGTTTACAGAAACGACCAGGGTGTTACAATCGGAAAAAGACCTTCACACTCCGGCCCTGTACCACTGGGCCGGCCGCTTCGAAAATTCATCGTCTGAAGGAGAAGAGCCGATGGCGTTCGCGGGATTGCCGGTCAGCTTCCCTTGTCCAAGAAGGCTTACCGTTCTCGGCATGGCTATCATTCTGCTTGCCGCTTTCCCCACTTGTAGCGGCGAGAACCAAAGGCCCCGGAAAAACGTTCTCCTCATAACCCTTGACACGACTCGGGTCGACCGGCTCGGGTGTTTCGGCCACTCCAGTCCCACGAGCCCCAACCTGGACGCCCTGGCGCGGCAGAGCGTTCTCTTCGAGCTGGCCATCAGCCAGGCCGCGGTCACCCCCGTGGCCCACGCCTCGATTCTGACCGGACTCGATCCGCACCACCACGGGCTGCGCGTGCTGCACGGGCTGGTGGAGAATACCCTTCCACCGGATTGCGTGACTCTCGCCGAACTCTGGCGCGAGAGCGGCGGCCGGACCGCGGCCTTTGTCAGCGCCTATCCGGTGACAGAAGCATTCGGGCTCGAGCAGGGTTTCGAAGTCTTCGACGCGCACTTCGCCCGCGCCGACGGCGAGGGCCTCACAGCGGCCGACGGCACGGTCAATGCCGAGGCGAGCCAGCGTTCGTCCGAGGCGACCACGACTGGTGGACGCACGGCCTCCTCTACCAGGAACAGATCCGCGTCCCCCTCATCGTCCGGATCCCCGGCAACAGGGAAGGGCTCCGAGTGCGGTCGCTGGTCAGGACGATCGACATCATGCCCACGATCCTCGAGGGCGCGGGCCTTTCCGACGCGCGGTTCGCGGACATGGACGGCCTGAGCCTGATCGACGCGATGGAGACCGGCCGGACCGAGGGCCGCCTCGCCTACGCGGACTCGGTCAACATGCTGCGCTACGGCCGAGGAGACACAAAGGCGCGGTCGGACGTCAAGGACGACAAGCTCTACTGCCTCATGAGTGAGACACACAAGCTCATCTTTCATCAGCTCAGGCCCGAGAACACCGAGTTCTACGACCTTGCCGCCGATCCGGCCGAGTCGAACAATCTGGCCGGGACCAGGCCGCCCGCCATGCGCGACCTGATGAAGCGCCTCGGCGAATACAACGCCTTCTCACCCCTCATGCCCGGGATGACGCAAACCGATCTCGAGCGCCTCAAGAAGCTGGAAAGCCTGGGCTACAACCGATAAACGAGTGTTATTGAGGTTTGATGTAGAACACGGTGCAGTACGTGTCGCTGTAGCGCTTCTCGAACCGCGGATCGCGCATCAGAAGGGGAACGAGAAACCTGTTTCGCGCGTTTTCCAGATACGCCCAACGTGCGCCGAAGTCGATGATGTCCGAGCCCAGACTGTCGGTATTCAAGATTTCTATGTTGTGCAGCTTCCAGAAGAGTTCCCTGTCGTAGAAATAGAGGAAGCAGGGATCGGAACCGACCATGTAGCGGTTTTTCACGTTGAAGTGGAAAAGCGACGCGAAATCCATCCACGACGGGTGGAAGACCAGCTCGCCCTCGGCAGCGTTGTCGCGCAGGTAGGTGATGCCGCGCTCGTACACGTCGCACGTTTTGAGACGGGAATTCTTCTCGTAGAGCTGCGCCGTGTTGGCCACGGCGAAATAGGCGGTGTAACAGAGAACCAGGACCAGCGCCGCGCCCCCCAAGAGCTTCCTGCGCCGGAGCAGATCGCGCAGGACGGGCATCGGATCGAGTCTCGTATACAGCGACGCGCAGAGCAAGATCGTCGGGATGATCCAGAACTCGTACAGGTAGCGCTCCGACAGCAGACCGATCAGCAGGTAGAAGAGGAAGTTCAGCGCCAGGCTGAGAGTTTTCTTGTCGAAATGATCGATCTTCCGCATCCCCCACACCGCAGCGATGCCGAGAAGCGGTAAAAGGAACCTGAAGCTGAGCAAGAGGTCGCGCGTGGTGGCAGGCAAAAACTCCTGGCCCATCATTTTCAACGGCACGCCTTCGCCCGCGCTCAGCGTCACGAGCGGTACCTCGATCGCCTGGAGATACCAGAGGTAGAAGTTGTTCGGGAAAAAGGGATTGATCACGAATCCGGCGAGCAGCCCCGCCGCTGGGTAGATGATGATCCGCCAGGAGGCTTTTTCCCCGGCGAGACGAGCGGCCGCGAAATGAAGCACGGCCATGATCACCACGAGAGGCGCGCTCGTGTGGGCCAGGGCAAAGAGATAGCTGAGCACGAAGAGGGTCTTGTAGCGATGCTCGAGAATGAAGTGCAGGCAGAGCAGGGCGAACACCATGGATAGCACCTGGGGCCGCACGCGCACGATCCGCCCGAAGATCGGATCGCAGGTGAGGGCCAGAATCACCACCCAGAGAGCCGGGTTGCGGAAGCGCTGCTTGAACAGGATCCATGCGAAAAGGGCAAAGAAAGCGGAACCGAGGATCCAGGTGACGAACTTCCCTCCCTCCACCATCCTCTCCTCGTCGGCGCAGAACGGGGCGAGCAGCACGTGAAAGAGAAAGTCCTTGTCCTGGAACTTCTCCTTCCACACGCTGAACTGGGTCCAGGGGAAAGTGCGCACCGGCCCCTCCTCGACGAGGAGATTGGCCATGCGCACATGCAGGTAGCTGTCGCCGTCGGCCATACCCGAAAAGCTGTTCTGGATCACGTAGCCGAGGACCACGAGATAGAGCACGGCCAGCAGAGCGACAACGACGCCGATCCTGCTGCTGCGCCCCACGTCGGCCGGGTCGACCGGGACGGTCGGGTCGAGGTTGGTTTCCGTCATGGTTGTGCCACCGTTGCGGGGGGGCCGGGCATCGGCCCGTCATGAGTCGCCGGGCCGGGCGGTCCGGCCGGCGCATCCTTTCTGAGAATCACGTACCGGAAGACATAAACGCTGAGCGGTACCCCGAGGAGCAGACCCCAGACACCGAAGAAGTGCTCACCCACAACAAGGATGATCAGCACGAGCAATGGATGCAGCTTGAGCATGTCGCCCATCACCTTCGGGTTGAGAACCGTGGTCTCGACGAAGTGGATGACGATGATGGCGGCGATCATCTTGAGAGCGAGCATGAATCCGCCGTCGGGCTGGTTCAGCGCGATCAGCGCGATCGGTATGCTCGACATGATCACCCCGGCCACGGGGATGAAGCTGCAGATGAACACGATGGTGCAGAGAAAGGCCCTGTTCTCCACGTCGAAAATCGTGAGCGCCGCCAGCGTGAGCAGGGTGTTCATCACGGCGATGATCGCCTGCGCCTGGAACGCCCGGCCCATGAGCGACCCGAAACTCCGCAGCCCGGGAATGATCTCGCGGTAGAAGTCGCTCACGCGGCTGTTCTCGAGACGCCCCACCGTGCGCGTCAGCTTGGGAATATCCCAGACGATGATGAAGGCGAAAAAGACGGAGAGCACGAGCGCAAACCCGAAGGTGAACAGATAGCCGATCGCTTTGACCAGAAGGGTCGCCACGTCGGGCAAGAGGTCGCTCAGGTTCGCATCGCTGAAGTTGGAGATGAAGGCGTACTGCTTGAACTCCTCGGCGAACTCCCTCTCCTTCTTCCGGCGGAAGCGGTCGGCGAGCTTCTCCTCTCCCAGGTCGACGCCGCCCAGCTTCTTTTCGTACTCCTCCTGGCCGCCTGTTCTCTCGAGCTCCACGAACTTGTCGTAGTCGAAGTCCTTCTTGGTCAAGGGCAGTGCGCTGTAATACGCCTTGAACTGCGCCTCCCATTCGGCGGGATCATCCTGCTCGAACCGCTCCAGGGCAGCCTCGCCCTCGCGGATCTTCTCCCGCTGGCGAAAGAGCTCCTTGTAGCGCAGCATGTCCTCGGGCGATCTCTCCACCTCATCGCTCAGATCGGCCACCACGATGTTCTTCAAGTAAGCGGGCCAGTCCTCCACCGAAGCCTTGAGCTTGTCGAATCCATGGCCGCCGTACTCTTTCATGAGCTCGATCATCTTGTTCTGCTCGAGCTCCTCCCTGCGCGGCAGATAGATTTCTTTCTCGACCAACGACCTGAGCTCACGTTCGAAGGCCTGGGTGTACTCCCTCGTTCCCTCGCGCTCCCATATGATCTCTTCACCGAGCGCTTCGATCTTTCGCGCGCGGAATTCTCTCCTGATCTGGGCGGCCTCGTCCTGAAAAATCTCCCACCCGCTCTCGTCGAGCTCGGCGAGACGCATCCGCTTGAACTCATCGAACTCCGCCTTGTACTCGTCGGTGGGCTGGAAGAACAGAAACCGCGCCGCCCCGAGGGCCTTGTACACGATCCCCTCCACGTTTCCTTCCCTGTGCAGGTTCATGCCGGCGACCTTGGCGTAGACCGACCGGGCCTGCTGGAGGATGTTGGGCACGATGAATCGCCCGCAGGAATAGACGAGAAAGATGAAAACAACGAATGTGAACACCACCGCCGCCTTTCGCACGCCGCGCCTGTGGCCGATCAGATCGGTGATGGCCGATACCACGTTGCGCGCGATGTAGCTGATGATGAATGTGAGAAAAATAATGGCAAAGAAACTGGAGAGCACGTAGACGAGGCCGAGAAAGAAGGCCCAGATGAGGATCTTGACCCAGCGCAGCTTCCTGAAGAAGGCGGCGTCCTCGTCGGACATGGCCGAAACGTCGGCAACGGCCGCTGCCGCGCCGTCGGCCAGAACGACGCCGTTCGGCGCGCCTTCGACGGCTCCGTCCTTCGCCTCGGACTTCGTCTCCCCGGGCAGGTCGTTTTCGTTGTTCTTTTTTTTCTTCGAGGATTTCTTCGCCATCAGTGGTTCCTCTCGGATGAAAACCGATCGGTCGAACGGTCACAAGCCACGATCTTAGACATCACCTTCCGGGCGGTCAAGAACCCGAGAACAACACTCGCACCGCCGGTCCCCGTCACCGGGTCTTGAATGTGCCGCCCGTGGCAAGCGCCAGGCGCTTGAGAAAGGTGCGGTCCGCCTTGCCGATCGCGATCGTGTGGATCGTTGCCTGGAGCACGCGGTTCCGCTTGAGAACAGCCTCGAGAATCCCGTCGGTGCCGGTCACGCGCCCCACGGTGGGCGCGCCGTCGGAGAGCAGGACGATCGCATCGGCTTCCTCGTCGGACATGGCCGCCATCAGGCCGCCGTAGAGATTCGTGTCGCCCTCCGCGCTCAGGTAGCGCACGAAGGTCAGCGCCTCGGCCTTGTAGCTGCCGCCGCCCGTGTCCATCGGCGCCATCGTCTTGCGCCAGCGTTTCACCGTCGTCTCGAAAAAGACGAGATTGATGAAGTGCTGCGGGGTCAGGCTGCTGATCGTACGCGAGAGCTCCGCGATGAGGCGCTTGATCGGACGGTCTTCCTCCCGGATGAAACGCGGGCCGGCCATGCTCCCCGATACGTCGATCACGAAAACGATGTTGTGGCTGTCGAAGGACACGCCGTAAAACGAATACCGGCTATCCGGTTCGGACTCGGTTTTCCATGGGTCATCTGGCCCGTTCTCGTCGGGGAGGGGTTCGAATTGATCGGACGCCTTTTGCCACCAGGCCGCCCACTGCGCCGCGTCGATGCCGAAGTCGCGTCCGGTGAGCGATTTCAGCGAACGCTGGATCTCCCACGCCACACGGCCGGACTCCTTCTTGAGGCGCGCCACCAGAAGGCCGGCGCTCCGAGCGTCCCTGATCGATCGGAGAGCGCGCGCCGCCGCCACGCGCACGAGAAGCCATTTCGCGGCCAGGCATTCTTCCAGCACTCCGAGAGCGGACCGATCGCCGAGGGCGGCCAGGATCCGGACCGCCTTGATCTGAAGATCGCCGCTCTTGGACGAGCTCGCCAGATCGAAGACCTTCTCCTTCACTGCATCGTCGCCCAGGCGAAAGCGCTCGATAGCGTCGAGGACCTGATAGCGCTCCTCGCTGTTGCCCACGGCCATGATGCGCTGGATGCGGGCCCTGTTCTTCTCGAGCCTTCCGTGCGCCACGGCCGCCACGATGCGGCTGGCCGGGGTTCCCTTCCGTTCGGCCGGCTTGATCAGTCGGATCGCTTCTTTTGCGCCCTGGTTGGCGAGCACGAGCGCCCCCACCTGGAAGAGGCGGCTCGTCTTGTCATCGTGCCATTTTTCGGGGAGGGCGTCGCGTACGAGACCGGCAGGCATGGCGCTGAGTGCGTCGACGACCTCGTGGAGTTTTCGCGCCGGGTGCCAGTCAACGCTCGTCAAGATGGCGCGCGCGGCTTTGACATCGTTCAGCGCACCCAGCGCCCGGATCGCGCCGGACCGCACGCGCCCGTCGGCCTCGGTACGGAGAAGAACCTCGACACGCATGGCCAGAGCGGCGCTCTCGGCAAGCATCCTTTCCACCGCGATGAGGCGCGCCCTGGGAATGGAACTGCCCAGAAGCCTTTCGAGGAACGCCGTCGACCGGCTCTGCGTCATCTGAAGCAGCATGTCGAGCATCTGCATGGCGTGGATGCGGTTCGTGACCTCGTTCCACTTCTCCTCGAGGTAAGCAAAGGACCGATCACTGCCGAGGGCGGCCAGCGCGGCGAAAGTCGGCAGCCTGAAAATGGTGAGGGTTTCGTCCTCGTAAATCGATTTGAGATAGCCGAACCGATCGAAATTATCGAGCCGCGGAATCACCGCGATATAGTCGCCGAATCGCGACGACCTTTTTCCCTCGAGATACTCGATCACCGTTTCCTCGTTCCGGCCGTCGGCCCAGAGGAAAAAGGCGTGGCCCCGCACCGCGCCGTGGGCGTGTTTCTCCATGACCCTGGCGATGAAGCGGAGCGCCTGTTCCGATCCCGCGGCGTGGAGTTCGTCGAGGAGTTGCATCCCTTCTGCAGCGGCCTCGTCGGGGAGCACGCGGAACCGTCTGATCAGATCGGCCACCGCGTCGGAATCGTCCTGGCCTGACACCCAGGGTGCGCCCGCAACCAGGATGAGGAGCAACATCGAAACGATCTTCATGGATTTCACTGCTTGGTTCCGGGCCAGGCGAAAGTGTCGTAAAGATACACACCGGACAGGTAACGATCTCACACGTCGAAGATCACCACCGCCTCCCACTGGCTGGAGGTTTCCTTCACCTCGAGATCGTGAAAGGTGACTCCTTTGATGTCGGCCTCGAGCTCGTGCCTGCGCCGATCGCGCCTCTCGCCCTGGAGCACGGCCGAGAGACTGTCGGGCGATATCCTGGTTACCTGGAAGGAGCCAAAAAGCAACTGCTCGGTCTGAAAAATATAGTTCAGCTCCGAGAGCCAGTGTACGAGAAGATCCTCCACATCGCTGGCATCGAGATCGATGCGGCGCTGCACCGTGGACCCGATCAGCTCGATGTCGGTGATCGTATCGAAAAGACCGTAAGCCGCGTTTTCGAAAAGCGCGGCCAGCGACCGGCCGACGACGCGGATGCCGACGTCGGCCGGATGATCGACAGGTTCGTACCGAAGAGGTTGATGCGCCATCTTGACCGTTTGCGGGCGACCAGCTCGCGAGAATCAATCCTTGAGTGAATCGGGCACTCCGGGCCAGACCTCGGCCGCGTTGACGTGCTCATCCACATACTTGGCCGTGTCCGTGGCGTCGAGCTTGTCGAAAAGGAAGCAGTACGTTTCTTCCAGATCGTCCATGATCGCGGCCTTCACATCATCAGGAAGGCACCACCACTCCTTCTTGAAGGGGCCGAAGCCCTTTTTTCTCGTCTTGTAGATGAACTGCTCATCGGTCTGGCCCTCTTTCTTTTCCCCGGCGCACGCCTCCCTGAGGTGGGCATAGACCTTTTCTCTCAGGTCCGAGGGAGTTTTCGCGTGATCGTAGATCGTGTTCTGGAATCCTGTGGCCAGATGGATCTCGAGCGTACCCACGGCTGGAAATTTATCGAAGAGTTCGTCAGGCAGAGTGGAGGCTCCATGCTGCACCGCGCCGCCCATGGAATACTTCTTCCGCGACACGTCCGAAAGGTCGCGGAGCGTGTCGAAATCGACGTTGACATCGGCGATCGTCCCGTCAGGAAGAGGCACGCCGCCGTGGCTGGTGCCGGTTTGAACGGAAATCTTGCTGATGCCGGTCGTGCCCGGGGAGAGGGTTTTCAAGTAGCCGTCCATGAAGGCCTCGAGTTCGGGAACGGTCGAGTTCTTCAGCCCAACCTCGCCGATCTCGCCCCCGATCGACACGGTGACACGGGCGGGCTCGCGGGCACGGATGAACTCGGTCAGCTCGGCGCAGACCTCGTAGTTGTCCTTCTGCTGCTCGTCGAGCGATTCAGGCTCGAGAGTGACGAGCGTCGACGTATCCACGTCGATCTGGTAGAAAGCCGCGTCGATCGCCTCGGCGATGAGGTCCTTGACAGCGCCCACTTCGGTTTCCCGATTTTCGCGGAATTTGGAAGCCTTGACCTGGAAATGGTCGCCCTGGATGAATACGGGAGCGTCCCAGCCCTCCTTGACCGCGGCGGCCAGGACCGCTGCCGCGTACTCGGCCGGCCGCTGCTCGGTATACCCGATCTCGGACCGCGCGATCTCGAAGACCACGGCGCCCGTTTTGCCCTTGGCCGCGGCGCGAAACACGGTTCGGGCCATGTCGTAGGTGAGGCCGCGGATATTGATCGCCGGCACGGTGAAGGTGCCCGTCTTGCCCTGGCCATAGGCGATGTAAAGGTCGTGGATCGACGCGGGCACGTTGCGCGTGGCCATGGCCGCTCCCCTGATCAACCAGCGCGCCGCATCGCGCAGGGCGGCGTCCTCGGCAAAGACCGCGGTCCATACCAGGTCGTCGATGACTTCTGAGCGGAGTTTCTCGGCGTCGTTGATCGCCACCTTGCCATCGCCGGTGATCGATCCGACTTCATTCCACTTGCCGCGAAGATTTTTCAGGCTACTGTAACCGGCCATGATCGAACTCCTTCGAGATATCAAGATATTCGATTGTCAAACTCCTCTGCGATTCCCGTGAATCCCGGTCTCGAAACCACCTCCTAAAAGAATAGCTAAATAGCACGACAAGAAAAGAACTAGGTGGAAGAATTCCCATTTTCTGCACCCGTCGAACCGTCCCCGCGGTGAACGGTCGGGTGCCGGTAAATCACTTGCCGCGCGGAGGGAATCGCGCCTTCTTGATCGCCTTCCATCGTTCCGACTGTTTCAGAATACGCTCGAAGAGCCGAAGCTTGCCGTCGCCGGGAAGGAGCTCGTGCGCGTCCTTCCATAACTGCTTCAAGGTCAGTTCACGCGCTTTCATGTAGTGGTCGAGCTTGTCTTTCAGATCGCCCCCCTCACCGGCAGCGTCCGCGTGAACGAGGTAGGGCCACGGACTCTCGAGAAGGGGGATGAACATGGAATGGTGGCTCATGGGCGGGGACGAGTAAGCGGTCTGGTACTGTGTGAGAGGCATATCGTCGGTATTGACCGGCAATCCGTCCGTCCAGCGGCGCAGTCTGTCTTCACCGCAAACGAAGTGGCGCAGAATCTTCAGGGGGGAGTCCATCTCGAATCGGGCCAGGTCGGCCTTCACCGCCGGCGTTTCGATCCGTCGGGCCATGTTGGCCACATCGATCTCGAGGGTCGGTTTCATGGCGACCATGAGGGTGTGTCCCCAGAGGGATCCCTTCTCGTTGTAACCGTAGAACATCCAGAGGCTGCTGTGGGGAAAAGTCTCCTGGAAGGTTTTGAATATGATCCTGTACTCCCTGTCCGAGATTCCGTGATAGGGAAGCCACTGGATGAACACGCCGGGATCGGCGAGCCGGCTGTTCATGAGCTGGTAGAACTCGCGCGTGTAGAGCACCCACGAGTCGCCGGCCTTCGGGTGTGTCGAATCGCAGAGTATCAGGGGATACTCCTTCTGGCGAGTGAGCAGAAAATTGCGGCCATCCTCGATGAAGACCTCGATCTTCTCGCTGTCGTGAATATTGTTGTTCACCACCCAGAGCAGGCGGGCCGCGTCGACGACCGAACTCTCCAGGTCGACGATATCGAGAGATTTGACCGCCGGGTGAAGGTTGAGCGCGCCGGCGGCGATCCCGCCGCCGAAGCAGATCACGAGCACATCCCCGGGATCGTGGTGGAGAAGGGGACCGAGGTGGCCCATGAGCCGGAAGATCCCCTGGGCGAGAAAAGTGGTGGGCACCTCGTTGACCGAGTTGATGAAGAGGTCCAGAAATCCGTCGATCTTGTCGCGCACCACGATCGACGTGCCTGTTCGGCCCTCTCCGTAGTGGATGATCTCGCTCTCCGGGCCGACCCACATCACTCCCTTGAGGAAGACCTTCTGAGTCAGATCGCGGGGAGTGTATATGCAAGTCAGAAGAAGCGCGATCGCCAGGATGGATGCGCCCGCGACCTTCAGCAGTCCGCTGAAAGCGCTCGAATACTTCACACCCAGGAACCAGATCAGCAACGCGCCGATCAATCCATTGAAAAAGAGAACGGCCAGAAGGCTGTTCTGAATCTCGAAAAGCGGAATGAGAACAAAAACCGGTGCCAGCGATCCGACGATGCAGCCTGCCGTGTTCAATCCGTAGACGAGCCCGACGCTACGGCCCACGGTGCCCACCGTGCGCGCGAAGGCCGCGCAGATGAGGGGGAAAACGACACCGATCACCACGGAGGGGATGAACACGAAGATGAAAGCCGTGAACAGGGGCCACAGATAGCGCTGGCTGAACTGGTTCGCCGGAACGAGCTGTGCCTGGGCTTTCGGGCCGGAACTGATGATCAGCCATGTACCGTAGAGGAGGGCCGCAAGACCGGCCGCGGCAAAAACGACTTGCACCACACCGAGGAGAAGGAAACAACCACGCCGGCCCGTGCGATCGATCCAGGGAGCGAGAAAGAAGCGGAAGACCAGACTCCCCATGCCGAGTCCCATGAGAAAAAGACCGAGCAGCGCGGTGAACGTGTAAGGATTGCTATGGCACACGAAGGAGATGAAACGCGCCCAGAGGACCTCGCAGCAGAGCGTCGAAAAGCCGGATAAAAAGGCCAGAGCGAGAAGGATCCCGGCGCCCGACCGGAGGCCGGTCCGGTCCCGATCGATCGGTGTCGGCGGAGGGCGGACAGGAGATTCCTCGCGCGATGCGGTCGGGGCAAGCACGCGGCGGAGAAGAAGAGCAACCACGGCGATCGTCGCGTTGGTGACCACCGCGATATACCCGGTGAGCGATATGCCGAAGGTCTCGATCAGATAGTACCCGGCCAGCATGCAGCCGAAGGCGCCGCCCAGGGTATTGAGTCCATAGAGAAGTCCGATGCGGCGTCCGACCACGCCTTCGGCATCGACGCAGAACCGGGCCAGAATCGGAAGGGTTCCGCCGATGAGCACGCAGGGAACGAAGAGGACGAGGAACGTAAACAGGAGCCGCACGGCGCTGACCGAGATGACATCGGTGGGCAAGGCGGCAAAGAGGGCCGGGGTCACGGCTCGAAGAAGGTCGAGCAGGAAGGGGATCAGCAGGGCGGAGCCGGCAATACCCAATTCGAGGAACGCATAGAGCCGGAGAGGATCGCCTGTTCTGTCCGCCCGTCGCCCGAAATAGATCCCCCCCACGCCGAGCCCGGCCATGAATGCGCTCAGCACGATGCTGATCGAATAAGCGCTGTTTCCGAACACGGTAACGAACTGACGCGACCAGAGGATCTCGTAAACGAGCGCGGCAGCTCCGGAAACAAAGAAGACCAGGCAAACCAGTACGCGGATCAGTAAGGGGTGATTCATAAAGGTTTTTCTAACACTCCACGGAAGGAATATGCAACGTCTCAAAATGGAAGTAGGCTCTTTTTTTGGTTTGCCACGAGAATTTGCCAGCTATGGCGCATGATTATTTCCGATAAATTTATAACATTACATACTTCGTTGGAGCGGTTTCATGGCCGTCGCCGGGTCTTTTCATTCGATTCTCCGATCGGTACGACTTTTTCGTCTCGTCCTTCTCGTTGAAATCTTTTTCCTCGTTGCGACGCTCCTTGCTTCGGCGGCCCGGACCGAACGCCCTACTCCGGCCGCGAAACCGATAGATATCAAAAAATCGTCATCCAAGGCCTGGAGGAAGCTCGAGAGATCGTACCGGCTCAGATCGATCAGCGACCTGTCAAAGATCGAAAGGGATTGCGTCGACATCGCCACGGCCTCCCTGATCGTGGAAAAGGGCCTGAATCCCGCGATCGACATCGGCAAGGACCTGCAAACGATCGACGGGATCACGGCGGCGATTCTCGACAAGATGCCCGGTGAAATCGATCCGCGCGACGCCCTCCAGATCATCAGCGAGCATCTCCACGAGGAATGCTCCTTCGTTCCCGCCGGTGACATGACCGATCCCCGCGAAGGTTTCGCGCACCGCGTGCTCGCGAACCGGAAGGGCAATTGCCTCGGTTTGAGCACGATCTATCTGGCCGTGGGCCGACGGCTCGGGCTCCGCCTCTTTCTGGTCGAGGCGCCGGGACATGCCTTCGTGCGTTACGCCGACCGGGGCGTGTCGATCAACATCGAGACCACCGACAGGGGCGCTCTCGTCGACGACGCCTTCTACCGAAAGAAGTTCGAAATCACTCCCGATCGCCCGTACCTGCGAAATCTCACCAGAAAGGAGGAGCTCTCCATCCTGCTCGCCACGCGAGGTGTGGCCCGATACGATCACGGCGAGGACGATGAGGCGATTGCCGATGGAACGGCGGCGATCGTGCTCGGCCCGAATATCGCCATGAATCACTCCAATCGGGGCGCCGCGATGGTGAGGATCGGCGAATTCAAGCGGGCGATCAAGGACTGCACCCGCGCCATCGAACTCGATGTGAAACACGCTCTCGCCTACTCGAACCGGGGTGCCGCATGGGTCCGGCTGAAGCAGACCCACCAGGGAATGGCTGATTTGACCACCGCTGTCCTTCTCGATCCGAACGATCCGATCATCTATTCCAACCGAAGCGCCGCATGGTTCGAAATGGGCCGGTACCGGGACGCGATCAACGACGCCTCCCGGGCGATCGCCCTCGATCCCAACAGGGCGGCCGCCTACTTCAACCGCGCCAAGGCGTACATCGAGATCGGCCGGCAAAAACTTGCCTTGCGCGATCTGAACAAGGCTGGCGATCTGGGAATGAAAATCGATCCCGCGCTCGTCCCGGTGCGCCGCGGCCGCAAGGCTGATTGAGCCGATCGCGGATTTGATCGCCCCGATCGCGGACTTGATCGCCCCGATCGCGGATTCACTACTGTCCAGGAATCCTTGTTTTCCTACTGCACTCCCTTTTCTTTGAAAAAGGCCGAGTATTGCTTGTCCATGATCTGGATGTGATTGACGAGCCAGCCTTTCAAAAACTCGACGAGTTCGCCGGTGTCGACATTCTCATCCTCTGCGGCTCGCAGATGGAACCGGCCGTTGCTTTTGCGGAACTTGTTATGCGCGGCTTCTTGGTCAAGATAGCCCGGATAGTTGTAGGTAAGCATCAACTGTTCTTCCGCTCTGAAGTGTTGGATAGCGTAGCGTGTCATCTCCGTCAAAACGTCATCCACTTCCGCCCGAGTTGCGCCGGTGGTTGCGAGGTCGACCAGGCTGTTGATCAATTCGACAAGTTTTTTGTGTTGCTCGTCAAGTTCGGCAACTCCGACGCTGAAGTCCTTTTTCCACGCGATCTTTTCCAAAGCGATTTTCATCCGAACCTCCCGCATAATTCTCGACATGGTTACCGAAGTCATAATCCGTACCCTTGTGCCTCTTTGGTTTTTTCGAAGAAAATCGGCCAAAATCTTAACCTTGTCTGTTCAAT
Source organism: uncultured Phycisphaerales bacterium (assembly GCA_964620445.1). GTDB lineage: Bacteria > Planctomycetota > B15-G4 > B15-G4 > CAYZWU01 > CAZUHB01. The sequence continues at coordinate 101,006 of CAZUHB010000013.1, forward strand.
TTGATCTGGACTTTCGATAAAGGCTAGACTTTTCCGCCGCCATCGGGCAGAAACTTGACCCTGCCCGCGAGGGGCAGTATGTTCAATGCTTCCTGTCTCCCCCATTCTCGATGACAGCACGTGAAAGGACCTCACAAATGACCGGCGAAAGCGTTGCGAAACTCAGAGAGCTCATGGATCAGCATGGCGTGGATGCCTACATCGTTCCCAGCACCGACCCCCACCAGTCGGAGTACGTACCCGCCCTCTGGCAGCGGCGGCCCTTCATCAGCGGCTTCAAAGGTTCTTTCGGCGACGTGGTCGTCACAGGGCGCATGGCGGGGCTCTGGACCGACTCACGCTACTTCCTCCAGGCCGCGTCCCAGCTCGACGAGAAGGTATACACCCTTTTCAAGTGGGGACTGCCCGAGGTGCCTTCCTACAAGGACTGGCTTGCCGCATCGCTCGGCGCAGGAGAAAAGGTGGGCGTCGATCCCCGCCTTCTGTCGTTCAAGGAATTCGGGGAGCTCAGGGAAAAGCTGGCCCTCCACGACGTGGCCCTCGTACCGATCGGCCAAAATCTCGTCGACAAGGTCTGGACCGACCGCCCCGCGCCGCCCGCGGACCGGGTGCTGCCACACAGCATCGATTTCGCGGGTGAAACCCATGACGAGAAGCTGGCGCGGTTGCGGCAGAAGATGGCGGACGCGGGAGCGGACGCCCACGTGGTGACCACGCTCGACTCGATCGCCTGGCTCTTCAACATCCGCGGGACTGACGTCGATTTCAATCCTGTTGTCATCGCCTATGCCATCGTGACCGCTTCCGAGGCCACGCTCTACATCGACGAGGCGAAAGTCGCCGACGAGGTGCGGGCCCATCTCGGGGGCTCGGTCTCATTGCGGCCCTACGACGCGTTCGAAGAGGGTCTGAACCAACTGGGACGCTCCGAATCGAAGGTCTGGATCGATCCGGCCACGTGCAGCCAGTGGGTGGTCGAATGCCTCGAATCGGGCGCCACTCTCTACTCCGTGGCCAGCCCGGTGCCGCTGTTCAAGGCGGCCAAGAACGCGGCCGAGGTGAAGGGCCTGAAGGACTGCCACGTGCGCGACGGCGTCGCCATGGTGCGCTTTCTGAAATGGCTCGACGGGACGGTGGACAGCGGCACGGTCACCGAGGTGGGCATCTCGAAGAAGCTCGCCGAGATCAGGGGAATGGACGAGCGTTTCCGCGGCCCGAGCTTCGACACGATCGCCTCCTACAAGGACCACGGCGCCATCATTCATTACGGCCCCACCCCGGAGACCGACGTGACCATCGACCGCGACGGCATCCTGCTCGTGGACTCGGGAGGTCAATACCTCGACGGCACGACCGACATCACGCGCACCCTCGCCCTGAGCACACCGACGAGTGAGCAGAAGGAGAGGTTCACCCAGATCCTCAAGGGGCTCATCCTGATCACGGTCCAGCCCTTTCCCCAGGGGACGGCGGGCCGCCAGATAGATGCTCTCGCACGCCTGGCTCTCTGGAGCGCGGGAGTCAACTTCATCCACGGGGTGGGTCACGGGATCGGCGCCTACCTCAACGTCCACGAGGGACCGCAGGCGATCTCCTACTACAGGTGTACCGGGGTGGCGCTCGAACCTGGAATGGTCTGCTCCATCGAGCCCGGTTTCTACAAGGACGACGAGTACGGCATGCGCATCGAAAACGTCGCCGTCGTGGCCGATGCGCCCGATGTGGGCGCGGAGGGCGCGCCTTTCAGGCGGTTCGAAACGTTCACCCTTTGCCCGATCGATCTCAACCTGATCGAGCGGGACCTGCTGACCGCTGACGAGATCACCTGGCTCAACGACTACCACAAGACGGTGCGCGAGGTGCTGGGTGAACATCTCGATCAGGCGGAGAGGGAGTGGCTCGAATCCGCCACGGCGCCGATCTGATACCTGTCCATCATCGTGATCTTCCTGTCGAACCGTGAGATCGGATCAGGTTGCGGTTCGAAGAGGACGGGAGTCTCCTCGACTTGATGCGCGAGCGGTTCAGGAAACAGGCGAACCGGTTCACGCGGGGAGCATTCGCGGTTGGTGTCGGGCTGGCCCGCTGCGAGGCGACCAGGATGATGGCGTCACGGAATACAGACCGGGATCAAAGAAGCGGTATCGACACCCGCTTCCCTATTCTCAACCGGTGCCGCCCATTTCCTTGTAGAGCCATGCTCGGGTGAATTCCCAGTCCCGTTTGACCGTTGCCCTGGAGATGCCGAGGATTTCGGCTGTTTCGTCGAGGGTGAGGCCGACGAAGAAACGGAGCTCCACCATGGCGCAGAGCCGTTCGTTGCCCTCGCCCTGGTTGAGTTTTTCGAGGGCGCCGTCGAGCGCGTCGAGATCCTCGAAGGAGACCTCCATCGCCTCGGGCAGGTTGTCGTCCTGATCGGAGTTCAGCAGGGAGAAACGATGGGCGCCGCCGCCACGCTTGGCGGCCTTTTTCTTGCGCGCCTCCCCGGCGAGGATGTTGCGCATCGCGCGCGCCGCGACGCGGAAAAAGTGCTGACGATCCTGCCAGCACACACTCTTCCCCGGACAGAGACGCAGGTAGGCCTCGTGAACGAGCGCCGTGGTCTGGAGGGTCTGCCCGGGCCGTTCCTTGCGCATGGCGTTGTGCGCCATGGCGTGCAGTTCCTGATAGACAACGGCGAGAAGCTTGTTCCAGGCGGACCTGTTGCCTGACGAGATCGCCGAGAGGAGCTGCGTTGCATCCTGTGGTTCGGTCGCCATCGGTTTTTCCTTGCAGAACGGCTGTGCCGGACAATGTCGATCCGGAGATCCTACATTATCCGGGAACAGCCGCCACTGTCGAGGGTTTTCACTCGCTTGCCGCGTCGATCATCTTCTCGATCAGCGCGCGGTACCCGTCGTTGGTGGCCACGTCGCGGATCGTTTTCAGGTAGGGCAGGATATGCTTGTTCTCGCGCGCAACCTTCTCGAGAGTCGAGAGAGCATTCTGTTTATCCATTTCTTTTGTGATCATGAAGAACTCGTGCAGCCGGTCGAGGGCCCGCACATCCGAGTAGCCTTCGCCTCGGAACGCGTCGGCATCGACGAACTCGCCGCGGATGACCACGTTGCACAGACTCGAATTCCCGACCGAGGCGAAGACCTTTTTTTCATCGCCCGGCCAGAGGGGGATTTCCATGGCAAGACCGTGCTTGACCTCGAATTCCCCTTCCGCCAGAACGCGCGCCCCGCCGTCGAGGGTATAGATCACGCGCTCCGACCGGGGGTCGCCCCGGAAGTGGGCGATCGTGAAGGGTCCCACCTGCAACGAGAACCTGCCGGGTCCGTTCGAGTCCCCGTCGGCGCGTGCCACGAACTCGATCGACTTCACGACCCACACCATACCCTCGGGAATGAGACCACCCTTGAAATAACCCACCGAGCGCTCCGCTATGTTCGGCGCCGTGACCATGTCGAGAGGTCTCTGGCTGACCTCATCCACACGGTTGCTCGCCGCGCCGTCCATGGTGATACGGTTTTTCCCGCCGCCGCTGGCACCGGCCCGGATCTGGATGTTGACGACAGGCGACTTCATCTCGAGCTCGGGAAGGCGCTCGAGGCGGATCACCTGCTCCACATCGTCGATGATCTCCCAGCGGAAAATGACCCACTCTCCCCTGTTTTGATCGATGATCTGCATTTTGGCCCAGAAATCGGTGTTGCTGTCGAGGCTGTGGATCACGTAGACATGGTCCTTGATCGCGGCCACCTCGTCGGCCCTCTCGATGGAGTGTCCGTCCTCGACAACCACGGTGTCGAACGCGACAGCGCCCAGATCCCAGATCGAGCTCAAACCGAAAACATCGAACTCGGGATCGCCGTTGCCGAAGGCGATATCCCAGTCGTTCCTGACCAGCTCGCGATCGTCGCGCGTATCGAACTCGAAGCTGAAGGTCGAGGCCACCCAGTCATCGGGCAGGTCGAGACGAGACGCATGGGAACGGCCGAGAAGGGCGGCGACACGGATCTCCTTGCCCGTTTTTTCGGAATGGGCAGAGGCCAGCTTCGCAGTCTTGCGATCGAGGGCGGCGAGTATCCGCTGCTGGCGCGACGCGAGCATCTCCCTCGATCTGTTCAATGTCGCAACGTCGAATGTCACGCCATGCCCGGCGACCGTTTCACCTGTGCTCTCCTCTTTGAACACGGGTTCGTGTGCATTGTAGACGTATCGGACCGCGACCGGTTTCTGTTGCCAGTCGCGATGCTCGGATCGGGTCGTGATCGCGAGCTTGGCCCACCCGCCGTGGCGCGTTTTGAGAATGAACACATCGTGGGTCGGTTCCCGCGAGTCACCGTCCGCTCGGCCCTCGAAATCGACGGTATCCGGATCGACCGACACGATGGCATCCAGAAGATCGGGAACAGTGCAGCCGGCGATGATGCTCTCTCTCACATCCCCCCACTCCAGGTTGGTGATTCCCTTCGCCGCCTGGAGCGTCACGGAACTGATACCGCCGGCGCAACTGGCAAAACACATGTCACCCTCGTCCAAGGGAACGATCTTGTCGAGCTCGATCGAGTAGGCTTGGCGATAATGGAATCGGAATTCACCCTTCCTGATCCCCCTCGGAGAAAAATTGGCGAAGGCGGTCCCCGGTGCGGTGCGCCGTCCGAACCGATCGACGCAGGTCGCACTGTAGGTAAGAAACCTCGTCCCTTCGGTCCGCAGGTCGCGGGCCTGTCCGTTTTTTAAGGTCAGTACGCGCGTCTCACCGCTCTCTGCGTCAGTCACGCACACACTCTCGGCTTCGTAGCCCTCCGGAGCGGCGAGGCTGACGAGCGCGTGGCCGTCTTTTTTCTCCACAGTCACGACCGGCTTGAGATCGAGATCGGCCGCATCGGGATTGACCGTGTATTCGACGAGCACTTCCCAACTGGCCACGGGCTTCCAGAGACACCGGGCCACGCCGCCGCCGCGGAGACGGATTTCAAAGGAAATGTTGGGCGGGATCTGCTTCCCCCAGCCCGAGTATCCCGGAGCAAGGGTGCCAGGCAGCGGTCTCGCGTGGATACCGAAGCTGTCGGTAAAGGACGCGGCGGAAGAACTGCCGTACATCCCGGTCAGGGTGATGTCGCCTCCTTCCACCAGGCGCTCGCCGGTCAGGAAGTCGAAAGAGCTCAGAGCTCCCTGTCGTCCCCCGATGAGATTGACAGATCCCGAGATCACGCCGCGGGAGGCGGTTGATCCTCCGACCGTTGCCGGAAGGCTCTCGGCCTTGTTCGCCGCGATACCGGTGATCCTGTAAACGTAGCGGCTCCCGGGCGCGACAGCCTTGTCCTTGAAGGGTCCCTTCTTGACGGTCTTCAAGGTCTGGAAGGGTTGGTTGGCCCCGTCCTGGCGCTCGATGCGATAGGACTTGAAGGTATCGGCCGCATCGAAATGAACGTCGATCTGCTTGCCCGTCCCGACACAGAACGGATTGCGCGGCGCGGGCAGGACGTTTCGCGTTCCTGACAGCGCCGTGTAGAAATGCACCAGTACCGGTTCTGCCGTCCTGATCACCTGCACCCACGCCGTGCGTCCGAGATCGGTGTGCACCCTGTACCAGGGCCCGTCGTAGATCTTCTGTGCCAGCTCGGCCATCCCCTCGTCCCGATCCGAACCGACGAGAAAGACGACCTCCTTGTTTCTGACGACCAGCTCGGGCGCCGAGGCCGAGCCGGACCGGATCGCCGTGATCACACCGCCCGTGTCGAGGTCGAGGAACCGCCCCTCGGTGACCACCTCCACCCCGCCAAGGAATGACGCACCAGGCGCGCCGGTGGAGAGGCGGAGGATCTCCTGCGAAACAGCCGGCAGATCCCCGAATTCGTCGATGAGCTCCCGCAGGAGGGAGGCTGCCTTCTTCTCCCTGCCCAGGAGGCGCTCGCAGCGAATGAGTCCTGCCAGCGCCTCGGCTTTCAGGATCCGCGGGGCGTTGCGGTTCTTCCACACCTTCCGGAAGAGCTTGGCCGCTTCTTTCGGCTTGCGCTCGCTGTCGAGAAGAAGCTCGGCGTCGAGGAAGAGGCGCTCGAGCTGAGTCTCGTCGCCGCTCGCGGCGATCGGATCGCCCGCTGTCCGCCCCGGGGCGATTTCGCCGATCGGTCCGACAAAAGAGAGAAGCAAAACTGTTGCAGCGATCGAGATCTTCATGATCGACACCTCCCGTGATTGGCGCCGGCTGCGCCGGCTTGCGTCCGTTGCGCCCGTCGGGCGCGTCCTTTTTCAATTCACTGGCAGGCATTATCGGAAATCGGATCACGCCCGTGGTCACGAAGATGCAACGAAATTGTTACAGTACCAGCCGGTAGCCCACGCCGTGGACGGTGATGAGATGTTTGGGGTGTGCGGGGTCTGGTTCGATCTTTTTTCTGAGCCGCGCCATGTGCGTGTCGAGGGTGCGCGTGGAGAATGTGCCTGTTCCCCAGATGGCGCGGACCAGGTCGCGCCTGGACACGGGCCGCGGCGCATGCCGCTTGAGCTCACGGAGGATGTCGACCTCCGAGGGAGTGAGGCCCACGCTGCCCGCGTCGCTCTCGAAGCTGAACCGGCTCAAGTTGATCGTCCCCTCGGAGAGCGCGATCCTGTCCTCGTCGGCGCCGCTCACGGCGTTCAGCCGCACGCGGATCCGCGCGAGCAGCTCGGACACGCCAAAGGGTTTCGTCACGTAATCGACGGCACCGAGGTCGAAACCGCGCACCTTCTCCACCTCGTCGTCGATGGCCGAGAGGATGAAAACGGGCACCTTTGAACCTGCCTCGCGCAGCTTCGACAGGACTTCCATGCCGGTCATTCCGGGCAGCATGAGGTCAAGGAGCACGAGGTCGGGCGCCGCACCGAGCGCGCTCTCCAATCCTTGCGGACCGTCGCCCGCCGTGACCACCTCGTACCCGGCCCGCTTCAGGTTGTACTCGAGGCCGGCCGCCATGGTGGCGTCGTCTTCGACGATGAGTATCTTCGCCGTCATGATCGTGGGTACTCGATTCTGAAAGAAGCTCCGCCGAGCGCCGACCGGCCCGCGGACACGCGCCCGCCTCCGTTCTCCACGCACTGCCGCACCAGGGTCAATCCGAGGCCGGTGCCGGTGGCGGTCCGCGTCGCGCTGTCGCCGAGCTGGACAAAGGGTTCGAAAATCCGCTCCTTCTCCGATGACTCGAATCCCGGTCCGTCATCGTCGATTTCTATCGTGACCGTCTGCTCCGACAGGTTGACCGCCACCTGCACGGTGCGTGCTGCAAATTTCAGGGCATTGTCCAGAATTCCGCCAACGGCCTTTGCCGCAAAATCCTTCATGCCCACCAGGTGAAGGGGCGCGTCGGGACGGGTGACCGACAGATCGATCGACCGGCGCACCGCGGTAGGCCTGAATTCGGCAGCCACGCTTTCCACGACGGCCAGGAGGTCGAACCGTTCCTTCCGGGCGAAGGCCGACTCCTTGCCGGCGGCCACACCGAGGGCCTGCTGCACCATCCCGAGCAGCCGCTGGGCCTCGGCGCCGATCGTCTGCGCGAATCCGCCGACCTTCTCGGGATCCTTCTCCCCGTGGCCGTGGATCGTTTCCGCATAGAGCAGAATGTTCGCGATCGGAGTCTTGAACTCGTGCGTGATCGACCAGAGAAAATCACGCTTGCGCTTCTCGAGCCGGGCGTTGCGCAGATCGGAAAGGAGCAGGAAGATCGCGGCGGCCACGAGGAACAGAGCCGGAACCACGGCGAAGCTGAATCGTCGCCAGAAGGCGGCCCGTTCGTGGGCGTCCAGTTCGGAGAGCGACTTCTCGCCCAGGCCCAGGTCGATCGGCGGAAAAGGTGTTCCCAGGCGCACCCCGGCCTCGTCGCCCAGTGCCCATTGTGCCTCTTGCCAGTCTGGAAGCAAAAAGCGGAGAAGTTCCTCGAGCGGAACGACGATCAGCTCGACCCCGTCAGCGGTCGAACCGAGACGCCACGCCACCTCGCTGTCCGGGAGCGCGACCAGGTGGTCCGGCTCGTCGGCGCCAAGGATCGCCTCTGCCGCGTGGAACGCCCCGATCCGGTCCCGATCCCCTCCCAGTTTTTCGTGAATGTGCGCCCTCCGCCCCGGACGGACACCGACGAAATCGCCCTCCTCGATCGCTTTCAAGAGTCGCTGGCCCTCGGCGCCGTCATGCTCGGCCAGTTCGTAGGAAGCGAGAAGCCGTTCCTCGTCGGCCGCATCCCTGACAAGCACGGCCTTTCTCAGAGACCTGATCCCATTGGGGCTGTTTCCCGCGGCAAAGCTGAGGCGCGCGACGTTGCGCCGGGCGATCACCTCCTGCGTTGGATCGAGGGTGCCCTTGAGGAGACTCTCGTACTTGTCGAGAGCGGCGGACCGATCCTGCTCCACGAACTCGATCCGTTCGGCCGAAAAGAAAACCTGCCCGAGCCCGGCGGCCCGCGGCTGCGGCTTGTAGGGCACGATCGATCTCTGAACAGCAAAGGGGGGCGCGCCGAATCGGCTATCCCTCGTGCGCGCGACGACTTCGGCGAGCTTCTTCCGGGCTCCGGCAGCCTCCCCCGCGAGAACGGACAGCATCTCGCTCTTGCGCTGCTCCCTCGCGCGGGGTGCCTCGCTGAGCGCCCAGCTGGCGCCGAAGAGGATGAGCAGAACCGTGGCCACGCCCAGAAGGAGCTGTATGCCTATGGCTCGGCCTGTCATCGATCGCCCCGACTACTTCTCCGGTCCCTCGAATGTTTTCATGAGGGCATCGCGCACGAGATCCATGTCCGCGATGAGGCCCTGGTTCCATTGCAGGATCTGGCTCATCCCGAGCTCGTTCACGAGCTGGGCGGCATCAGCCGCGCCCGCGCCAACGATATACCTGGGCCCCTCGAAAACGACTTTCTGCGCTGCCTCGCGAGCGAAGAGCCGCGCCATCGCCTGCCACGTGGCGCGATCGAATTTCACCGTCTCCGTGTACTCCTCGGCCGCGGCGCGCGTGGAGAAGACCATGGCCGCCTCGATCCAGGAGATGATCTCGCCCAGGCGGAAGAGAATATGCTGGTTGCGCGTCAGCTTCTGCGTCCGGCAGTACTCGAGGATCGCGGCCAGGGAATTGAGCGCGATCGAAACCACGCCGGCGCCCACATTCGGATCCTTCTCGTGGACAGCCACCATCTCGTTGGCCAGATTCCGATAGAAGCCGCCTGCCGATTTCAGATGCTCCTGCCACCGGTCGCGGCCCACTGTCCACTCGAGAATCTCCGAGGTTCCCTCGTAGATCGTCGTGATCCGGACGTCGCGTTTGATCTTTTCCACCTCGAACTCGCGTGTGTACCCGTAGCCGCCGAGCGCCTGGATCGCGGCCTCGGCCGCGGCGTTTCCGGTCTCCGTCGCGAGGTACTTGACGATCGCGCCCTCGGTCTGTAGCCCCTCCTCCCCGCTGTCGAGCCGTTCGCACACATCCTCGATCGCGGCGCGCGACGCCTCGAGCCGGGCCGCATAGGGGACGAGGATCTTGTGGGTGAAGGCCTGCTTCTCCGAGAGAGGCGATCCGGACACGACGCGCTCCTGGCTGTAGCGCGTGGCGATCTCGACCGCTCTCCATCCGGCGCCAAGGCCCATGGCGGCAACGATGACGCGCGTGTATCCGAACACGGCCTGCGCCTCGAGCAGCCCCCGCCCCTCCTGCCCGCCGATCATGTTCTCGATCGGACAGAAAACATCCTCGAGAACGAGAGCCGACGTGTGGCTCGATCTGATCCCGTGCTTGTCCTCCGGCTTTTCGGCCTCGAATCCCTCGGCGTCCTTTTCGACGATGAACCAGGTGGCGCCCTTCGGGGTCTGGGCGAGAATCGTGTAGACGTGGGCCACGCCTCCGTTGGAGATCCACTGCTTGCGGCCGCTGATCTTGTAACCGATCAGTTTCCCGTCCTCCTCGACAGGCACAGCCTTGGTCTTGAGTGCGCTCAAATCGGAGCCCGCTTCCGGTTCGGTGGCGCCGTAGGCGAGGATCAAGCCCTCCTCGGCCATCCGCTCGAACCAGTACTTCTTCTGCTCCGGCGTGCCCCCCACCATGATCGGATCAGCGCCGAGAAATGTGGCGAAGAAAGAGGTGGCGATGCCCAGATCGACGCGCGACACCGCTTCCTTGAGCCGGTAGATGTCGAATGTGCCCCCGCCAAGACCTCCATACTCCTCGCCGATCGGCAGCAGGTGGAGACCGAGCACCTCGGCGTCGTTCATTTGCCGAATGATCTCAGTGGGAAATTCGTTCTTGTAGTCGAGTTCCAGGAGATACTCGAGGGGGAGGTTCTTCTTGACGAACTCGTCCCACGTTTCGAGGATCATCTGGCGGGTTTCTCTGTCCAGACCGGGCATCAGGGCGACTCCTTGTTCAGAAATGGGTATGGCTGCCACACGTAATATCGAATACAATGCCTAACTGATAGCACCTGCCGCACCGTTGGCAGCGGCGGAATTCTGGACATGTTCCGTCTTTACCCGGGAATGTCAAGCTTCGATTGAGGTGCTGCATATCAACCACCGATCATGACAATCCGCGTTACAATGTGGCGCGGAGACGGTAGATACGAGTAAATGCGGGAGCTCGAGTTAGTTCGGAAATTCTAATTCCAAACCCTGAATCAGTTGAAGCGCAGATCAAACCACCACGATTCATGAGTCGAATGTGTCTTTTCGGGAGGATGAATCCATGTTCAGAGCACCCAATCCGTTTTTTGTGCTCTTTCCTGTGATCTTGACCGCGGCCTTTTGCACCGGCGATGCCTCGGCCCGGGAAGGGACGGTGACCGTCACCATCCCGACCGGCTCTTACGAAATCGGACAGACCGCCGGGGGCCACACGGTGAAGGCCGAGGGTTTCGGCCGCTGTCTGGTCGCCGGAAAGCCGGATCTGCCGGCCAAGATCTTCGCCATCGCCATTCCTCCCGGGGCCACGGTCGCCGGGGTGACCTTCGACGCGGGAGAGACGATCACCCTCCCCGGGGTCTATCGCGTGCGTCCCTGCGCCCTGCCGCGCGTCATGGGCGAGGAGGACCCGCTTCTCTACAAGAGGGACCTCGAGACCTATGAAGCCAACCACGAGTCCGTTTACGGAAGCGACGATCCCTACCCGTCGCGGATCGTCGAATTCGTGGGCCGCGCGGGGTATCGAAAGTACAACCTCGCCGACGTGCGCGTCGCGCCCTTTGTCTACAATCCCGCCTCGGGCAGGCTGGCCTATCATCCCGAGATCACTCTCCACGTGCATTACGACCTCCCCGACCTGATTCCGGCCGAATCGATCGTTCATGACGACGTTCCCGCCACGGAGCGGAGAGCGCGCCGTATCGTGTACAACTACGATCAGGCCCAGGCCTGGCACAGCCCCACGCCGGCATCACGCGGAAGGGATACGAACGACTTCGTGATCCTCACCCCGAGCCACCTCACCGACGCGGTGCAGCCGATCGTGGACTGGGAAACCGCCAAAGGGCGGCAGGTGCGGGTCGTGACCACCAGCTACATCTCCTACCATTCCACCGGATACGACTTTGCCGAAAAGATCAGAAATTTTCTCAGGGATCATTTTCCATCCTCCTCGTGGGGCATCAGGGATCTGCTGATCGTGGGCCACTACGACGATGTGCCCATACGTCGCGTCTTCCAGGATGTGGGCTACGGAATGCCGGAGACCGATTTTTACTATTCCGAGCTCAGCTATCCCGACAACCAGTCGTGGGACATCGATCAGAACCGCTGCTGGGGCGAGGACACCGATCCCAACGACTTTTACGGCGAGGTCATCGTGGGCCGCATCCCCTGGAGCGATCCTGACATCGTGGAGGCGATCTGCAAGAAAACGGTCGCCTTCGAGCTCAACTGCGATCCGGCGTACAAACGGAACGCCCTCCTTCTGGGGGCCTACTTCTGGGCCGACACGGACAGTGCCGTTCTCATGGAGATGAAGGCCGATCCGCTCTGGAACTCGTGGATGGCGGACTGGACCACGAAGCGCCTCTACGAGCAGAACAACGATTACTATTCCTACTATCCCTGCGACATGGATCTGAACGAACAGAACGCGGTGACCTCCTGGTCTCAAGGAAGGTACGCCTTCGCGAACCTGGCCGGCCACGGCTCGCCCTACTCGTGCCACATCCTCGGCATGGGCGCGCCGCCTTTTGTCCAGAACGCGTCGTGCGGCGCCCTCAACAACGACTTCCCCTCCGTCGTGTTCGCCAACGCCTGCAGCACCTCGGATACCGATTACGACAACCTGGGCCGCCAGATGCTCAAGGACGGAGCCGTGGGTTTCCTCGGCGCCACCAAGGTCTCCTTCGGCGTATATGGCTGGTGCGATCCCTATCACGGCTGCGGATCGTCGATGGACTACTTCTTCACCACCCTCTTCACCGCGGGCAACAACACCCAGGGCGAGGCGCTCGCCCTGACCATCGACTTCATGTACCAGAACAACCTCTTCTACTTCGTCAAGTACGAGCTCTTCGAGTGGGCGTCGATCTGGGGAAGCCCGAGCGTGAGCCTGGCGCCTCAGGGCGCGCTCACCATCGTCGAGCCCGCCGACCGCCCTGAAGGAACGCACCCGCCCGGCCTCGAATCGCCGATGACGCTCAAGATCGTTTCGGGCAATGAAACCTACGTGCCGGGCACCGGCCTGCTTCACTACCGGTTCGATCCGAACGATCCCTTCGCGCAGGCGGCGCTGACCGGGACGGGCGACGACTACTACGAGGTGGTCCTCCCCGCCACCGGGGGCGGCGATCTGCCGGAGTTCTACTTCAGCGCCGACGGTGACGGCGGCACAACGGTCTTCCTGCCGGCCGACGCGCCGAACGAGGTCTACTCTTTCCGGGTCGCCTTGACCGACGTGATCATGAAAGACGATTTCGAGGACGACACCGGCTGGACAACGGTCGACGAGAACATCGAGAACGGCGAGTGGGAACGGGCCGATCCCGACTGGACCGGCGCACAGCCCGAGGACGATCACTCCGAGGTCGGTTCGCTCTGCTTCGTCACCGGGAAGGAAGGTGTTTCTGCCGGCTTCGACGATCTCGACGGCGGCCCGACGCGGCTCATCTCGCCCGATCTCGATCTCTCGGACGGGGACGCGGAGCTCGCCTTCTACCTCTGGTTCTATCACACCGACTATGGAATACAGCAGCCGCTGGAGATCCACCTGTCCAACGACTCGGGCACGACGTGGACCAAGGCGATCGATGTGACCCATCACGCGGGGTGGAAGCTGACGGCGCTGACCGTGTCCGAATATGTCACTCCAACCGCCAACGTGAGGATCAGGCTGAGCGCCGTGGACAATCCGAACGACGATGTGGTCGAGGCACTGATCGACGATTTCATGATTCTGAGGTACAACGACGATCCCACCCTCTGGGCCGACCGCTACACGCTGCCCGCCGCCGAGGGCGGCCGGGTGAATTTTTCGATCGAAGCGGGCGTCGACAATGGCGGCAGGGTCTATTACCTGCTCGGTTCGACGTCGGGCACCTCCCCCGGGACAGTGCTTTCCGACGGCACGGTCCTGCCCCTGAACTGGGACAGCTTCACCGACAGCGTCTGGCAAAACATGAACAACGATATGTTTCTGAAATTCAATGATTACCTCGACGGGGATGGCTCGGCCACGGCGACCTTCGACACTCTTGGCGCGATCGATCCATCCATGATCGGCAAGAAGGTGAGCTTTGCTTACGCAGTGGGGCCCGAGCCCTGGTTCACGTCGAATCCGATCACTCTCGATCTCTTGCCCTGCGAACATGTTGACAAGGTGATTCCCGAGTAGACATCTCGCGATCACGAGAGGAAACGAAAAGGAGATGGAAACAGTGCACAAGTCACCCCTTGGCCTCTTGATTCTCATCATCCCCCTTCTGGCCCTGTCCTGCGGCAAAAGCAGTTCCGGGGGCGGTAGAGACAATGATCTGTCTTTCAGCCTCTCCATCCCATCGAACCTGACGGCCGAGGTTCTCACCGCAACGGAGATTGAGATCCGCTGGATCGACAGCATTCCGATCAGGGATGTCGTGGAGTTCGAGCTCTGGCGCAGTGACGATGGCGGCGTCATCTTCTACCGGCACGCCTATATCCCGCCGGGCTCGATGCATTACCTGAGCAGGGTGCCCAGTGCCGAGTGGACCTATCACTACAAGATCCGCGCCCTCGGCGAAAAAGGGGCAACCTCCGATTTCGGCAACACCCTGATCGTGACCACCCCTGTCTTTCCCTGGGCTCGGTCCTTTGGCGGGACGCAGGACGATGCACCCGCGGCGGCGGCGGTCAGCGCCGACGGGGGCCACCTGCTGATCGGCAGATCTGGTTCGTTCGGCTCGGGGCCCGCCTCCCTCTGGGTCTTGAAGACCGACCAGTACGGCATCCCGGCGTGGGAGAAGTCGTTCACCGGGACGAAAGAGGAGAGCGGTGCGGCTGTCGCGGCCACTGACGACGGTGGTTCCCTTCTGGCCGGATCGACGTCGTCCTTCGGCGCGGGTCTGGACGACCTGTGGCTGTTGAAGCTCGACAGCGACGGCGCGATCGAGTGGGAGAAATCCTACGGCGGCCCGGACCGCGACTGGACAGAATCCCTGGCCGCCACCTCCGACGGCGGCTTCATCGTGGCCGGAACAACGTCGTCGTTTGGTCTCGGCGCAAGCGACATCTGGATCCTGAAGATCAACGCCGACGGCTCGATCGGCTGGCAGAAGACCTATGGAGGTTCTTACGACGACTATGCCAGGACCGTGTGCCAGACGTCCGACGGCGGATTCGTCGTGGCTGGAGAGACCACCGACTTCGGCGCCGGGCAGAGCGACATCTGGATCCTCAAACTCGACCAGGGCGGTATCATCGAATGGGAGAAAACCTACGGCGGATGGGATTTCGACCATGTGAGCGCGCTCATCACCACACCCGATGACGGTTATGCACTGGTCGGTTCGACGAGCTCCTTCGGGGCCGGATCGAGCGACCTCTGGATGCTGAAACTCGGCTACGCCGGCGAGATCGAGTGGCAGAAGACATACGGGGAATCGTACGGCGACTACGGCCGGGACCTCGCGTTGAGCGGAGACTGCTTCATGGTGGCCGGCCACAACGAGCCGACCGGTGTCGGATCGGGGGACTTCTGGGTCTTGAGGCTCGGCCACGACGGATCGATCGAGTGGCAAAAACTCTTCGGCGGCAATGACGATGATTTTGCGCGCGCACTGGTGCCCCTGGCCGTACCGGGATTTCTCGTGGTCGGTGAAACACGGTCATTCGGACCGGGCGGCGAGGACTTCTGGTCCTTGCGTCTCAATCCGAACGGGACCGTCGAATTCGGCTCCTCGAGCGGCGCCCAGGAAACGGAAGGCGTCACGCTCGTGCAGGACACCGATGTGGAGCCGGCCGATTCCGCCGCCGTCGTGTCGGACACCAGCGTCACGCCGCAGGATACGGCAGCCACCGTGATCGACACGGTGTGCACACAAAACAGCCAGGGGAGTCATTGA
>CAZUHB010000014.1:0-115973 GCA_964620445.1 uncultured Phycisphaerales bacterium
GGACGGGACATCATCTTGAGCTCCCTCACCGGCGCACAGAGAGAAGAGGTCGATCAATCATGAAGATCAAGGTCATCGAGAGCGTTCTGAAAGACAATGACGCCGTGGCGCAAACGAACCGCTCCGCCATGTGCGCCGCGGGGCTTCTGTCCCTGAACATCACCAGCGCGCCGGGGAGCGGCAAGACCATGCTGCTCGAAAAAACGGTCGCCGCGCTCGGGTCCGAGACACCGTGCGCCGTGCTCGTGGGCGATCTGCAGACATCGCGCGATGCCGAACGTCTGGCCGGCTGCGGAGCTGAAACGATCCAGATCAACACGGGCAGGGGGTGCCACCTCTCGGCCGCCCAGGTCTCGGAGGGCCTCGCCGGCCTGGCGCTCTCGAAGGTCGCCTATCTCTTCATCGAGAACGTGGGCAACATGGTCTGTCCCGCCGGATTCGACCTGGGCGAACACAAGCGGATCGCCATGCTGAGCGTGCCCGAGGGGGACGACAAGGTGGCCAAGTACCCCACCCTCTTCCAGCCGGCCGACCTGATCATTCTCAACAAGATCGACCTCGCCGAGCTTCTCGAGTTCGACGTGGAGCGGGTCAAGGCCGATCTGGCGCGGATCAACACGCGCGCTCCGCTCCTCCTCCTGTCGGCGCGGACCGGCGCGGGCATGGAGCGGTGGTTCGACTGGCTTGCATCGTGCCGCTCCAACACAAAAGGAAGGAACGACTGATCCATGGGTTTCGAGTTCTCCGACGCATTGATCGCCCTCGTGTCGCTCGCGGCACTCACCGGTCTGGTCCACACCCTGGCCGGCCCGGACCACTACCTCCCCTTCATCGTCATGTCGCGCGCCCGGAACTGGTCGGCGGGCCGGACCGCGTGGATCACCTTTCTCTGCGGGCTGGGCCATGTGGCCGGTTCGGTGATTCTCGGCAGTCTCGGAGTGGCGGCCGGCCTGGCCATTGCCAGCATCGAATCTGTCGAGTCGATGCGCGGCGACGTGGCTGCATGGCTCATGATCGCCTTCGGTCTCGCCTACATGGTCTGGGGATTCTGGAAGGTGCGCCGCCGGCCGCACGCCCACGCCCATCAGCACGATGGCGGCGAGGTCCATATTCACGCCCACGACCATGCTCCGCACGGCCATCACGGCATCAAGCACTCGCACGATCATGACGGGAGCGCACCCGCGCGCTCGATCACGCCCTGGGTGCTCTTCACGATCTTCGCCTTCGGTCCGTGCGAGGTCCTGATCCCCCTGCTCATGTACCCGGCCGCACAGGAGAGCGTGCAGGGACTGATCCTGGTCACGGCCGTGTTCGCGACCGCCACGATCGGCACCATGCTGGTCATGGTCCTCAGCCTCAGCTTCGGACTGCGGGCCGTCAAGCTCGGATGGCTGGAGCGCCACACCCATGCCGTGGCCGGGCTCACCATCGCCTGTTGCGGCGGGCTCATCCTGCTCGGGTTATAGACACTCCGCAGCGATACGCCGGATGAGGGCCACGTATTCGGGGAGCACGGCGCGCACCCTTTTCGAGAGCTCGAGTCCGCTCTCGATCCGTTCCGGTTCCACGCCGAGCACGATGAGCTCGGGACGTTTCTCCCGCGGCAGAAAGCCGAGAAGAGCGCGCATGTCGAGTTCGTGGAGAGAGGTTCTGAGTTCTTTCCCCGCCGCGTCGCCAGGCTGCAGTTCATAGATCGTTCCGGGGGCGCTGCCCGCTTGCACGGCATCGAGGGCGATCACTGTTCGGGCTGATTCCACGAGGTGGAGCGCGTCGAAGACCGCCGTACCGACCTCGACGATCAGAGCGCCCTCGATCGGATCGGCGTGGAGGGCGCGCACCGCGTGCACCCCCACGCCGTCATCCATGAGAAGCACATTACCGAGACCGGCGATCAACAGGTCCGAGGAGGCTTCTCGATCGCATCCAAACGGCTTGGTCATTGTTCATCCTCTTGGAAACCGACGCCGCCTACCGGCTCCTCACGATGACGCTGTCCTTCTCGCCGGGGCGCATGACGTGCACCGCGCACGAGAGGCAGGGATCAAATGAGTGGACCACGCGCAGCAGTTCGACCGGTTCGGCGCTGTCGCCGACCGGCGTGCCGATGAGCGCCTGCTCGAGCGGTCCGCGAACGCCGGAGCTGTCGCGCGGCGAGGCGTTCCAGCAGGTCGGCGTCACCACCTGGTAGTGGCTGATCTTGCTCGACGTGATCTCGAGCCAGTGGCCGAGCGCGCCACGGGGCGCCTCGGTCAGGCCGTAGGATGTGGCCGAGGCCGGAACGCTGTTCGGCGTGTAGGAGGACTGGCCGTTCTGCAGCTCGGTGAGCCATGTCTGCATCGCTTGCGCCACCTTGAGCGCCTCGAGAGCGCGCGCCATGTGGCGGTCGAGGACCGAGATGCCGTTCTGGTAGTCGCCGTTGACCCACATGCGCGCCAGCGGTCCGACCTGATAGGGCTCGGCCGCGTAGCGGGGCGCCTTGAGCCACGAGTAGGCGCCGCTCTTGGGGTACTGCGGATCGGTGGCGCCGTTCGCGGGGGGCAGGCCGTTCGTGGAATCGTCGTACCACGACGCGGTCACGTCCTCGGTGATCGCGTTCACGTCGACGGGCAGGATCGTGGTCGAGCCGTTCTCGGCACGGCCGCGAGCGAGGAGCTTGTTGGTACCGCCCGCATCGAGGTCGAAGACGCCATAGGCGAGCAGGTTGCCCGGCCCGGCGCCGATCGAGAAGTAGTCACCGTAGACCGATGCCAGGAGCTGCACGTCGGCGATCCACGTGTTCTGGATGAAGGGGATCAACTCGTTGAGGTAAGCGTCCACCTCGGCGATGCGGCCGCTGTTGGGGATACTCGTGAAACCACCCGGAATGTAGGCGGGCGGATGGGGCATGCGCCCCCCGAAGACCGCTCCGGCGCTATGCGCCTTGCGGATCATTTCGAGCGCCTCGAGATAGTGGCTGACCAGCAGATCGTTGGTGGTCTGGTCGAGCCTCTTGTCCGCGCTCCACTTCGGTTCCCAGGGCGGCATGCTCGGCCCGTCACAGTAGTCGAGCGCGGCCAGATGGTAAAAGTGCAGCATGTGGCTCTGGACGAAATTGGCGCCCAGGACCAGGTTGCGGAGAACCCGGCCGTTGACCGGGATCGTCACGCCCGTGGCCGCGTCGATCGTCAAACACGCGGCCAGGCCGTGAGACACGGGACAGACACCGCAGATGCGTTGCGTGATCGGAACAGCATCCCACGGATAGCGGTCCACCAGGATCTGTTCCACGCCGCGAAAGAGCGTGCCTGTGGACCAGGCGTCAACCACCTGTTGCTCACCGTTGACATTGTCGACGATGACCTTGATCTTGAGGTGCCCCTCGATGCGGGTCACCGGATCGAGAGTCACCACCTTCGGCTTGAATGTGACTTCTTTGGACGCTCCGGCAGAAGAGGCGCCGGGCTGACTGTTCAAACGCGTTGTATTCGCCATAGTTCAACCTCCCTGCTGGATTCCTAATCTTCTTCGAATAGCGGCGCGGCCCCGGGAAAGTTCGGTTCCACGCATCCTAGGCAATGCGCTCCCGCGCCGATGCACCACTCGGTTCCATCATTGAAATACTGGCTCGGGCAGGGCGCCTTTGTCTCGGATCGTTTGCCTCTGCAACCGAGTTCCTCTTTGCAAAGGTGCTCGTTTCCCCAGTCGTGGGCTTCGTTCGTGTACCTGAGGGGACAGGTTTCGTGAACCCGCCTGTAGAAGAGCGATGTCGGTCTGCCGTAGGAGTCGAGATTGACCGGCTGGCCGGCCACGAGCTGGGCGATGACCCAGACGAGCCAGTCCGGATGGGGTGGACAGCCGGGAACGTTGATCGTCGTCTTCCCCGTGACAGTGCTCACTCCCTGGACCTGCGTCGGATTCGGCGGAGCCGAGAAGATCCCCCCCCACCCCGCACAGGTACCGAAGCTGATGATCGACGCGGCCCGGTCCGCAAGCTGATTGACCGCCTCTTCGAATGTGACCTCGTGGCCACCGGCTGTCCACGGCCAGCAGGCATTGCCGCCGAATCCCGTCGGCACGCCGCCCTCGACGACGAGAACGTAGCCTCCGGCATTGTAGGCCTGCTGCGAGGCACTCACCGCGGTGTGTCCGGCCGCGGCCATCAGGTTCGGATGATAGGCGAGATTGATCGTGTCGATCAGAACCTCTGCCGGATCATGAGGCGCACTACTCGACGTGTAGTTGAGGAAAGAGATCGAGCAGCCGGTACAGCCCGAACCCTGGAGCCAGAGAACGGTCGGTGCATTCGGCCCGGTCAGTGTGTGCGCCATGCTCTCCAGTTCGAGAGAACTCAAACCGAGAGCCACTGCCGATGAGGTGCAGTATCTCAGAAAATCGCGGCGAGTAACGACCATGAGAACCCTCCATCGCTATGAGAAGCTTTCATCCGGCTCGATTGCTGCGGCAACGACGCGATCGGCCTGACGAGAGCACCTCGGACAAATGGGAAACAGCTCTATTTTCCTACCAACAAGATATATTTAGAACAAAGTATCCACAACATTGCATGAGTAGAAATCCCTATAAAGTGAATTATTCGAGCGCCTAACAGGTATTCGTTTACCTATTTAAGACGCGCTGACCGAACTGTGTACTGGACTCGGTCGATCCGGCCGCTATCATGGCCGCACCATGCTCGAACATCTCGAAGGCATCATCGGTCCTGCCGCGGCGGTTTCCACGTCGATCCTCTGGACAGCGACATCGATCCTCTTCACGGCCGCGGGAAAAAGGATCGGTCCCACCATCGTCAACGGAACGAGGATCTGGCTGGCGATCCTCTTCCTGGCGATCACGCACCGCATGATGTTCGGGATCTGGATCCCCGAGATCTCGGCCGGCCAGGCCGGATTTCTGGCCCTCTCCGGCGTGGTGGGCCTGAGCATCGGCGACCAGGCACTCTTCGTGTCCTTCGTGTTCATCGGTCCGCGCCTCGCCATGCTGATCATGGCCACGTCGCCGATCTTCGCGATCCTCTTCGGCTGGATGGCTCTCGGCGAATCCTTGCCCGGAGTGGCGTGGCTCGGGATCGGCTTGACCGTGGGCGGCGTGGCGTGGGTCGTACTGGAAAGGGAAGAAAAGAGCGCGCGCGTCGAGAACCCGCACCGATTGATCGGCGTGATCCTCGCGTTCGTTGGAGCGGCGTGCCAGGCGGGCGGGCTCTTGTTGAGCAAGCAGGGAATGGGTCACGGCTGGCTGCCCGATAGCGAGCACCTCGATCCGCAAGCGGCCACCTTCGTGCGCATGGTGTTCGCCGGTCTCGGTGTCCTGCCGATCCTGGCGATCCACCGCGTTCTGAATCACCGGACAAAGAACGCCCGCGGCCACAACCCGCCCGTGCCCCGTGTTGCGTCGGGATTCCTCTTCTGCACGGGCGGCGCGATCGCCGGTCCCTTCCTCGGGGTGTGGATGTCGCTCGTGGCTTCAGATCTTACCCCGCTCGGAATTGCGCAGACCCTCTGCTCCCTCACGCCGATCTTCATCCTTCCCTATGCGATCTTCGTGGACAGGGAACGCATCAGTCCGCGGGCGATTCTGGGCGCTCTTCTCGCCGTGGGCGGCTCGGCCCTGCTCTTCTGCACTCCCCACTGAGCTCCCCCGTGAACACCCCCCGGCTGAGCAGTGCACGCGCAGGCTATTTTTTTTGGTCACGGCAGGAAAAAAACGCAAGCAACGCCTGATCGGTGCCGATAACTCTTACTCGTGCACAAATATTACGCAATTACCGAAATCAGGAGGTGGCCATGATCTGTCCTGCTTGCGGAAACAATCTGACCAAACTGGATGTGGCCGGTGTGCGGCTCGACGTGTGCCAGGGCGGTTGCGGCGGTGTCTGGTTCGATAATTACGAGCTGAGTAAAATGGACGAACCGCACGAGGCAGCCGGCGACCTGCTCATGGGTGTCGAGCGTGACGAATCGATCACCGTGGACCACTCGCAAAAGCGCCTTTGCCCCCGGTGCGAAGGCGTCACCCTGATGCGGCATTTCCACAGCCTCAGACACGAGGTCGAGGTGGACGAGTGCGCCAGCTGCGGCGGAATCTGGCTCGACCAGGGCGAACTCGCCACGATCCGCAATCAGTACAGCACGTTCGAGGAACGGACCGCCGTGGAGCAGGCCTGCTTCGAGAGGATCTTTTCCGAAGAGCTCACCGCGCTCGAGAACGAGGAAGGGCCGAAACCGGACAAGGTCTGGAACATCCTCAAATTCATCTGCCCGAGCTACTACCTGTCGAAGGCACTCGGCGCGCGCTGAACCGGTCCGCCCCTTTGTGGCTGGTGCAGGCAGGACGGAGACGTGTATAGTGTAACCTTCGCTCGCGACGACTGTTGATATTGCGAAGGACAGACACCGATGAGAGATCTCTCCCACCTCTTTCTGCTCCGCCCGGACGTGGTCTTCCTCAATCACGGCTCCTTCGGGGCCTGCGCGCGGCCGGTCTTCGAAGAATACCAGGCCTGGCAGAGGGAGCTCGAGCAGGAACCGGTCGAGTTTCTCTACAGGCGGATCGACGATCTGCTCCTGCCCGCGCGCGAGGCCCTGGCCGCGTTCGTCGGCGCGTCACCGAACGACCTCGTTTACGTGTCGAACGCCACAACGGGCGTGAACATCGTGGCGCGCTCGCTGCCCCTTGGCGGGGGCGACGAGGTCCTCACCACCGATCACGAGTACGGCGCCATGGATCGAGCGTGGCGCTTCATCTGCGAACGGCGCGGCGCGCGCTATGTCCGGTGCCGCGTGCCGTTGCCGATCGGCTCGGCCGAGGAGATCGTGGACCGGATCTGGTCGGCGGTCACCGAACGGACGCGGGTCCTCTTCTTGAGCCACATCACCTCCCCCACGGCGATCACCATGCCCGTGACGGCTCTCGTGCGCCGCGCGCGCGCCGCGGGGATTCTGACCCTCATCGATGGCGCGCACGCGCCCGGACAGATTCCGCTCGATATCGACGCGCTGGGCGCGGACTTCTACGTGGCCAACTGCCACAAGTGGATGATGGCGCCCAAGGGCGCGGCCTTCGTCCACGCGCGGCGGGCGATGCAACACCTGGTGAAGCCGCTCGTGGTGAGCTGGGGGCGCGAGGACACGACGCCGGGCCCCTCCCCTTTCGTGAACGAGCTCGAATGGCAGGGCACGCGCGACATCGCTCCCTTTCTGGCGGTGCAGGCCGCGATCCGATTCATGGCCGAGCAGAACTGGGAATCGGTACGCGCCGCGTGCCGCGAACTCGTTCTCGACGCGCGCCAGAGGATCGGGGCTCTCACGGGGCTCGATCCGATCGTTCCCGACGGGACCGAGTGGTTCGTGCAGATGTCGTCGATCCCCCTTCCCGACTGCGACACGGTGAAGCTGCAGAAAGAGCTCTTCCATCGCTATCGGGTGGAGATTCCCTGTATCGCCTGGAAGGACCGTCGCTTCGTGAGGATCTCGGCGCAGGGCTACAACAGCGCCGCCGATGTGGACCGCCTCGTCCGTGCCCTCGAGGAGCTGCTCGCCTGAATCATCCCGCCGTGGTTCATGGTAGTGGTGTATAATGGGCCGGCGCTTCTTCCCGATGGGAGGAGCGGATCTCGACAGGTCCCGGCCTCGGCCGGGAAACCGCCCGCAGGGTGATAGAAAACATGGTCGAACCGCTGGATCTCTACCGCAGTCCCAACGCACTCGGGCCGTCGTACAGCCATTTTCGCGTCACCGAAAGGCTTCTCTTCACGGGGCATTCGCACCAGGCCTGGCCTGACCGCGCTCTGGAAGGACAAAAAAGGGCATGGCTCGATGCGGCCCAGATGGTCGACGCCAAATGGAACAACGCTTTCGAGCGCGCCCAGAGGGTACGGCTCGGATTCGCGCGGCTCCTCGACGATGATCCGGCCCGCATTGCGCTCGCTGCCAGCACTCACGAGCTGGTCGTCCGTTTTCTCTCGGGGCTGCCACTCGGCGAACGGCCGCGGCTCGTGACCACCAGCGGCGAGTACGCCACGATAAGACGCCAGCTCGACCGGCTCGGAGAAGAATCGATCGAGATCGTCCGCGTCGACGCGCTCCCTGCCGCCACTGTTGTCGACCGCCTGATCGGCGCGGTCGACGAACGCACCGCGGCCGTGCTCGTGTCGGCGGTCTACTTCGAGAACGCCCATATCGTTCCCGGTCTCGGCGCTCTCCTCGAGGTTTGTGGCGCAAAGGGCGCCGCGCTGCTCGTGGACGCCTACCATGCGCTCGGCGCGATCCCCTTCAGCCTGGGCGAGGAGGGACTGGAAGGCGCGTACGTCACGGGAGGTGGGTACAAGTACCTCCAGCTCGGCGAGGGCAACTGCTTCTTGCGCTTTCCGCCGGACTGCGCGCTCCGACCGGTGATCACCGGTTGGTACAGCGAGTTCGACCTCATGGCCGGGCCCAGGGGCGCCGGACCGGTCGTCTACGGAGACGGGCCCAAGCGATTCGCGGGCGCCACCTACGATCCGACGAGCCACTACCGCGCCGCGGCGGTCTTCGATTTTTTCGACGACTTCGGATTGATGCCGAAAGTCCTCCGCGAGGTGAGCCGGCACCAGGTGCGCTTGCTGGCGCGCCTCTTCGACGCGCTCGACGCCGATCCGCGTACGATCGACCGCGACCGATCCGTGCCGCTCGACGATGTGGGTGGTTTTCTTTCCCTCCGCGCGCCGCGCGCGGCGGAACTCTGCGCGTGCCTGACCCGGCGAGGGGTCTTCGCCGACAGCCGGGGCGCGGCTCTTCGCCTCGGACCGGCTCCTTACCTGTGCGACGCCCAGATCGAGGAGGCGATGGCGATCGTGGGCGAAGAGATCGCGGCTCTTCAGAATGACAATGCATCCCGTTGAGGCGCGGCGGATGGCGTCACGCGTCCATGACGGTTTCTTTCTCCCGAACGACATGCACCATCTGCACTCCGCCCCTCACCGCACCTCGAGCTCGACCGGCTCGGTCTCGTCGCGCAGCTCGGGCTCGTAGTACTGGTAGACCGAGGCCGCGGCGGTCTTGACCTTGACCGGGTAACGCGCCCTGAACACCACGTCGAAAGCGACCGGCTCGCCGCCCGGAAGCTCCCGGAAGTAGAGGATGACCTGCCGCGCCGTTGCCGAATACCTCTCGATCAATCCTGCCGTCCGGAGTTTTTTCACGCTCTCCGGAACGAGTCCGAATCCGGGCGGAATGCCGAGATCGACGATCGTCATCTGCGCGCTCCCAGGCCGGTTGTACCGCACCGTGACCGATGCGATCAGTCTGTCGTCGGTCGCGAGCCGGGTCCTGTCGTAGGCGACGTCGATGGAGAGGTCCTTGCTCTCCGGCTCAGCCGCGGGCGGCCAGGGTACGTGGTGGGAAGCGGTCACCTGGTAGGCGAAACGACCCCCGCCCTCGAGATCGAGGATCACGCTGTTGGCGCCCGGTTCGACCGTCCGGCGCAGGTCGAGGAGGTGAACGATGTCCGACGTCTCCGGTGTGATCCGGATCAGCTCTCCCTCGGCGCTGTTGACCGTCACCGACACCGCGGCGGGAGCGCTCTGAACCATCGACTTCTCCGAGCCGAGAAGGAGCGCGCGCAGGGCGAGCACGGTGGCTTGCGTCGAGTGCCACGTTCCACCGGGATCCTTGCGCGTGATCAGCCATGCCAGTGCCTTGTGGGCGTCGTCGATCGCAAAATCCGCCTCGAGGCAGGCCGCTGCCGCGAGTGCCGTCGTTTCGATGGAGAGCACCGCGCCGCGCGAAAAGGTCGCGCCCCGCGAGGACGATCTCCAGTGAACCAGCCCCTCCTCGTCCCGCCGGAAACCGTGGAGCCACTCGAGAACCTCCCTGGCCGCGGCCGTCCGTTCCCCCGCGACGAGGGCGTTGGCGCAGAGGGCGAGAGTGTAGGGATCCTCCGTGCTCGTGGCCCCCGCGGCAACGAAATCGAGCGCCTTTGCCAGGCGGCGGCCTTCACGGGCCCCCGTGCCGGCGGTGCTGCTCTCGGCGAGCGCCCAGGCCACGTAGGCGGTGGTGCGCAAGACCTCGTCCTCGCCCCGCGCCAGTGCGCTGTGAACACCATGATCCGAAACGGCGAAGGAGCCGTCGTCGTCCTGCTTCTTCAGAAGCCATCGGCGCGTGCGGTCGATCAGATCGCGATCGATCTCGCAAACGCGCGCCATGTGGCAGAACTCCATGAGCCCGTAAGCGGTCAGGGTCACGTCCGCCGGCGGCCGGCCGAACCAGTCGAAGCCGCCCCCCCCCACCTCGAAGGTAAGGAGCCGCTGATATCCGACGTTGATGTACTCGAGCGCCTTCAGCTCGATCTCGGGCCGAACCTGGCCGGTGGCGCGCATGTAGGAGAGGGCGAGGATGTTGGGATAGGTGACGGACGAGGTCTGCTCGAAGCACCCGTGGGGAAGGCGCAGGATTCCGTCGAGCCCTTCCACCACCTGGCTGAACGCCCCCGGATAGATTTTCACGTACAGGTCGCTCGCCCCCTCGATCGCATCGGGCGGAATGGAAAACTCCAGCTCCTGGTGCGCCGCGGCCGTGCTGTCGAGGATCCCGTTCATCGTTTCCACGACCGGCCTTCCGTCGGGCGCGACCGTCACCGATCGCTCCACGGCATCTGCCATGCGATTGCCGCGCGCACGAACGGTCAACGTGTGAACGCCCGGTTCGAGAGCCCTGATCTCGATCCTCGTTCCATCCACATCGTGAGCGCCGACGGGGATCTTCCGGCTGGCGGGCCCGACCAGTTCGAACCAGGGCTCGCGATCCACCTCGAGGGTCACGGTCTGCGTCCGGTCGATGTAGTTGTACACGGCCACGGGAACGGAGACCCTGTCGTTCTGGGTCAACGCCACGGGAAAGTCGATATCGATGAAGAAGTCCTGGAACACGGTGACCGGAATCGATCCGGCCCCGAATGCCCCCTGGGACGACACGGCGCTCATGGAAAAGCGCCAGGTGGTGATCGAATCGGCGAGCGGCATGGTGACGCGCGCGCGGCCCTCGGAATCGGTGATCAGCTCGGGCTGCCAGTAGAGAGTTTCGGGAAAATCCCTGCGCACGCGGGCCGGCTTGAAATCGACCTGCCTCGGGGCGAGATCCTTGCCTTCGAACCCTCTTCCCTGGGCCATCGACGGCGCCGCGGTCTCCGACTCCCAGACATTCTCGTCGAGGATCAGGTCCTGTCCGCCGAGTCCGCCGAAGTAAGGAAGCTGCAGAAAGCTGAAGACGACCACCAGGCCGAAGGGGATCGCCGCGAAGAGCGTGCGGCCGAAGAAAACGCCCAGCCAACCCAGGATCGATGTCTTTTCCACCACGACCCTGGCCGCGGCTCCCAGGGCGCCGGCAACAGCCGTGGCCGTGAACCAGACCAGAAGGCAGACGGCGCCCGCCGCATCGGCATCGCGCGCCAGGCTTCCCCGGCCGGGGATGACGAGAAAGAGCTGGGCCAGAAGGGCGATGGGAAACGCCGCCGGTAGAACGAGCAGGAGCTTTCTGAAGAGCGGTGCCGCGAGCGACGCCCGCAAGCGGCGGATTCTTTTAACCCACACGACGAGAAGGGTGACAGCGGCCACGACCAGGAGGAAGAGCAAGGTCGACAGCAACACCGCCGCATAGGTCCCCTCGGGGGGATTCATCTGGAAAACCACGACGACGGGCAGAAGAACGAGCGCCGCCGTCCAGACGAATGTGAGAGTCCACACCTCCGATCGGAGGACCCGGCTGTCGCGGGGCGATGCGCCCGCCGAGGGCGTGCGCACGGCGAGACGGTAGAGCGCGTAAAGGATCAAGGGGAGCACGAGGGCGAAGTATATTCCCGCAGGCACATAGGCGATGATGTTGGTGAAACGATCGAAGAACTCCTTTTTCTTCTCCCTGACCGCTCCGTGGCGCGCTTCGTAGCTTTCCGATTCAGCGCGCTCCACACCCTCGCCGCCGGCCGCGGCAGCGAAAAGCGCGCCTGTCGCCTCGGCGAGGGCCGCTCCCGCCTCCCGGCCGGGGGCCGATTCTCGATCGACGGCCCGATGCGCGTCCACGGGCAGAGTTCCGTGAATATCGTAGCGCGGCTCGAGCAGCTCCTCTTGGAGCATGAAGTAGATCCGTTCGAATCCGGGCCGCATCGCGGCCAGTGCGAAGACCGCCTCGTCCACACAGGAGATGCCGAGCGCGGCCTGCACCGGCCGGCGGCGCTCGTCGGTGACCGCGATGTCGATGATCGCTTCCCCGCCGGGACGATAGGTGTCACTGTCGACGGTCGCCTCGATCTTCAGGTCGTCGGGCCGGATGACCTGGATGAGGCGTCTGTCGCCCGTGATCTCTCCGTCGGGCATCACGCGATAGGCATTGATCTCGAGTGTGCCGCAGAGATCGAGGGGTACGTCGAATTCGATCGCGCCCTGCCAGTTGCGTATCTCCGTCCTCTTGGCGAACAGAGTGCGGTTGTCGTGGACCGCGTCCACGAAGACATCGCTCCATCCCGCGGCCGAGACGAGACTGACCCAGACCGTCTCCCCCGCCTCGTAGACGGACTTGTCCGTGCGCAGCAGGAAGGAGTCGGTGCGCTTGTCGAGAGGCACCTTGCGAAAGACCTCGACCCGCGCGCCGGCCTTGTCGTCGGCGCGAACCTGCACCGGGAGAAAAACCTCGTACGACCGGATCTCCACGCTGCTTGGATCGTCGCCCTGTTCAAGAACCGTTCCCGCGGCGACCTGCTCCGGAGTGATGCCGACCTGGGCGACCCCGAGCGCCGACGTTTCGATCCCGACGATCGATCTCTCCGCCCCGCGACCCAGGAAGAGATCGACCGTTGTCTGCGCGGGCCGGCCGTCGGGGTAGGAGGTGACGATGTAGAGACTGTTTCGCACGCTCCGTTTCAGCTCGCCCGCCTCTGGGATCAGGTCGATCCGTATCGGCTGGGCCGTGACCGTGAGGTCGATCCTCGCCCTCTCCGTCTGGCCGGCCCGGTCGGTCACGGTCATGTCGATCGCCACGAGGGCGTCGCCCTTCTTGAGATCGACGCCGGCGAAACTCCTCTCGAGAGGTATCTCGAAGGCGAAGACGCCCTCGGCATTCGTCCGCCCCGCGATCTCGAAAAAGGGGCTGAATCCCGCGGTGAACTCGAGCGCTTCTACAACGACCTTTCCATCGGCCACCGGTTTGCCGAAGTGGTACCGGGCCGACAGGGTCGCCTTCACCGTCTCCCCGGGAGCGTAGAAGCTCCGGTCCCCGTCCGCGGCGACACGGAACTTGGGAAGGGTGTAGCGTTCGACCGAGACGGTCCGTTCCGAACGGATGTCGCCCGTGGTCGCGGCCACGGTGTAACTTCCGAGAAGCACCTGGTCGGCAAGAACGAAATCCGCGCTCGCGACGCCGTAGTCCGATGCACCGAGCTCCTTTCTGAAAACCTTGTTACCCTTGGGATCGAGCACCTCGAGAGAGATCTTCCTGCCCGGGACCGGTTTCAGGTCGGGCGCCGCAAGGCCCACGGCGCGCATGTGGATCGTCTGGCCCGGCTGGTAGACAGGCTTGTCCGTGGTCACGAGCAGGCGGAAAGAGCGCTGGACCGTGACGGTCCGAAAGAGCTCGCTCGCGCCCCTGTCCGACTCGGCCCTGGCATGCAGCGTGTATTCGCCCTCGGGCAGGTCGTCCGGAATGCACGGCTCGACGATCGCCATGCCCGCGGCATCGGTCTTCGACTCTTCCTCCCAAACGACGGCGCCGTCGCCGGAGAGGAGACTGAGACTGATGCTGGCGCCGTTCACGGGCATCGCCTGGCGTGCGTCGCGCACGAGCAGGCGGTAGGCGGTCGTCATTCCCGGGGTGAGTTTCCACCGTCCGAAGAGTGACGTTTCCTGCGGATCCGCCTCGACGCTGGTCACACCCTGGATCTTCAGAACGCACAGGATCACGGCAAGGACCACGGCCGCGGCCACAACGTTCCAGAAGGGGCGGTTTCCGAGCCAGCGCCATTCGGCCTCCACCCTGTGAGCCGGATCGATCGCATCGCCGCTTCGAACCGGAACGCGCCCCTCGCGGCGGATCCGGCGCAGAACGCCTTCCTCGATCCTCTGCTCGAGCATGCCGCGAATATGATCGAGCGTCGACTCGGCGAGATCGCTGGGGCGCTGCGTACCGCGCAGAATCGCCTCCTGCTCGAGGAGCGACAGGTGGATCTCCGCCGCCCGCGTGCTCGTCGAAACGATCTGCTCGAGCTCCTCCACCTCGGCATCGGTGATGGTGCCGTCGATGAGCCTGAGTGTCAGATCTTCCACGCTGCTCATGATCGGGCCATCCTTTCCTCGATGCAGGTCCTCAGGGCCAGCCGGATGCGGCCCAGCATCTGCCGCGTGGCGGCCACGGTCCTCTCCAGCGCCGCGGCGATCTCTCCGAAACCGAGCGCCCGGGTGTAACGCATGTCGAGCGCTTCGGACGCCGCCGGAGAGAGGGTCTCGCGGCATTCGGCGAGAGCCTCGCGCAGACGCTCCTCGTGGCGATCGGATGCGCTGTTGTCGCCGAGGCGTTCGGCCTGGCGGTCGCGGTACGTGGCCAGGCGCCGCGTGTAGCGGCGGCGGCGGCGCATCTCCTCGCGGAGCAGGTTGCGTGCGATACCGCGCAGCCACGCGCCGAAATCGCGGTTCCGCTGGAATCTGTCGAGTTTGAAGTAGGCGTTCACGAAAACCTGCTGCACGAGGTCCTCGGTGGTTTCGATGTCATGAAGGCCGAAAGCCACCACGCGCCAGACCGAATCCTGGAAGGTGCGGATGATTTCGCCGTACGCGTCGACCTGTCCGCCAAGGATCCGATCGATGATCGCGTTGATTTCTTTTCCGGTCATGGAGTTCCTCCTCGCTCCTTCATTTGCCGCGCGTGGGCAAACTCAACATTAAAAATCGGGGAGCGGGAGCGCAATGACAATGTCGCTGCCGGGGACGGGACCGTCAGCGTCTCCATGGTGACATTGTCCTTGCAAGAGCGGGGCACGATGGCAATACTGTTCGGGTTCCGCGATGAGTTGGATTTGCACGAAAGGGGCCGACATGGGTCTGAAATCTGTCGTGGCCAGGCTGAGGGGAAGGAAAAAGCCGAGAGTCAAGGTCGACAAGACGGCGCAGCCGATGCAGGGGGTCAATCCCTACTGGCGCGCGATGACCGACGACGAGATCGCCGCGGGCGAGCACAGGACCTTCGTGGGCGGAGCGTGGGACGAGATCGGCCCGCTCCAGCTCGAGTTTCTCAAAAAACAGGGTCTCGAGCCCCGTCACACCCTGATCGACATCGGTTGCGGCGCACTGCGGGGCGGCCGCCACTTCGTGCGCTATCTCGATAGGGGCAACTACTTTGGACTCGACATCAATGATTCGCTCCTCGATGCCGGACGGCGCGAGCTCGCCGCCGAGGGGCTTCTGGAGAAAGAGCCGAACCTTCTCGCCAACGACAAGTTCGAGTTGAGACTCTTCGAGAGGCGTTTCGACTTCGGCATCTCCGTGTCGGTCTTCACCCATCTGTACATGAACCACATCCTCCGCTGCCTCGTCGAGATCCAGGCGGTCATGACCGAAACGAGCCGCTACTACATCACTTTTTTCCAGGCGCCTCTGTCGAACCACCTCGAGCCGATCACCCACAAGCCCGGCGGAACCACTACGACCTTCGACGCCAATCCGTTCCACTACTCCTTCGAGGAGATGGAATGGCTCGCCGGCCGGGCCGGTCTGAAGGCCGAGCTGATCGGCGACTGGGGCCACCCGCGCAGCCAGCAGATGGTCTGTTTCACGCACGGCCGTTGACAAGTGCCTCTTTCCTGCTACCATTCCCCCTTTTTCAGCGGAATCCGACCGGGCCGCCGGAGGGACCGCTCTTTCGGCTGAGTCAACACAGCCCGTCGAGACAGTAAACATGAACATCCGCAACGTGGCCATCATCGCCCATGTCGATCACGGCAAGACCACGCTCGTCGACCAGATCCTGAAACAGTGCAACGTCTTCAGGGCCGGCCAGCAGGTGCGCGAGCGCGTTCTCGACTCGAACGATCTCGAGCGCGAACGGGGCATCACGATCACGTCGAAGAACTTTTCCGTCACCTACAAGGATGTGCGCATCAACCTGATCGACACGCCGGGCCATGCGGACTTCGGCGGCGAAGTGGAGCGGGTTCTCAAGATGGCCGACGGCGTTCTGCTGCTCGTCGACGCCTTCGAGGGACCCATGCCCCAGACGCGGTTCGTGCTCCAGAAGGCGCTGAGCCTCGATCTCGTCCCCGTTGTGGTGATCAACAAGGTCGACCGCCACAATGCCCGCCCCGAAGAGGTGCTGAACGAAATCTTCGATCTCTTCGTGGAACTCGATGCGAGCGACGAGCAGCTCGACTTCCGCGGCGTCTACGCATCGGGCCGCGACGGCTGGGCCGTGGATGAGCTCGCCGACGAGAGGCGCGATCTCTCGCCCCTTCTCGACATGATCGTCGACAAGGTGCCCGCGCCCGAGGCTCCCCAGGGTCCGCTTCAGATGCTGATCTCGGCACTCGACTACAGCGACTACGTGGGCCGCATCGGAATCGGCCGCGTCTTTCGCGGGCAGATCGACAGAAAAATGCCTGTCCTGCTCATCAAGCGGGACGGCGCGCACACCAAGGCCGAGGTGCGGCAGCTCTTCGTTTTCGACAATCTCGGCCGCTCCGAGGTGGACTCCGTGACCTGCGGCGACATCTGCGCCGTGGTCGGCCTCGAGGGAGTCGACATCGGCGACACCCTGGCCGATTCCGAAAATCCGGAACCCCTGCCGATCATCGCCGTGGACGAACCGACGCTGACCATGAACTTCATGTCGAACAACAGCCCCGACGCGGGAAAGGAAGGGACCTTCGTGACCAGCCGCCAGCTGCGTGCCCGCCTTTTCAAGGAAGCGGAACGGGACGTGGCGCTCCGGGTGGAGGACACGCCGGCGGCGGACACCTTCAAGATCTCGGGCCGCGGAATCCTCCACCTGTCGATCCTGATGGAGACGATGCGCCGCGAGGGTTACGAGTTCATGGTCGGACAGCCGCGGGTCATCTACAAGGAGATCAACGGCCGGAAAGCCGAGCCGGTGGAGGTGCTCCTCGTCGATCTGCCCACGGCGTTCACGGGAACGGTGATCGAGTACGCCACGGAACGCAAGGCCGAGATCGTACGGATGGAAGAGGCCGATGGGCGCACGGAAATCGAATTCCGCATCCCGAGCCGCGGTCTGATCGGTTTCCGGAGCCGCATGATGCGCGCCACGTCGGGAGAGATCGTGATCAACCACCGCTTTTTCCAGTACGAGTACTTCAAGGGCTCGATCCCTCACCGCCAGACAGGCTCGATCATCTCGAAAACAGGCGGTGTGGCCGTGGCCTATGCGCTCGACTCGCTCCAGGACCGGGGCCGTTTCTTCGTCGATCCGGGCGATCGGCTTTACACGGGGCAGGTCGTCGGCGAGCACAACCGGGACCACGACATCGTGGTCAACGCACACAAGGCCAAGAAGCTCACCAATGTGCGCGCCGCGGGATCGGACAGGAAGATGAAGATCGCACCCGCTATCCGCTTCAGCCTCGAGGAAGCGCTCGAGCATCTCAATCAGGACGAGTACGTGGAGGTCACTCCGAAAAGCGTGCGCCTGCGCAAGGCGATCCTCGACGAGCTGTCCCGCCGCCGCGCGGCCAACCGCATGGGCGGGCGTGACGAGGACGGCTGACAGGCAAATTCGTTCCCTTGCCTATGGAACCGCGGTGGCTGACTTTATAGGCTGTCCTCTGTTGCTTCGAACGGGAGGACAGATCATGAGGCAGATCGTTGCGCTCGCGGCCCTGGGCCTCATCGTCAACGCTGCGCTCGCGGCGCAGGAGGAGGCGGAACCGGCAGCCGCGGCCGAACTGGTTTCGGTCGACAAGATCTGGCACGAGGCGCCGCACAATGCCTTTACCGACCTTGTCCGTTTCAAGGAACGATGGTACTGCGTCTTCCGCGAGGGAACCGCCCATGTATCGCCCGACGGCGCCCTGCGGGTGATCGCGTCCGCTGACGGGACGGACTGGGAGCCTGTGGCGCTCATGAAATCGGACGAGGCCGACCTGCGCGACGCCAAGATCACGATCACACCCGGGGGGGCGCTCATGCTCTCGGGAGCGGGCGCCCTGCACGAGGGCGCCAGCGCCCGCCATCAGTCGATGGTCTGGTTCTCGGAAGATGGCGGCGAGTGGTCCGATCCGGTCGCGGTGGCTGATCCAAACTTCTGGCTCTGGCGCGTGACGTGGCATGCCGGAACCGCCTGGGGAGCCGGTTACGCAACGGATGGCGCCCGCTTCGTCCGGCTCTACAAAAGCGACGACGGCCGGATCTTCGACACCGCGATCGACCGGCTCTTCGACGGGGGATATCCCAATGAAGCCACCTTGCGCTTTCTCGAAGACGGCACCTGCCTCTGCCTCTTGCGCCGCGAGGAGGGGACGCGGACAGCGCAACTCGGCAGGGCGGCTCCGCCCTACGAGGAGTGGACGTGGCTCGATCTCGGAAAGAGGATCGGCGGACCGAACATGATCGTCCTGCCCGGCGGGACGGTGATCGCCGCGGGCCGCTTCTACGACGGCGCGGTCCGCACCGCGCTCTGTCGGCTCGACATCGAGAAGGGCCGGCTCGATGAGATCCTCACGCTCCCCTCGGGCGGAGACACGAGCTATCCGGGCCTCGTGTGGCACGACGGCCTTCTCCTGGTGAGTTACTATTCGTCGCACGAGCGCAAGGCGGCGATCTATCTCGCCAGGGTGAGATTGGACCTCGAAAAGAACGACTCTCGCGAGGGCGCGAAGAACGCAGAGTCGGACAAGGAACACCATTGAAAGCGGGGTGGCGCGACCGCAACGGGTGAACCCGGCCTGCGATCGCCTGGAGACTCCGAAGACTCTTCTTCTCCCTGCCGGCCTTGGCGAGAATAAGTCTCTCGATGTGGCGAGAAAAAGTCTCTCGATATAGCTGGAACGGACACAACACACATGGACCTTCTCGGTATGCACGGCGTGAGCGCGGGATTCGGCGGCCCTCCGCTGCTCGACAGGATCGACCTGCGCGTCGAGCAGGGGGAACGCATTTGCATTCTGGGCCGTAACGGCGAGGGCAAGACCACCTTGCTCCGGTTGATCCACGGCCAGCTCGAACCGGACGACGGCGCGATCGAGCGTTCACCCGGCCTGACCACGGCGCTCGTCGACCAGGAGGTGCCCGGAAAGCTCGAGGGGACGATCCTCGACGTGGTGATCGGCGGCGCCCTGCCATCCCGCGTGCAGCAGAAGGACGGCACTGATCAGCCGGCCGCCGGCGACTGGCAGATCAGAAAGAGCACGGACCGGATCATCTCGCGCATGAATCTCGATCCCGCCGCCGAGGTATCGGTGCTCTCGGCCGGACTCAAGCGGCGCGTCCTCATCGCCCGCGCCCTCGCGGCCGAACCCGGCATTCTGCTTCTCGACGAGCCGACCAACCATCTCGACATCGAGGCGATCACCTGGATCGAGGAGTTTCTGGCGCGCTACGAGGGCACCCTGTTCTTCGTGACCCACGACCGAATTTTTCTCCAGAAGCTGGCCACGCGCATCGTTCACCTCGATCGCGGCCGGCTGACGAGCTGGAACTGCGACTATCCGACCTTCCTGCGGCGGTCGCAGGCGGAGCTCGAAGCGGAGGCGCGCCGGAACGCTCTCTTCGACAAGCGCCTCGCGGTGGAGGAAACGTGGATCCGCAAGGGAATCCAGGCGCGCCGCACACGCAACGAGGGCCGCGTGCGGGATCTGAAAAGAATGCGCGAAGAGCGCCGGGCGCGGCGCGAGCAGGCGGGCCGGGTGCGCATGGAGGCGCATCAGGCGGAGCGCACGGGGCGCAAGGTGATCATGGCGGAGAAGATCTCCTACGACTGGGAAGGCAAGACGGTCATCGACAGCCTGACCACGACGATCATGCGCGGAGACAGGGTGGGAATCATCGGCCCCAACGGATCGGGCAAGACCACTCTGCTCAAGGTCTTGCTCCATGAACTCGAACCGCGCTCCGGATCGGTGCGCCACGGCACGAACCTGGAGGCTGCCTATTTCGACCAGCTCCGCGAACGGCTCGACGAGAACGAGACGGTACAGGACAACGTGAGCGGCGGCAGCAGTACCGTGGTGATCAACGGCAAAACACGGCACATTCTCGGTTATCTGCAGGACTTCCTCTTTCCGCCCGAACGGGCGCGCAGCCCGATCGGCTGGCTTTCGGGAGGAGAACGGAACCGCCTTCTGCTCGCCAAGCTGTTCACCCTCCCGTCGAACGTGCTCGTTCTCGACGAACCGACCAACGACCTCGACGTGGAGACGCTCGAGCTCCTCGAGGAGCTGCTGCTCGACTACAGGGGAACGGTGCTCCTCGTCAGCCACGACCGGGCGCTTCTCAACAACGTGGTCACGAGCACCCTGGTCCTGGAGGGAGAAGGGCGCATCTCGGAATACGTCGGCGGCTACGACGACTGGGTGCGCCAGCGTCCGCCCGTTGCGGTCGCCGCGGAACCGGCAAAAAAGACATCTGCCGGGAAGGGGCGGCAGAAAAGGCAGTCGCCCTCCGCCCGGCGGCGACTGACCTATCGCGAGCAGCAGGAGCTCATCGCCCTGCCCGAACGGATCGAGGCCCTGGAAACGGAGCAAGCCTCCCTCCACCAGGCCATGGCTGATCCGGCTTTCTACAAGAAGGAGGAGTCGGCGATCGCGGAGGCGAATTCGCGGCTCAAAGAGGTGGAAAAGGAGCTCGCCGCAGCCTATAAACGCTGGGAGGAATTGGAGCTCTGAAGGTACGACCGGTCTCCTACGACGGAGGAAGAATGAAACAGCCCATCATCACGGCGGTTCTTTTGTTTACAGTTGCCCAGTTGTTTGTCGGCTGCGCGTCCCAGCACAAGGAAGGGAGCCTGCACATGGGTCAGAAGGGGTTCGCATTCGATATCGCTGTGCTCCAGAGGATGACGGGCCATTACCTGCTCTACCTCCCGGACGGGTATGGCGCCGGGGACCGCCAGTGGCCGCTTCTCGTCTTTCTCCACGGAGCTGGCGAACGGGGTGAAGATCTCGACCTCGTCAAGTTGCACGGACCGCCCAAGATCGTGGAAAACCGGAAAGATTTCCCCTTCGTCGTACTGTCGCCCCAGTGTCCGAAGGACAGCTGGTGGTCGCCGCCCCTCGTGAAGGCTCTCATCGACGGGGTGATCGAGAAGTATCGCGTGGACAGGACGCGGATCTATCTCACCGGACTGAGCATGGGCGGATTCGGCACGTGGAGCCTGGCGTCCGACTACCCCGACCTCTTCGCCGCCCTTCTTCCGATCTGCGGCGGCGGCGA
Source organism: uncultured Phycisphaerales bacterium (assembly GCA_964620445.1). Taxonomy (GTDB): domain Bacteria; phylum Planctomycetota; class B15-G4; order B15-G4; family CAYZWU01; genus CAZUHB01. The sequence continues at coordinate 21,392 of CAZUHB010000014.1, forward strand.
TCCCACCAAGGCCGAACGTCTCAAGGAGATTCCGGCGTGGATCTTTCACGGTGCCAGGGACCCGGTGGTCCCCGTGCACAGATCAACCGAGATGAAGGACGCGCTCCAGGCTTGCGGCGCGGACGTGACTCTCACGGTCTATCCGAACGTGGGCCACAACAGCTGGACCAGGACCTACGAAAACGAGGAGGTCTACGATTGGCTCCTCGCCCAGCGTAAGCTGGAAGACGCCCAGCATAAGCTGGAAGACGCCCAGCATAAGCTGGAAGACGCCCAGCGGAGACCGGAACGATGAAACCGATCTATCTCGACTACAACGCCACCACGCCGATCAGCCGCGAGGTGGCCGACGTTATGGCGCCCTACCTCTACGAGCACTTCGGCAATCCGTCGAGCAGCCACCCTTACGGTGTGGCCGCCAAGAAAGCCGTCGAAAAAGCGCGCGGACAGGTGGCGGAACTGATCGGTTGCGAGCCGGCCGAGGTGGTCTTCACCAGCGGGGGCACGGAGAGCAACAATTTCGCCATCATGGGTGCCGCGCGTGCCAACCGCGCCCGGGGCGATCACATCATCACCTCGGCGATCGAACACCCGGCCGTGAGCGAGGTCTGCGCCTGGCTCGAAAAGGAAGGCTTCCGCATCACGGTCCTGCCCGTGGACAGCCACGGTCTGGTCGATCCCGCGGACCTGGAAAAAGCGATCGGAGCGGAGACGATTCTGGTCACGGTGATGCACGCCAACAACGAGGTGGGCACGATAGAACCGATCGCCGAACTGGCCGCCATTGCCCACGACCACGGCGCGCTCATGCACACCGACGCGGCCCAATCGGTGGGCAAGGTGCCGGTCGGGGTGGATGCTCTCGGCGTCGACTTCCTCTCCATCGCCGGACACAAGCTCTACGCGCCGAAAGGGATCGGCGCCCTCTACCTCCGCGGCAACCTCGCCCCGGCGCGCCTCATGCACGGCGCGTCCCACGAAGCAGGCCGCCGCCCGGGAACGGAGAACGTGCTCGAGATCGTCGGTCTGGGCGCGGCGTGCGCCGCGGCGGGCCGCGACCTGGAACGGAACAGGGCCCATTTCGCCGCGATGCGCGACCGGCTCCATGCCGGGCTGGAGAACGCGCTCGGCGCTGACAGTTTCCGCTTGAACGGCCACGGCGAGCTCCGCCTCCCCAACACGTTGAGCGTCAGCTTCCGCGGCGTGGAAGCGAACACACTCGTCGCCGAGATCTCGGACGCGGTGGCTGCTTCCGCCGGCGCGGCGTGCCACGCCGACGAGGTCGATGTCTCGGTCGTGCTCGAGGCGATGAAGGTGCCGATCGACTGGGCCATGGGCACGCTGCGCCTCTCCACCGGTCGCTCGACCACCGAGGATGAGATCGATCGGGCCGTCGCAATCGTGGCCGACGCGGTCAAACGCCTCATGCCCGAACCGGGCGCCGTCTGTCCGGCTGCGGCCGCCGCCGAGGAAGAAATCAAGCTGACCCGTTATACCCACGGTCTCGGCTGCGCGTGCAAGCTGCGGCCCCAGGAGCTCGAAAAGGTCCTGGCCGCCCTTCCCAAGGCGACCGATCCGGACCTGATCGTGGGCACGGACACGGCCGACGACGCGGCCGCCTATCGGATCGATGACAGGACCTTGATCGTCCAGACCGTCGATTTCTTCACGCCCGTCGTGGACGATCCCTATCTTTTCGGGGCGATCTCGGCTGCCAACTCTCTGAGCGATATTTACGCCATGGGCGCCCGTCCCCTCTTCGCCCTCAACATCGTCGGCTTCCCGTCGAACAGATTGCCCATGAGCGTGCTCGAGCAGATCCTTCAGGGAGCGCTCGACAAGGCCAGGGAGGCCGGAATCTGCATCGCGGGCGGCCACACCGTGGATGACACGGAACCAAAGTTCGGGCTCGCCGTCACCGGCGTGGTCGATCCCCGCGAGCTGCTGCGCAACGTGGGCGCCAGGGAAGGCGACGCTCTCGTGCTCACCAAGCCTCTCGGCGTGGGTATTCTGTCGACGGCGCTCAAGCAGGGATTGGCCGATGCCGCGACGGCACGCATGGCGGCCGACGCCATGGCGGCGCTCAATCGTGCCGCGGCCGATGCCATGGCCGGCAAGAGAGTGAACGCCTGCACCGATGTCACCGGTTTCGGCTTGCTCGGCCACCTTCACGAGATGGCCGCCGGGAGCGGCAAGGACGTGGTTCTGTCGGCCCGCGCCGTGCCCGTGTTCGCCGCGGCGGAAGAGTTCGCCGCCGCGGGCGTTGTTCCGGGCGGAACGCTCAACAATCTGGAACACGTGAAACGCCACGTCACCTTCGATGCGGCGGTGAAGCGAACGAAACAGATCCTCCTCGCCGACGCCCAGACCTCGGGCGGCCTTCTCATCAGTCTGCCCGACGAAGAGTGCGCCTCATTGCTCGACGCCCTGAGCGCCGCGGGCATCCCCGAGGCGGCCCGCATCGGACGTGTGGCACGTGCGGGCAAGGGATCGATCACCGTGGAAGAGTAGAGATGGAAGGTTCATCGCGTTGAGACGCCAGGAAAAAGAAATCGCCGACCGGGCCGTCATCGACTCGATTCTTCATCGAGCAACGATCTGCCGCCTCGGCCTGGCGGACGGATCGGATCCCTACGTGGTGCCGCTCTGCTTCGGATACGACGGACGCTCCCTTTTTTTCCACTCCGCCCTGTCTGGCCGAAAAATCGACATGATCAAGCGCAACAGCCGAGTCTGTTTCGAGGTCGACGTGGATCAGGAAATCGTTGGCGGGGCCAAGGCGTGCGGCTGGACGATGAAATACAAGAGCGCCATCGGATTCGGCAGGGCGATCCTCATCCACGATCCAGCGGAAAAGGAAAAGGGGCTCCAGATCCTGATGCGCCACTATTCGGACGGGGCCTTCACCATGCCGAAAGCGGCTCTCGACAAGACCTTGGTCATCAAGGTCGAAATCGAGTCGGTGACAGGCAAGGAATCGGGCTGACGATCGCGAGGCGACCTGAACCTGTTCAGACGGCGTTCGGAACGGGCTTGGTCTCGCGGGATTCTGCCAACTCCTCCTCCTGTCCGATCTGCGACTCGGCGATGATCTTGGCAAGCCTTTCCTGACACAGTGAGTACCAGGACTGGTCGTGCTTGCGCATCGAATCGACATACTCGAGATTGTCGGCAAGGATTCCGAGCACGTCGCTGTCGAGGCCGCCGGCTCTGACCACGCGGTACATGGTGGAGATCGCCTCGGCCGGATCCATTCCCTTGCGATAGGGCCGGTCCTCGGTCATTGCCGTGTAGGTATCGGCGACCGCCATGATGCGCGCTCCGAGAGACAGGTACTTGCCCGCGATATGGAAGGGGTACCCCTTGCCGTTGATGCGCTCGTGGTGAAAGGCGGCCCACTCGGTGATCTCCCGCGGAAAACCCGCCGCGTCGAGAATCCTGTAGGTGTGATAGGTATGGCCCTTGACAGCCACCCAGTCCTGCCCGGAGAGCCGTCCCGATTTGTCGAGAATCGCGTTCGGTACCGACAGCTTGCCGAGGTCGTGGAGAAGCCCCGCCGTGCGCATCATGGTCTGCTCGTGCGGCGAGAAGCACATCAGCTTGGCCAGGGCCACGGCCGTGGCGGCAACTCCGGCCGAGTGGGTCGCGGTCCAGGGACTCATCGAGTCGACGACGCGCGCAAAGATCTCCGCGATCCCCTCGATCACCTTGTCGCTCGCGCTGAAATAGATTTCGTCCATCGTTCCGACGAGGAGTCTGTCGATCCGGTTCGACTCGCAGTCGAGCCAGAACGCCTCCGTTTTTGCCAGGGACTCGAACACCTTGACCAGTTCGGGATTGAATTCGGTTCCGCCGAGGCTGACGATCTCCTTGGTGATGGCGTGCGACTGTTTCAGGATTCTCACGTCACGGTCGATCTTCCTCTCGATAGCATCGGAAAGATGGATGATCTGGCTTGCCAAAACCTCGTAAGGATCGGCATCCCCCACCTCGTCCCGGCGGCTCCAGAGAAGATGGTGATTCTTGAGGATCCTCGCGGCCCGATTGAAAAGCTCGCTCCGGTGGATCAGCTCGTAACCGGTCTTGCAATGCCAGCTCGCCCGTTCCAGTTCACCGTTGACGAGAGCGATCTTTTTTTGATCCATGCGGATCATTCCGATGTCGTGCAACGCCGACGCCACGAAAAGATCGGCCATGTCGTCGCCGGAAAAACCCATTTTGCGGGCAATGTTCACCGCGATGTAGGTCACCCGCTGCTGGTGGGCCGTGAGTTCCGGACAGACATAGTCGAGCGCGTCGGACAAGGCGATAATCAATTTGTAAAGCGAAATGCGCGTTTGACGCATCATCGTGCAACCTCTCCTTCTGGAATTCGTACCCCTCGGGCTGCCACGCAGCAATTGAAAGAAATCGAAAACAGGACCGCACAACATAGAGCCAGTAAATGATTCATCGACTGGAGGGATCATTTTTGTTGAGACAAAAGAGAGCGGCACCAAATGTATTGGAAAGGAAAGTCGTTTTTTTCTTCTTGCCGAGATGATATCATTTTGATATATTTTTAATATTTATTAGATATTATCTCCAATTCAAGAACGAGGAGTCTGAAAATGGACCAGCAGCCCACGAACGAAGTCCTCTTCAATGCACTGAAGGGGTGGCTTGTTTTTTTTGTCTTTCTTGTCCTCGTCGCTCTGCTGGCACTCACGATCTGGTATGCGGTCGCGACCGAGGAGCCGGACTTCGCCGTGCCGGCCGTCGCGATCGGAATCGTCGCTCTGATCATCCTCTGCGGCTTCTTCATCGTGAATCCGAACGACTCGCGCGCTCTGGTTCTATTCGGCCGGTACCGGGGTACGGTTCGCAGCAACGGTTTCTACTGGACCAATCCCTTCACCGTGAAAAGGCGGGTCAGCCTTCGCGTGCGCAACCTGAACACGGATACGCTCAAGGTCAACGACCTGAACGGCAACCCGATCGAGATCGCCGCCATCGTTGTCTGGCGCGTGAAGGACACGGGACACGCCCTGTTCGATGTGGACGATTACGAGGGCTACGTCGATTTGCAGTGCGAATCGGCCGTGCGCCAGATGGCAACGCGTTATCCTTACGATGTCACCGACGAGCAGGGCATCTCGCTCCGCGGCAGCCGGGACGAGGTGGCCGAAGAGCTCGACAAGGAGCTGAGCGAGCGGCTCGACCTGGCCGGCATCGAGGTTCTCGAGGCCCGCCTGAGCCACCTCGCCTACGCGCCCGAGATCGCGAGCGCCATGCTCCGCCGCCAGCAGGCCGATGCCGTGATCGCCGCCCGTCAGAAGATCGTGGACGGCGCCGTGGGCATGGTGGAGATGGCTCTCGACAAGCTGAAGACGATCGAGATGATCGATCTCGACGAGGAACGGCGCGCCTCGATGGTGAGCAACCTGATGGTGGTGCTCTGCTCGGAGACCGGCGTCCAGCCCGTCGTCAATACTGGAACGCTCTACAACTGACACTCACGGTAAATCGATGGCACCCAGAAAGTCATTCCTCATACGTTTACCGCCCGACCTGCTCAAGGAGCTGAAAACCTGGGCGGAGCACGAACTGCGCAGCCTGAACGGGCAGATCGAGTACATTTTGCGCGAGGCCGCGCGCAAGCGGCGCGGAAGAGGTTCTGACAAGGACGGGGAATCGTGAATACTCTCGTTCACATCCACTATCACAAGACGGGGAGCACCTTCCTGCAGAAAAGTTCTTCAGGGAACACCCGCCCATCCTTCTCGTCAACCGGGAGGAGCCGAAGAGGATCTTCCTCCGGAACCGGTACGACATCAGCGAGTCGGTCTATCGCCGGTACGTAAAGAAAGGCGGAACGCTGCCGGTCAGGAGCATCGACCGGAAACGATCGTTCCCGTCAGGCGCGATCCGCCGCGGGTCCGTCTTTTTGCGTTTGCCGCCGGATGAAAAACTGATACAACACTCGCCATGAGTTCGGAAAAGGAAGAAAGACCTCTCGAACCGACGATCCTGGTCGTGGACGACGACCAATCGGCAATCGCGGTCACGACCGAAATGCTCACCAGATGCGGCATGAGCGTTCTTGCCGCCATGGACGGAGCCGAGGGCTTGAAGGTCTTCGAGGAGAATCAGGGCGCCGTCGATCTGGTCGTCCTCGATCTGATCATGCCCCGTATGGGGGGCGAGGAGGCCTTGAGGGAGCTGCGCCGGATCGACAGCCGCGTGCCGGTCCTGATATCGAGCGGCCTGGGCGAGGAAAAATTGGCCGACCAGTTCTCGAAAGCAAAACGCCTGGGCTTCATTCAAAAACCCTTCTCACTGAAAATCTTGCGGGAAAAGATCAGCGCCCTGCTCGGCGACCGCTGATCGTCGATCGGAACGCCCACACCCCGGTTTCCGATCAATCCCCTGTCGATCCTGAGATGATCTCGTGGTTGTAGGCCGTGATGAGATCGTTCCGGCTCATGGTGGCGATCACCTTTTTCGGGTTATCGGCATCGACAACGATCAGTTCCTCGTAACGGGCGCCCACCAGCTTCTTGACCGCCGAGAGGAGCGCCTCGTCCGAAGTGACGGTGAGCGGTTCGTGGGCGATCTCGGAAGCGACGATCAGTTCGCCCAGCCCGGGCTCGTCGATCAGCGCGCGCAGCTCGCGGCCGTCGATCAGCCCGGAAAGCTCTCCGCTTTCGTCGACCACCGGGAAGGCGGAGCGCTCCGAGTCGGCGAACTTCCTCAACATCTCGCGGGCCGTGGCATTCGGACTGACCATCTTGACCGGTTCGGGATTGCCATGGGCGAGCACATCGGACACGGTCATCTTCTTGAGCACCGAGCCGGCCATGTTGCCCAGGTGAGCGGGCGCGTCGAAGCGCGTGTCGAGCTGTCTCTCGTAGAGCTGATGCTTCCTTGCAAGGAGGTAGGCGATGACGCACACCCACATCGACGGAACGAGCAGGTTGTAGTTGCCGGTCATCTCCGAGACCATGATGATCGTCGAGATCGGAACGTTGGCGGCCGCGCCGAAAAAACCGGCCATCCCGACCAGGGCGAAGGCTCCGGGATGAAGCCCCATACCGGGAAAGAGATCGGTCATCCACAGGCCCACCGCGCCGCCCAGCGCCCCGCCGATCACGACCGCCGGTCCGAACACCCCGCCCGAACCGCCCGATCCGATCGAGAAGGACGTGGTCAGAATCTTGGCGAAAGCGATCAGCAAAAGCGCGCCGGCGCCGAGGGCGATCGTACCGGTGGCTAGGTCGATCTCGAAGGCCTGCTGGACCACGCCGTATCCCGTACCGAGCGCGTCGGGAACGAACCAGCCGATACCGCCCACGACGAGACCGCCCAGGGCGGGTTTGAAATGTGGAGGGACCTTGAGCTTCACGAAGATGTCGCGCGTCCAGTAAAAGGACTTCACGTAGAGGATCGCCGATGCCGCGACCACGAGGGCGAGCACGAAATAGGGCAGGAGCTCGACCGGATTGTGATGCACGAATCCGGGTGTGGCAAAGAGCGGATGGAACCCGTAGACCGAGGCGAACACGCTGTAGGCGATGATCGAAGAGATCACGGTGGGAACGAGAACCTCGTGTTCCAGATCGAGCTCCCGATAGAGCACCTCCGACGCGAAAAGCGCGCCCGCCAGGGGCGCGTGAAAGATGGCGCCGATGCCCGCGCCCATCCCGGCCGACATGAGAATGCGGCGTTCGTGGGGCCTGAGCCGCAGCCAGCCCGCGAGGAGCGAGCCGAATCCCGATCCGATCTGGGCGATCGGCCCCTCCCGGCCGCCCGATCCGCCTGTACCGATGGTGATCGCCGCCGTGACCGCCTTGACGAACGGCACCCGCGCGCGCACCATGCCCGACCGGTAGTGAAAGGCGTCGATCGCCGCGTCCGTGCCGTGGCCCTCGGCCTCGGGCGCGAGCCAGTAGACGAGAACACCGCTGACGAGCCCGCCCGCGGCGGGCAGCAGCAAGAGGATCCAGCGCACGAACGGAGTGTCGGTCGGCGCAAAGGGAGGCGGCTCGCCGCCCGGACCGGCCGGATGGTACCCGGCGAGCAGGTCGAGAAAGAGGTGCTTCGAGAGACCGAGGAGCCAGTAGAATCCGATAGCGCCGCCCCCGGCCACCACGCCCACGAGGCAGCAGATCGCCAGGATGCGCCCCAGGTCGCGCATGCGGTCGCCGGGGAAAAGTCTCTTGAAGGGGAGCGTTTTCATGACCGCGCCACTCTACTTCCTCTCGCCGGAATATCAAGCGAGGGATCGTGTCGGCACAAAAAAAGCCAAGATCCATCGCTCCGATTTTGCTTGCCATCCGTTCCGCCCCGCCAGCATCATTATCCACGATGAATCCGAAAGAGATCAAGCTCTACACCGTGGAAAACGCACATCGCGGGCCGGAACTGGCTGACGCCGCCGGCGAGGTGCGGCGCGCGCTCGACCGCCTCGACATCGGGCGCGGATTGAAAAGACCGATCGAGCCGGGCGACCGGGTGGCGATCGCCGTGGGGAGCCGCGGTATCGACCGCATTTCGGAGGTCCTGTCCGCCCTCGTCGACCACGTGGGTGCCGTGGGCGGCTCTCCGTTCATCGTGCCCGCCATGGGCAGCCACGGGGGCGCGACTTCCGCCGGGCAGGCGGCGCTCCTCGAGAAACTGGGCATCCGGCCCGAAACCGTCGGAGCTCCGGTGGAGAGCTCGATCGAAACGGTGAAGCTCGGTCCCGCTCCGTCCGGCCTGCGCCTGCACTTCGACAAGACAGCGCACGGCGCCGACCACGTTGTACTCGTCAACCGCGTCAAGCCGCACACGCGCTTCGCCGGACCGATCCAGAGCGGGCTCTGCAAGATGGCGCTCGTCGGACTCGGCAATCGGGCCGGTGCCCAGGAGCTCCATCAAGAGGCGATGCGGAGGCCCTTCGAGGTGATTGTCGCCGAGGCGCTCCCCCGGCTCGCTGACCGCACCCCGCTCGCCTTCGGCCTCGGACTGGTGGAAAACAGCCGCAAGAGACTGGCCGCTCTCCGGGCGGTGCCGGCGGCTGATTTCGAGGCCGCCGACAGAGAGCTCCTCCACCTGGCCGACGACTGGATGGCCCGCCTTCCCTTCGGGCGGATCGACATCCTCGTCGTCGACAGGATCGGCAAGGAGATCAGCGGCACGGGAATGGACACGAACGTGATCGGCCGGAAGGAGGGACGCGACGCGCCCCGCGTTCTGCGCATCCTCGTGCGCGGCCTGACCCGCGCCTCCAGGGGCAATGCCACCGGGATCGGATTCGCCGATGCCATGATCCGGCCCTGCGCCGACAGCATCGACCGCACCGTCACGGCGCTCAACTGCTTCACCGCCCTCAGACCGGAGGGCGCGCGCCTTCCGGCTCTCTTCGAGAACGACCTCTCGGCGCTCGAAGCGCTCCTCCCCACCACGGGGCGCCGCGGTGCCGACGAGGTCAGGATGGTGCGCATCGCGAGCACGGCTTCTCTCGAGCGATTCCAGGCGAGCGAAGCGCTCCTCCACGAATCGGAGAACGCCCCGGGCATACGCTTCTCGGACACTCCGCGGCGGATCTCCTTCGACAGCAACGGATTTCTGGACGATCCTCCTTCCTGACGCAAAGGTGAATGAACAGTGATGAAGAATCCGACTCTCGATCCGCGCTCTCCACTGGTGACACTCTTTCTGATCGGGGCGGCCGGTTTTCTGGCAGCCTCCTGCTCGATCCCGGAAACGGACGGCACCGGCAGCCTGTCCGACGCCCTGGCGAGCATCGAAAGGCCCGTCGATCTCGATCCGGCGCTGGCCGATGCCTACGGCGCGATCCGTCCCATGCATGCCTACAACACGTGCAAGTGGCTCGCGCTCCCGCGTTACGCGGGCCGCTATCCCGGGACGGCCGAGTACAGGGCCGTGTGCGAATGGGTTGCCGAACGCTTCGAGGATTGGGGTCTGGAGCCGGGCTGGCCCGAGGGCGGCTTTCTCCAGGATTATCCTTCCCCCTACACCGTGATCCACGAGGCGGAGATGACTCTCTTCGTTCCCGACGAAGACGATCCCCGGTCGTTCGAGGAGTCGGCCGTCGAACCGGGGACGACGTTCATGCCCCTCCTCTACAGCGCAAGCGGCGATGCTGCCGGGGACGTGGTTTTCGCGGGCTGGGGAATCTCGGCGCCCGAACTCGGCTATGACGATTACGCCGGGATCGACGTGACGGGAAAGTTCGTGCTCTGCTTCCGCGGCACGCCTGACAGGAAGAACAAGAAATACGACACCCACGACCACCATCGCAAGAGGATGGAGACGGCCAAGGCCAAGGGCGCGCTCGGCCTCGTCTACATCTACGACGATGTGGGCGCCAATCCCAACGGCGACCGGATCGAGGGATTCCTGCCTGTCACCATCGACTTCGCCACGGCGGACCGTCTTCTCTGCCGCTCCGGGATCGAGGCGAACGCGCTGCGGCACGAGCTGCGCGGCACCAAGGCGCCCCGCTCCTTCGAAACGGGCTGCCGCGTCCGGATCAGGGTGGATGCCGAATTCGTGGCCGACGCGGAGGCCTGCAACGTGGTCGGCTGGATCGAGGGATCGGACGAGGAACTGAAAAAGGAGTTCATCATCATCGGAGGCCATCTCGATCACTGCGGCTTCCACATGGGGCTCCATTTTGCGGGCGCCAACGACAATGCGAGCGGCAGCACCTGCGTGATCGAGGCGGCCAGGGCTTTCAGCCGGCTCGACGAGCCGCCGAAGAGGTCGGTTCTGTTCGCCCTTTTCGGAAGCGAGGAGAGCGGGCTCATCGGTTCGCGACATCTGGCCGACAACCTGCCTCCGGCCGTCGGCTCGGTGGCGGCCATGCTCAACCTCGACATGGAAGGCGAGGGCGACGGCACGGGAGCGGTGATCGCGCCCGACCACCCCGAGTTCCGCGACGCTATCGAGAAGGCCGACAAAACGGTGGGCACGGTGGTAGGTATCAGGGAATTCAAGGGACCTCCCGGCGTGCGGGGAAGCGACTACGCTTCCTTCTACATGAAGGGGATTCCGTGCATGGCCTTCTGGTCGAACGGCCCCCACCTGCACTATCACCAGCCCGGCGACACGATCTACAGGGTCAACCCCGACATGCTGGCGGATGTGAGCCGGCTCTCCTTCCTAACCGTTTTCTATCTCGCCGACCGATGAGCGCGATCCGCCGAACGGCGGCCTTGGTCCGCCCACGCCGAGGCACCGGCCGAGGTCGGCGTCCATCCGGCTCGCGGGGGTGACGATCTCCATCTCCGCGTAGAACTCCGCCCTGTCGATGATCCAGCCGAGAAGGGCCCCGCCGACCGCCCACCAGTACAGGTCGGGGCTTCCGAAAAGGAGCAGAAGGGCCGGAAGAACGAGGCCGGCGCCGACGCGCAGAAGCGACAGGCTCCACCGCGGATTCCGGCCGCTCCGCTTCAGGAGAACCTTGCGCCTGATGTAGAAACAGGCCGCGACCGCAGCGAGCAGGGCGAGGAGCAAGGCAAACCTGCCAAGGAGGGCCGTGAAGAGAATCCCGTTGGGAAGGACGAGCGCGGAATAAGCTCCCATCGGCCCGTCCCGCGGAATCGGGTGATAGACGGAGTCGATCATCCACAGGGCGCCGAAGCCGGCCAGCAGGGCGGCCGCGCGGCACAGTGTACTTTCGGGAAAGACACCGAGAAAGAGAGCGGCCGAACCCGCGAAGAGGCAAAAGAAGATGATCTCGCGGCTCAGCCAGGACCGGCGCCAGTTGAGATGGGCGCGCCACACGCGGGATTTCCGTCCGAGGTGGAAGGCGCTCGACACCATCACCGCCAGTGCCGCGCCGGGAAGGAGCAGAGGATCGAAGGGTAAGGCACCGGCCGTGGCCGTCAGCGCTACGATCAACGCGGCCGCTGCCGTGAAAAGGAGGAGCGACCACTCCTGTGGGAGGGAGATCTTCGCCGGAGCAACGTCGAGGCGATGGCCCGGCCGTCCTTCCTCGGTGGGGCCGATCTCGTCGATGCCGCTTCCATCGGGCCCGAAGGCGGTGCACAGGGGACCGCTCTCCGATCGCCGGATCGGTTCCACGGCGAGCGCCGGCTCCAGGTCGGTCTCCGGGATGCCGGGCAGCGTGGCAGACGGATCACCCTCCGTCACGCGGCCGAAGGCGAGCGCGCCCGTGGGGCAGGCCACCGTGCATGCGGGCAGGAGATCCTTCTCGAGGCGGTGGCCGCAGAGGGTGCACTTTTCCATGACGCCGAGAGCGGGATCGAACCGCGGCGCGTCGTAGGCGCAGACCCAGGAGCAGTAGTTGCAGCCCATGCAGCGCGACCGTTCGATGGTGACCGCCCCGGTTGCGGCGTCCTTGCTGCAGGCTCGCGCCGGGCAGGCTTCGACGCATGCGGGCTCGGCGCAATGGTTGCACGTCATGGAGAGATGGAGCACCGGAATGTTCCGGAAACGGCGCGCGTTGAAGGTGTAGACCTGACGCCAGGCGCGCGGCGGCGCGATCCGGTTCTCTATCTGGCACGCCACCTGGCAGGCGTGGCAGCCGGTGCACCTGTTCGGATCGAAAATGAAACCTTTCCCCATCAATCGATCCTCTCGACTTCGACGAGATTGTCGTGAAACGCCGCGCCATGACCCATGTCTGTCTCGCGGCCGGCCGAGCAGAAGTTGACCGCCCCGCCCTGGCCGATCCACCAGCCGTTCTCCACGACCACGCACCCCGCTTTCAGGCTGAAGTCGAGGCGGGCGTCCAGTTCGAGACTCCCCCGGCTGTTGAAGACCTTCACCCTGGTCCCGTCGGCGATCTGCCGCGGCCGCGCATCGTTCGGATGGATCGTGAGACGGGGCCGGCCGCTCACCTGCCTGATCAGCGCCAGGTTGTTGAACTGGGAATGGATCCGGTTCTTCGTGTTCGGAGTCATGAGGTAGAGGCCGCCCCGGGACGGATCGGGCGACCGGGCCGACTCGGCCGGTTCGGTAAAGGTCGGCAGCGGATCGCACCCCCACCGCTCCCGGGCCTCGGCCGAGTAGATCTCGATCTTGCCCGAGGGCGTCGGAAAAATACGGTCGGCAAAGGCGACCTCTTCGAAACGGGGCGCAAGAACCGGTCCCTGTCCGAGTTTCTCGAGAGAGAGCCCGTCGACTCCCGCCAGACGGCGGGCGAGATAGGCCTCGATCGCGCCTTCCGTCGGTGCCGGGATCGGCGCGTCCGCCGAGTCGGTCCGCAGCCCGAGCCTCCGGGCGAGGAGATAGTAGATCTCCGTCTCCGGTTTGACCCCGGCCGGTGGATCGACCACCTTCCGCTTGAGCTGGACGTAGGGGTGCCAGTAGGCGCTGATCACGTCGGTCTGCTCGAAAAACGTTTTCGCCGGGAGCACGATGTCGGCCTCGCGCGCCGTGTCGGTGAGGAACTGATCGACGACCACGCGAAAATCGAGCGCACGGAGGGCTCTGAGAACGGTGTGCGTCTCCGGATTCTGCGTGACCGGATTTCCCCGTTCGACCCAGATCATCTTCACCGGCGGATCGGTTGCGGCGAGCAGGTCGCTGCCGAGACGCGCCGTGGAGATCGAGACGCGCGTCGTGCCGTCCGGCTCATCGGGCGGATAGAAGGCGAGCGGATCGCGGACCGCGTCGAAGAGGTGGGTCTGCAGGTTGGCGTAGATCCATCCCGCGCCCGGCTTGCCCACGTTTCCGGTCACGGCGAGAAGAGCGATGATCGCCCGCATGGTCTGGGCGCTGTTGGTGTAACGCTGCATTCCGAAGCCGGCGATGATCGATGCCGGCTCGATCGTGCCGAGGAGTTCGGCCAGTTGGCGGATCGCCCCGATCGGAACGCCGGTGATGGCGGAAGCGTCGCCGGGCCCAATCGATTGCGCCATCTCGCGGAACCGGCCGAAACCGAGAACGTGCTTTTTCACGAAATCCCGGTCGATCCGACCCGCGTCGATGAGCAGGCGGGCCACACCGAGGGCGAGAGCGCCGTCCGTGCCCGGTCTCGGCTGGATGAGGAGTTCGGCACCCTCGGCCGACTGCGTGCGGCGGGGATCGATCACGACCAGCCGACCGCCCCGGGCGAGAGCGTTCTCGATGAACGGCATCTGGTGGATGTTCGTCTCGGCAGGATTCTTGCCCCAGAGAACGATCAGCTTGGCGCGCTCCAGGTCCCAGGGCGCGTTGTGCTTGTTGTCACCCAGGGTGAGACGGGTCGCTTCCAGGCCGGCAGGCCAGCACAGATCGCCGTAGGTGCGCGTGCATCCGCCAAAGAGGCGCCAGAAGTTCATGGCCACATCGTTGAGCAAACCCTTCGTGCCGCTCCCGGCATAGAAGAGGACGCTCCGCGGACCGTATTCGATTTTCAATCGTTCGAGAACGCCGGCGATCGTGTCGATCGCCTCGTCCCAAGAAATCTCCACGAACCGGCCGCTGTCTCCCGCACGCTTGAGCGGGTGAAGGATCCTCTCCTCCGAATAGGCCCGCTCCACATGGCTCAGCCCCTTCAGGCACAAACCTTCGCCGGTCGCCCGATTTCGCGCGTCAGGCTCGATCGCGCACACACGGCCGTCGTCGACGCGCACCCTCATGCTGCACGTGCTGTAACAGTTCCGCGGACAGGCGGTGTTCACGATCATCGCTGTTTTTCTTCGATCCGGAAATCCTTGCCGAACACCTCGATCTCCGAGGTCTCGAGTTTTTTGATTTCCACCGCGCGCTCGATCGTGCCGAGACCGTCGAAGGCGACGAGCACCGTCCAGGTACCCGGTTTGAGATTGATCTTGAAGTCCCAGAACTTGGCCGCCCCGACCTTGTGGCTGCCCATCGGTACAGCCTCGTCCCGGTCGTCCGTTTCCGCGCGGACCTCGTACGTCCTTCCGGCCAGCGCCGCCATCTCCTCGAACTTGAGGCGCAGCTCACCGTGAACGGGGATCACGATGCGCAGATCGTCGATCACCTGGCCCGGCAGGATCTCCACGTTCTTGATCATTCCCTTGGCGCGGCGCGGGGCGGCTGCCTGGAGGAGGTAGGTGCCGGGCGGCACGTTGACGAACAGGAAACTCCCGTTCCGCCCGGCGGGCACCATGTACCTTTCTTCCGCCCCTGTCCCGCATGCGGCCAGGACCCGGACGTTCGGGACGGCGATCGCCTCGCCCGTGAAACCGTCGATGATCCGGCCCTCGACCACGCCTCCGCCGATACGGATGTCCTTCTGCAGCTCTTGCGACTCGGCGAACGCCAGGCTGTCCCACGTTATGGGAGTGATCGTGCGAATCCCCGGGAAGGCGAGGATGACCTCGTAGAGACCGGGTGGGAGTTTCTTCAAGGCGAATCGCCCGGCGCTGTCCGCCTTCGCGATCCGTTCAACGGAGAACCTCTCCAGAGATTCGCCGTCCACGATCGGGCGAAGGATAATGGTGCCGCCGCCAACGGGTGTGTTCTTCCAGTCGAAGAAGGTGCCCGACCAGGACGCATGCCGCGGCAAGGGACCGAAATCGACGACACGGTCCGCCTGCGCCAGTTCTATCTTCCTCGTCTCCGCGGTGAACCGGGGGGGCTGCCCCTCCGCCGGCCGGTCTTCGCCGGCGGAGATGGTGATCAGACCGGGCTTCAGTGGCGGTATTGCGTAGGCGCCGCTGCTGTCGGTGAGCACCGATCTTTCGAGAGGGAGATATTCGCCGGCGAAAGTGATCTTCAAACCGGCGGCAGGGGCGCCGCTGTCGTCGCGCGCCGTCCCGGTGATACGCGCCGCCTTCTTCAGCCTGAAGAGGATCTCCTTCCCGTCCGGAGCGGCCACGAGGGACTCTTCCCCGTAGCGCGGATGAATCACCGCGACGGTATAGGACTTCGCGACCAGCCCACCGAGAAAGAAGCGGCCCTCGCTGTCGGTTCGACGGCTCCCGTCGAACACCCAATCCCTGTCCTGCTCCGGCGTCGATCGGAGAGCGTGCAGATCGCTCACGACAGCCCCTTCGACCGGCTGGTCGGTGAGGTCGTCGACGACTCGGCCCTCCAGGTGCAGACCGGGCACCATGGTCACGACGTAGCCGGTCAAACCAGTCCCGGCCGGCACGTCGATGTTGCGAATGTAGCGCGACACGAAGTCCCGCGATTTGACGTAGAGCTTGTACCTGCCGCCGCGGGCCGGAAAGAAACTAAAACTCCCGTCCCTGCCGTCCGTCTCGAGAAGGGAAGGATCGGGCTCCGCCCCTTCGGCCCTCTCGCAAGCGATGAGCCGCGCCCTGAATTCGTTGATCGGCTCGCCCGTATCCTTGTGCCGGACCGTTCCCGAAAAAACGATCCCTGCCGACGGACGCTCAGCCCTGTCCCGAGCCGCGTCGGGCGCACGGTCTTCGCCGCCGCACCCGGGCAGGCTCGAAAGGAGGCCGCCCGCCAAGGCGCAGAAGAGCAGAATCGATAACCCTAGAGCAGTCTCCATCCTCATGGTGTCCTTCCCTCCTGCTGACCTGTCAAGAAAGTACGCTCGCCGAAGAGGTGTGGGCCTTGCGAAGACGCGAAAAGAAACCGACATCGAGGTCGAATCCGGTCCGAGCCAGCTCGATCCGCAACGGTTCCCTGTCGTGGTCGTGTCCCGCTTCGCAGGCGCTGACCAGCTCGGCCATCACCGCTCCGATGAGCGGTGCGGTCTTGAACGAGGAACCGCTCGTCCCCACCGCAACGTAATAACCGGGCAGATCGGTTCTGTCGATGACCGGGATCCAGTCCTGCACGGTCACGTCGTAGAGAGCCGCGATCCCGCGCCTCCTGCCGAGCTGCACCTGTCTGAACCGCTTCATGAGCCGCATCACGTGGCGCTCGTATCCGGCCACGGTGGCGGCCTCGTTCCAGTCGTCCGGATCATCGATCCACTCGAGCCTGTCGCACTCCGGCTCGAGCGATCCCACGATCAGCTCGCGGCCGCCTGCCTCCGGCCGGAAATAGACCCCCGAATCGATGTCGCCCACGACAGGCACACCCCCCCCGGCGCTCTCGGAAAAAACAGGATTCTCCACGGCATGGACCTCGCGCCGCAGCGGCCGGATCTCTATCGGCAGGGTCACGCCCGCCATCGTGTTCACCTGTGCCGAGTGCGGGCCGGCCGCGTTGATCAGAACGTCGGCGTCGACCGGCGCGCCCCCGTCGAGGGCGAGACGGAAACGGGGGCCCGCTCCATCGCGCCGCCTGATCGAACTCACCGCGTTTCCGAGCCGAAAATCGGCGCCCGCTCCTTCGGCCGCCACGCGCATGTTGTGGGTTGCCAGCTGCGGCGAGATCACATAACCCGCATCGCGCTCGAACAGCCCCCCGCCCACTTCAGACTCCCCGTCGATGAAAAAGCCGGGGTCTTTCGGATCCTTCACCGGGTGCTGGGATCGCGTGTGAAGAAAGGGATGGCGCCGACCGATCTCGGACACGCTCAGGATCTCCACGTCAACACCGAGAATCTTCATCCAGCCGACCTGGGTGCGGATCGTGTCGTCGATGCGCGGCAGGACGAAGAGCGCACCCGGCCGTTCGAGACGGGCCAGCCCGCTCGGATCGTCAACACCGATGTGATCGCGCCACCCTGCCCAGATTCCCATGCTCTCCTGGGCAAGAGCGATCATCGTCTGCGTGGAGTAGAAGCGCCGCACGATCCCGCACGACGCCGAGGTCGACCCGTGGCCCACATCGCCGTGCCTGTCGACGACCAGGGGAGACGCGCCGCGGCGGGCCAGTTCGAGCGCAATGGCGCACCCCACAACGCCGGCTCCGATGATAACGGTTCGCTGAACGGTCATGGTCTCCTCACAAAGCGTCACAGTGACGACAGGATCGCCGCCAGGTCCACGAATTCACGCACCTTCCCGAAGTCGCCCCCCTCGATGAAGGGAATATTCCCCAGGACTCTCACACCGGCGAGCCGCGCCACCGCCCCGGGATTGCGTTCCTCGTCCGGACCGGGTTTCACGATCTGGGGATCGTGGGAACGGGTGAACAGGACTCCCAGAATCTCCAGCCCCCGCGCCCGCGCGGTCTCCACGGTGAGCCAGGTGTGGTTGATCGTGCCGAGCCCGATGCGCGCCACGATCAACAGGGGTGTTTCCAGGCTGAGCGCCAGATCGATCGTTGTCCGCTCCCCCGCGAAAGGAACGAGGAGACCGCCCGCGCCTTCGACGACGGTGACATCGTGGGCGTCGCGGATCCGCCTGAACAGGGCCGCTGTCTTCTCGAAGGAGAATTCTCTCCCCTGCCTCGCGGATCCTGTCCGATCGGAGTGGGCGTCCCGGTCCGCCGCATTCGGTGCGGTGGCAGCCCCGCGGCCACCCCCCTCGGCCGCCCACGCTTCTGCGGGCGCCATGGGCAGACGGAATCGGTAAGGACAGACCTCATCGACGGACAGCGCTGTCTGCGAGGCGCGCAGCAGCGCGGTGGCGTCGGCCGGTACGAGCGCATCCTCCTCCAGGGTGCAACCTGTTTCGCACGGTTTCATGACCCCCACGCGCAAGCCCTCGTCCCGCCAGGCGGAGATGAGCCCGAGGGAGACGAAGGTCTTGCCCACGTCGGTGTCCGTTCCCGTGACGAAGAGTGCTTTCACAGCGCCTCCAGTGCGGCGTCGATGCTCTCTGTCGTGATGGCGATCAGACGGGCGAGCTCGTCGGCGCTCATGGCCAGGGGCGGCATGAGCACGATCACATCGCCCAGCGGCCGCAGGATCGCGCCCCGTTCGCGGGCCTCGAGGATCACCCTGTGCCCCAGGCGGAGGGAAAGATCGAATCGCTTCTTCGTGGTTCGGTCCTCGACGAGCTCGATGCCCGCCATGAGTCCCTTCCGGCGCACATCGCCCACCTGGGAATGGCCGCCGAGCCTCTCGAGCCCGGAGGACAGATCGCTCGCAAGGCGCGCGGTATGATCGGAAAGACCGCCCCTTCGGAAAGCCTCCAGATTGCCGAGGGCGGCCGCGCAGGCGAGAGCATTTCCGGTGTAGGTGTGTCCATGAAAGAAAGTGCGGAAACTCTCGTACGTACCGAGGAATCCCTCGAAGATCCTCTCCGACGTCAGGGTCGCGGCCAGGGGGAGGTATCCGCCGCTGATCCCCTTGGCCAGGGCCATGAAGTCAGGCTCCACCCCTTCCTGTTCGCAGGCGAACATCGTGCCTGTCCTGCCGAAACCTGTTGCCACCTCGTCGAGAATGAGGAGCACGTCGTTCTCCCTGCACGCCGCGGCCACCCGCTTCAGATAGCCCTCGGGGTGGACGATCATGCCGGCCGCGCCCTGAACGAGCGGCTCCATCACAAGGGCGGCCAGCTCATCGGCATGGTCGAGAATCGTCTCCTCTGCCGCGGCCGCGCACTCCATGGAGCATGCGGCGCGCTCCTTGCCGAAGGGGCAGCGGTAACAGAAGGGGGAGGGGATCTCCACCGTCTCGAAGAGTAGAGGCTTGTAGATCGCGTGGAAGAGGTCGATGCCTCCCACCGAGACGGAACCGATCGTGTCGCCGTGGTAGGCGTCCTTCACACAGGCGAAACGGATCTTCTTGTTGGCCGCGCCTCCGGTCTGCTGCCAGTACTGGAAGGCCATCTTGAGCGCCACCTCGACCGCCGTCGAACCGGAGTCGGAATAGAAGACCTTGCTCAGCGAGGCGGGAGCGATCGCGATCAATTCCCGCGCCAGATCGATCGAGGTCACGCTGCCGAGCCCGAGCAGTGTCGAGTGGGCCACCTTACCGAGCTGCTCGGTCACGGCCCTGTCGATCTCGGGCGCGGTGTGTCCGTGAACATTGGTCCAGAGGGAGCTCACACCGTCGAGGTACCGCTTGCCGTCGACATCGATCAGCTCCACACCCTCGCCCCGATCGACGATGACCGGATCATGATCGAGCCAGTCCTTCATCTGTGTGAAGGGGTGCCACACGTATCGCTTGTCATCCTCCTTGAGGCGCTTGACCTCGTCGGGATTCATCTCCTCTCCTCCGTTCGATGGGTGATCCCTATCCGAAGCCAGATCATCGCAGCACCTCCTCGAGAGCGGACACCGCCCTCTCCAGGTCGTCGGCGCTGTGCTCCGCGCTGATCGAGAAACGGAGCCGGCATCTCCCCGCCGGAACGGTGGGCGGCCGGATCCCGAGACAGTAGACGCCCCTTTCGAGAAGCGCGCCGCACGCTGCCATGACCCGTTCCGCGCCGGGACAGACGACGGGCACGATGTGATCCTCGCCGGGAAGCGCCTGACCGGTCGCCCTCTGCGCGAGAGTCCTGAAGTGCGCCACGTTGCGGCGGAGCCTTTCGCGGAGATCGTCGCTCTCCCGAGCAAGACGGAGCGCTTCGGCCGCGGCCGCTGCAGCGGCCGGCATCGGTGCCGTGGTGTAGATGAAGGAGCGGCACCGGTTCACGAGGAGGTCGACGATCGGCGCGGCAGCGGCAACGAAGGCGCCCGATACGCCGAAGGCCTTGCCCAGCGTACCGAGAAGCAGGTCGACAGCGGCGCTGCATCCTTCCGCGGCCGCGAGCCCTCTCCCCGAGGGGCCGGTGGCGCCCAGGGAATGGGCCTCGTCCACGTAGAAAAAGAATGGGCGCGTCTCCTTCAGCGCCGCGATCTCCGCGAGCGGCGCCCTGTCGCCTTCCATCGAAAAAAGCGATTCGGTCACAACAAGAACGGGCCGTTCCCGGGGGATCTCCAGGAGCAACCGGCGGAGCGCGTCCACGTCGTTGTGCGGGTAGATCAACCGTTCGGCGCCCGACAGCCGGATCCCGTCGATCAGACTGGCATGGTTCAGCTCGTCGGAAACGATGACCGTCTCCTTGCCGGCGAGCGCCGGAATCGCGCCCGTGTTTGCCTGGAAACCGCTCTGAAAGAAGAGCGCCCTCTGGCTGCCCACGAAGGCGGCCGCGTCCCGCTCGAAGAGCTCGTGCGGCGTCATGTTGCCCGAGATGAGGCGGCTCGCGCCCGCGCCCACACCCCAGCGTTCCACGGCATCGTGCACGGCGTCACGCAGCGCGGGATGGTTGGCGAGGCCGAGAGAGTTGTTTCCCGAGAAATTGACCACCCTTTTGCCGTCGAGGACGAAGACCGCCTCCTGCGGGGAGGAGACGCGGCGCAGCGCACGGAAGAGGCCCTTCGACCGGATCGCGGCGAGTTGGCGACCGATCGCCGCCAGGGGATCGGCCCGCTCTTCGCCGCGCGTCGCGTCGACCTGGCCCGAGCTGTGAATCACGCCCTTCCGGCTGCTCGTCACGGCGAGTTCACCTCCCCACAGGGCAGAACCTCGAGACCCTGGTCGCGGATCATCTTCAGATCGAGCTCGTGATCGCGGCCCGTGGTCGTGAGATAGTTGCCCACCATCATTCCGTTGGCGCCGGCGAGAAAGATCCACGATTGCAGATCGCGGAGATTCACTTCCCTGCCACCGCAGACGTATATGTTCTTCTCCGGCATCATGAGGCGGAAAATGGCGATGATCTTCAGGCAGTCGACGGGGTGGAGGTCGCTCTTGCCTTCGAGAGGCGTTCCGGCGATCGGATTGAGGAAATTGAGCGGGATCGAGTCGACATCGAGCTCACGTAGCGTCTCGGCCAGCTCGACCCTCTGAGCCAGGCTCTCACCGAGACCGAATATCCCGCCGCAACAGACATCGAGACCGATCTCCTTCGCGCGCCGCACCGTGTCCACATCGTCCTCGTAATCGTGGGTGGTGCAGACTCGCGGAAAAAAAGAACGGGCCGTCTCGAGATTGTGATGGTAGTTGGTGAGTCCCGCATCCTTGAGCCGGCCCAGCGTTTCTTTCGGCAAAATACCGAGCGACGCGCAGCGCAGCAGCCGATCCCGGCTGCCCGGCCGGCCGCTGCCCCGCAGCCGCCCGAGCGCCTCGCAGATCACGCTGATCTCCGCCTCCGATCGGACCGTGTTGCCCGAGGTCACGATCGAGTATTCGCGGGCACCCATCCTTTCCACCTCGCGGCCGTGCTCGACCATGACATCGGCGCTGACCATGGGAAACTCGGGCGCGTCGGTATTGTGAAACGCGGATTGGGCGCAAAAGGCGCAATCCTCACCGCAGCGGCCGCTCTTGGCGTTGAGAATGCCGCAGAGGGTGACGCCCCGGCCCTTCCGCTCCTCGCGCACCGCACCGGCGCGCGCCAGAAGATCATAAAACGCCGCACCCTCACAGGAGAGGAGTTCCAGGGCGTCCCGACTGTCGATCGGAGCGTTCACAGGGGTGTTCATTCGGACCTCACTCTCAGAATCCGCGAGCGGGACAAAACCGCAACAGTCTACCCCGAGGGGAGCGGCGTCACAACCATTGAAAGAAACTCAACTCCCCTGATCCGCTTTTCTTTTCGTCAACTTTTGCTATTGAATAACAGGTAGAAATGACGAAAAAGAATCAGGGAGAGGAAGCGGAGCGCATTGTGATCGAATCTTCTGTCCAGAAAGGCATTACGGCAATTTCCCCACCCCCCCCTTCATCTCACGCCGATGAGGAATGCCTCTTCTGCGACGATCTGGCCACGGAACCCATACCCCAGATCGGTACCGTTCTGGTGACGGGCGCCTCGGGCTACATCGGCGGGCGCCTCGTGCCGGAGCTTCTCGCACGGGGGTACAGGGTGCGCATCATGCTCAGGGCCGTGTCCGCGGGCGACCTGGAGCGATGGCCTGGGACGGATATGGTGGCTGCCGACGCGCTCGACCCGGACAGCCTGGCACGGGCGCTGCGCAATGTGCACACGGCCTATTACCTGATCCACTCCCTGGTGCTCGGACCGCGGGAGTTCGCTTCTGCCGATATCGCCGCAGCGCGCAATTTCAGGGAGACGGCTCAGAAGGCGGGTGTGAAACGGATCATCTACCTCGGCGGCCTGGGCAGGGACGATGGCCCCCTCTCCGATCATCTCCGCAGCCGAAAGGAGGTGGCCGACGAACTCCGCAGGGGGGCGGTTCCGGTGACGAGCCTCCAGGCGGCGGTCATCATCGGGTCGGGGAGCGCCTCTTTCGAGATCATCTATCACCTGGTCAAGAATGTTTTCGCCATGCCCGTACCGACATGGGCGCGAAAAAAATGCCAGCCCATCGGGATCCGCGACGTGATCAAGTATCTCGTGGGTGTGCTCGAGATCCCCCGAACGGCGGGAAAACGGTTCGACATCGGCGGAAACGATGTGCTCACCTACGAGGAAATGATCAAGGCCCTGGCCGGGGTCGTGGGCAGGAGGGTCCATCTCCTCGCCTGTCCCATATCGAACCTCTCCTTCTACGCATACTGCGCCAGCCTTTTCACGCCCGTGCCCGCTTCGATCACACGCTGTCTGATCGAGGGTCTCCGGAACAATGCGCTCTGCGGGGATCTGTCGATCAAGAGCTTCCTTCCCTTCGAAACTCTCTCCTACAGGGAGTCGATCGTGCGCGCGCTGACACGCGACGAGCAGGACCGGATCGCGACGCGGTGGTCGGACGCCTATCCGCCCGCCCACGAACTTGCGATCAAGCTCCACGAGCTGAAGGAAACACCGGGCTTCACGGCATCCTACTCGCTCTTCACCTGCAAGAGCCCGGCGCGCATCTTCGCGTCGCTCTGCAAGATCGGCGGCAGACAGGGCTGGTTCTATGGCAATTGGATGTGGCGCCTCAGGGGCACCGTTGACCGGATGCTGCTCGGCGTGGGGTGCGCGCGCGGCCGGCGGAGCCGGTCGCGGCTGAAGACGAACGATGTCATCGATTTCTGGCGCGTCGAGGATCTGCGCGAGAACGAACGGCTCCTCTTGCGCGCCGAGATGAAGCTCCCCGGACGGGCGTGGCTCGAATTCCGGATCACGCCGGAAGAGAAAGGACACCGTCTGGCGGTCAAGGCCTGGTTCGCGCCCGAGGGGTGGTTCGGTCCGCCCTACTGGTACATGTTCCTCCCCTTCCACAGGTTCATCTTCAAGAACCTGATCAGCAGGATAGAGAAAACCGCCGGCAATGGCGGATAAAAATTGACAGATCCTTGCTTGCCGGTTAACATGCCCGGCTGCTCGAACCGATAGGTAGAGTCAGAGACTTTTCATCGTAGGACACAGGACTTATGAGACGCTTTAACCAGCTCGATTATTGGAACGTCATTCCGTCGCTTCCGTGCGTCAATGTGACGCTTCCGTACGTCGGTGTGGCGATCGGGCAATCCCCTGTGCCTGCGGTGAACAGACATCTCGAACAGTAAATCTCTTCGACCGCGGGGCCCGGACCCGCGGTTTTGAGCACGCCTCTTTTTCCCAGTAAAGCCAAAGGTCGAAAGCCTCGCAAAACAGCGTGCGCGCGCGCACGTACTGAGCCGCGCGCGGTCATCTGTGAGGTGGACCATGATGAAACATGGCAAGGAAAAAGGTGAAAGGTATCGGAAAGGAAGCGTGCGAGAGGTGTTGCATCTCTCCTGGCCAATCGTGATCAGCATGCTTTCCTACACGGCCATGGGTGTGACCGACACCCTCTTCGTGGGCTGGATCGGCAAGACCGAACTGGGAGCCGTGGGCCTCGCCACGATCGCCATCTTTCTGATCAACGCCTTCTTCCTGGGCGTGCTCAACGGCGTCAAGGTCGTGAGCGCCCAGGCTGTCGGTGCTGGACGAGAAGGTCTGGCAAGGCGGGCCGGATGGCAGGGTGCGCTCCTGTCCGTGCCCTTCGGGGTGGCGGTGATCGCCCTCGGCGCGCTGGCTGATCCGATCTTCGAGCAGCTCGGCGGAACGGCCGGCGTGCGGGCCTTCGCGATCGAGTACTTCAGGGTGCGCGTTTTTTCGGCGCCCTTCTGGTACATCACGATGGCGCTCTGCAACGCTCTCCAGGGAACGGGCGACACCCGGACTCCGATGATCGTGAACATCGTGGTCAACGGGCTCAATATCGTGCTCGACGGGGTGCTCATTTTCGGGCTCGGACCGTTTCGCGAAATGGGTGTCGCGGGCGCGGCCCTGGCCAGCGTGATCGCCTGCGCCGTGGGGATGGTTCTCACGGTAATCCTCTACGTCCGCCGGAACGGATTCGATCTTTATCCCGACAGGGATCTGATCGCCTCCGTTCTGGGACTCGGTCTGCCGATCGGGATCCGCTTCTTTCTCGACGTGGCGAGTTGGACGCTCTTCACCGCGCTTCTGTCGTGGATGGGCGAAAACGAACTCGTGGCCAACCAGATCGCCATCAACATCATCAAGCTGAGCTTTCTGCCCGGTTATGCCATTTCCGAGGCGGCGTGCATCTTGACGGGCAGGTACAAGGGCGCCCGCGACGAAGTCCTCATCCGGCGTTCTTTCAGCTCGGCGATCAAGGTGGCCGTGGGAGTCATGGCGTTTTTCGGATTTCTCTTCTGGGTCGCGCCCGATCTCTTCTTGAGGTGCTTCCAGAGCGATCCGGCCGTTCTCGGGATCGGACGGCAGCTCCTGTTCGTGGCTGCCTTCTTCCAGATCTTCGACGCCGTCGCCATGGTGGCGGTGGGCGCTCTGAACGGCGTGGGCGACACGCGCTACACCATGTTCGTGTCCGTTTTCGCGGCCTGGTTCATTCTGGTACCGCTCACCTATCTCCTCGGTATGGTGGCCGGGCTCGGCGCACTCGGCGCGTGGATCGGCCTGACCGTCGAGATCGTTGTGCTCGCCGGCGTTTTGACCAGGAGATTCCAGGGAGACCGGTGGCGCAGCGTGAAAAGCATTGCGGCCAGCTGCACCGAGAATTGATTTCGACATCGAGAGCCCCCGGGATTTTTCCGCCCCGGGGGCTCTCATCGAAGGGGCCGGGAAATTATCCGATTTCGCGGTGAGAAATGAGCCTAAAGTTCTCTTCGCGATTGAGTCGAAAAAAAACACAGCTGATTTACGGTCCGTTGCTCGCTGTGTTCGCTTTTCACAAAAGACCGGAGATCGACAGCCGATTGACAATCACGGTCCCCACGTTTCAGCCGGGCGTCGCGCTCCCGAAAGCGTGCTTCCGGCTGCGGCATTACATTCTTGACCGCTCTGATTGTTTTAATTGATCGATATGTTTGATTTGTACCCTTCGTTAGGTTATGATCTGCTCTTTTGACTCAATAGCACGAATGTGCTCAGGTTCCAGGCCTTCGTCTTGTGCATGACCGTTGGATATCAACTATGGCAAAACCGAAAATCGACCTCCTCACGACTTCCCAGGTGGCAAAGCTTTTCAGCGTTGCGCCCCACACGATCAGACGCTGGGCCCAGGACGGATTGCTCAAGCCCGCGCGCACGGTGGGCGGACACCTCCGCTTCGAGCGGAATTCGGTGAATCAGCTCCTCGCGGCCAGGGGATTTTCCGTCCCCGACCAGGTCGAGGAAAAAATCAAGACCACCTCGGGCACGATGGTGCGCGTCCTCGTGGTCGATGATGAGGAGAGCGTGATCGAGCAGATTCAGAAGGATCTCAAGGGCGAAAACGTCCACATCGAAACGGCACGCAACGGTTACGAGGCCAATGTCGTCATACCCCTCTTCAAGCCGCAACTCATCTTCCTCGATCTTCTCCTGCCCGATGTGGAAGGATTTCGGATCTGCCAGGAGATCAGAGCGGACGAAAAGACCAAGGACATCTACGTTGTGGCCATGACAGGCTACAGTACCGAGGATTTCCTGTCGAAGGCGGTTGCCGCCGGCGCCAATGAGTGTCTGCCCAAACCGCTCGATCCCAAGCGGATCAAGGAGGTCACGCGCGACAGGGCGAGACAGATCGAGATCGAGGCGATTACCAGGATCTCGACTAAGCCTTCCGCCCCACGAGAAGAGTCGAGTTTTTAGCCAGCCCGGTCTTCCTGAAATCGGTGACGCCCGAATCAGCCAACCACTCCTCGAGCTGTTCGACGGGATAGCTGTCTCCCGCGTCGGCGAGGAGCATGTTGATCGAGAATAGAGCCGCCCAGCTCGGAGCGGTCCCATCCCTTTCCAGGCAGAACTCCTTGATCGCCACGGCGCCCCCCCCGCGCACCGATGCGCACGCTTTGCGGATCACCTCGGCAGCAGCAGCAGGCTTGAAGCAGTGCACGAAATTGGACAGGAAGGCCAGGTCGTACCCGCGGCCGAGAGAGTCGAGCTCGAAGATGTCGCCCGGCAGGAGTCTGACCCTCTGCTTGAGACCCATGGCGGCCACCGTATCGCGCGCGATGACGAGCGCTTCGGGAAGGTCCATGACGGTGACACGCAGCCGTGGATATTGCACCGCGAAAGTACAACCGTAAGTCCCCGGCCCGCCTCCCACGTCGATGACGCGGCGCGCTTTCCTCAGCTCCGGAGACAGAGCGCGGGCCGCTTCCACGGCGGAGAGGGCCGCGACGTTCGACATCCCCTTGATGAAGTTCTTCGTTTCCGCCACGGTTTGCTGTAGCCGCCGGACACGCCCGGTGCGTACGACCGTGGTGAGACGGCTCCAGCTGCGCCACATCCGCCCCCTGTGGCGCATGATGTCCCCCAGCGGTTCGGGTGCATCGGCGGTGAGATGGCGCAAGGAGGCAGCGCTGTTGCGAAAAACGCCCTGCCGCTTGCCGAGGATCTTCATGGCCACGAGCGCGTTGAGCAGCCGCTCCAGGGGGCGCGCACGCAGCCCGGATGCACGGGCAATCTCCGCCGCGCTCCGCCCCTCGCCGCCGATCGCCGAAAAAATATCGAGCTCGCACGCCGTGATCAAGACGCGTGCTTCCTGAAATCCCGATGCGATTGATTCGAGCTTGTCCCTGGTGTTCTGCATTCCGTCTCGCGCTCCGACAACTCGGTTCAAAAAGGAAAACGCCTTGGGCAAAGGCTTTCTCTGAAAGCATAGTAGGGCCTCGGGAAAATACAATGGCCCGTCCGGCCGGAGCGCACGGTCCGAGTATTTCTTGAAAGAAGAGGGACAATAATATTTGATCCACGGAGAAGACGATCCGCAGTTAGCGAAAGGGACTTCCCCCATGGGCGCGAAGAAAAAGAAAAAATCGATCTCCACCCGGAAGGGCGACAGGGGGGAGACATCGCTTCTCGACGGGTCGCGGACGACGAAAGGCTCGGACCGGCCCGAGGTCTACGGAACGATGGACGAGGCACAGGCTTTTGTCGGTCTGGCCCGGGCGAAGAGCGGGGTGCGGCGCGTGACCTCCATCCTCCTCGAGATCCAGAACGATATCTTCAGGCTGAATGCCGAGCTCGCCTGCCCGGACGGATCGCGCCACCTGCTCAAGGGGACGATCGAAGGCAAGGATGTGGAACGGCTCGACCGACACCTGTCAGCGATCGAGGAGGAACTCGACCTGCCGCCGCGATTCGTCCTCTATGGCGAGCTGGAAACATCGGCGCTTCTCGACGTGGCGCGCGCCGTCGTCCGCCGCGCTGAACGGGCCCTGACGCGCCTCGAGGAGAACGAGTCGATCGAAAACGAAAAGATCAAAGCCTATATCAACCGCCTCTCCGATCTGCTGTTCGTCCTGGCGCGCCTGGAAGAACGCGAGGCCGGTGTGCGGCCGAGACATCCGGAAACACCGTGAAAGCACTCGGGGATCTCAAACCCTTTCTGAAGACCTACCGGCGCCACTACATCATGGGCGCCTTTACCGTCGTGTTCGCGGCCTTCTTCATGATCCTCAAACCGCGTTTCGTGGAACACGCCATCGACAGTCTCGGCGCGGAGATCGACCTCTCCTTTCTTGGGCTCTGCGCGGCCGGCATCGTGGCGGCGGCCGTGGCGCGCGGCATCTTCCTCTTTCTCACGCGGCGGTTCATGATTTTCGCGTCGCGCCGCATCGAGAACGATTTGCGCGATGTTCTCTTTCAGCACATTCAGAAGCAAACGCCCGGCTTTTTTCACAAGAATCCCACGGGCGATCTCATGGCGCGCGCCACCAACGATCTGGCCGCGGTGCGCCTCATGGTCGGCCCGGGGATCATGTACTCGGTGAACACCCTCGTCTCGGGCACCTTCGTTCTCACGAACCTCTTTCTCATCGAACCTCTGCTCGCCCTGATCACGGTCGCCTTCCTCCCGGTGATGGCCGTGGCCGTCTACCGTTTCGGCCGCGCCATCCACTGGCGGTTCGAGAAGATCCAGGAGCAGTTCGGCGCGGTCACCGCCCGCGCCCAGGAAAACCTGGCCGGCGTGCGGGTCATCCGCTCATACGTGCGCGAGGAGGAGGAAAAGCGCCTCTTCGAGAAAGCCAATGCCGAGTACGTACGCCTCAACAGGAGCTACGTGGCGATCGAGAGCGCCTTCAGGCCGGCCATCATGCTCGTCGTGGGACTCGGTTTCCTCCTCATGCTCTACATGGGCGGCCGGTTCGTGATCATCGAGCGGATCACCGAGGGGGAGTTCATCGCCTTCGCCATCTACCTGACCATGCTCGTGTGGCCGGCGATCTCGATCGGCTGGGTGACCGGCCTCTTCCAGCGCGGCTCGGCGTCGATGAAGCGGATACAGCGCGTACTCGACACGGTGCCTCTCGTTCACGACAGTCCCGAGTCGCGGCCGATCGACATGGACCACCCCCCCATCGAGATCCGCAACCTGAACTTCAGGTACGGTTCCGGGGGACCGCTCGTCCTGAAGGACCTGTCGCTCACCATCGAACCGGGCTCGACCGTGGCGATCGTGGGCCCCACCGGTGCGGGAAAGACGACCCTGCTCAATCTGCTCGTCCACCTCTACCCGGTTCAGCGGGGCTGCATCTTCGTGGGCGGCCGGGACATCAACGACATCCACCTCGACAGCTTGCGCCGCCTCTTCGGTTTCGTTCCACAGGAGGTGTTTCTCTTCTCCGACACGATCGGCAGCAACATCGCCTTTTCTCGGACCGATGACGAAACGCCGCCCGACGGCGCCCGGGACGCCTCCATCGGGCGGGCCGCGGCAGCGGCGGCGTTCGATGGCGAGGTCGACGAATTCCCCGACCGGTACGACACCATGCTCGGCGAAAGGGGCATCAACCTCTCCGGCGGCCAGAAGCAGCGCTGCGGCATCGCGCGGGCCCTTCTCAAGAATCCGGCCGTTTTGGTGATCGATGACTCTCTCTCGGCGGTGGATACGGAGACGGAAGAGGCGATCCTCGAAAACCTGAAGGAGTTCGGCCGGGACCGGACGGTGATCATCGTGTCGCACAGGATCTCGGCCGTGCGCCACGCAGACCGGATCATGGTGCTGCGCGACGGCAAGATCGAGGAGCAGGGCCGCCACGGCGCGCTGATCGACGCGGGAGGCCTCTACGCTGACATGGTCGAACAGCAGCGCCTCAAGAACGAGATCGAGGTGATCTGATGGCGGCGATGGAAAAAGACACGATCACCACCGGCGAGCTCGACATCAAGCTTTTCTGGCGTCTTTTCAGGTTCGGGATTCCCCATATCCACCTGATCGTCATCGCCCTCGTCCTCATCCTGCTCGGGACGGCCACCACGCTGGCTCTTCCCTGGATCTTCCAGCGCGCCATCGACGGCCCGATCGCGAACAAGGATCTGGGCGGCCTCCACACGATGGCGCTCCTCTATCTGGGCGTCATGGTCATCGATTTCATGGCGCTCTACGTCCAGGCCTTCTGCACGGGCATGCTCGGCCAGCGGGTGATGTACGACCTGCGCAACCGGATCTTCGAGCATCTGCAGACGCTCTCGATCCCCTGGTTCGACCGCAATCCGGTCGGCCGGATCGTGACGCGGATCACGAGCGACGTGGAGAACCTCAACCAGCTCTTCACCCAGGGGTTGGTACTCATATTCAAGGACATCTTTCTCATCGTCGGGATCCTGGGCGTGATGGTGGCCTACAACACGACCCTCTCCCTCTGGACATTTACCGTGCTTCCCTTCCTCGTGGCTGCCACCTTCATCTTCCGCAACAGGGTGCGCAAGGGTTTCGACACGGTGCGCGTCCACTTGGCGCGCATCAACAGCAGCCTTCAGGAAAACATCACCGGCATGAAGACGGTCCAGCTCTTCCTGCGGGAAGCGAAAAACGCCCGTATCTTCGGACGGATCAACAGGGAACACAGGGAAGCGCACGAGAGGACCATCTTCTATTTCGCCCTCTTTTTCCCTGTCGTGGACATCCTCTCCGCCGGCGCCCTCGCCCTGGTCATCTTCAAGGGAGGCCAGGCGATCGGCGCGGGCACGCTCACCTTCGGCGTGGTCTTCGCCTTTGTGCGCTACGTCGAAATGTTCTTCCGTCCCGTGGCCGACCTGGCTGAAAAGTACAACATCCTCCAGTCGGCGATCGCCTCGTCGGAACGGATCTTCAAGCTTCTCGACCGGCAGCCCGAGGTGCGCGACCGATCGGCTCCGCTCCGTGTCGACGAACCGATCGGATCGGTGGCTTTCGAGAACGTGACCTTCGGTTACGATCCAGACGAGCCGGTGATCAAGGAGCTCTCCTTCCGGGTGAACCAGGGAGAGACGGTGGCGCTCGTGGGCCACACGGGAGCGGGAAAGTCGACGGTGATCAACCTGCTCTGCCGATTCTACGACGTTCAGGAGGGACGGATCGCGGTCAACGGCGCCGATGTCAAGGAGCTCGCCCAGCGATCGCTCCGTTCGCGATTCGTCATCGTGCTCCAGGATCCCTTCATCTTCTCCCGGTCCGTGGAAGAGAACATCCGTCTCGGCAAGAGGGCGATCACCGACGAGGAGGTGCGCGGTGCGGCCCGGCTCGCCAACGCTGACCGGTTCATCTCCGGCCTGGCCGACGGTTACGCAACGGAGCTCTTCGAAAGGGGAGAAAATCTCTCCACCGGCCAGAAGCAGCTCCTCTCCTTCGCGCGCGCCATGGCCTTCGATCCCGATCTCCTGATCCTCGACGAGGCCACGGCCAACATCGACACCGCCACCGAGGCGCTCATCCAGTCGGCCATCTCGGAGCTCACGCGGAAGCGCACATCTATCGTGATCGCCCACCGGCTCTCGACGATCCAGAACGCGGACAAGATCATCGTGCTCCACCACGGGCGCAAGGTGGAGGAAGGCGATCACGCCGCTCTGCTCGCCCGCCGCGGCCTCTATCACCGCCTCTACGAGCTCCAGTACAAGGAAGAAGTGATCCGCGGAAAGAGGAAATGAAATCAGTCGGAGGGATGGAGAGTCTTCCGCGCCTTGAGACGGATCCGCCTGATGATATCAGTTTCTCCAAAGGGGAGCTCCGAGGCGACGAAAGCAGTCTCGGCCTTCTTGAAGAACTGGCGCGCCTTATTTGCGGCTGTCAGGTCGCGTCCCCTGTCGCGTGCGAGCTCGGAATAGACCAGGGCCAGGAAATAGTCATCGGCGCAGTCGTAGTGCCAGAGGTGGCGCCGGACCTGTTCGGGCCACCGATCCCTTGCGGCGGAGGCCTTCTCGAAACAGGCGATCGCCTCCGCGTACTCCTGTTCGAAAAAATTCGAAACACCTCGGGCGCTGAGAGTGAGCGCGGAATCGGGCGCCGCGGATCCTGCCTTCCTGGCCAGCCGCCCGGCGATCAGGGTCATCGTCTCCCGCCCCTTTTTCGATCGGAACACCTCATCGGGAAAAGTGGCGACCAGGAAGCACGCCAGGCTCAATGATCGAGGGCAGTCGATCGAATCGGTGACCATCTCCCAAAGGTATCTCTCGGTCTTCGAGACCTCGCCTTTCTCGAGGTGCGCCCTGGCGCAGTTCAGGTAGGCAGGGGCAAAATGGGTCGAGATCTTGATCTCTGTCCGATCGGGCAAGAGTCCCGTGAAAGTCATCGCTTCCAGCGCGTGGGCCAGCGCTTCATCCGGACGGCCCCGGCTCGATTCGACGCGGGCCATGTTCACGCGGACATGAACGTCGTTGGGTGCGTGTCCGAGCGCTTTCTCGTACTCACCCATCGCCGCGTCGTATCGTCCCTGCCTGGCGAGGACATTGCCCTTGCCGCAGAGGGCGTTGTGAACCGCCGACTGTATGCCTGCCAGACGATTCACGTCGTAGGAAGCGGCCTCCACGGCGCTCTCGAAATAATCGAACGCCTCGGCCAGATCACCGTACATGAGCCTGATCTGTCCGAGCGTTGTCTCGATCATGTGGTACTGCCGGCCGGAGCTTTCCCGGGCCGCGCGTTCGCAAAGCTCCTGCGCCCGATCGAGCAGTTCGAAATACCCGTAAGTCCTGGCATAGAAAAAATAGACACGTCCGAGGTAGACGAGCGCCGCGATGTTGGCCGGGCGGCTGATGAGGACCTTTTCCAGCAGATCGATCGTTTCCTCGAATTCTTGCCGCCGCCCTCCCTTGTAGAGCCTTGTAAATCTGATCACTCCCTGATCGAGGCGGATCAGGTGGTGCTGCGAGTTCAGCTTCAGTTCGCGGAGGAATCTTCTCGCCTGTGCGGGCGTGACGCTGGACGGATCGAGATCGCGCCAGACGAGCGCCTCTCCCGAAGCCGGCTTGAAGTCGCCCGCCTGCCGTATCGCGGAACGGGCTTCGCTTGCGAGCATGGCCCGTTCCTCGGGCGATCCTGTCATCGAATCGGCGCGGCTGAGCTTGAGCACGCCGAGGAGAAAACGGGCCTCCCCCTCCAGCGATTCCTCGCCCCGTTCGGAACAGGCCTCGATGCAGTCCGCAAGGCGTTGCATCGCCGATCCGGGCTGGTTCTGTTCGATGTAAAAGACGGCGGCAAGCAAAATTCCGCCCGGATCTCCCGGATCGGCCATGAGATACCATCGCCACGCCGCGTTCCACGTGGAAGCGTCGGGCCAACCGCGCACTTCTCTCACATCCTTGTACTGCCTCTGAATGAACCGTTGCTTCAACTCTTTTTGCCTCGAGATGATCGCGCCCTGATAGGCAACGATCAAGAGTGCGGCGAGCAGAGCGCAAACCGCGATCGAGGCCGGCTTGTGGCGGCGGACCCAGCTCGTGATCCTGAGCATCACACCCGCCGGTTCCGCCATGATCGGCTCGCCCGAGAGAAAGCGCCGCAGATCGGCCGAGAGTTCGGCCATGGTCTGGTACCGCCGGCCCGGATCCTTCTCGAGCGTTTTCTGGCAGATTACCGAGAGGTCGCGCGGGACGCGGGGATTCACCTTGCGCGTCTCGCCCGGATCATGGAAGAGGACCTTCTGCATGACCTGCCGCGGGGAGTTCGCCGCAAAGGGCCTCTCGAGGGTGAGAGTCTCGTAAAACGCGACACCGAGAGAAAAGATGTCGCTTCTCTGGTCGACGATCTCTCCCCTTCGCGAGAGCTGTTCGGGAGACATGTAGTCGGGCGAACCGGCGAGCGCGCGCGACCCTGACGGTACGAGGCCGCCCTCGGTCGTGGCCAGTCCGAAGTCGCAAACCTTGGGAAGGCCCTCCTCGGTGAGGAGGATGTTCTTCGGTTTGACGTCACGGTGGATCACCTTCGAGTTGTGGGCGAACTGAAGCGCGTCCGCCGTCCGCGCGAAGAGTTCGGCCGCGTCGCGGAAGTAGCCGATCGGCAACCCTCCCTCGCGCCGGAGCGTGTCGAGTCTGTCGGCCAGGCTGACTCCCTGCGGAACGAGTTCCTGGGCGATGTAGTAGATCCCGTCCTGTTCGCCCACGGCGTAGACCGAGACGATTCCCGAATGGACCTGCCGCCCCTGCGCCTCCGCTTCGCTGAGGAATTTTTCGATCGCCCGCCTGGAGAAGCTGAGATGGGTGGAGAGAACCTTGACGGCGACCTTCCGCTTGATCGAGATCTGCTCGGCCAGGTAGACGGTCGCCATGCCGCCCGAGCCGATCTTTCTGATGATCCTGAAATCGCCCAGCACCCGCGGCGCGCCGGCATCGTCCGAGGAGGAGCTCAGATCCTCGTCGACCACGGGTCGCAAATCGAGCCAATCGAAGATCATCCTCAATTCGTCCTCGAGTTCGGGATGGAGGAGAACAAACTCCTCGACGTCGACGTTCTCCCCAGCCTCGAGGCGGCTCCGGAAAAGCTCCAGGACCTGTTGCTGCTGTTCCCGATCGTTGATCCGATCGTTGCCGAAGGAGCCGCTCTCCGCTCCCCGATCGGTCATTGCGCTCCCTCCCCGCTTCGATCATCGCGCCATACCGGGTTGCGCATGAGATGAAAGGCCTCCCCCGGTCCGTCGATGATGAAGACGAACGGGCTGAGCACATCGTATCCGAGAAGACCCGACGGCAGCCCCGAATCACCGACCACGATGTTCCTGACCTGCCACCGGCCGAGTTCGAGTTTCCCGAGGCGCCACGTGGTGTACTCCTCGCTCCCGTCGATCTGGTTGATCGTGGTCGAGCCCGCCTGCTCGAGTTTCTGATCGTCGATCGCCGACCGGGGGAGATGGGTGATCGTCGCGCCCGTATCGACGACCATGTCCAGGACGAACCCGCCCTCGTCGTTAACGAATTCGATATGGGGGATCCGATCGGTCCAGCTCACCGGCATCGTCTGAAGCGCCGCGCCCGGTTCGACGAGGAGTTCGAGGTGTTTCACGATGTCGCCTGGGGGCAGTAGGAGCATCCGGCCGCCCGGCGGATCGAAGAGCACGATCCAGTTGGACAGGATATCCTGGCCGATGATACCGGCCAGGTCCTCGCGGATGTGGGTGAGATCGACGAGGGGAGGGTGGAGATCGAAAGCCGCGGCCGTCCCGATTTCGAGGCGCTCCACCCTGGTGCACCGCTCGAGCTCGAGCACCCTTTCGCGGCCTCTGGTGGCGTTCACTTCCTTGTCGAAGGTCAGGCCGGGGAGTCCGCAGCGCTCCGCAAAGGACTCGTCGAGGAAGGTCACCTCGGCGGCCGTGTCGACGATGAAGAGCCCCTCGCCCTTTCCGGGGATCGAAGCGCGGATCACGGGATCCCGTTCCGACAGGAGCGGGACCTCGACGATGCCGGGCAGCTCGGTCTCGACCGAAAACTTCACCTCCACCGGTTCGGGCGACGTTCCGCACGCGCCGGCGCAAAGGATTGCGGCGAACGAAGCGGCCAGTAGGAGTCCCGGGTTGCGGCAACAAAACCTGTCCATCGCGGAGAACCTTCCTCAGATCGATGATGTTTTTTTGAACGTGCCCTCCGATCTATTTTCTTCCCATCTCGGCCTGAATGACATCAAAAAAAAAGGAGGTCGTGAAAAGGAGGCTCCGTCGGCGCGAACCAAATTTGGTGATCGTCGAGAGAATGGGTTGAATTCGGAGCCAGAATCCATATGGTGCGATTATGTCGATTTCGTATCGTTATGGCTCGTTTCGGTTTTTGAATACCGGACCGGATCGGTCCGCCCGCCACGAAGTGCACAAATGAACCAACAGTACAATCAAAGAAAAATCGCGGCTGTCATGATCATTCTCGCCGGAGCCGCCGTGGGTATCGGCGCGGTGCTTCTCGCCCGTCTGGGCAATCCGCCCAACATGGGGATCTGCTCTGCCTGCTTTCAGCGCGACACGGCCGGCGGGCTCGGCCTCTTTTCCGGACCCGGGCCGATCCAGTACCTGCGGCCCGAAATACCGGGATTCCTGCTCGGCGCGTTCGCGGCGGCGCTCTTCTTCCGGGAATTCCGCGCCAAGGGCGGATCGTCACCGGCGCTCCGCTTCGTGATCGGCGCATTCATGATGGTGGGCGCCCTCGTCTTTCTCGGTTGCCCGATCCGGCTCATGGACCGTCTCGCCGCGGGCGACTGGAAATCGGGCGGCGTGGGCCTTTGCGGTCTTGTCGCGGGGGTGGCCTTCGGGAGCTTCTGCATCAGGCGCGGCTTCTCGCTTGGACCGAACCGCGACATGAAACCGCTTTCGGCCGCGGTCATGCCCGTCCTGGGCGTCGGGCTTCTCGCCTACATCCTCGTCCTCGCCTTCGGTGCGGGCGGCGATCCGCGCGGCGCTCTCGAGACCAAGTTCCACGCGCCTCTCTTCGCGTCGATCGGCGCGGGCCTCGTTCTGGGATTTCTCGGCCAGCGTTCCCGTTTCTGTTCCACGGGCGGATTCCGCGACCTCTTTCTCTGGCGCGACGGCACCCTCTTCAAGGGTTACATCGCGCTGATCGTCATGGTCGTGGCGGGCGGCATTCTGGTCGATACGCTCTGGCCCTGTCCGGGCGATCGGAAACTCTTCGAATGGGGTGCGGCGCCGCTCGCCCACCAGGTTCACCTCTGGAACTTCCTCGGAATGGCGCTCGTCGGCCTGGGCGCGACGCTCGTGGGCGGCTGCCCCTTCCGCCAGATGATCGCGTCGAGCCAGGGGAATTCGGACGCGGCAATGACCGTGATGGGACTTCTCTTCGGCGCGGCTTTCTGCCACAACTTCGGCCTCGCAGCGGCCCCGGCCAAGGCCGACGCGATCGGCGGACCGAACGGGGCCGGCATGGCGGCGGTGATCGTTGGGCTCGCGGTTCTGGCGTGCATCGGGCTGTTCAGCTCCGATCGCAAGGGGTGAGAAGGATCGTCTTCTTCCGCGGCAAGCGATTTCGTTCCCCCGCTCACCCCGCGTTCTCGTCCTCTTCCATGACGCCGGACACGTTCCCTTCCGTGTCCCGGAAATAGGCGAGATAGCCGACCCCCGGCACCGGCATCTTGGCGACCACGATCTCACCGCCGTTCCGTTCGATCCGGGTGATGAACTCGTCGATGTCGGGCACGTGGATCGTGTTGTACACGTTGCCCCGCGGATCGAGGCGGCGCATCATACCGCCGTCGATGCCGGGCTCGTCCGGCTCCCCGGTCTTGACGAGCCAGTAGTCCTCCGGACCGTCGAACCGGGAGAACTCCCAGCCGAAGACCGACTCGTAGAAGGCCCGGCATCGTTCCGGATCATCGGCGTGGATCTCGAAATGGATGACGCGCGGCATGGGATTCCTCCCTCCTTGCTTCTTCTCAGAGATATTTCTTGAACCACTCCACGGTGCGCTGCATGTAGTCGCGCCAGTGCACCGGTTCGTAGATCGAATGCGCTTCGCGCGGATAGAGGACGAGTTCGGTCGTGGCCCCCGCCTCGCAGAGGGCGCGGAAGAACTCGATCGACTGGCTCACGTGAACGGCACTGTCTTTCTCGCCGTGCATGAACAGAACGGGCGTTTTTACCTTGTGCGCCCTGATGATGGGCGAATGCTCGAAGTAGAGCGCCGCAGTCTCACCCCATGGCGGGCCGTCGTAGAAAACGCGCGGCAGAACGGGGTTGCACTGGCAGTAGCAGGAGATGTAGTTCGAGCCGCCCGCGATGCTCACGGCGGCCTGGAACCTGTCGGTTGCGGTGATGATGCTGTTTGTCATGAAACCGCCGTAGCTGTATCCGGTCACGCCGAGCCGGTCCGGGTCGGCCACGCCCCTGGCGATCACATGATCCACGCCCGCCAGGATGTCGGCCATGTCGCCCTTGCCGAAGCCCTTGAAATTCCCCTGCTGAAAACGGGCGCCGTAACCGGTCGAGCCCCGGGGATTGACGATCAGGACCGCCATGCCGAGCGCGTTGTAGAGACGCCAGGGCGTGTAGCGCGGAATCTGTGCCCCCCACCGCGACGCCGGCCCCCCGTGGATGTCGACGATGAGCGGCACACGCGTCCCTTCCTCGTAGCCGTCCGGGTAGAAGAGAAACCCCTCCACCGTGAATTCGTCGGTGCTCGTGAAGGAGAGGCGTTCCGGCTCGCGAAAGCCGAGTTTCTCGAGCGGCTCCATCGTGTTGGTCAGCAGCTTCGGTTCGAAACGATCGGCGGGCGAGACGCAGACCTCGACCACACGGGAAAAGCTCCCCATGAGGAACGCCATGGTCCGCCCGTCGTCGCTGAAGCTCGGTCCGTAGACCTCGCCCTCCGCACCGGTGACCTGGG
This sequence comes from uncultured Phycisphaerales bacterium, assembly GCA_964620445.1. Classification (GTDB taxonomy): domain Bacteria; phylum Planctomycetota; class B15-G4; order B15-G4; family CAYZWU01; genus CAZUHB01. The sequence goes on from CAZUHB010000014.1 coordinate 60,058, forward strand.
CCATGGGCCCGCCAACCGCGGGCACGCGATAGACGTTCTGCGTCGCTCCTCTCGCGCCGAGGAGGTAGAGGTAGCGGTCATCGACGCTCCACGCGGCCGGAGTGTGCGGAATCGACGCGTAGCCGCCCACCGCCACCTTGGCGCCGGCGGTGACGCAGCGATGTTCGCTCGTGGCAAGGTCGTACACGTAGAGGTCCTTCACGTTGAGATAGGCGCCGAGCGCCACGTCGCGGTCGCGGAGGTAGGCGATCTTGGTCCCGCTGTGCGACCAGGAGGGCGCGCCAGCAAAGATGTCGGGGCCGGTGATGCACTCGATCTCACCGCCCTCGGCGGGCATGAGCCCCACGTGGGAATCCTCGCTCACGCCGCGCGTCCCCTTCTCGTCGTAGGTGAAGGCGAGCCACTCGCTGTCGGGCGACCAGGCCAGATCCTCGTAAATGTAGGGCTCGGTGGTGACGCGGCGCGGTTTCTTGTCATCGAGATCCATGATCCAGATGTGGGCCCACTTGGTCCGGTCCTCGAGCGCGGTGAGGACCTTCATGTCCTCGCCCTTGGGGGCATCCTTTTTCTTATCCTCCTTCTTCCGCGCCAGGAAGGCGATCTTCTTGCCGTCGGGCGAAAAGCACGGCTGTGACACGCTCACCGGCATGTTGGTGAGCTGCTGCGCCTCGCCGCCGCAGAGCGAGATGAACCAGATCTGCGATGTGCCGGTCCGGCTCGAAACGAAGGCGATCTCCTGGCTGCTCGGCGACCAGACCGGGCTCGTGTCGGTCGCCTCGGCCGTGGTCAGCCGCCGCGTCTCGCCCGTGGCGGTGTCGGCCATCCAGATATCGCGTAGATTACGGTTCTTCTTGAAATCGGGCGTGAGAAGGACGTAGGCGACCCTGGTTCCGTCGGGCGCGATCACCGCGCCGCCGACCCGGTCCCGATCGACGAGGTCGTCGATCGTGATCTCTGTTTCGGGCCAGCGCGCGGGCTCGGGCGGATCGGCGACCTCGTCGGCCGCGACCGGCACGCGCGTTCCGGCCGATCTGTCGGCCTCGACCGGCTCGACCGCATCCACTGCCGGCTGCTCCTCGCTCAGCGGGGCGGGCGTCTCATTCGAAGGCGGTTCGACCGCATCCGGCGCTGATTCGGAATCGACTGTCCCCGGATCCCAGTCAAGGATTATATTCTTGCTTTCCGATCGGTCCCCGTCGGTTGATGCCGCACACGCGGCAAGACAAACAAGAAGAACGAATATCAACAACCTGATCATCTGTCTCTCTCCTGTCGATCCAGCGGGATATTGCACCACCGGCGACTATTATAGCCTTTCGAACCTTGACCAGGAGTTCTAATCCTTTTCCCGACCTCCTTGCCGATCGGACCGCGAGATCCTTCCCCGAGGAAGCCGGGTACCAGAGGAGCCTTTACTCTTGAACCGCCCGGCAATACTCTGGTGATCTCTTTTCGAACAGTTTCATGGCGACGACCGCCGCCATGCCCGGTCATGAGAATCGCTGGAGAGCCACATGTTTCACTATCCACGAGCAGTATGGGGAGCGGCCCTCTCCCTCGTTGTTTGCGCGGCACTCTGTCCGCCCGCTCATTGTGACGATTCCGTGGACCAAAGATTTGACGCGCTCTGCGCCCGGTACATCGACGAGTTTCCCTCGCTGTCGCCGGTGTCGGCAACGCTTCTTGGCGACCACCACTTCGACCGCCTGCTGAATCAGATCGGTCCCGAGGCGCGCTCCGCCAGGGCGCGCTTTCTCAAAGGATATCTCGAAGAGCTCGGCCGGATCGATCCGCGAACGCTTTCCCGCGAGAACAAGGTCGACTACGCGGTCCTGTCGCACCACCTCCGCGCCGACCTCTGGTCTCTCGAGACACTCGAGGAGTGGGCGTGGAATCCGCTCGTCTACACGGCGCTCTGCGGCTCGGCGATCTACGGCCTCATGGCGCGCGAGTTCGCGCCGCTCGAGACACGGCTCGCGAGCGTGGCCGCCCGTCTCGAACAGTTCCCCCGGCTGTACGAACAGATCCGCGCCACGCTCGAGGTCCAGCGGGTGCCTCCTGTCCATGCCGAGACCGCAGTGGCCCAGAACCGCGGCGTGCTGAGCATTCTGGACAACAGGGTGGAGCCACACCTTGCGTCGATGCCCGATGCCGCGCGCAGGCGGCTCGAATCGGCCCTCGACCGGGCGCGCGACGCCGTGGAAAGGCATCAGCAGTGGCTCGAGACCGAACTCCTCCCAAAGGCCTCGGGAGATTTCCGCATCGGGGCGGATCTCTACGATCAGAAACTGGCTTTCTCGCTCCACACACCGATGACGCGCGCCCAGGTCCGGCAGAGGGCGGACGAACAGCTTCGCCTCCTCCACGAGCGGATGTACGGTATTGCCACGGGTGTCTACAGGAAACAGTATCCCTATGTCGAGTTTCCGGCCGAGCCTTCGCAGGCCTACAAGAAAGCGATCATTCGGGCGTGCCTCGAGCTCGCTTACGCCGAGCGGCCCGACCGGGACGGGATCGTCGAGTGCGCGCGACGCTCGCTGGAGAAGACCACGCGGTTTGTGCGGGAGAAGGGCATCGTGACCTTGCCGACCGATCCTCTCGAGGTCATCGTCATGCCCGAGTTCGAACGTGGTGTCAGTCTCGCTTACTGCGACTCGCCCGGTGCGCTCGACGCGGGGCAAAAGACTTTCTACGCCGTGGCCCCGCCCCCGAATGAGTGGACCGCCGAGCAGGTCCGCTCGCAGCTCCGCGAGTACAACATCCGCTCGGTGCACACCCTCACGATGCACGAGGCCATGCCGGGCCACTTCCTCCAGCTCGCCCACGCGAACCGCTGCGGCAACACGCTGCGCGCCGTGCTTTCATCGGGAGTGTTCATCGAGGGATGGGCCGTCTACTCGGAGTGGATGATGTGCGAGGAGGGCTTTCTCGATCACGACCCCCTCATGGAGCTGATCGTGCTGAAATGGTACCTGCGCGACACGACCAACGCCATTCTCGATCAGGCGGTCCACGTGGACGGGATCACCAAAAAGGAGGCGATGAAGCTGCTCGTGGAGGAGGCCTTTCAGGAGGAGAGGGAGGCGGCGGGCAAGTGGACGCGCGCGCGGCTCACCGCGGCGCAGCTCTCCACCTACTTCGTGGGGTACCTCGAGCTCGTCGACCTGCGCCGCGAGGCCGAGGCCGCGCAAGGGGACGCCTTCGATCTCGGAAGATATCACGACAGGGTGCTCTCCTTCGGATCGCTGCCGCCCCAGTTCGTGCGCGCCTTGATGCTCGACCGCGAGATTCCCGTGGACCGATCCGGGAAATGAACGGGCGCGACCCGAACCGACCGCTCACGATCAACCCAACCCGGCAAGCACCATCTTCACGCCGAGCCCCACCGTGACGAGCACGATCAGCACGGCCACCACGTTGCGCGCAAGGCCGTTGCGATGGACGCCCATCTCCTTGCCGTTCACCGCCGCGATGAGAAAGAGCGCGACCAGCGGGAGCAGAAGGCCGTTGGCCACCTGGGCGATCTGGATGATTTCGCCGGGCCGCTTCGCGATGGAGAACAGAATGCCGCAGGCGAGGATCGTCATCCACGTGGCGCGGTAGACCTTGCCTGTCCGCTCCGTGGAAGTGTTGAAGATGCCGGCCACCACGTAGGCGCCCGCGATCGGCGCGGTGAGAGCGGAGCTGAATCCGGCCGCGAAGAGACCGAGGCCGAAGAGGAGGGTCGACCAGCGGCCGAGCGCGGCCTCGAGCAGGCGGGGGATGTCGCCCAGCCCGGGCTCGGCGCCCTCTTCGACGAGCACCGAGGCCGCCGTGATCGTGATCAGGGCGGACACGAGCCCCCCGATGGCGAGGAAGATGTAAAGGTCGCGGCGCATGGCGCCCAGGCTCTCCGTGCCTTTGAACCTCTCGTGCACCACGCGCGAATAGAGGAAGAGGTTGTAGGGCACCACGGTCGTGCCGATCAGCCCGATCGCGGTCATCTCGGAACCCTGCGGCAGGGAGGGCACGAGCGCTCCCTTGAAGATTTCCAGGAGTTTCGGGCCGGTGAGGATCGCCGAGGCCGCGAAGGCGAGGCTCATGAGAAGGACCATGAACTTCAGCATCCGCTCGACCCAGGCATACCCGGAGAAGTAGAGAAAGATTCCGGCCAGAAGGCCGAGGCACGCGGCCGCGAGGTGCCATCCGGTCGCCATGCCGGGCAGGAGGATCTCCAGGCCCGCTCCTCCGCCGGAGAGGTTGCCCGACTGGTAGGCGGCGCACCCGAAGGCGATGGCGGCGATGAGGAGCAGCGCCGCAGGCCATCTGTAAAACGAGGCATGGGTGCGCGCCGCGATCTGCCGGGCGAGCGGCTGCCCCGTGGCAAGGCTCGCCCTGCCGGCCATCTCCTGCAGAAAGATCGTGGCGATCACGGAGAAGAGGAGCGCCCAGAGCAGGCTGTACCCGAATCCGGCGCCGGCGCGGGTGCACATGAGCAGGGTGCCCGGCCCGATGAAGGCCGCTGTCACGAAGGCGGCCGGGCCGGCCGATTTGACGCGAGGCTTTTGCGAACCGGTCATTGGGCAAAGGTCTCCCGGATGCGCACCGTGCGTTCGAGGCTGTCCGAGCTCTGGAGGATCTTGAGGCGGATGTCAGCGGGCAGGTCCCTGGTCTCGTCGAGGAAAGTCGTCACCACGCCGAGCGCCTTGCGGCTCTTGTGGCCGCCGATGAAGGCCGCGATCCACCTCGGCATGAAGAAAATCTTGCGGTGGCTCTTGATCCATTCGAGCCGCTCGAGCGCGGGCAGGAGAAAGGGCAAGGTGATTTCCGATTGCTCCGGGCAATTGAACGCGCCGAGACTCGATTCGAGCCACTGCTCGGGCCAATCGCTGGCCGTGAAGTAAGCGTCGAAGTACGCCAGCTTCACGCTCGGATCGGTGAATCCCGCCTTTTGCTCGAAGGCGTAGCGCCGCGAATCGGCCCCTTCGCGCTTCTTCTCCGCCTCGAAGAGGGCGAGCGATCCCTTGGCGCCGAGCCGGGTGAGGCGTCCGGCGATCTTCCAGCGATCGCGCGACGCCACGTCGATCCCTTTCAAAACGATCTCTTCGGTGAGGATCTTCTTCAGCCACTCGAGGGCGCTCTCGGTGCGCGCGGCGCCGACCAGGGCGCGGAAGGCGCAGAGCCGGATCAGCCGCGGCGTTGCGTCCGCCTCGATCGCGTGGAGAAGGAATTTTTCCAGGCGCGGATAGGCGGCCTCTTCCTGCCGCGGACCGAGATAGTACTGGATAGCGTGCGTCACGCGGCCCAGGAGGATCTCGTAGGAGACCGGATCGGTCTCGCGGCCGAGCTCTCCGAGGGCGAGGTCGATGAAGGAACTCGGCGCGAGCGACGCGCTCCGCACCATGTCCCACAGCGCCGAGAGGAGAAGGGTTCTCAGGAAATCGTCCTTCACCAGCGGCAAGAGCGCGGTCACGTTCTCGGCGCTGCGCCGATCGAGCAGGAACTGGCCGTAGGCCCTGTCCTCGCAATTGACGAAGACGAACTCGGGCGCCTTCTTTCCCTCGAGCGGCTTGACCCTTTGGCTCGACGAGTCGAACTCGACAGGGACGCGCTCCGTGCGGCCGCCCGGATACCAGCAGACCACCTCGGTCTTGATCGGCCAGTCGATGCCCCCTTCGCGCACGGGCTTCTGAACGATTTCGAAGCGATCGATCCGTTCGTCGTTGGTCACGGTCCACTCGGCAGTCACCGACGGCATGCCCTTGGTGAGGAGCCAGGCATCGAGCCACTCCTCGAGATCGCGGCCCGACGCGTCTTCGTAGCACTTGAAGATTTCGGGCCAGCGCGCATGGCTGAAAGCAAAGCGCTCGAGGCAGATTTGTGTGCCCTTGCGAAAAGCCTCCTCGCCGATGAGATACTCGAGCTGTTGCAGGAGGGCGGGCGCCTTGTTGTACACGATGGCGCCGTAGGTCGACTTGGCGTCGTAGAGGTTGCCCAGCTCCTGGTAGACGGGCGTCGTGCCGGCCGTGGCGTCCACGCGATAGGCGCGCGGTTTCACGCGCTGGTGGAAGCGCATCCACGCCTTTTTTTCCGGATAGAGCGCGTCCATGATCCGGTAGGACATGAAGGTGGCGAATCCCTCCTTGAGCCAGAGGTCGTCGAACCACGACATGGTCACCAGGTCGCCGAACCACTGGTGCGACACCTCGTGATAGTAGAGGATCGCCCGCCGGAGGAGCTGCGACGCCGTGGGCTCCTGGTCGAAGACCGAGGCCTGTTCGCTGTAGAAGATGGCGCCCGGGTGCTCCATGCCGCCGTAGGGAAAACCGGGCACCAGCGCGAAGGCGAACTGCTCGAAAGGATACTCCACGCCGAAGTACTCCTCGAGCCAGCCGAGCGCCTCGCGGCTGAGACGGAAGAGGTCGGCGGCAACGAGCTTGTCCTGTTTCGCCGGCCTCACGTAGAGCGCCATGGGTTGCTCGCCGTCCGCGGCCGTGTCATCGTCGATGCGCACATAGTCGCCCGCGGTAAACGCCATGAGGTAGGTGCTGATCGGCGCGGACTTTTTAAAGCGGACCGTCTTGCGGCCGTCCTTTTCGATCGACTCGGCGATCGGCGCGTTCGACAGCGCGATCCACTCGGCAGGCAGGTCGAGGGTCAGGCTCAGCCGCGCTTTCATATCGGGCTGATCGAAGCAGGGAAATAGCAGATGGGCGTCAGCGGGAACGAGCAGGGTGTAGACGTACTCTGTTCTGTCTGTCTCGTCCTCGAACCGTGTGAGCGCAGTGCCGCCCTTGCCCACGGGCGAACAGAATGAGGTCTCGATTTCATTGAGGCCCTTCTTGAGAAGACTCCCCGGGATGACGATATGATTCTCGACCAACTCCGGTTCGAGGATCTTCTCGCTGTTGACGCTTAACGTGTGCAGCGTGCCGGCGCTGTAGTCGACAACTAGGCTTTCGGGCTGCGCCTTGAGCCAGAAAGAGAGGGTGCACGTGGCGCACTTCGTCTCTTCCGCGCCCCGATCGAGAGCGAGGAACAGATCGTATTCCACGTTGCCCACGCGTGCGGTGCGCATCTCGGCGAGCGCCTTCGAGATTCCCCTGGCCGTGGGCCGGTCGCTGCTCTCGTCGTCGTCGCTGCCGCACGCGCAGAGACAACCAAGAATCATAAGCGCGGCCACTGTCCTTCCGACGGTAAAACAGTTCCCTGCCCTCTTCATTGCGGAACATCCACCGGTTTGTCGAGCGGCTCGGGCCGCCCTGTCTCGTCGACCGCCACGAAGGTCACCGTCGCCTCGGTCACCTTGACCGATTTCCGGGGATGCTCGTACCGATCGGCCTCCACCTGCACCTTGACCGTGATCGAGGTGCGGCCCTTCTTGATCGTGTCGGTGTAAAAACTCACCACGTCTTCGATGTAAACCGGCTTCTTGAACTCCACCGAGTCCATGGCCACGGTCACGTACTTGTGGCACCCGCCCGCCTTGCGCGCCTCCACCGCGGCCGCGAGGTCGATGGTGCTCAAGATGACGCCGCCGAAGATTGTGCCGTACCTGTTCGTGTCCTTGGGCATGTAGACCACGCGCAGGGCCGGATCTCTGAGTTCGCTCATGGTTCGCTCTCCCTTGTATCGTATTCGCCCGAACCTACAGTCGCGGACCCCGTCTGTCAACCCGCCCGGGGTTCGACAACAGCATGATGGCCTAATAGCGCAAGCACAAGGTCCGGAAACCTGGTTTGCCTGTAGAGTTTTGTTGGACGAGCGGGCAGAATCTGAAGAAGTGGCGAGTTGATTCCGAGAGAGGACGCCCTACCCTATGACGCAAGCGACCAGAAAAACCGCGGTCATGCTCTTCGCCAACTCCTTCCTCCCCCACCAGGGGCGGTTCCAGCGTGTCTACAACGAGGCGCGGTCGCTCGTCGATCATGGCTGGCGCGTGACGATCCTCGCCTGGGACCGGACCGCGTCCCATCCGGAGGAGGACGAGATGGACGGGATCGAGATCAAGAGGATCAAGATCGCCGGCCGCGAAAAGGTGGGCCCCGTCATCGCTCTCCGCATGCTGGCCTACATGTGGAAGGCGTTCCGCTACGTCATGGCCAACCGCGTCGACGTGCTCCACTGCCACAACATGGATGTCACCCTTCTCGGGTGGCTTCTCAAGAAGCTCAAGAAAGACCTCACGCTGATCTACGATTTCTGCGAGCCCGACTACTACACCTACTGGGACAAGAAGTGGGCCAGCCTCTTTCTGCTCGTGGGCGAAATGGAGAAGGCTCTCGTCAGGCGGTGCGACTGCCTTCTGGTGCACAACCACTACCAGATCGACAAGTACACCGCGATCGGTGTGAAAAACATCGTTCACATCGGCAGCTACCCCTTCGCCGAAATGATCGTCGACGAGGTGCCCGAGCCGGGGCGGGACGAGGTGGTGATCGGCCGGATCGGTACGATCTACGAAAACAACGGCATCGAGGAGATCGTGGCCGCTTTCAAGGTTTTGATGCCGCGCTACCCCGGGCTGCGGCTCCTTCTTGCCGGACGTGTGCTCGATGTGTACAAGCCGGTCTTCGATGCGCTCATCGAGCCGATCCGCGAGCGGGTGACGCTGATCGGTGCGTTCAACTCGGCCGATATGCCCCATCTTTATGCACAGATCGACATCTCGCTCATGGTCTACGTGCTCGATGACTGGTTCCGGAACATCACGCCGACCAAGTTTTTCGACTCCGTCGCCTGCGGCGTGCCCGTTCTCATTTCCGACATGGGACGGATCCGCGAGATCATGAGCGATCGGCCCTGCGGAGTGGTTGTCGATTCCCTCGAGGCCGAAGATCTCGCCGCGGCGGTGGAAGCGATGATCGCCGATCCGGCCGCGCGGCGCGCGATGGCGCAAAACGGCCTCGATCTCATCAAGGAGAGCTGCAACTGGAGCCTCATGGAGAAGCGGCTGCTCGGCGTCTATGATCGGGGGGCGCCTATCCGTTGATCATTCGATGTAGCCGAGATCGCGGAGACGGTGGCGCAGGGTCTCGGACTCCTCCTCGTCGTAATTGCTCCTGGAGCCGGCGCGGTCGGTCCCGTCGGTGAAGCGCACGGGACGTTTCTCGACGAACCCGGAGGTGAACGCCTCGGTGATCGGCCGGCCATCGACATCGGCCGGAATGGCCGATCCCATTCCGTAGAGCACGGTGGGACAGATGTCGAGGAGCGAAAGCCTCTCGAGACTCTCCCCTTCTCTCACGCCGGGACCGCTCATGATGAAGATGCCGTCGGGGCGGTGTTCGCCCGTGATCACGGTGAACTCGCCCGTCGGGAATTCGGGAAGGGCTGCCGGTCCGCCGGAACCGGGCACGAGTCCGAAGATCGGCTCGTCCTCTTTCCACTCGACGAGGAGGTCGGGCGCGCGATCGGCATGGGGACCCGAATAGATCTCGCTCCGGTGGTGGACCGCCTCCACCACGCGCCGGCCCGTTTTCATGTCGCGCGCGTCCATGAGCGCTTCGACCACCCGGGCGCGCACCCTGTCATAGTCCACGCCCGGTTCCACGATCCCTTCCGGATCGCGGCCGCGCTCGTTGATCCAGACCACGGGCATGACACTGTCCGAGTAGGCGCGCGTGCCGGCCCAGTCGATGCGCGAGAAATAGAGCCGCGACTGCACCTTGTCGCGCAAGGAAGGAAAGAGCCGTACCAGCTTCTCCTTGGCGCCCCGCTTGAGGAGGCCTTCCACACCGCGGTAGAGGGTCTTGAGCAGCCCGCCCCTCCCCCTCGGGCGGAAGGTGAGAAAACCGGTGTTGGCCAGAAATCCATTGAGACAGGAGGTGCCGTACTGCCGGAATCCGAAGCCGTGATCGGACATGATCATCACCGCCGCCTCGGGCGGAACTTCTTCGAGAATCTCGCCCACGGCCCGGTCGAGCCGGCAGTAGACCTTTTCGATCGTTTTCGCGAAGACCGGATCCTGTTCCCGATCGAAGCCGACCTTTTCCGGTTCGAGATACTTCCAGAAACAGTGGTGGGCGTTGTCGGTCTCGCGAAAGACAGCCACGAAGACGTCCCACGGTTCGTTCCGCATGAGGTGGACGAAGGCCTTCTTCCGCTGCGTGATCGAGTGGAGGAGGGCGTCCTCGGCTCCCTTCTCGTTGCCCGCGACCATGAGGCCCGTCACACCCGGCTCGAGCACGTACTCCCCCACGGCGGCCTCGACCTTTGTCACCATGCCGGGCGGCCAGCAGAATCCCCGGCTCTCCTTGCCCGGGGCGTCGAGGCCCGCGAAGAGGAACCCCTCCATCGGGGCGGCCGGATAGGTCATGGGCACGTTGACGATACCGGCCCTCTTGCCCGGCTCACCCCCTTCGACCCGGTCGCCGAGGATCTCCCAGAAAGCCCGCCCGTTGCGCCACGATCCGTTCACGAAGCGGATCTTGTACTCGCCCGGCACGCGTTCGTAGAACTCGTAGATCCCGTGCTTTCCCGGATTGGTGCCGGTCATGAAGGAGGTCCACGCCGCGGCCGACCGCATATTGGGAACGGAGCGGAGCGGTGCGCGCACGCCCCGGTCGACGAGCCTTTTCAAATTCGGAAGGAGTCCCTGATCGATGAAGGGCTGAACGAGCGTCCACGTCGCCCCGTCCAATCCGAGAATCACGATCTTCTGCAAGGTCCGGTCCCTCACTCTTTCCAGAGCCGATCGATCGTTTCGGCCGCTGCTCGGGGAAGGTTTTCGCCGAGCTCGGTCTCCACGCGCCGAAAGGTCTCCTCCTCCTCTTCCACGCTGGCGCGCAGGGCCATCTCGGGATTGAGGCCCATCAGGGAGGCCGCGTTACAGAGGGCGAGCAGAATCCCGCCCAGGGCCTTCTCCCGCCTGTCGACGGGCAGCTTCTTTTCATCGGCCGCGGCCAGCGTCTCCAGACCGTCCGCCGCAATGCGAAGGGGTTCGCGAAAAGGGGGCAGGTCGGGATTGGTGCGCCGGATCTTCTCGCCCACGCGGAATGCGCGCAGCAGCCCGGGCATGGCGCGCGGCACCCCGGCCACGGCGGATGGATCCTCGTTATTGGCCTGCCGCTCGCCCCGTTTGATGTCTTCCCACCGCGTGAGCACGGCGTCCACACCGACCCGGTTGCCGTCTGCGCGACCCCGGTCGCCGTCTGCGCGACCCCGGTCGCCGAAGACATGCGGGTGGCGGTGGACCAGCTTGGCCGAGATCTTCTCGAAGACCTCCTTCAGGCTGAACCGTCCCGAATCCTCGGCGATCATCCCGGTCATGAAGGTGTTCATGAAGAGATCGCCCATCTCCTCGCACACCTTGTCGCCACGGCCGGCCGAAACGGCATCGGCCATCTCGAAGGCCTCCTCGAGCACGAGCGGCGCCAGGCTCTCCTCGGTTTGCTTCCTGTCCCACGGGCAGCCGTCCGGTTCGCGCAGACGCCTGAGGATGGTGAGGAGCCCTTCGCACGCCTCGAGGATTTCTTCGAAATCGTATTTGTCGCTCATCGGTCCGCCCTGGCAAGCTTGTCGAGTTCGGTGAGGATAGCGGCGTCGAGCGGGGGCGCGCTCTCCCCGGCCAGAAGCCGCTCCACCTCCTGGTGGGCGCGTTCCGCCGCGGTCAGCTTGCCCTGCGCGGCCCACATGTCGCCCACGGACCGGTCGATCACCTTTCCGGGGAAGTAGTACTCCTTGCGGAACCACTGCCTCGTGTGGTCGAGTGTGAGAAACTGTTCGGCACCGATGCCGTCGCGGATCACATCGAGGGCGATCGTCCCGTCGCGGCGCTCGATGCCATTGATCGCGCGGAGCGCCATCGCGCACGGCTCGCTGTCGAGCACGAGCTTCTCCAGGCTCTGGCAGCTCTCGAAATCGAGCATCCCCGGTCCCGAGACCATGTTGATCCCCGCCAGGGCGGCCAGGATCGCGCCGTAGCCCGATTCCATGCCGGCCTGGTAGTCGGATGTCTTGGCGTCGGACATGGCCATGTAGGCGTGCGTCGGAAGGCCGAGCGACTTGCCGACCTGTGCGTAGGCGCAGTCGATCATCATCGTCTCCACCGCGCCCATCGGAGTGGTGCCCTGCCGCATGTCGAACGCGGCCGGCGAGCCGCCCCAGATGATCGGCGATCCGGCGCGGGCGAGCTGATGGATCACCACGCCCGAAAGACATTCGGCCGCGTGCTGCGTGACGGCACCGAGAAGGGTGATCGGCGCGGTCGCGCCCGTGAGCGGCATGGAGACCATCTCGGCCGGAATCCCGCTCTCGGCGCACTGCACCAGGGCGGCGCACGTGAGCTCGCTCCACTCGAGCGGCGGCGACGGGCAGCAGTCGAAGATGGCGAGCGGCTTTTCGCGCAGGGCGTCTTCCGTTCCGCGCACGCAGACCAGCATGCGGCGCATCAGGTCGAAGGAATCGCCCTCGAAGGTTCCGGTGATCACCCCCTTGCGGCCGTTCTGCAGGGCGATGTTGAGCCGCACCCGGTCGGCGGCCGCGAGCGGCACGTCGGAGGGAACGACGCACGTCGACTGCAGCGCCATTGCGGGCAGCTGGTCGGTCAGCCGCGAGAAGAGAACGCAGTCATCGGAGGTCGACGGGCGCACCTCGCCACTGGCGTAATCGTAGACCTTGATCGCCGCCGATCCCGGATCGAAATGGACACGGTCTCCACCAAGAACGACCGGATCCTCGCCGCCACGGTCGTAGATCGTGATCTCGGAGGGTGTGGTCTTCAGCGCGCGATCGACCAGTTCCGTCTGAATGAACACGCGTCCGCCATCGACACGCGCGCCCGCGCCGGCGAGGAGGTCGACCGCCTTGGCATGCTCCACGAAGACGCCGATCTCGTCGAGGATCCTTTTTGCTTCGGCAACCACATCGCGTACCGTGTCGTCGCTCAGAAAGCGGATCGACGGTCTCAGGGGCTGGCTCATCTTTATGGGTCTCCTTTTTCGTTCATCCAGTCGAACAGATCATCGTCGCCGGCGTTGCGGAAGGCGCAGTGCTCCATGTTGCAGTTCTCGCAACGATGGCCTTCTCCCTTGCCCGGCTTGCCGCCCTCGAGCGGCACCGCGTAGGATACCGACTTGCGCGGAATCATCATGCACGTATCGGTGAGAGTCACGCCGATGTCTCCCGGCTGAAGGTATTCGAATATCGCATTCTGCTCGCGAATGTTCCACGTTCCGTACCCGGGGCTTCGGCGCGTGTCGGGCGCGAAATCGGTGGGCGACGCCATGCTGCAGATGATCTGATTGCTCCTGTCCGCCACTTCCTCGGCAGCGGCCGAGCCGATCGAGTCGAGAATGATGGCGCGCGCCGTCTCGTCCTTGTCGCCGAGCTCCGCCACGCGCGCCTCGAGGGCCGGGCCGATCGTGCACACGACGACCACGACGGGCATGGCAGGATCGATGTGGGTCGAACCGGGCAGTCCGGCATGGCTCAGGCGCATCACCGCCTTCGCGTCGACGAGCTCGTGGGCGCGGGAAAATTCGTCCTCGAATATCTCCATCACCGAATCGCGCGGGCGGCGGCTCGACTTCTTCATTCCCAGAAGGCGGTAGGCGAAGATCCTGGGGATCTCGATGTCGAAAGTTTCGATGGTGCGTTCACCCTTCACGCGGCCTCTCCTCCTCCGGGGTCATCGCCGCCCGAAAGCCTGTCGAGCTCGGCCCTGACCGCGGCGATGAAGCGCACGTCCGTGCCGCAGCATCCGCCCACGGCGCGGGCGCCGAGCGCGACGAGTCTCGCGGCGTCGGCGGCGAAGTCCTCGGGCGACTGTCTGTAAACGGGGCGTCCCCCTTCCATGTCGGGGAGGCCCGCGTTCGGTTTGACGATCACGGGCACGCCCGCGGCCTCGACGAGCCTCGGGCAGAGCTCGATCATGGCATCGCTGCCGATCGAGCAGTTGGCGCCCACGGCGATCGCGCCCCCTTCGGCCAGCGTCTTGACGCACTGCTCGGGGGTGTTGCCCATCATGGTGAAGAAGCCGCGCTTCTTGCGGTCGAAGGTGATGCACGCGGTCACCGGCAAACCTGTGGCGGCGCGCGCACCGCGCAGGGCGCAGAGCGCTTCGTTCAGATCCATCATGGTTTCGATGCTGATGTAGTCGGCCCCGCCCTCGGCGAGGGCCGCTGCCTGGCGGCCGAATCCCTTCTCCAGTTCGGCCGGGTCGGCGTTGCCCACGGGCGGCAGGAGAAGCCCCGAGGGGCCGATGTCGCCGGCGACGAGTTTTTCCTCTCCGGCCGCGGCGCGTGCCCTTTGTGCGGCGGCGCAGGCGATTCGGGCGGCGGCGCGGTTGATCTCCTCCATCTTCTCTTCGAGACCGTGTTTGGCGAGGATGAAGGGGCTGCCGCCGAAGGTGTTGGTCTGCACCACATCGCTCCCCGCGGCGTAGTAACCGGCATGCACCTCCTGCACGCGGTCTGGATGTTCGAGGTTCCACCCCTCGGGGCTTTTTCCGGAAGCGAGACCGCGCGCGATCAGGGCCGAGCCCATGCCTCCGTCGAGGAGCACGATCCGATCTTCGAGTCGTTTCGCCAGCGACCGTGTCATGATTCGAATCCAGTCAACCGGCGCGCCACCGAAACCGCTTCGACCGCGTTCGGCGCGAAACCGTCCGCGCCGATTTCGTCGGCGAACCCGGTGTTCACCGGGGCGCCGCCCACCAGGACGGAGACCATCGATTTCAGGCCCCTCTCCTTCAAGGCGTCGACCACCTTTCCGTGGCCCGGCATGGTGGTGGTGAGCAGTGCCGAGAGGCAGACGAGCGTGGCGCTCTCGGCCTCGGCAGTGTCCACGAACCTGTCCACGGCCACATCGCGGCCGAGGTCGATCACGCTGAAACCGTTCGCCTCGAGAAAGGTGGCGACCAGGGTCTTGCCGATGTCGTGTATGTCGCCCTCGATCGTGCCGATCACCACCTTGGGACCGCTCGCCGCGCCCGTGCCCGTCTTGAGCAGCTCTGGCCGGATCACGTCCATGGCGGCTTTCATGGCGTCGGCGCCCTGCATCAGCTCGGGCAGGAAGTACTCGCCCTCTTCCCAGAGGCGGCCCACCTCGTGGATGCCGGCCACGTATCCCTCGTCGATGCAGCGTTTCAGATCGGCGCCCGCGCCCACCGCCTCGCGGGCCAGTGCGGCAGCGGTCGTCACTTCGCCGTCGATCACGGCCTGCGCTTGCTTTTGAATGAGTTCTCCTGCGTTCATGAATTCTCCTCGGCACGGTACGGACGGGAACGACGGGTCCGGAGAGCCCACGGGATCGATTCCGACGCTCCGATCCGCAAAAAAACAATTCTGTTCGAGAAAGCGATAAAATGGAAACCTTTTCTTCCGGCCCGGGATTTTCGAGACTGATCAAAGCGGTGAATGTCGATAAAACAGTACTGGTGCATCTCGAGCTCGTATTCTGAGGAGCGATACCGATGACTATGGAAGAACGTATTTCCCGACTCGAAGACAGCAATCGCCGACTCCGGCTGGCGTTGCTGATCCTGTTCATTTTCGCGGCAGGCGCCGTGACTCTGGCCATGACTCCCGGGGAAACGAAGGAGTACACCGTTCTCGATGCCGCGGGCAAGGAACGGGCCCGTTTAGGTCTGGTGGGCGAGGGATCGTCGCCGGGAATCGTTTTTCTCAACAAGAGCGGCCGCAAGCGGATCTTCGTCGGTCTCGATTCCAAGGACAGCCCGGTGATCACCCTCTTCGGCAAGTCGGGCAAATCGGCCTACTACATCGACGTGAACGGCAGCGGCAAGGGTGAACCGGGCGCACCTCTCGGCAAGGGAGCCATCGTTTGCTACTCGCGCAAGGATGACGGCAAGACCTACCACAGATGCGCCAAGGCGGGCGAGTCGCGGTGCAGCGAAATGAGCGAGGGTTTCCCGCGCATGCTGCCCCTCGCCGACGCGCGCAAGAAGGGGATGCGGCCTTGCCCGGTCTGCTTTCCCGACGGGGATTGAGAAATCAGATAAACCCGTGCCCGCCGGCCCGTGGCGTTCATGAAGGCGCACACCGGTTCTTGTTTCTGTTGTTCCGCGCGATCCGGGGCTGAAAAAAGATGTAGACCCCGGTGATCAACAGCACGAACAGCACCGCGGCCGCGGGAAAAACGAAATACAGCTTGGCCCGGTCATGAAAAAAGGTTCCGTCGTGGATGTTCTCCAAAAGATCCGATCGGCGAAAGGCTTTCTGCAGAACCGCGCCCGTGGATGTGTCGATCTGGATCTCCCAGCTGTTCTTCGCTTGAACCTTGACCACGCCCTTGTCGGGGCGCACATCGAGCCGGTCGACGTCGTCCCACGTCTCGATCGCGGCCTCGGGCACGGACCGGGAGGCGACGAGGATCTTCTCGAATGAGACCGTCGGAATCGTGCTCTCGCCCTTCCGAGTGGCCGGCTGGATCCAGTCGATTTCTTTCTTGAACTGCAGCAACATCCCGCTGAGTACGATGACCAGAAGGGGCAGAGCGATCATGATCCCGCCCCACCTGTGCACTTTTCGGTTCAGAACTGATAATCGCATGGTCGTCTCTATTCTCTATTCCTTCTCCCAGATCGGGATGCGGCCCGGTGTCCATGGGCCCCCGGCTGCCTCGAGCGCGTCCTCGAGCTCATCGAGGTCGACCTCGATGAGCGTCTTGATCCGCGCCAGGACCGGTCCGAATTCGTCGGCGGCGATCTCGTAGCTCTCCCGGGCGATCGAGGTGGGAGGCGAGCAGAGGACCGACGACGGGCCTGAAACGGCGCGCCGCACGCGGCTCATGATCGAAGGGGGCGTGGGCTCGTTGCGGCGGCTGATCGTTCGGTCTCCGCTGAGCGCGACCTCGAGATCGAGGATCCGCTCTTTCAACGCGCGCGCCTTGATATCGAGGGTGCGGTCCGCCCCGGGTGTCGCCTCCAGGGCCTTGATCACGAGCTTGATCCTGTTCTCGGCCTCGTCGAGCACGCGGCTCGCGCCGAGCACGGCGCGCTGCAGGCGGGCGGCCTTTTTCTGGAAGGCGAGCGTGGCCGCGCGATCCGGTTCGGGCAAGCTGGCAAGGCCGAGAGGCTCGCACACGAAGGAGCGCGGAACGCCCAGGGATGACAGCTTCCCCTCGACCCTCCTCTCCAGCGAAACGGTGTACACGCCGGGCGCCACCATCGGTCCGCTCGTGCTGCCGCTGGCCCCGAGGCTCGCCGGGCCGGACGACGGCGTGCGCAGGTTCCACGCCACGCGATGGATTCCGGACGATGCCGGGCCCGTGAAACGGGTCATCACCTCGCCCGCCTCGTCGACGACCGTGAGAACGATCGTTGGCGATTCCTCGCGTTCCTCGGCGCGCAGATCGTCCCAGCTCGGGTAGGCCACGTCGCCCCCCTCCTTGGCGATCTTCTTCTCCTCCTCCTTGCGCTTCTGCTTGCGCGTCTTCACGCCCTCCTTGATGTAGTAGGTGAAGATCGCGCCGAACGGCGGGTTGGGCGCCGTGAAATACGTGTGCCCCTGGGCGCCGCTATCCGTTCGCGCCGGGATGTACATGAGCGCTTCCTTCACCGGAAAGAGCTCGGCCTCCTGCTCGAGCAGCTCCCCGGTCACGTGGCGGAGCGGCGTGTAGTCGTCGAGGATGTAGAAGCCGCGGCCGAAGGAGGCGCAGACGAGATCGTTCTCGCGGCGCTGGATCTCGATGTCGCGCAGGGATATGGTCGGCAGACCGCCCTTGAGCCGGATCCATTTAGCCCCGCCGTCGATGGTGAAGAAGAGGCCGAACTCGGTCGCGCAGAAGAGGAGCAGCTCGCGCACATGGTCCTCGCACAGGGCCCAGACCGATCCTCTTTCGGGAAGGTCCCCCGCGATCGGCGTCCACGTGCGCCCCCGGTCGTCGCTGCGCAGGACGTACGGTTTGAAGTCGCCCGTCTTGTGATTGTTGAAGAGAGCGAAGACCCGGTCGGGATCATGGTTCGACGCCTCGAGGTCGGACACGTAGGCCTTCTCGGGTACATCGGGAAAGGTCTCGATCTTGCGCCAGCTCGCGCCCCCGTCCTCGGTGACCTGCACCAGGCCGTCGTCGGTGCCGATGTAGATCAGGCCCTCGACCCTGGGCGACTCGGTGATCGCGACGATGTTGCCGTAGAAGGAAGTGTTGTTGCTCTTCGCCACGGCATCGATGCTCCAGACGCGGCCCATCACCTCGAGGGCGTTCCGGTCGATCCGGCGCGTGAGGTCTCCGCTGATCGCGGTCCACGAATCTCCCCGGTCGTCGCTGCGAAAAACCCTCTGTGCGCAGAAGTAGAGGCGCCTGTGCGAATGGGGCGAGATCATGAAAGCCGCATCCCAGTTCCACCGGAGCGGTTCCTCGCCCGGGCCGGGCTGCGGCTGGATGCTGACCCGCTCGCCGTTGGCGCGGTCGAAGCGCACGAGCACTCCGTGCTGAAGCTGGGAGTAGACGATATTGGGATTCCGGGGATCGACCTGCGGCTCGAATCCGTCGCCGCCGAGGGTGATGAACCAGTCGGAGTTCGTGATCCCGTTGCTCCTGGCCGTACGCGACGGGCCGCCCTGGGTGTTGTTGTCCTGCGTGCCGCCGTACACGTTGTAGAACGGCAGGTCATTGTCGACGCAGACCTTGTAGAACTGGGTCAACGGAAGGTTGGGGAAAAACTTCCATGTCTTGCCCCGGTCGAAGCTCTCGTAGAGGCCGCCGTCGCAGCCGGCGAGGAGGTAATCGGGATCGTCGGGATCGAAGACGAGGGCGTGGTTGTCCACGTGCTTCTTCGCCTCCCCCACGTTCACGAATGTCTTGCCCCCGTCGTGGCTCACCTTCATGCGCGTGTCCATCGAGTAGATGCGGTCGAAGGCGTGGGGACAGGCGAAGATCTCCTGGTAGTACTGGGCGCTCGTGCAGCGGTATTCGCAGCGTTTCTCCCACGTGGCGCCCCGGTTGGATGATCGGTAGAAGCCGCTCCCCTTGCCGGCCGCTTCCACGAGGGCGTAGACCACGTCCGGATTCTGGGGTGAGATGGCGAGGCCGATCCGGCCCACGTCGCCGCCGGGGAGCCCTCCCTTGAGCTTGTCCCACGTGGCGCCGCCGTCGCACGATTTGTAGACGGCCGACTCCGGGCCGCCGTTGATCAGGGTCCACACGCGGCGGCGGCGCTGGTAGGAGGACGCGTAGATCACGTCAGGATCGCGCGGATCGAACACGATGTCGGAGACGCCCGTGTTCTCGCTGATCTCGAGGACCTTTTTCCACGTGGCGCCGCCGTCATCGGTCTTGTAGAGACCGCGGTCTCCGCCGGGGGCCCAGAGCGGACCCTGGGCAGCCGCGAAGACCACGTTCGGATCGCGTGGATCGACGAGGATCTTGCCGATATGCTCCGAGCTCTCGAGACCCATCTTCTTCCACGAGCCCCCGCTGTCGACCGACTTGTACACGCCGTCGCCATAGCCCACGCTCCGCTGCGAGTTGTTCTCGCCCGTGCCGACCCAGACGATGTTGGGATTGCGCGCGTCCACGGTGACGCACCCGATCGACCAGGCCCCCTGGCTGTCGAAGATCGGCTTCCACGTGGTGCCCGCGTTGAGGGTCTTCCACACACCGCCGCAAGCCACGGCCACGTACCATGTGCTCCGGTCGGTGGGATCGACGGCGATGTCGACGATCCGGCCCGACATCTTGGCCGGGCCGATGCCGCGCAGCTTCAGGCCCGCGAAGGTGCCCGATTTCAACCGGTCCCTCTCCTCTTCGTTCTCCTCCGAATCGTCGGGCGGCGCTTCGAGGGCCGCCTCCCGGGGTTCCTCCTCGAGAGCCTCCTGGCCGGTCAGGGGAACCGGCAGAAGAACGGAAAGGGCAAGCACAATCATTAGAATCGAAACTGGTCTGTACATTGGAGGTCGTCCTGTCAATCTGGTAAAACAACAACGCCATTGGGCGGGCACTACGAAAGGGTAGAATAAGTTTAGCACAGACGATTTGAAATATCTCTAGAATCGACACCCTTTGAGTCTTCGGAAAGCACCTAGGAACACGCATGGAAATCATGAACAGAATGCACAGCGTCGAACATCTCCTCACGGCCGTGATGCGCCGCGATTTCGGCGCGCCGCGCAATCTGGAGATGCATCTGGGCCCGAAGAAATCGAAGTGTGATTACGAGATTTCCCGACCCTTCACGGCCGAGGACCTCGCGGCCGTGGAAAATTCGGTGAACATCGAGATCGAGCGGGACCTGACGGTCACCTCCGAAACGATTCCCCTTCAAGACGCGTCGCGGCGCTTCGATCTGTGGAAGGTTCCCGAGGGAGCCGGGTCGATCCGCATCGTCCATATGGGCGACCTCACATCCATGCCATGCTCGGGCGAACATGTGGCGCACACCGCCGAGATCGGCCGATTCCGCGCGAAGAGTTTCACCATGAGAACGGAGAGGATCGTGCGGATACGGTACACGATCGGGGAGTGACGACTCTCCTCTTCCCGCATCGCCCATCACGCATTTCGCGCTCTTCGAACCGCGAGGCCCGGCATCCGTCACATTCCGGTTACGGCTCTCCGTAAATTCGCGTAAAAAAGAGCAAGACTCAATCACGGTCTCCCTGTCTGGAAGACACGATTTGTCTGGTAGACCTTATGTGCACGCACACGCTTCGGATACTTCATTCCGCTCAGTCCTGGAGGATCTCATGGTAGGCAACAAGCAAGCGATCATACTGCTCATCTCCCTCCTGGTCCTGGCCGGCGGCGCCAGGGCAAACGACATTCACGGGGCCGCGCAGGAAGGCGACCTCGCCAGGGTCAAGGCGCTTCTGGCCGAGGAGCCGGCCCTGGCCAGCGCCCTCTGCGGCGGAGGGGGCACGCCGCTTCATGCGGCGATCGTCGGCGGACACTGGAACGTGGCCGACCTTCTGCTTCAGGCCGATCCGAAGCTGATCGAGGTCAAGGACGCGCTCGGCCTCAGTCCGCTCAACCTGGCCGCGCTCCACGGCCGGACCGGAATCGTGGGCGAGCTTCTCGCGAAGGGCGCCTCCCTCGAGACCGGTGACCGTGAGAACAGCCAGCCGCTGCACAACGCGGCCGCACGCGGCCACCGCGACACGGCCGCCTATCTCGTGAAGAAGGGCGCCGACGTCGCATTCGCCGATGACAATGGCACGACACCGCTCCACTTCGCCGCATCGAGCGGCGACCTGGACCTCGTGCGTCTCTTCGTGGAGCACGGCGCTGATGTGAACATGCAGAATTTCACACAGGGGATGGTGCCGCTGCACTGGGCCGCATCCCGGGAGAGCGGCGAGATCGTCGAGTATCTTCTCGACCGGGGCGCGTCGATCGATGTGCGGGATCTCGAGGGGCGGACTCCGCTCTTCCACGCGGTCCAGAACTGGAAAACACCGATGGTGCGGCTCCTCATCGGCCGGGGAGCCGATATCGACATGGCCAACTATCGCGGGGAGACTCCTCTTCTGACCGCCTTGCACGGGCACAAGCAGATTGCCGAGCTTCTCCTGGAAAAGGGCGCCGATGTGAAAGCCGAGGCCGAAGGGGGGTGGACCGCCCTGCACAACGCGGCTTTCGGCGGCCTGCACGACATCGCCGCCCTGCTCCTCGAAAAAGGCCTCGACGTGAATGCCGCGACCGAGACCGGATGGACGCCCCTCTTCGCCGCTGCCAACAGGGGCCGGTCCGATATCTGCAAACTCTTCGTCAAGGCGGGCGCGCGGGTCGATGTCGCCCGCGCCGACGGGCGCTCCTTGCTCCACGAAATGGTGGTCAAGGGCGAGAATGAGATCGCCGGCCTTCTCATCGGCGCCGGCGCCGAGGTGAACAAGCACGATCCGCAGTACGGCCGGAATGCGCTTCACTGGGCGGCGATCAAGGGCGAATCCGCCATGGCCGACCTCCTCCTCGCCAACGGCGCGGCGGTGAACGGGAAGGACGCGTCCGGACTGACCCCGCTCGACCTGGCAGGCAAGTACGGCAACAAGGACACGGCAGACCTTCTCCTTTCCAGGAAGGCCGAGGCCACCACCAAAGAAACCAATTTCGGCCGATGCGGGCTGCTCGACAAGGAACTGGACGAAAAGCAGGCGGTCCTCTGGTACCTGGGCCACTGCGGCTGGGCGATCAAGACGAAGGCCCACTTCCTGGTTTTCGACTACTGGGAAAACGGCCCGACTCCCGACCAACCCTGCCTTGCCAACGGCCACATCGATCCGGACGAGCTCGAGGGGATCGATCTGCATGTCTTTGCCACCCACGAGCATGGCGATCATTTCGATCCGACCATCTTCTGGTGGCACAGGGCGCTCGAGAACGTGACCTACATTCTCGGCTGGGAGCCGCGCCAGGCGCCCGCCTATACCTACACGGCACCGCGCACGACGCACGAGATCGACGGGATGAAGGTGACAACCATCGCGGCCAATGACAGCGGCGTGGGATTCCTGGTCGAGGTGGATGGGCTGACGCTCTACCACGCCGGCGACCACGCCGGATGGCGCGAGGGAGAAAGAGAGGGATACACGCGCGAGATCGACTTTCTCGCCGAAAAGTTTCCTGCCGTGGACATCGCCTTTCTCAATATCACCGGGTGCCACGCCCATGACCCGGCCGCGCTCGCCGAGGGCACCGCATATACACTGCAAAAGCTGCCGGCCCGGATGATGGTCCCCACCCACGCCGGCGACCGGGAGTATCTCTACGAGGAGTACGCCCAAAAGGCGATACAGGAGAAATGGAAGACCGAGGTGATCTGCCCGGAGAATCGGGGTGATTGTTTCGTTTTCGGAAGAAGCTCGGTTGATTGAGGGAATGATTCCAATGAGGAGGCGGAACCTGGCGAGCCTCGTGGGCTCGCTGGTTTCCGCCTCTTTTTATGGTCGCATCTTTTCGACGATCCACGATCCGAACCGGGTTGCGGGTCAGCCGATCAATACTCCCATCCCGCGCGGTACCGCCGCCGGATCAGGGCATTCGCCTCGTCTGAGTTCGTCACCTCGCAGTTGTCGCCGTCCCACATGATCTGGTGGCCGGCGTACATGGCCACGTTTCCGAGCAGGAGCGTTTCGGTGAGCGGACCGGCGCTGGCAAAGTTGGAAAAGGCCTGCGGACCGCCCTTGCACGCGGTGATCCACTCCTGATGGTGCTTGCTCTGTCCTTCCACGTCGGTGAGCCGCGGAAGCCAGGGCTCCGGCGCGGTCCAGCCCTCGAAATCCTCCTCGGGAAGAAGATGCCATTCCACACCGTAGTCATTGGGAGAATAGAGGGTGCCCCTGTCTCCGACGAGCACGGAGCCTGAGCCCGAGAGCTCGCGGCCGTGGATGAAGGATTTGAGTTTCTCGATCACCCAGGCCGGTTTCTGGTTCGACCCGTCGTACCAGTTCCACCGGAGCGGAGGCAGCCCGCCGCGCCGGGGGAAATTGAGCGTGATCACGCTCCACGTGGGAAAACTATCCCTGCTGAAGGCCGAGTGCTCCGCCTGGGCGCTCACGGGCGAACCGAGCTCGAGCGCCCTGAAAGCCATGTTGGCCGTGTGGCACCCCATGTCGCCGAGCGCGCCCGTGCCGAAATCCCACCAGCCGCGCCACTTGAATGGGTGGTAGCAGGGATGCCAGGGCCGTTCGGGCGCGGTGCCGAGCCAGAGGTCCCAGTTGACGTGCTCGGGAATCTCCGGTTCCTCGGTGGGACGATCCATGCCCTGGGGCCAGACCGGCCGGTTGGTCCACACGTGAGCCTCGCGGATCTTTCCGATCGCACCCGACCGGATCGCCTCGACGCCCGCGCGCAGACCGCTCGACGAGGAGCCCTGGTTGCCCATCTGCGTGGCCACGCCGTATTTTTCGGCCATGCGAGCCAGCATGCGGGCTTCCCACACATCGTGTGTGAGCGGTTTTTCGCAGTAGACGTGCATGCCGTGCTCCATGGCGATCATGGCGGGCAGGGCGTGCATATGGTCGGGAGTGCTGATCACGACCGCGTCGATCTGCTTGTGCATCTCGTCGAACATGACGCGGTAATCGTGATACTTCTTGACCTCGGGAAACTTCTCCTTGATCGCGTCGTAAGTGCCGCAGAGCTTCTGGTCGTCCACGTCGCAGAGGGCGACGATGTTCTCCGTGATCACGCCGTTCACGTTGGCGCGGCCCCGCCCTCCCACGCCGATGCAGGCGATGTTGAGTTTTTCGTTCGGCGACCGGTACCGGGGGCTCGGCCGCAAGAGCGCGCACCCCGCGCCGCTGCTCACCAGGATTCCGGCTCCGGCCAGGGCAGCGCCCTTCAAGAAATCTCGACGTGTTCGATTGGAATCGTTCATTCAAAGCCTCCTTCAAGCAGCACGGCCAGCAAGCCCGAACCGCACTCAAGTGCCGGGACCGGGCACGTGGAATCAGAATCAAAGGTCGTAATGGCCTACCAGAATAGTCGGCCCGAACGCGGAGAGCCATGAAAAAAGCCACGGCCGTCCGGGGCCGGAACCATCCATGTTTCGAGGGTCAAAAGTGAAACCGGGGGCGGGTGGGTCGAGAGGCCTTGATCCGCGGCGCGATCCTATCTTTCCTCCAACAGGTCAAGCCGATATTCCTGCAGATCGATCAGCGTATGGCCATTGGCCTTGGGAAAGGAATCGAAAGATTTGTACGCCCCGAGCCTTCCGCCCGGCGGGATCCCATCCATGAGTCCGAAAAAGAATCCGCGCCGCTCGACACCGGAGGCGATCCTCTCCTCGGTGGTTTTACGGGCCCAGAGCCAGGCCTCCTCGACCGTCTCCAGCCCCTGGGGTTTGCGATCCTGGTCCGCTTCGAGAGAACGGATCGCGTCGACCACCGGCTCGTCGGCGAAGGCGGGCGCAATGGCGTGGATGAGCCAGTACAGGAAGGCCGGATCGTTGAACTCGTGCTCATCCTGGTCGGCCGGCCGGGTCGCGCCGAGCCATGCGCCGAGGAGCTCCTCCATGAGGTGCTTCAGGCGCTCGGCGTCCGCGCGGTACACGAAGAGCGCGGCCACGTTGACGAGGTAAGGACACTCTTTCCCCTCGAGGGTCCTGCGAAGAAATTCTTCCGCGACCGCAGGCCGGAGGCGCTCTGGAAACTTGCAGAAATAGGCCACCGGCAGCCACGGCCGGATGATGTCCGGGCTCCAGCCGACCAGAGCGCGGTGCATGGCGTCGGTCACGTCTGATTGGAGCTCCTCATCGTACACTTCGGTGAGCCGCTTGAACACGTCTTCGCCGTCCCATCGCAGAAGCCACGGCCGGTCCGGGTACCGGCACGGCCAGTAGGACGACCTGTGAACGGCGAGGTTGTGATACTCGGCGCTCCCCTCGGGCACGTTCTCCAGAAAATAATCGACACTCGGCAGGTGAAGGTAGGCTTCCACGCCGTCGATGAGCCCCTTGTCGAGAGTGATATCGAGAGAGTGGACCAGCAATCCGCTCAAGATCGACCGGAGGATCACCCTCCACTGCGCCGCTGCCGGCATTTCGTCCGATCCGGAAGCGAGGACCGAATAGGTCTCTTCGAATACGCTCCGCACGGTTTCGGGGGAACGGTACCGGAGTTTCTGGTAGAGACCGCGCGGAAAGGGCTCCCGCCATGCGGACGGGATCTGGTCCACCTTCGTCCATCCGTCGAAAGAAGGGATCAGGACCGCTTGAGCCGGCTCCTGGGCGCCGGGAGCTTTCGAATCATGAACGACGTCGTTGATCGCGTCGATCACCGTGTCGAGGGTCGGAGTCTCGATACCGGGCGCGAGCGCGACGAACGCGACGAGAGGCAGGGCGATGGCTACTACAACGGTGGTCGCGTAAATCCTGTTCAACATCATTTCGACTCCCTCGAAGTTCTTCTCCCCGGTGGGACGACCGCTTTCTTTGCGGGCCGCCAGATTCCGTTCCTCCAGGCCGCGAGCGCGAAAAGAAGGGATACGACCGCAACCGAGACCGGGATCGGGACGTGATCCGCGAGATCGGGCAGTTCGTAGAGAGGCACCTCCACACCTCTTACCCGCAGGTGCATGCAGATCAGACCGTAAAGGACGATCGCTCCGCAATAGAACAGTTTGGTCGGATCGGCCGCATTCGGGCAGCGGATGACTCTGATCACGAAGACGGCCAGGACGATGAGAAATCCGATCGCAAAGCCGGCCACCGCCCACTGGAAACCCACATGCCAGTTGAGGACGATCACGTAGAGGGCGAAAAACGAAGCGGGGCTGAACAGGACCCGCCAGATCCCCCGGACAGGGGCCCGCTCCACCTCTCCGATCAGATGCTCCGTCCCCTCGAGGGATTCCACGCCGAGCTGGCAGAGGAACTTGCGCCGCTGGCAGCCGATATGAAACAGGAAGAAGAGGCCGGTCACCATGGGCAGGGCCGCAATGCCCCAGACATCACCGTCGTCGATCGGCTGGTTCTCTTCGATGAGAGCGAACCAGACGAGTGTCCCGGCCGCGATCACGACGCCGAGGCCGAGGGAGAGCAGCAGTCCGAGCGACAGGCTCGCCTTGTACCAGGTACGGTCGGAAAAGCAGGTCGAGGTGATGAACTCGCCCACCGGCTCCATCATCAGCGGATTGCGTTCTTCCCAGATCTTTCCGGCGAGAGCCGCCGCACCGAGGACGGGAAAGAACACGAGAAAGGGCACGTCGCGGTAGACGAAAATGCCGAGGAAGATCATCGTTCCCAGAAGGCCGAGACTGAAAACCAAGCCGGTCGCCGTGGGATATCTCCAGCTTTTGTCCCTCGCGGGAAACTTGAAGAGCCCGCGGCGTCCGATCCTCTTCCACTCGTAGACGAAGGCGCCCCATTCGATGGCGTTCGCGTCCTTCTTCATGACTCGTCCCCCAGAATCTCGATGAATATCCCTTCCAGATCGAGCGGATCGATCTCCACCATGCAGGAGGGGAACTTCCGCTTGAACGCCGCGAGCCAGGCATCGTCGTAGCGCCCCGTGATGAAGCTCGCCTGCCGCCCATCCCTCCTGAACGAGAACGAGCCCTCGGCCAGGGTTTCACTCTCCAGGCGCTGGCCCGGATCGCCCGATTCGGGCCACGCGATGCGCACCCGGCGGAACCTGTCCTTCATGTCGTCGAGCGGCCCGTCGACCAGGAGCTTTCCGCTCGAGAGGAAGCCGATCCGGTCCGCGACCCGCTCCACGTCGGCGAGCACATGGGACGACACGATGGCGCAGGAGTCACCCTGGGCCACCACGTCGAGGACGCGGGCGAAGAGCCCGTATCGCACGATCGTGTCGAGACCCTCGGCGGGCTCGTCGAAGATGAGCACCTTGGGACGCTTGGCATAAGCCAGGGCGAGGCGCAGGCGCTGCTTCATCCCCCTCGAGAGAGCGCGCACCCTCTTTGTGGGTTCGATCCTGCCCTCGTCGAGTATGGTGCGGCAGAGGGCGTCGTCCCAGCGGGGCGCCGCGCGCCTCACGGTGTCGCACACCTCGGCGACGGTCATGTAGGGCGGAATGACCTGGCCGGCGCCCGCATAGCCGATATTGGCCTTGTCCAGATCGTCGAGGTCGCCGGGCGTCTTGCCAAAAACGAGGACCTCGCCGCTCGTCGGATCGTCGAGCCCGGCGAGCATCCTGAGCGCCGTGGTCTTTCCCGCCCCGTTCCGGCCGAGGAGGCCGTAGATCGAACCACTCTCCACGGTGAGCGACAGGTCATCGAGCGCCTTGGCGAAAGCGAAGGACTTGGAAACGTTTCTGAATTCGATCAATGGTGCCATCGTTCCACTCCAGTTATCTGAAAATTCCATCATCCCGTTCGCGGATGAGATCGATGAGCTCTTTCAGGGTCATGTCCATCTGGCGCGAGTTGACCAGGATCTCATCCACGAGCGGTACCAGGCGGCGCCGGACCTCGTCGGGCGAAAGGAGCGTTCGTCTCGAAGCCACGAAAGTCCCCGCCCCCTGCCGGGTGGCGATCACACCCTCGGTTTCGAGTTCGCGGTAGGCGCGCGCCGTGGTGATCGGATTGACGCCGAGATCCTTGGCGAGAGCCCGCACGGAGGGAAGCTTTTCTCCGGCTTCGAGGGCGCCGGCCGCGACCAGGTTCTTGACCTGTTGCATGATCTGCCGCCATGCCGGTACGCCGCTCTTGTGATTGATGAAAATCTGCATGAGGAGAATTCCGTCAAGGATCAAAAATCAAGTGTATGTGTGTATACATACACCATATCGATTTTGCAAGTCTCCATATTGAATTTTTTTTCTCCATCACGTGGAGGAGCGACGTGGGATTCCCCTAACTGTTTAATTAATTTACACTAACGGGCACTCCACGGACATGAAATTTTTCTATACAATCCCACGCTAAGGGCCGGCCTCGACTGAAAGTGTACCGAATCGAATCGGAGCGCTCGCCGAGGAGGATCTGGGACGGCTGCAACGGATTGTGCGGATCGGTTCGCTATGCGTGTTCGATGGAAACGTCGTAAGGTATGTTAAAAAATTCAGTTCTGATCAAATCGCGGGATATTGCCACCATCATGTCCCGTAGCCCAGGGATCCCAAATCCTTGCCGATCATCGATTCGAGCCTCCGGTTGCTCTCCGCGAAGCGATCTCCCATTTCGCGGCGCACCCTTTTTTGGATCGGCCTGCACTTCAACCGGTTGAACAGAAGGCGATCGATCCGGAGCAGCAGGGACCAGCTGACCCTGTTGGCATGGGGAATCTTCAGGAGGGGATAGGGATTGGACGGCGACAGAACGAACCTGTTGAGGAACCTCTTGATGGAGATACTGATATCGGAAAGGCTCTCGTTCTTCGCCGGTTTCGAGTCGAAGTCGACCAGTGTCTCCTTCAGAAAGCCCGAAAGGCTTTCGATGCCGGCGCAGGCGAGCACCTGGTCGTAAAAGCGGATCTTGTCCTTCAGGAGTTCTTCGAAACAGAGGACATGAACGTTTTGATCGCCGTAGAGCGAGATGTAGTGGCTGACCAGCCTGTCGTAATAAAAGTGGTCAGGCGCGAACCAGGGAAAGCTGAAGGAGTATTCAGGGGGATCGAGGAACCGGCCGAGGCTGCCCGGCCCGCCGCCATGGACGAACTGCTTGTAGGTCGAGGTGATCGCACTGATCTGCTCGCGGATCACGATCAGGATCTTGGCGCCGGGGAAGACCTCGAAGAGCCTGTCGGCGATCTCCTTGCTCTCCCTCCCGCCCGTGAAAGGGCTCCCGCAGAGGATCTCCGACGAGATGATCGGCACCTTACCCGTCTCCTGAACCGTCTCGATCCTGTCGTAAAAATGTGCGACCACATCGAGAGGCGAGAAAACGAGGCTGTTCGGCCTCACCAGTTTCGAATAGATCTCCTCGTGTGACAGCACCGATTCCAGCAAGGGATGAATCGGGTAAAAGACCCTCTGGAGCCAGGTCGATCCGGTTCTGTGGTAGCCGATGTGTATCAACAACATTGGGAGCTCCGGATCGGCCGGAAAATCGTCACGGCTCGACGTCGGTCGTCGCGCCGCCCGCTTGAATATCACCCGAAGGGGAACGTCCTTCTCTATGGTTCCCGTCAGTGGTGATTATCGATAGGATCGGCCGGAGAGTCAACAGAAAGACGGACTCGATGAAACCTGGCTCTCATCCGTTCCTCGTCCGATCACACCAGTCGTCCTCGCCTGTCCAGCCTTCGCGACCGCGGCGGAAAGAGCCGGTTTTCCCTTTTCGCGCGATGATCAGAGGTACCTCAACCTTTTGACTCCATAACCCGATCTCATACAATATGCCCTGAATGAATTCCCTAAACCCACGGAGGCGTCCGATGTTGTTTTTCGGCAAGAAGGAAAAAGAGGTAGAAAAACTGATCATCCGGCACATTCAACTGGTCGAGCAGACTCTGTCGAAATTCTCGAGTCTCGTCGACGACTACCTGAACCGGGACAAGCAGTTCAAGGAGGAAGCCCATACGATCCACAACCTGGAACGTGAGGCTGACTCGATCCGGCGAAAAGTGGCGATGAAACTGAGCGAGGGAGCCTTTCTTCCCATCTACAGGGAAGACTACATCGTGCTCCTGGAGCTGATCGACAAGATCGCCAACAAGGTGGAGTCGACGAGCGACTTCATCGTGCTCACGCGGCCGCGCATTCCGGATTTTCTCATCGCCGGGATCAAGAAGATGGTCAAGGCAACGCTCGAGTGTTTCGTGCCGCTCGAGAATATCTACGAACTGTTCCAGAAAAACCTCGACGATGTGCTCGCCGCGGCAGCACGGGTCGAGAAGAAGGAGCAGGAGGTGGACAGGATCCAGTGGGACCTGATCAAGGCGGTTTTCAAATCCGATCTGTCCATGGCCGAGAAGATCCTCTTCAAGGAACTCATCGACAATATCGCCGCGATTTCGGACCGGATCGAGAATGTCTCCGACCGGTTCGAGATCATGGTGGTCAAGCGCTCGATCTGATCGATCGCCGCCCCGCAGAATTGGAGGATAGTAAACCATCGAAGTCGTGATCACCGTCGTCCTGCTCGTCGCAGGCTTTTACGTGGGCTGGAATATCGGCGCCAACGACGCGGCCAACTGCATCGGCACGTCGGTCGGCTCCGGACTGATCCGCTTCAGGCACGCCGTCCTCTTGATGACCGTCTGCGTCATCGCGGGCGCCGTGTTCCAGGGCCACCACGTGATGAAAACGATCGGAAAAGGGATCGTCATCTGCGATCAGCGCGACTTCGCCCCGGCCGCCAAGCGGGCGGAGATGAAGAGCCTCGACGAACGGATCGCCGCGTGCGCCGGAACGGGATCGCCCCTCGCGGCGGAACTGGCCGGCCGGAAAGAAGCCCTGGAACAGGAGATCGCCCGGGAGATCGCCCGGCGCAAACCGGCCGGCCACGAGCAGTACTTTCCCGATCGAAAACTCCCCGATCTGGCCATTCTCGTGGCCCTCCTCTCGGCAGGGCTCTTCGTGACCCTCGCCACCTTCTCGCGGATACCGGTTTCCACGTCGCAGGCGATCGTGGGCGGTGTGCTCGGCGTGGGGATCGGCATGGTGGGATTCGAATCGGGCTACTTTCAGCTCGGCGTTCTCTGGAAGATCCTCGCCTGCTGGGTGGTCTGCCCCTTCCTGACCATGATCCTTTCGGCGGTGTTCTACCTTCTCCTCGAACTGTTCCTCCGCGCCGTGAACGATCTCCACAGGTGGAACGCGATCCTCGCGCTGCTCGTTCTCCTTTCCGCCGGATACGTGTCCTACTCGCTCGGCATGAACGACGTGGGTAACGCGATCGGCCCTCTCTTGAGCAAGTATCCCGACAAGGGAGTGTACCTCGCGCTCTTCGGCGGGCTCGCCCTCGCCGTGGGCGCCGTCACCTTCGGCAAGCGGGTGACCGAGACCGTGGGAAAGAGGATCACCCCCCTCGACCTCTCGGGCGCGCTCGCCGCCCAGGTCTCGGCAGCGTCGGCCGTGTACCTCTTCTCCATGATGGGTATCCCCGTCTCCACGTCGCAGGCGATCGTGGGCGCCGTGATCGGCGTGGGCCTCGTCAAGGGCGCCCGCGCCGTGAGCAAGCGCAAGGTGGCCGAGATCGTCATCGGCTGGGTGGGAAGCCCGCTCTGCGCCACCGTCTTCGCGGCAGTCGTCTATGCGCTGCTCGCGGGGCGGCTCTTCTGATCAGCGGTGTCAATCCAGCCTGACCGTCGCCGTTTGACCCACCAGCACATCGACCTCGGAGAGAACTTCTTTCTCGCTGCGACCGGTCTCCGTATCTCGAACGGAGCGCACGATCTCCGCCTTCCCCGAAGGCGCGACCGGGATCAGAGCGTACCCATCGGAATCGGGTTCGAAGTAGAGCGTCATGACGAGATTGCCGCTCGCCCTCCACGTGAGACGATAATCGGTTCTGCCGGCCTCGGCCGGATGGGCGCCGTGAATCTCCACCTTTCCTGAAGAGAGCTGGTAGATCCAGGACGTCCCGGCGAAGGACAGGTCGACAACGTCCTCGACGAGGACCCTGACCCCGGCGCCCAGATAACCATTGATCCTGAGGTCGTAGGTACCCGGTTCGTGGCCTTCGAGCGCGAAGCGTCCGTCGGGGCTCAAGACGGTGCGATTCCGATCGAACCGCAACGGACCTGTTTTAATGATATCCGCACGCCAGCGCGCCGGTATCGATCCGTCGATGCTGAAGATCCCGGACAGGGGGCAGGTGCTGTCGCGGGTCAGGTCGAGATCGAAGATCGTGGTCTTTCCATCCTCGACAAAACAGGACCACTCGGGTTCTTCGCCGCCCGAATCGGCATGTGAAGAGGAGATGGAGTAGCTCCTTTGCCCCGCCCTGTCCTCATCGCTTTTCTCCACTTGCCAGTACCCCGGGGTGAGGCGCTCGAACCGATAGCGTCCATCCGCGCCGACGCGACGGCTGACTGGAAAACCGTCGCCGCGCGAAATCGCCACGTGGATTTCGTCGGGTTTGCAGTCCGCCATCGTGCGAACAGTCCCCTCGATCGCGCC
The DNA here is from genome assembly GCA_964620445.1 of uncultured Phycisphaerales bacterium. Classification (GTDB taxonomy): domain Bacteria; phylum Planctomycetota; class B15-G4; order B15-G4; family CAYZWU01; genus CAZUHB01. The sequence goes on from CAZUHB010000014.1 coordinate 92,460, forward strand.
GCCCCGGGTGAGAGCGATCTCGAGGTCGTCCCGCTTCCCGGTATTATCGAAATAGAGCGGCCCCATTTCGAAGGGTGCGTGCTCCACCGCCTCGGCCCTCAGATAGAAAGTCCCCGATTTTCCCAGCCAGAGGCAGAAGCGGCCCTCTTCGTCGGTCTTCGCGGAGGCGGTGGCATCCCCGACCGACCGGCAGACGAAGCCGTTCACACTGTACTCCAGACTCCCCGTAATCGGCTTGTGGAGGCTGACTCTCGCGCCCTCGACCGGCTGCGCCCCGGCCAGAATCCGACCCTTGATCCCCGGCAGGGAAAGCAGAATCGCCTCGAGCCTCTCCGGGGCCAGACGCGGATCATAGGGTCCCAGCTCAACGGTCTGAAAACCCTCCGCGGTCACGCTGATCCAGAAATCCTCGTCCGGTCTGATGAGCTCGGCCTCGGGCGTGTCCGCGAAATCGGCCGATCGGAAGGAGTATGTCTTGTCCGCCCGGTCATAGAAACCCGAAAAGCCATCGTCAGCGCTGCGGCGGACCATTTTTTCCAGATAGACCTTGACCTCGCAGGCTGCCGGAAACTGCCCATCCTCGTCGCGCACGGAAAGGAAGATCAGAGAGCGGAGAGCGGTGAGCTGCAGAACGAGGTCGAGCGTTCCGGGGAGAACATTCTCGACCTTGACGGGCAGATACCGTCCCTCTCGATCATAGGCTTCGACCGAGTGTGCTCCTTCTTCGGTGAGCTTGTAATCCTTCAGCATGTACAGGAAGCGGCCCTCTTCATCGGTCGAAAACCTCGAACTTCCGCTGTAGGAAGGGGTCTTGTACAAGACCCTGACCTTGGCGCGAGGAAAAGGCGTTCCGTCGGGATAGAGCACGACGCCCTCGATACGATCCTCGATCGGCCTCGACTCGAGGACGAGGACGAGTCCGGTGATCTCCGCGGCCGGGGGCAACTCGAACGGTTCGGTGCAGGAATGGAAGGTGGTCTTGGTTCCTGCCCAGACGCGGATCATTCCGACGGGAACACCGTCGATCCGAAAGCTGCCGTCCTCCGCGGATTGCGTTGAAACACTCGATGTCCATCCTTCGAATCGCGCGGAGCGCGGACCGCTGTCTTTCATCCTCTCCACGTCCAGTTCGTGAAGATCGGCCGGTGTGCAGGTCACCCGTGCGTCGGGAACGGGCATTCCGGCCTCGTCCAGGACCAGACCCAGCACCGCGCCCGCGGGACCGAGAACGAGATCGCCCAGATCGACGGCCTTGCTCATCGCCGAACGGAATGATTCCCTCAATCTCTCGTATCCCTTCTTCTCGGCATTCAGTCGGATCACGTATTCCTGCGAGTCTTCCCAGTACGTGAATTCTCCTTCGATACGGCCGTCCGGTCCGCTCACCTTCTGGTCCGCATCGGACCGCGACCGCTGTGACACCTTCACACCCTCGATCGGTTGTCCGTGGACATCCAGAAAGCGGACCTTGACGTGGATCCGGTCGCGATTCGAGGGATGCGCGAGGTCCGCCTCCTGCGGAGCGACCGCGATTCTGCCGCCGTCCGCCTCTTCGCCGATTTCCGCGTCATCGTCTTCGAACGCTTCGCTCGGGACGTGGCTCTCCATCCCGGCGCCGCTCTCGACAACGGGAGCGATCCCGGCCGCTTCCTCTTCACCCGGATCTCCCAGAACGAATATCGCCGCCGTGACGACCGCGAGCAGCGCACAAAACAGAACGATCCCGAGCGTTTGCGATGACGAATACTTCAAAACGAACTCCATCGCCGAGACAGAAGCGGTCGGTTATTCCCTCGTCGACAAATTCAAAGTAAGCCGCCCCCGGTCGAAAGGCAAGTCCTTTAACGCGTGCGCCGCGACCAGATCTTTTCGATCTGCTCCAAGGACTTGCCTTTTGTCTCGGGAACCGCCATCGAAACGAAAATCACGAGCACGATGCTAAAGAGGGCATAGATCCCGAAAGGAAATCCATGGTGAAATGTGTCCACGAGCCATTCGTTCTCGTCCATCATGGGAAAGGTCTGGGAAACGAAAAAGTTGGCCACCCAGAGGCAGAACGCCGCGAGCGCCATCGCCCGGCCGCGCACCTGCATGGGAAAGATCTCCGAGAGGATCACCCACGTCACCGGCCCCACCGACAGCGCGAAGCACGCGATGTACCCGAGGATGAACGCCAGGATCCAGATATCGGTACGCTCGCAGAAGGCCGACAGGCCGAGCGCGAAGAGACAGAAACCCATCCCGGCGGCACCGGCGATCATGAGCGGCTTGCGGCCGAGTCTGTCGACCGTCCAGATCGCCAGCACGGTGAAGGCGAGGTTCACCACCCCCACCACGATCGTCTGCAGCAGCGCGGCGTCCACGCTGTCGCCGGCGATCCCCTTGAAGATCTCGGGCGCGTAGTAGAGAAAGACGTTGATGCCCGTCACCTGCTGCAGCACGGCGAGGATCACTCCGATGACGAGCGCCATGCGCAGGCCGGGCCCGAACAGTTCTCCGAGCGACACCCTGTCCTGCGCCAGCGACGCCTCGATCTCGGCCGCGGCCCGGTCGGCGTGGGCCGGTCCGTTCACATGCACGAGCACCGCGCGCGCCCGTCCGGCGCGCCCCCGCTTGAAAAGCCAGCGCGGACTCTCGGGCACGAAGAAGAGCAACCCGAGAAGGAGCACGGCGGGGAGCGCTTCACTGCCGAACATCCAACGCCAGCCCGCATCGACGTTCCACGCCCTGTCGCCCAGGCCGGCGATGAAGTAATTGACGAAGTAAACGACCAGCATGCCGAAGATGATGGCGAACTGGTTCACCGACACCATGCGCCCGCGAATCGGGGCCGGACTGATCTCGGCGATGTAGAGGGGGCTCGTCATCGATGCGGCGCCGACGCCAAGGCCGCCCACCATGCGGAAGACGACGAAGAGCGTGAAGGTGCGCGGGATCGCGGTGCCCACGGCCGAGACGAGAAAGAGGACCGCCGCCAGCAGGAGCGTGTTCCTGCGGCCGAAGCGATCGCTCATCGCACCGGCAAGGAGCACACCCACGGCGCATCCCACGAGTGCGCTCGACGCGGCCCAGCCCTTCTCGCCCGCGTCGAGCGAGAAGTGCTCCTCCAAGAACCCGATGGCGCCGCTGATCACGGCCGTGTCGTATCCGAAGAGCAGGCCGCCCAGCGTGGCCACGAGGCAGACGGAAACCAGATAGGCAGTGCTGCCTCCCGGGCCCGCGCCCGCGCGCTGTCCGGGCTCCCCGTGATTCTCGGCGGTTGTCATGTCACCCTTCCCGTTGGCCCTGCGGCGGCCTGTCCTTCGCGACCTGGCTCAAGGCCGCGGCACAGCCTTGTCGTAGAGCAGGTTCGACGAAGCATAGGGCGGCGGATAGATCCACGTTCCGTCGCAGCCGCCCCGCAGGATCTCGCCCGTGTGCGGATTGATCGACAATCCCGCGGCGCCCACCCTGGGCAGGTTCTGTGAGATATCCTCCCACGTGTAGCCGCCGTCCACCGATCTCCAGACCGGCGGAATGCCGGTGGCGTACATGCCGGCGTAGACGACGTTGTTGTCGTTCGGGTCGACCACGACCGATCTGACGAAGTTCTTCGGATCGGTCGATCCAACCAGGCCGAGCACCCCGGTGCTCCTCCACGACGTCCCGTCGAAAACGGCCAGGTCGTTCCCGCTGTCGATCGCCCAGACCTTGTCCCGATCGAGAGGGTCGACGGCAAAGGTCGGCTTCGAGTCCTTGGGCCGGAAATCCCAGCTGACGCTCTCGTAGACATACCACGTGTCCCCCCTGTCGTCGGAACGGAGGATCGTGTCCCGGTCGCCGTTCAAGGCGTAGAGTACATCGCGGTCGGCGTCGCAGATCCCCATGACCATGGCGTTCAGCGATCCGGCGCCCCAGCCGCTCAGGTCGGGAATCGTCTGCCACGTCGATCCGCCGTCCGTCGATCTCTTGTCCTCGGCAAAGACCAGGTTCGGATCGTCCGGATGAAAAGTCACGACGAGATAACTGCCGTCGTCGGCGTCGACGAGGCTCCAGTCTTCCTTGTGCCAGCCGGGAACGATCTCGGTGCGCACCAGCTTCCTGTTCGTCGTGCTCGAGCCCACGCCGCCCACGACCACGTTCGTACCCGGCTGAAAATCGGCGCCGTGCATGCTCGACCAGGTGCCGATCAGATCGCGGTCGATCGAATACCTCTCGAAATGGTCGCCCCGGCTGTCGGTGTAGACCAGGCCCGCGTCAGCCGTGAGAAGCCCGAAACGGTTCGGATCGGTTCTGTCGAAAACGATCCCCCTGGCCCACCACTCGCAATTGTATCCGGTGAAAAGGGTGGAAGCGCTCTCGAAATCGACGGCGTCCCGCGTCTTCCAGAAGGTCGCGTTGGCGAAGGCGATCGCTTCGGTCGGCGTCCTGGGATCGGGGGAGATTCCGGTTTTCGAACCGGCGATCTCGCCGAGCCAGTAGAGGAGGATCGAGTCCCGCCAGAGTCCGTTCTCGGGGAAGGTGTCCGTCTCCGTCCACGTCGCGCCCCAGTCCTGGCTCGACCAGGCGTCGCCGTCGAGGCCGGTCAGGTAGACCACACCGGGAAATCCCTGATTCACGAAGACGTAGGCGGCTTCGTTCCAGGAACGCAGGAGGGAAAAGGTCTGCCCGCCGTCATTCGACAGGTAGAGACCTGTATCGGCCACGACCGCCGCGATCACGTTCGGGTAGAGTTCCACGACCTGGAGGCCCGATACGGTGCCCGCCGGAAGATCGCCGAGCGGCTGGATCGTGCTCCCCTGGTCGACGCTCGTGTAGAGGCCGAGGGAGGTGGCCAGGTAGACGGTGCCGTCCGTGGGATGGACGCGGACAGAGTAGACATGGCCATGGGCGGACAGATCGGCCAGGGCCGACCAGGTCGCGCCGGAGTCGTCGGAGCGGTAGAGCGCCTGTGCCTCGAATGCCGCGTACCATCTCTGCGCCCCGGTCCGGTCGACGCTCGACGGATCGTGGGCGAGATTCTGCTCCAGATGCCTCGGGTTCTTCTTCTCCTCGAACAGGACCCAGTCCCAGTTCTGCCCGCCGTCGGTCGATCTGTAGATCCCGTCATATCCGCTGTCGAAATAGTTCGATCCGGCGTAGGCGATGAGCAGAAGGGTATCGGAATCGACAGGATCGACGGCGATCGAGTATGCGGTCTTCGACCAGAGCCCGTTGCCGAGGGTCTTTCGCCAGGCCGCGCCGTTGTTCACCGTCTGCCAGACCTGGCCGCAGTCGTGGGACATGTAGACCACATCCGGATCGGACCTGCTCCGCGCGAGACTCAGCATGTGCTGAAGCCCTTCGCCGCCCACGGCGCCCCGCTCGAACTCGGCCTTCGAACGGACCGGCAGCACCCTCCAGCCGTCGACACTGCTCGCGACGTCGATCGAAAACTGTTCTCCGAAAAACGTGCCCCCGCCATTCGTGGCCGCCAGAGCCCAGTGATGGAGCCCGCCCGGCGGGGCGCGAAAGAAGGCGGCGTTCACCGAGACGGGAAGCTTCTGAGAGCCGGTCGCAACCAGGCTGAACTCGTCGAGAAAGAAAGTCCCGGCATCGATCGAGTGCACGCGCACCTGATCGGCAGCCGGGTCGTCGTAGACGAAGGTCGTGGAGAAGGTCTGCCACGTTCCGCTCGTGGCCGGCAGTACGGCGTCGACGATCACCGCCATCCCGGCCCCATCGGAGACCTGGAGGCCGAGCGCGTTGCTGCCCGAGGTCTTGTACCAGACGGAAAGGGAGTATTCCTGTCCCAGGTCGAAGCGCGGCTCCTGATGGACGGACAGCCCGCCCGTTGCGGTCTGGATGATGTCGATCCTGTAGGTATAGTCTGCAAAATCGATTTCATGGCCGATCGCGTAATCGACTCCCGGCGCCGCGTCGATGGTCCAGTCGGTGGCGGTGCCGTCCTTCTCGTACGACTCGAATCCCCCGTTTCTGAGGATCTCCGCATCGCCCGACCAGCTCAAGACCGCCTCCTCGCGCCACGTTCCCGACCAGTCTCCCCAGAGCGCCACCTTGCTCAGTCCACCGGTCGACGAGACCGTCCCCGAAAAGAGGATCGGCGTGGAGACGAGAGCCCCGTCGGTGGGCGAAAGGTCGGAGAACGAAACGGCCGGCGCGGGATCGACCGGATCTGCCGTACCCGCGGGCGACGCGGACGGGTTCCGCGGAGGCGATGTCGTGACGAGGACGGCGGCGACGAGGAGCACCGGTACGATGAGAGCGATCAGGCAATTGGAGAGGGTGTTCATGTTCTTTCTTTTCTGAAGGTGATTCCAGCGTGCGGGTTCGTTCCGATTGTGGCCCATGAGCTGACCGAAAGCAAGCTAGGTGTTGACACGTGCACCTGGCCGCGGATAAAGTTGATTCATCGGGAATCAGGGCGGAGAAAAAGATCAACAGGGCACCTGTTCCAACCCCGCGAAGAAGGAGGGAACCATGGCGGACTGGTGGGCGGCACTTACGTTAGTGCAGCAGATTCTCTATGTCATCGCGGGGCTGTCAACGCTGATTCTCATCTTGCAGCTCCTGCTCAACCTGATCGGTCTGGCCGGCGGCGACGCGGACGTGGATTTCGCACCGGACGCCGATGTGGACGTACCGATCGACCATGCCGATCTGTCGGTGCACAGCTCCGGACTCGCGCTGATCTCTTTCCGAACGATCACGGCATTCTTCGTGGGATTCGGGTGGACGGGGATCGTCCTGCTCGACGCAGGGCTGAACACGGTCCTGGCCATCGTGATCGCGGTCTGCGTGGGCTGTTTTTTCGTGGTTGTCGTGTTCTACCTCATGAAAGAGCTTCTCGGACTTTCGGAAGCGGGGAACATCAACTACGCGAACGCCGTGGGACAAACGGGCACCGTCTACGTGACCATCCCGGCCAAGGGGGAAGGGAAGGGCCAGGTCCAGCTCAAGGTGCAGGGCCGGCTCAGGGAGATCGGCGCGATGTCCAATCATGGCGAAGATCTGAAACCGGGCATGCCCGTAAAGGTGGTTGAAATCCTGGGCGGCAGTACGCTTCTCGTCCAGAAGATGGAGTTGAAATAATGGAAGAATTTATCAGCGGCTGGCTCTGGCTGGTCATCGTTTTCGTTCTCGTTGTATTCGTCACTGTCATTACATTCCTGAGCCGCTACAAGCGGTGCCCGCCCGACCGGGTCATGGTAATCTACGGTAAGGTCGGCGCTGACGCGAGCGGCAAGCGCTCCGGCCGATGCATTCATGGCGGGGCCGCGTTCATTCTACCGGTGCTGCAGGATTTCGAGTTCCTCGACCTGACGCCGATGACGATGGACATCGATCTCACCGGCGCCCTCTCCCAGCAGAACATCAGGATCGACGTGCCTTCCACCTTCACCGTGGGTATCTCCACCGAACCGGGTGTGATGGAGAACGCGGCCGAACGCCTCCTGGGGATCCCCAGCCACGGGATCCAGAAAATCGCCGAGGACATCATCTTCGGCCAGACCCGTGTGGTCATCGCCACCATGCAGATCGAGGAGATCATCTCCAACCGGGACAAGTTCGTCGACAAGATCACCAACGGCGTCGAGGTGGAGCTGAAAAAGATCGGCCTCAAGCTCATCAACGTGAACGTGAAGGACATCACCGACGCGTCCGGCTACATCGAGGCGCTCGGAAAGGATGAGGCGGCGCGCGCCATCAACGAGGCCAAGAAGGCCGTGGCCGAGAAGGATCGCGACGGCGAGATCGGCAAGGCCGAGGCCGAGAGGGAACAGAGGATCAAGGTCTCGGCGGCCAACGCCACGGCCGTGGGCGGCGAGAACCTCGCCAAGATCGAGGTCGCCGACTCTAACGCCAACCGCCGCGAGCGCGAGGCCGAGGCGGACAAGCTGGGAACGGCCGCTGAAAAAGTGCAGGCGGCCAATGCTCTCGAAGAATCGTACCAGGCCGAGCAGAAGGCCGAGACCCAGCGCGCCGAGAGGGAGCGCGCCACCCAGATGGCCAATATCATCGTCCCGAGCCAGATCACGAAGCAGAAGGCGGAGATCGACGCCGATGCCGTGGCCGAGCGTTACAGGCGCGAGGCGCAGGGCGAGGCGGACTCGATCTACCTCAAACTCGAAGCCCAGGCGCGAGGCAACAGAGAGATCCTCATGAAACAGGCCGAGGGTCTCCAGGCGATCGTGGACGCCGCGGCCGGCAACCCGCGCGATGCGGCGCTCCTCATGGTCACCGAAAAGCTCGAAGGGCTCGTCGCCACCCAGGTGGAGGCGGTCAAGAACCTCAAGATCGACAACGTCACGGTCTGGGACTCGATGGGCGGAAAGGACGGCGCCCCCACCACGGCCGGATTCCTCTCGGGCATGCTCGGTTCCCTCCCGCCGCTTCAGAACCTTTTCGAGATGGCGGGGATGAATCTTCCGAGCGCGATCGACATCAGCGGCAAGAAGGAGGGCGCGGAAAAAGACGAGCCGCCGCCGGCGGGCAATCCAGCTCCTGCCCCGGAGCCGGCTCCCGATGCCGATCAGATCCCGCCCGACTCGACCATGGGCAACTGATCAGTACTCGTCCGAGACTCTTGAAACCGGGATCGACAGCGGTCCAGAGCCGTCGATCCCGGTTTTTCCGTAGATCCCCATGATCAATTTTGATATATTTCGTCTATTCCGTTTAGAGGAAACACTAGGGATAGTTTTGGAAATTCTACGCAACCCAGGTCATTCGCAACACATTGTTCGGAGGAGGACTACCATGAAGCCGTTTATCGTTGTTTTCTGTTTCGTCCTTTTCGCCGCGGCCGGTTGGTCGGCGACGATTTACGTTCCCGACGACCACGCCACCATCCAGGAGGCGATCGATGCATCGGTCAACGGCGACACAGTGATCGTCCGCGCGGGCACCTACGTCGAAAACATCATATTTTCCGGCAGCGAAATCGTTGTCGAAAGCGAGTCGGGCCCCGCGACCACGACCATCGACGGCGGGGTTCCATCCAATCCCGACTACGGGAGCACGGTCCTCTTCGAAAACGGCGAAACGCGCGACACGGTCCTCGAGGGATTCACCATCACCAATGGATCCGGCACCTACAACCAGTACAATTATGACTACGACGGCGGTGGGATCTGCTGCCGCTTCGATTCGTCGCCCACCATTTCGCGCTGCCTCATCACCGGCAACGACTGCGAAGACCACGGCGCCGGGATCGCGGCCCTCGACGCATCCTCGCCTTTCATCATCAACTGTAACATCTCCTTCAACGGATCGGCGAACACGAACGGGGGCGGCGGCGTCTACTGTGCCGACGGCTTTGCCGACATCGACAATTGCACGATCTCCGACAACCAGGCAGGCGTGGGCGGCGGCATCGTCTTCGAGAACGGATCGCCGTCTGCTGTCGGGTGCACCATTGTCAACAACTACACGGACAACGTGGGCGGCGGCGTCTACCTCAACTCGGGCGATCTGGGCACCGAGGTGACGCGGTGCCTCATCTCGTCGAACCTCGCTGAGAACGGCGGCGGCGGGATCTGGGCCACGGCGACCGATCAGTCGCTGGTGGACGCCAACCGCATTCAGGACAACACGGTGAACAACAGCGGCATCTGGGGCGGCGGCGGGATCTGCGTTCTCAATTCGCAGACGACCCTGGTGAACAACCTGATCTCCCATAATACCTGCCCCGAGGGGGGCGGCGTGACCATCGCGTTCTTTTCCAGTGCCGTGATGACGAACAACACGATCGTTTACAATACGGCCGACGAGGGGGGCGGGCTCTGGTTCTACGACGCGAGCGCCACCATCACGAACACCATCTTCTGGGGCAACACCGCCCCCACCGATCCGCAGATCTACACCTACAGCGGCACGCCGTCGATCAACCACAGCTGCATCGAGGGCGGATGGCCTTACGGCAGCAACAACATCCAGGACGATCCGCTCTTTGTCGACCCCTTGGGCGGCGACTTCCACTTGACCTTCACCTCGCCCTGCGCCAACGCGGGCGATGCCGACGCTCCGGAGATCTCGGACGAGGATATCGAGGGCGATGAGCGGGAGGCGTTCGGCGGCGTCGACATCGGCGCAGATGAGTTCGACTACCACCTCTACCATCTGGGAGACGTGATTCCGGGAGCGACCATCACCGTGCGCGCCACGGGGTGGCCCAACATGGCGGTCAACATTCTCAAGGGTTCGGGATTCAGATATCCCGCCTTGCATACCCGCTACGGAAAACTCTATCTCGCGAGTCCGATCAAATCGTTCTTCATGGGAAGAACCGGCACGGACGGAATTGTCGAATACACCGCAACCATTCCGGCATGGTGGCAGAGCGGCGAAAGATATTTTTTCCAGGCCTTCTTCGGCGGCCTCGGATTCTGGAGTTCGCGACTCACCAACCTGAAGATCGTGACCGTGGAATAGAATCCCGGCCTGATCGGGAAAAACAAAAAGGGGCGGGAGATGATCTCCCGCCCCTTGTACAATCGTGGCCGAATTTTCGACAGGCGATACCCGAAATCAGGCTGGTCATCCCGACATGAATCCGGAGCAATTCAAACGTCTCAAGGATATCTTCATCGCCTATCAGGAACTCGATCCCGATGAGCGATCCCTCTACCTGGAAAAGGCGTGCCGCGGAGATGAGATGCTTCGTGCGGAAGCGGAGAAGCTTCTCGAATCGATCGACGACGACGACGGATTCCTCGAGAAGCCCGCCCTGATGCAGACGGAATCCGAGCCGATCGACGCGCTGCGGCCCGGCACACGGGTAGGAGCCTATCGTCTCGGCCATCTGCTGTACACGGACGCCTCGATCGTCGAGTACGAGGCGCACGACGAGGGCGCGAACAGCGTGACCGTGAAGATGTTCAGGCCCGGTGTGATTCCCGAATCCACGCGAGAACGCTTCGACAGCGCCGCGCGGCAGCTGGCCGCGCTCAGCCACCCCGGTATCGCGAAGGTCCTGGCTCACGGATCGTTTGCGCAGGAGGCGCCCCCCGGCGCGCCGGGTCCCGCTGCCATGCCCTACCTCGTGACGGAGAGCACTGTCGACGCGCTCCCGATGACCGAGTTCGTCCGGATGAAAAAACTCTCCCTCAGGGAGCGGCTCCGTCTATTTCTCCTGGCCGGCAAGGCGGTGGCCCACGCTCACGGCGTCGGTATTCTTCACCGGGATCTGCAACCCTCCACGGTTCTGATCGACGTGAACGAGCGGATCACGATCGTGAATTTCGGCGTCATGCACGTTGCCGAGCTGGATATGGTGATGGCCGCGGCCCATGCAGAGGGGAGCGGGATCTTCGGACCGGCCCGGTCCTGGTCGCCCGAGCAGTGCCGCGCGGACCGCGGCGCGATCGACGGCCGCAGCGACGTCTTTTCTCTCGGAATGATCCTCTTCGAACTTCTCTGCGACGAACCTCCCCACGACGTGCGCTCTATTTCTTCCGATCGGGCGGCGCGCCCGATCGCCACGGCCCCCCCCAAAAGCCCCTCCCTCTTGAACCGCTCGGTGAAGGGCGATCTCGAAGCGATCGTCCTCAAGGCCCTGGAGAAGGAGCGATCGCGCCGCTATCAGAGCGTGACGGAATTCAACGACGACATCGACCGATTCCTCCGCGGCGCGCTCGTCCACGCCAGGCACGCAGGCTGGGCGAAAAGAACCTGGAAGAGGATCGCGCGCGCATTGGGCGCACCGTTCGGACGGATGCGGCAGGGGGGAAGCAACTGATCGGCATCACGGAACGTCCGGCGCGCGGACGCTTTCAGCCTAGATCGGCAGTCTCGTCGTTGAATGATGGCGGCCGCTGCTCGGCGGCCGATCCGGATCAATCGAGGTTGAGATTGAAGAAGGGCAACAGCCTGAAATAGGCCGGGTTGTCGGCCACGTAATTGACGAGGCCGATCTGGACCCCGTTGAGATGGTCGGCCACGTTCACCAGGCCGACCGACAATCCGGTCATCTCGCCCGTCATGTGCTGGTAGAGGCCGACACCGAGACCGGTGAACTCGTCGCAAACGATCAAGCCGCCCATGCCGAGGCCGGTGATCGCATCGGCTCCGATGCCGAGCGCTCCGAGGGAGATACCGGTGAGATCGTCGCCCAGGATGCCGAGGCCGGCAAGGTTGATGCCGGTCATGTCGTCGGCGCCGATGCCGAGGCCGGCAAGGTTGATGCCGGTCATGTCGTTGGCTCCGAGTCCGATCCCGGCCAGGTTGATGCCCGTCATATCGTTGGCTCCGAGACCGATCCCGGCCAGGTTGAGACCGGTCATGTCGTCGGCGCCGAGTCCGATCCCGGCCAGGTTGATGCCGGCCATGTCGTCGGCAGCCAGGCCGAGGCCGGCGAGGTTGATTCCGACCATGTTTCCGGCCGACAGGCCGATGCCGGCCGTGTTGAGACCGGCCATGTCGTGCGCATTGGTTCCGAGTCCGGCCAGGTTGATCCCCGTCATCTCCTTCGCGTGAATGAGGGCGCCCGCCAGATTGAGCCCCAGCATGTCGTCGGCGATGATCCCGAATCCGGCGAGGTTGAGTCCGCCCATGTCGTCGGCGTGGATCACGAGGCCGGCGGAATTGATTCCGATCATATCGTCGGCGCCGATGCCGAGGCCGGCGTAGTTGAGTCCGATCATATCGTCGGCGCCGATGCCGAGGCCGGCGGTATTGATACCGACCATGTCGTCGGCGCCGATGCCGAGGCCGGCGTAATTGAGTCCGATCATATCGTTGGCACCGATGCCGAGGCCGGCGTAGTTGAGTCCGACCATGTCGTCGGCGCCGATGCCGAGGCCGGCGTAATTGAGTCCGATCATGTCCCCTCCACCGATGCCGAGACCTGCGAGGTTGATACCTTGAGCGTCTTCGTAGATACCGATGAGGAGACTGAGAGAGAGACCGTTCATGTTCTTGGCCACCGGGCCGATGCCGGAGAGCGCGATACCGTACATGTCAGCGACCTTGGGACCGAGCAGACCGAAGGTGAAACCGTTCATCTCGAAATCGGGATTCCTCCCGGGCAGCCAGAAGGTGAAGTTGAGGCCGTTCACTTCCTTCACCTGGGTGTCCGACAGATTGAAACGGATTCCGTTGGTCCGCTCCGAATTTCCCACGGTGATGCCCCATCCCCAACCGGGAAGGGTCACGTTCCAGTGGGACGGTGGCGGCGCGTCTTCAGGCTCGCTGCCCCAGACTTCCTCGAAATCGGCGATCTTCATGAAAGAGTCCTTTATTTTCTCCGCGTCCTCTTCCGCGGTGGTGATCGTCGGGTTCTCATCCGCCCAGACAGGTTGAATGGAGAAAATGGTGAGAAGTACGAGGTAAGAAATCTGTTTCAGCATGACGCTCATTCCTTTACGTTGTATCTCGCAAATATCAATTAATCCGCCTGAGATGGGCGCGTCGCAAAGGCACATTTCAAAACAAACCGTTCCGAATGGCAACAATAAATACGGGGAACGTGCGCGGAAAGCACTGAAACGGGGATTGTGGAAGGTCTCTCCGGCCCGGTCTCACTCGACGATGAGGAGCATCGGATTGGTCAGGCCGGTGTACGGTCCGCCCCAGGGTCCGACCAGCGCCTGAAAGGGATAGGTCTCGCCCGTGCTCCACGTTACCGGAAGGGTCGCCGGAAAGGTCAGGATACCCGCCGCCGGAATCGATCCGAGGCTCCACTGCGCGGCCAGGGGAAGCGGCAGCCAGAGATCGCCGTGAGGAGTGTTCGTCGGCGGATCCTTCAGAGCGGTGCCCATTCCGAGCAGGGCGGGCAGACCGGGGAGGCCGGCGACCTTGACCTCGATCGAAGAACCGGGTGTCACGGCGCCGAGCCGGTAGAGGTGATACCAGAACTCGTCGGCGCCCATATCCACGCCGGCGAGCGCAATGCGCGGGTCGCCCTCGAAATCGTTCGCTGGAAGACCGGGAAAGACGCTGTCGCCCGTGTCGCGGCAGGGAGATTGCCAGGTCAGATGAAAATCACCGATTCCGGAATCTGCGAAGAGCGGGTCGGCGTCGATCATTCCGGCGCCCCAGTTGATCGTGCACCCCGCTTCGACGAAGGTCGACGCTGCCCCGCCCTCCACGTCGCAAAAGGAAATATCCACCACCGAGGGATGAGCCGTATCGCCCACGTACAGTTCGGGCCCCTGCTGCGCGCTGTTGTTCCAGAAGATCGAGTTGACGATCTGCGGGAAGCAGGCGAAATAGCAGTAGAATCCGCCCCCGTCATCGGCGGCCGCGTTCCCGTGGATCGTGTTGCAGACGATCACCGGATCGGCATCCCAGCCGCAGAAGATCCCGCCGCCGAGCGGTGCTGAGTTCGCGTGGATGATATTGCCCACGATCGCGGGATCGGAATCGCGGCCGCAGAAGACGGCGCCTCCGCGCGCCTCGAAGCCGGCGACCGAATTGTGACGCATCACATTGCCCGAGATCGTCGGCGACGACTGATAGCAGTAGACAGCGCCCCCGCTCTGGTAGTTGAACGGATTGAGAGTGCCGCTCCCGTTGACGAGGCTGAATCCCTCGATGATCGAACCGCCGCCCTCGCCGTTCTGAAAGACCACCACGCTTCCGGACTGGTTCCCGTCGATGACGGTCGACGCGGGGCCGCGTTCGGACCGAACGGATACCGCGCGCCCGTGGAAGTCGAGGTTCTCCACGTATGTGCCGGGCCGGACGACGACGGTGTCGCCTGCGGCCGCCCCATCGATGGCGTCCTGAATCGTGGCGAAATCATCGGGAACATGGATGGTGGCGCACACCGCTGTCGCGGGGCAGAGAACGATCAGGGCAACAATACCGAACATTCGCATGGTGTACCTCTTCATCGGGCCGGGGGTTGTTTCGTCATTATTATTGAATAGCCGAATCGCGACAGGCTGCAACTCCTCCGGGACCCCGGCCAAAATCCCGCCCTGTTGTTGCGGTGCGCCCTGATCGAGGCTACAACGTGAGACTCTGATTCGATCTGATTCGTGGAGAGACAAGATGACCGTTGAAATCGACGTCAGCTATGAGGGTCAACTCCGGTGCCGGGCGGTTCACGGGCCGTCGGGCAATGTCCTGGTCACCGACGCGCCCGTGGACAACCACGGCAAGGGCGAGGCGTTCAGTCCCACCGACATGGTGGCCACCGCCCTGGGCGCCTGCATGCTGACCATCATGGGAATCGTGGCCGAACGGGACAACCTCGACATCGCCGGAATGACGGTGCACGTGGTCAAGGAGATGGCCGAGCAGCCGAAGCGCCGGATCGGCAAGATCACTCTCGCCTTCAGGCTTCCCGAAAACCACGCCCTGACCGACAGGGACCTGGCCAAGCTCAAGGTCGCGGCCAAGCTCTGTCCGGTGCACGCCAGTATTCATCCCGATATCGAACTGGACGTGACCTTTTCTTAAACCGGATTTGTCGTGGAACCGTGCTCGGCAGATCCGGTCTAATGGCCTCGCATCAGACCGACAAAACCCTTGAGGAGGTTCGACGTGAAGATCCAGAAAACCCTGCTCTCCCTGTTACTGGCGGCGCTTGCCGCTTTTTTTGTTCTCGCCGCTCTCGAGGCGCACCCCTCGAATGGTGCCGACCTCTTCGAGAAAGCGAAGAGCCTCTTCGATGAAAAAAACTACAAGGAAGCGGCCGCGCTCTACAAAAAGATCCTTGGCGCGCAGAGCCATCCCGAGTGGCGCAAAGCGAACGAGAAACTCCTGACCTGCCAACTCCGCCTCCAGCTCTTCGACGACGCCATCTCCACGGCTGAAGCCTACATAGATCTCTGCACGGGGACCGCGTGGGAAGCCTCGGCCGAGCGGGCCGCGGGCAACCTTTTCCTGGTCATCCCCCACTGGGGCACGCGCGCGGGGGGCACGTTCCACCGCGGCCAGTGGAAACAGGGGATCCGCCTGCAGTCGCACCGGTTCGACAAGGGCCGCGCCCTCGCGCACCTTCAGCGCGCGCGAGAGCTCTACGCCGAATACGACGGCAATACCGATGCCCTGGAAAGCCTGCCCAAGGAAGGACGCAAAAACTTTCACGCCGAGCGGATCGAGTGTCTCTTCGATCTCGCTGCCGCGTGCAGCCGCTTCGGTATCTACGAACTGGAGAGCCTGTTCTGGCACTCCTTCTGGGGGGAAAGGGACGAATTCATCGCCTCCACCGCGGGAGAGGAGGATTTCGACGAGTACCGTGACCGCTGGGAGAGCCAGCGCAAGAGGCCGATCGGCCTGCGCATCGGTCCTGACGGTAAGCCGCTCTTTGCCGTGCCTCCGTCAGCCTGGTCGAGCGACCTGAGCGACGACGAAAAAATCCTCTTCCTCCTCGGCGAGATCCGCGCGCTCGACGAAACCGAAAACGATGTTTTCACGGCGCGCAGCTACTATCGCCAGGCCATGCTCGCCAGGGCGCGCTGGAGCATGGACCGCCTCGGTTCGTACGCGAACAGTTACTGGTACGACGGCCGCTACCCGCTCAAGGAGAAGCTCGAGAACCTCGATCCCTGGGAACTGGGCGATTCGGAAGCGCTCGTTCTCGCCGGCGGCCGCATCATGCGCACCGAACTTCCCCCGCACTACGATGTGCTCGGCCTCCTGCGCATCGTGACCGGCGACTGCAGAAAAAGCGGCATCGCCGACGAGGCCCGGTACGCGATCGGCCTCCACTACCAGAGCCGCCAGCAGTACACCCGCGCCCTGGCCGAGTATGCCTCGCTCGACAAGGAATTTCCCAAGAGCGACTACGCTGACTACGCCCGGCGCCAGTCGGAGCGCATCAAGGCGCCGCAGGCCACGATCAACCAGTGCGGCGTTCAGCTCCCGGGCGAGCCGGCCGCTCTTCAGATCAGCCACCGCAACACGAGCCGCATCTGGTTCGTGGCGCGCAGGATCGACGTGAAGGAGTATCTCGACGACTTCCGGCAGAACGTCATCAGCGAGGACAAGAAAAAGAGCTATCAGTGGTGCCTGGGCAACTGGCACGCCTACTTCACCGAACCGGCCAACAAGAGGCATTATTCTCACTGGCTCCGGCGGTTGGCGGCGCGGAGGATCGGACCGATCGTGGCCCGCTGGTCGGACGAGGTCGCCGACGACGGCACCCACCGCTACGCCCAAACCACGATCCAGTCGCCTCTCGACGCGAACGGCGCCTACCTCGTCTACTGCTATCTTTCCGAACCCCCGGCCGAGGACAACGTGAAGAGCGGCGTCGACCTGCTCGGACTCGGCGCAAGCCGGGCGGTGGCCGTTCTCACCGACCTGGCCCTCGTGGAGAAGAAAACGTCGCGAGGCGATCTCATTTACGTGGCCGATGCTCGAAGCGGCGCTCCATTGCCCGGCGCGAAGGTCTCGATCCAGGAGGTCTGGTCCAACTGGTCGAAAGAGGAGCGCACCACGTATCACATGAAGATTTCCGAGCACAGCGCCGACGACGAGGGCATGGTGCTCTTCGAGCGGGACACGAAGAACAACAGCCAGATCCATCTGCTCGCCCGGATCGGCGACCGGATCGCCTGGAGCGGCATGCATTACGCGAGCCGCTACCATCCATCGAGGATACGCGACGGTCTTTTCGCCTATGTGATCACCGACCGACCGGTCTACCGGCCCGAACAGACGGTGCGCTTCAAGATATGGCTCCGGCAGACCGAGGAGGGGATCCTCCAGCAGCCGAGCGAACGGAGCGTGCGCGTCGAGATCTACGATCCGCGGGGGAACAAGATCTACAGCACGAAACATCATCCCGACAATTACGGCGGCATCGACGGCGAGCTGACCCTGGCCGAGGAACCGCCCCTCGGCGTCTACCGGATCCGGATCGACGGACGGGTCTACCTCGGCGGACAGAACTTTCGCGTCGAGGAGTACAAGAAGCCCGAGTTCGAGGTGACGGTGGAGCCGGCGAAGACCCACGCCAAGCTGGGTGAGACGGTCACGGCTCTGATCCGCGCCGACTACTACTTCGGCGCGCCCGTCACGGACGCCACGGTGAAGTACAAGGTCTTCCGCGAGGAATACCGCCACAGCTATTACTTTCCCGGACACTGGGACTGGCTCTACGGTCCCGGATACGGCTATGCCTGGTACAGCTGCGAGTGGTTCCCCTGGTGGAGAGGTTTTTGCTGCTGCTGGTCGCCCCCCGGCTGGTGGTGGGGATGGTACGGCGGGATGCGCCACAGGCCGGTGCGCGAGCTCGTCTTTCAGGGCGAGGCGCAAATCTCCCAGGAGGGCACGGTCGAGGTCGCGATCGACACGCAAGACGCCCTGCGCGATCACGGGGACCGCGACCACCGTTACGTGATCGAGGCCGAGGTGCGCGACGCGAGCCGCCGCGTGATCACCGGCCAGGGTGCGGTGAAGGTGACGCGCCAGGCGTTCTACTCCTTCATTCAGAGCGGCCACGGCTACTATCGGCCGGGCGAGGAGATGGAGGTCACGATCCGCTGTCTCACTCCGGATAGCCGCCCTGTCGAGACGGAAGGTGTCGTGACCGTGTCGCGCGTGGTCTTCGGCGGACCGGACAACGCCCGGATCGAGGAGACCGAGCTCGACCGGTGGACGGCCAAGACCGACAGCCGCGGAATCGTGAAATTCCGTCTGCGCCACGAGCGGTCGGACCAGCTCAAGCTCACCTTCGAGGCGCCCGACTCCTGGGGCGGCACGGTGACCGGACACGGTCTGGTCTGGATCTGCGGCCGCGATTTCGACGGTCGTTTTTATCGCTTCAACGACCTGGAACTGATCACCGACAAGCGGACCTACGCCCCGGGAGAGGTCTGCCACCTCATGGTCAACACCAAGGCGAGAAGGAGCCACGTGCTCCTCGCCGACGAGGTGGACAACGGCCATCTGCTGTCGTGGCGGCTCATCGCGCTCGACGGCGGCCACACGATCGTGGACATACCGATCACCAGGGAGCACCAGCCGAACTTCTTCGTGGAGGCGTGCACCGTGGCCGATACGCGCGTGCACCAGCAGACGAAGCGGATCTGCGTGCCGCCCGAGGAGGGGATGATCGACGTGACCATCGCGACCGACAGGGAGGAGTATGGGCCCGGAGAAACGGCAGAGGTCACCCTGTCCGCCCGCGAGCCGGACGGGCAGCCGGTGCGGGCGCAGTTCTGCCTGAGCGCCTTCGATCGGTCGGTCCTCTACATCCAGCCCGAGTACACGCAAGACATCAAGAAGTTCTTTCACGGCAACGTGCGCACCCACTCCGCCTCGATGTACACCAATCTCGTGGAGCAGTTCAGCGCCAGGGGGTACGTGGACAGGCCTTTCAACGTGGGTCAGATGGTGCCGCCCGGGTGGTGGGGCCTCCGAGGCCGGACACCGGACTGGGGCGTGGTCGACGCCGGGAGATTGACGGACGGGTCGTTCGCGCTCAACGACCGGCTCGGCGCTCTCGGTTACGGTGGCGGGGCCGGCGAAAAGCGCATGAAAGAAGAGGCTGACAAAGACGGTGTAAATTCTTTTTCCTCCACTGAAGGTGAAGAATCGTTGAGCAGACGGGCGCTCCCCCAGAGCAAGGCGCGGGGGCCGTCCTCGCCGGGTCCTGCCGACTCGGTTCCGGCCGGCGTGCCCGCCCTTGTCGAGGCCGAGGTGCGCCAGAAGTTTGCCGACACGGCGCTCTGGCTCACGTCCGTGGAAACCGACGCCGACGGAACGGCCACGGTCGAGATGACCTTGCCCGAGAACCTGACCACGTGGAAGGTGAACTCCTGGGCCATGACCAGGAGCGCGCGCGTGGGCCAGGCATCGACCGAGGCCGTGACCACGAAGAACCTCCTCGTGCGCCTCCAGGCGCCGCGCTTCTTCATGGAGTACGACGAGGTGGTGATCAGCGCCAACGTGCACAACGAGCTCGAAGCCGAGAAGACGGCGCGCGTGAGCATCGATCTTCCGGCCGAGCTCCTCGAGCTGATCGGTCGAACCGAGGTGACGTGCGACATCACCGTGCCTGCCCATGACGCGGTGCGCGTGGACTGGCGCGTGAAGGTGCGCAAGGAGGGATTCGCATCGATCACGATCAAAGCGCTCACCGACGAGGAGTCGGACGCCATGCGGATGGTCTTTCCCGTTCTGGTGCACGGGATCACCAAGCAGGTGGCCACCACCGGATCGATGCGGCCCGAGGAGACCGAGGCGTCGCACACCGTGGAGCTCGTCGTTCCTGAAAAACGCCGGCCCGAGCTGACTCATTTCGAGGTCCAGTTCTCGCCCACCTTGATCGGCGCCATGCTCGACGCCCTCCCCTACTGCCTCGACTATCCCTATGGGTGCACCGAGCAGACAATGAGCCGGTTCCTTCCCGCGCTGCTCACCCTGCGCGCGATCCAGAACACCGGCGCGAGCCTGGAGGAGCTGAAAACGATCCGCGGCCGCATGGAAGAGACGCGCCGGATCGAGAAGGGCGAGGGGCGAACGATCTGGTCCTCGATCGACAATCCGATCTTCGACTCGGGCGAGCTGGAAAAGGTCATTGCCAAGGGCCTCGCGCGCATCGCCGACATGCAGAAGAGCGACGGAGGCTGGGGCTGGTGGAGGCGCGATTCGTCGAACGGCTACATGACGTCCTACGTTCTTTCCGGGCTCTGCACCGCGCAGGAATGCGACCGCAAGGTGGACGAGAGGATGATCGAACGGGGCATGCGGTTTCTCAAGGGGTGGGAGGAGGAACGCATGGTCAAATCAAAGTGGTCGCCCCGGCCCTATCACGCCTTCTCGGCCTACGTGCTCTCCATGAAGAAGCAGCGCGCCGCCATCGAGCCGGCTGACGGCGACGATCGCCCTTCAGACCTGATCGACCGGCTCTTCGAGGGGCGGGACAAGCTCAACGTCTACGGCAAGGCGCTCCTCTCCATGACGCTCGCCAACGTGGGCGAGAGGTCGCGCGCCCGCACGGTGCTGCAGAACATCTTGCAGTACGTGGAGGTGAACGAGGAGACGCAGGTCGCCTGGCTGCGCACCCCCCGCCAGGGATGGTGGTACTGGTGGAACTCGGACATCGAGACCAATGCCTGGTGCCTGCGCGCCCTGGTCCGCCTCGAACCGAAGAGCGAGCTGGCGCCCAAACTGGTCAAGTGGCTCCTCGAGAACCGCCGCAACGGCTACTACTGGCGCTCCACGCGGGACACGACCTTCTGCGTGGCAGCCATGAGCGAGTTCGTTGCCGCCAGCGGCGAGGGGCAGCCCGACTACACGCTCACCCTCGATTTCGACAATGGCGCGGTGGTCAAGACGGTGCGGATCGACGCCCAGAACCTCTTCACCTGCGACACCCGCTTCACGATCGACGCCGCCGCGCTGGGAGGGGGGAAGCACACCCTCAAGATCAGCAAGAACGGCCCCGGCGCGCTCTACTACTCGACCTATCTCAGCTACTTCACCAAGGAGGAGGACATCAAGGCCGCGGGCTTGCAGCTCAAGGTGGACCGGTCCTACTTCAAGTTGGTGCAGATTCCCTACGAGGTCGAGGTGGAGGGTTCCGAAGGGCAGAAGCTGATGGAGAAGCGGCTCCGCTACGAGCGCGTGCTGGTGAAGAACGGCGACCCGGTGGACAGCGGCGACGTGATCCAGGTCGAGCTGCGCGTCACCAGCGACAACAACTACACCTACCTCTGCTTCGAGGACATGAAACCCGCCGGGTGCGAGGCGACCGAGCTGCGCAGCGGCGGCAAGGGGCAGGAGGGTTTCTACAGCTACATGGAGCTGCGCGACGAGAAGGTCGTCTTCTTCGTGAGCGATCTGCAGCAGGGCGAGCACCTGCTCAGGTACCGCCTGCGCGCCGAGGTTCCGGGGATCTTTCATGCCCTGCCCACGGTGCTCTACGGGATGTACGTTCCCGAGCTGCGGGCCAACAGTGATGAGATCGTTGTGGAGATCGTGGACAAGTAGGCAGGGCAAGACGTCGCCGCGGTCCCACGTGGGTTGAACCGCGAACACTGGTACCGTGGCGCGTCTTTTTCGCCGGAGGCCAGACCGGCCGCACGCACTCGCGGTCGGTCATCGGGCCGAAGAGCACTGGGCGTTCCTTTGATCAGCTCGATCAGCCGGAGGCGAGCGCCCGGAAATCCCCCCCGCTCGGATTCTGAAACACACGCAGCCCGAACTCGGGAATCACCGCCAGAACGTGATCGAAGAGATCGGCCTGGATCTCCTCGTAGCGCGCCCAGGCCTGGTCGTTGCTGAACACGTAGATCTCGAGGGGCAGGCCGTCCGCGCCCGGTGCGAGCTGGCGCACGAGAAAGGTCATGTTCTGGTGGATCTTGGGGTGGTTCTTCAGGTACGCCACCACGTAGGCGCGAAAGGTACCCACGTTGGTGAGTCGGCGGCCGTTCACGCGCTGATCGGGATCGGCGCCGGTTTCGCGGTTGTGCTCCTCCACCTCGGCGCGCTTGGCGCTCACGTAGTCCGAGAGAAACTGGATCTTCTCGAACTTCTCGAGCATCTCGTCGGTGCAGAAGGTGATCGTGTTCATGTCGATGTGGATCGCCCGCTTGATGCGCCGCCCGCCCGACTCCTCCATGCCGCGCCAGTTCTTGAACGAGTCCGACACGAGCGCATAGGTGGGGATCGTGGTGATCGTCTTGTCCCAGTTGCGCACCTTGACCGTGTGCAAGGAAACGTCGATCACATCGCCGTCAGCGCCGTAACCGGGCATGGAGATCCAGTCCCCCTCGCGCACCATGTCGGCGGCCGTGATCTGAAAGCTCGCCACCAGCCCGAGGAGCGTATCCTTGAAAATGAGCAGAAGCAGCGCGGTGAGCGCGCCCATCCCCGTGAGAAAAACCCAGGGAGACTTGCCCATGAGAGCCGACAGGATGAACACGCCGGCGAGAAAGAAGATCACGATCCTGGCGATCTGGACGAATCCCTTGATCGGGCGGTTTCGGGAGACGTCGAGCGTCCTGTAGATCGCGGAGACACCTCGGAGGAGGGAGTTGCAGGCGAGGACTCCCACGAAGACCATGTAGGCGAGCACGGCCCGCTGAATCCCCTCCTGCGCCGCCGAAAAGGCGTATGCCGAAAGGTAGACGACCACGGCTGGCGCGAACAGGGCGAGCCGGGAAAAGAGGCGGCTCTCCACGAGGATGTCGTCCCAACTGGTCCTCGTCTTGCCGGCCACATAGGCGAGAAGAACGGACAGGACCGCGCGCGCCGTGACGTAGGCGGCGACGCAGAACACACCCACCGCGGCGATGATCGCCCCGAGAAAGAGAAGCTCGGCCACTGTCTGATCGAGCCCGAGACCATAGAACCATTCGTGGAGTTGATCGATCAAACCCACCACGACGCTGGAAGGCTGTTCGGACTCTGCGCCGTCGGCACTCCCGATCGGAATCACCATGACATCCTCCTTGTTCGACTGCGGGCGTCTGTCCGCCCGAGGGCACCCGAGGCGGCCCGATTCTGGTCGATGATTCTATCCCCCGCCCGTCGGAGGACGCAAAACTTTAACGTTGCAGAGGTTGAGAATTCTTTGCCATCGGATCAATTGTGACAAACATATCCGGACAACCGTGCTATAATCGCCGC
>CAZUHB010000015.1:0-11056 GCA_964620445.1 uncultured Phycisphaerales bacterium
ACGGCCTTCGCTCTAC
Source organism: uncultured Phycisphaerales bacterium (assembly GCA_964620445.1). Classification (GTDB taxonomy): domain Bacteria; phylum Planctomycetota; class B15-G4; order B15-G4; family CAYZWU01; genus CAZUHB01. Next base: position 17 of record CAZUHB010000015.1, read on the forward strand.
TACGGATGAAATATACCTTCCGGGCTAACATCCACCCCACTCTGCAATTCAATCTCTGCAACCGTTTGGTATAATATCGATTGGTATAGGTGAAGGGAATTTGTCCGGCTGGATTGGGCTGACCGGCTTTCGCTTTTAAATCGGATTATCGAGTTCTCTATAAATTATATTCAGGCGGGACGGGCCAATGAGAAAAGAGGAAATCGAAAGACGAATCGCTCAGCTGTATGAAGAGAACTATTCACACCTGGGAGCCCTTCAGAGAACAGAACGCATGTATCCGCCGGATGGCGGGGGGCACGGATATAGGTGGCGAGAGAGGATGAGAAGAATCGATGCGGAGATTTCCGAGCTAAGGGCAGAGCTCGAGGGTCACCATGAGCTGATTCGCCGCAAGGAGGCTCTCGAGCAGGACCAGAGCCTGATTCCCACGCCTCATATAGGGGTGTACGAGGCAATCGCCGATATCAAGCGCCTCTCTCCTGAACTTATTCTTCATCTTAAGTCCTCTGTTAAGAACCTCTGCCATGTTGACCCCGACGTGTTCGAGCATCTTGTCGCAGAGTTCTTTGTCGCGCACGGCATCTTTACGGATGCCGCTTTAGTTGGTCGAGATCCCGCTACGTCTGCCGATATTTTTGCTATGAGCTCAATCGGGAACAGTGGCATTCCTGCACGAGTCTTCGTTGAAGTTCGACGCACGTTGGTACCACAGGGTGTCAACGCTATCGATCAAGTCCTCGGAGCGATGTTCGGCGAGCAAAAACATGGCTGGACGGCGGGAATGATCGTCTCGCTTGGAGGATTTACAGACATGAAGAAGTATTCTCCCGGAGACTTGGAGTTGCGAAACCTCGCGCTTCGTGACCGGGCGGATCTGCTAAAGTGGTTGGCGGACTATGAACTAACGTCGACTGGTCTATATCTTCCAAAACCGCGGCGTCGAATGGACGACGCCTGACAAAAGATTTGAGGGAGCAATCGCCCCGGTCATTCTTTGACGTCTAGGCGGAAGAAACGAGCACGGAAATGAACTGCGAAGAGATGCCAGCTGTTCCAGATTTCAGAGGGAAGGTCGTGTCAATCACGACCATGGATGGCGACTGCAATCATGACCTTGTCGATCCGGTGTTCGAGATGCAGGGGGCAGGCTGTTCCTGACGGGAGTCACGCCAAAGGGTGCGACTCAATCGGATTGGACGGTTGGAGTCCCCTGCGCCGTGGCGTGGGACCGTGTGACGGACTACTTCATCTTCGAGTCGGTCGAGCAGTACCAGAGCGCCACCAAGACCTGTCAGGAGTTTCACGAGAAAGACGTAGACCAGGGTACTTAACAAGCCTTTGCGGCCGCGGTGGCTCTCGTCACGCCGCCCGCAGGCTAGGTCCGAGCCGTTAGACTCGTTCTTAGCCTATCTGAGTATTTAAGATCAGTACGTGGATCTTATTCGGCCATCAACACACATTAAAACCAAAATGTTGACTCTAAGAAAAGAGGACGGTAGTATAAGATTAGTTTGTTGATCTTAGGGGTTTAATGATGCGTAACATACCAATAGAAGGTGTTTTAGAGCGTCTCAAACAAGATAATCCCTGGTGGAAAGATGCTGGCGAGGTGCCCTCTTTCTACACAGAGATGCGCCCGAGGCCTTGTCTTCAGCATTTTTTCCCACTGGTTGCTCAAACCGAGATCAGTCGAGCGGTTGTTCTCATGGGCCCGAAGCGTGTTGGTAAAACCGTGCTCATTCATCATGCTATCGCAGAATTGATAGCCTCAGGGGTGGATCCAAGCACGATTGCCTATGTGTCTGTCGACCATCCCTTGTTCAATGGCCTTGGCTTGGAGGACTTTGTAAAGTTGATCAATGAGGCTGGCTCCTCCAGGCTCAGTTCGGGCCGCGCCCACCTGTTCTTCGACGAAATTCAGTATCTCAAGGGTTGGGAAGTCCACCTGAAAGCGCTTGTAGATTCGTATCCGAGACTCAACATCACAGTGTCCGGCTCTGCGGCTGCCGCGCTCAAATTGAAGAGTTCCGAATCAGGCGCAGGCCGATTCACCGATTTTATTCTTCCACCCCTGACGTTCTACGAATATCTGGTGCTGTTGGATTTGGAGAGCCTTTTCGATGATTCAGGCGAGGAAAAACGGTTCTTTCGAGCGAAAGAGATAGATGAGCTAAACAAACATTTCGTTCACTACTTGAATTTCGGCGGATACCCTGAAGTCGTTTTTTCAAAGCAGATTCAGAAAGATCCAGGACGTTTTATTAAGTCCGATATTATCGACAAAGTGCTCTTGCGAGATCTACCAAGTCTGTATGGAATTCAGGACATTCAGGAACTCAATTCGCTATTCACCACGTTGGCGTACAATACGGCCAATGAAGTGTCTCTTGAAGATCTTTCATCTGGTTCGGGTGTTGCCAAGAATACAATCAAAAGATACATCGAGTACCTCGAGGCAGCATTTCTCATTCGCGTGATCCACCGAGTCGACAAGAACGCGAAGAGGTTCAAGCGAGCCAACTTTTTCAAAGTATATCTTACGAATCCATCCATCCGCGCAGCTCTATTCTCTCCTGTAGATGCGGATGACTTGGCTTTGGGGGCGCTAGTTGAAACGGCGATATTTTCGCGATGGTTCCATTCCGACACTCCAATGTACTACGCACGCTGGAAGAACGGCGAAGTCGACATCGTGAATCTCGGACAAAAACAAAAGCCCGAATGGGTCGTTGAAGTGAAGTGGTCGGACAGAATTGTGAACCATCCGGAAGAACTTAAGGGGATGATTGGATTCTGCAAGAAGCACGAGTTGAACGATTCTCTGGTTACCACAAGAACCGTCTTGTCGAACGGCATCGTAGATGGGATTCCAATTGAGTACGTTCCCGCTAGCGAGTATTGTCTTACGCTTGGAAGAAACATCGTCTTTTCTCGTGATTTTGGAGTTGCCCCTGGTCTCGATGATGATGACGAATAGTCCGTCGAATTTGTCGATATCGATGGTGAGTCTCGGCAGAAACCAACGACGAGATTGGCTTGGCGGACCGCTCCGCGTCCCGCAAGTCGTCTCAAACCGTTCGCTAACACAGGGACAAAGATGTGAATAGTATCAAAGGTTTCACAACTGCCGCCAAGTCCGCGTGAAAAATCCTCTCGGGCTGAAAGGATGACCAGCAGGACACATTCGAGGCCTGCCAGGTTATTCGAGCACGAGGATCACAAGGAGGAAACAACTAATGGCTACAATCCGGATCAAACGAACTTTGGATTTATATGGAGTCCTGAGAAACGTGAAGGTTTGGATTGACGGTGTCCATGTCGGAAAATTGCCTTTCAATTCTGAAAGGACATTCGACGTTCCAGATGGCACTCACGCGATTCAGGCGTCAATGGACTGGTGCAAGAGCAAAGCACTGGAGATCAACGCACAAGGTGATCGTGAAATCAGAGTCGTCGTGAAGACCAAGACCCTGTTGCTCGCCATTCCGTTATGTATCATAAAACCATCCTCGGTATTTACCGTCTCGACAGAAGAGATCACCTGACTTTTTACATTTGCCCGAGCTACACGGTGCAAGATCACAGGAGAAAAATGATGCCTGACAACCGGTGGAATGGCACTAAACAGAGCCTGTTGGTCCTGATCGCCCTCGCCCTGAGCGGGTGCGCAACCGGCATGAGAGGTACCATGGAAGACTCAGCGGCAGAGGTGGAAGCGCGCGAGATCGCCTTCGCGAAAACTATGGCCGATCGCGATCTGGATCGATTTCTCACCTTCGTTTCTCCCGAAGCGGTTTTCTTCAACGGCAACGAACCGATGCGAGGCCGCGACGCGGTCGGTCGAGCGTGGGCACCGTTGTTCGAAGGCGACGCGGCGCCCTTCTCCTGGCATCCCGACGTGGTCGTCGTGCTGGAATCGGGCAGCCTGGCGCTCAGCTCAGGTCCCATCCGCGGAGCCTCGGGCGAAACGGTGGGCCGCTTCAACTCCATCTGGAGAAAGGACGACGACGGCCAGTGGAGGGTCGTGTTCGACAAGGGATCCTAGCCGCCCCGTCAATCGATAAGAAAGCGCGCAACCGATGCCGATACCGATCGACCGCCGAGCCCAGACCTTCGGGCTGCCCGAGTGCCTGTGGATCCCGATCGCCGTGACCGACGAGGCTGCCGTCGAGAAATACGTCGGGAAGAGCGAGGTGATCTCGGGCAGGACCCCGAACAAGGCATTCTTAGTGACATACCACGGCGCAATCGCTCCCCCGGACAAAAATCTCGGTATCTGGTCGGTGCCCGGCGCGGAGATTCTCCAGGCAGAGAGGCAAATCTGGGTGCATGTCGATTACACAGGCTACCGAAGAGCGTACGAACGGCACATGCCAAAGTGCGAAATCGATGACCGTGTGATCGATCACGTCGTGAACCGCCGATTATCCCGGCTGATCGGACACAAATACGTCCGCCTTCTTCCCATCTCGCGCGGCGCGAACACGAGCAGCGGTAGCGGCCCCGAGAAAGAATCGGTCAAAGCCCAGCAAGGAGTGTACGGCCCGCCTTACCGGGATGAGTCGGAGGTGTGCTACGCCGATCCATCGGACATCGTGAAGATGCTGAACCTCAAGACGGGACACTTCCCGCTTCCAGGCGTTGCCGAAGCCTTGAAATTGATGTACCCCGACAGCCGCAAGGGGGCGAAAACCAAGACAACAGCGTCGAAGAGGAAACCGGATCGAGCACTCGACGCGCGGATCGTTCATTCGGGGGAAGCCAAAGAGCAGGGTTGATTTCGGCCGGTGTTGGGAGAATACTCGAGACACATCGTCGTGATCGCGCGGCCTCCGCGGATGATCGCCGCCGCTTGCCTGAAGAAAGAACATCGAGATGAGCACAAATTCCGAATTCCCCGAGCACTCAGAAGAGAACCGCCGGATCTGGGACGAAAACGCCCACTGGTGGGACGACCAGACCGGCGACGGGAACGCCTTCCAGGAAGTCCTGATCGAACCGGCGACGGAACGGCTGCTCCAGGTCAGCCGCGGGGATTCGGTTCTCGATGTGGCCTGCGGCGCCGGACGGTTCTCCCGCCGCCTGGCCGCACTTGGCGCACGGGTCGTCGGTATCGATTACAGCACCAGGTTCATCGAACGCGCCCGCCGGCGCGCCGGCGAAGAAGGCGTCGATGTGGACTTTCATGTCATGGATGCGTGCAAGATAGATGACCTGCTCTCCCTCGGCGTCGGCCGATTCGACCGGGCGGTCTGCACGATGGCGTTGATGGACATGGCGTGCCTCGAACCGTTCATGGGATCACTGAGCCGGCTGCTGAAACGGGACGGGTCTTTCGTGTTCTCCGTGGTTCACCCCTGCTTTCACTCGGCCGCCGTCCAGCGATTCATGGAAATGCACGAGGAAGCGGCGGGCCGGCATGTCGTGAGAAAGGGTGTCAAGGTCTACAAGTACCTGACACCCGAAGCCCGGAAGACAGAGGGGATTGTCGGCCAGCCCGAACCGCAATACTACTATCATCGCCCCCTTCACGCGCTGCTGGGCGCCGGGTTCCGGGCCGGATTTCGCGTCGATGCTCTGGAGGAGCCCGCCTTTGATCCCGAGGCGACCGAGTCGAATGGTGTTCGCTGGATGGACCTGGCGGAGATCCCGCCGGTCATGGTCGTTCGGATGAAACCGGGGGGAACCTGTCAGCGGAAGTACTAGCGACTACAGATGAACGATTTCAAACCAGGAAAAGTATCGAAGCCGATCGCCAGGATCGCGATCTGTGCGACCCTCCTGTTCGGCGGCTCGTCCCTGCTGCTCTTCGTCGCGTTCCTCTTCGACGGGCCATTCGATCTGGTCGATCTCGACGCTGCAACACCTGTTGCGCTTGGAATCGATACGCTACTTTGCCTCTTGTTCTTCGTGCAACACAGCGTGATGGTCAGACAGTCCTTTCAAGCATGGATCGGAAAATTCGTTTCCCACCATCTTCATCGCGCGGTCTACTCGATCACATCAGGTCTGTTTCTTCTTTTACTCCTCCTGTTCTGGCAATCGACGGACACGGTCCTGGTGAGCGCCGAAGGTTTCTTGCGCTGGTTGTCACGAGGTTTTTTCCTCGCGGCGATTCTCGGATTCGTTTGGGGCGTGAGGGCTCTGGGATCGTTCGACGCTTTCGGAGTGCGTCCCATCGTGGCAACCCTCCGCGGCAACGAACCGCGAGATCCGCCGATGACGATCCGCGGACCGTACAAATGGGTGCGCCATCCCCTGTACACAGTATTCCTTATCATGATCTGGTGCAGTCCCGACTACACCGCAGACCGCCTCCTGTTGAACGTGCTATGGACACTCTGGATATTCATCGGCGCGGCGCTCGAGGAGCGCGATCTCGCCGCCGCTTTCGGCGATCCGTACAGAGAGTACCGGAAGAACGTACCCATGCTGATCCCCTGGCGCATTCCAAAAAAATATCGCTCCCAGCACCCCTGAACGTTCGGAAGAACCTCCCCGTGCACCGACACCGGTGACAGAAAACCTGACAGTTCCCTTCGCGCTCGGGGATGAAGCGGAATGTCACGGCTTTTTGTGGATCCACCCGCACGGTGAGTATCAACTCCTGTAGATAAATACCATCTACTTGATCGACAGGCGCTTGGGATACATTTTCTCCGACGATCGGCCGTTTCCATTCACGTTGCAAAGCGGCCCACGCGATCCGCCGGCAGGCAAATTGCCTGAATAATCTCCGTCATTAATAATCTCCGTCTTTTTTACGTTCCCGCAACGCTTACCCGAGTAAGGGCGTGAAGAGTCGAGAGTCGCCTTCAGGTCAGACTCAACGTTTCTTTCTCTTGAAGGAGGTGTCACATGGCCAGGGAAAAAACCGCGACACACCGAGTTTGTTCGATCTCGATTTCGATCTGTCTGATCGCCGCCGCTTTCATTCTTGCCGCAACCCCAGCCTTCTGCGGGGAGAAGCTGGGAAAAACTCACAAGGACAAAAATCTCGGATTCTCGATCAGGGTTCCGAAAAACTGGGAATTCGTCGCATCGACCGATAGCGAACGCTACTTGACCGCGACTTTCACGACCGACAAACCGCTGCGTACTAAAAAGGCGAAGAGCTGGCAGGAACTGGCGCAGCACTATCCCCTGATGCGGATCATCGCTTTCACCCCCCAGAATGCCTCGATCGAGGAGAGTGATGCGGGCGAGGCGAAGGTGTTCGGGAAAACCGTCCAGTATATCAAGGTCCAGAATCCCTTCCGCGATTTCAGGGAGTATCTGAAAGGAACGATCAAGGGCTACTACCTCGGCGAGGAACGGAAGGGAAAGGTCAAGGGCGTCCCCTGCACATTCATCGATGTCTACTATCACGAACACCGTCCTCCCCTGCGCAGGACGGCGTGCGTCTATCATCTGGGCGATGTCGATATCGTGGTTTTCCTGGAGGTGATGGAGGAGTGGTATCCGCGGTACGAGTCGTTCTGCAAGAAATTGTTCGGCTCCTTCAAGCGCGAAAAACGCGAGACGGCGAGCGCGGAACTACTGGCCGGATCCTCGGTGAGTACACGTGAAGATTTCATCAAGCTCAAGACGGAGAATCTTCCCGACGGTTGGAGCCACAAGGTCACCAAACGGCACCTCGTCATCTCGAAAGCGAACAAGAAGTTCACCGCAAAGGTCGTCCGCTTCGCCGACGCGATCAGGGACAGGATCGAAAAGGATTTCCTGAACAAGGGTTCCATGCACCAGTTGAAGCGGGATCGCAATAAAGTCGAACTGCCCGTGATCAGGATCCTCGACGGCTGCGACGCCTTCAAGGCCGTGATCGACACGTCGCGCGGATACCACTCGTACGATTCGAAAACGGGCGATGTGGTGATCTTCGACGGAACCCGCCAGGGGTGGACTCTGGACCGGCTCCTCTCGATCATGGCGCGCGGAATCCTGATCCAGTTCGTCGCCAAAGAATTCGATCAGGTGCGGCCCGACGAGTGGTACGTCAGCGGGATGGCGTTCTACTACAAGAACTTCAAGCTGAGGGGATCGACCTGCAAGTTCACCATGGACCCTTCCTACTCCGTCAAGCTCAGGGATGCCGTGAGAAACCAATCGTGCAGCACCTTCAAGACTCTGATGAGGCCCGAGGGAGCGGGAGTCAGCAGCACCGAAAACTACTGGAAGGTGGGGACCCTGGTCTGCTTTCTCAAGAGCAAGAAGGGAAACCGGAAGCCCTGGAAGAACCTTCTCGACCACTATCTGGAAAACTTCGTCGGCGCCTACAATTCTCTGAACAGTGCCGAAGAGTACGACTTCTATCTCGAAAGCCGCGACGGGGGAAGCACCAAGGGGATGCTCAAGGAGTTCAAGAAACAGGTGAAACAGAGGGCCTTCGAGTCGACATTCGGCGACTGGACCGATTCCGACTGGGAAAAGCTCGAGAAGGCCTGGGAAGACTGGGCCACCTAGCCCCCTCCGGAACGCCCGCGGCGCCAGGGACCTCTGCCCCGTCCTGGCCGGCTCGGTCCGCTCCGCTCATAGGCGGGCGGGCGCAAGAGCTCGGGATCGAGCTTGCCGCGCGCCCTCTCCAACTCCTCCACGAGGTCGTGACGGTTTTGCTGCTTGAGCCGCGCGAGCAGGGTGCGGGATGTGTCGGCCGGCGAGATATTGAGTCCATCGAGTGTCGCCGCCGCCTCCGGGCAGCGCTCGAACGACGCCAGGAGCTCGGCCAGCGCGGTGTCAAAATCCTCCCTCTCCATGGCGATCCGTGCGCGGCCCGCGAGGGCCAGGGCCACGTAGTGGTCGGCCGTGGCGCGGCTGTCTCGATTCGGTTCGATCCAGCGCTCGTAGTGGGCGATCGCCTCGTCGTAGGCCGCGAGCGCCTCGTCAACCTCTCCGCGGCGGCGATGGAACTCGGCCGCCACGATCGACGCATACCCCGCGTACCACTCGATCTGTACCGGAGCGTCCTCGTCCTGGAGCAACTCGTCATAGTAGGACTGGAGCTTCTCATGGCCGCGCTCTCTCAGAACGCGGCCGCGCAGCCGGTCGTGGAGCGCCCACGAATTCGGGAAACGGCCGATTCCGTCCTCGAGAACCTTTGCCGACTGGCCCTTGGCGCTGATCAATACGAGGAAGTCGTAGTGGGTCACCACGTGTGCGTCGCTGGCGAGCGGATGGCGCGCGATCGCGGTGTACGCGGCATGAAGATCGGTGAGCCAGTCCTCGGTTCCCTGGAACGCTTTCGACCATGATGCCCAATCCTTCTTTCCGCGAACCGCATCGGCGATCGCCTTCCGCCGCGAGTCGGCGAAGAGATCGAGCACGCCGAGGGCGTTCGGGCCCTGCTCGCCGGGGGGCATGGCGCTCACCGCGGCCTCGGCGCGCGCGTAAGCCTCCTTCTTGTCGCCGAAGTAGTCGGCCGAAAGGGACAGGATCGCGTCGAGGCGCCATCCGGACGCCCCGAGCTCCTCGGCCTTGCGCGCCGTACGCCGTGCGTCGGTGAAGAGGAGGCGCACGTATTCCTCGTCCCCATCCGATTGTTCATGGGCGGAGGCGAGGAATGCCTCGGCGAGATCGAGATGCTCGCCCCCGTCGTTCGACTCGAAGACGACGCTCTGGTTGTTGAGCCGCGATTCGAGCGCGGCGCTCCCGGTCGCGGCCGCTTCACCCGGCGCACCGGTAGACTCGCTTTTGTCGACGCCGGCGTACTCGCCTCCGCCAGGGCGCGACCAGGCTTCCACATCGATCACGCTCGAGCGCTTGCCCAGCCCTTTGTGAACGGTGGCCATCATCCGCGCCCGCGGCGACAGATCGCCGAGTCGCTCGAGGGCGCCGATCAGCGCGTCGCGGTCCTTGCGCTCCATCTGGAAGGCGAGCGCCTCGTTGATGAGCTTGACCGCCTCCTTCGAGTTCGCCTTGGTGAGCGCGGTCCGGCCGAGCTGACCCATCTGCTCCACATCGAGTCCGAAAAGGGCGAGACGGAGAAGGTCGACGGGCGCCGCGTCCGGATTCTGGATCGCGGCCTCGAGCAGCGACAGGCGGGTTGCGTGGTCGCCGTTCTTGTAGGCTTCTTCCACCTCGATCCGATCCTTGATGTCGCGGCTTCCCACTTTTTCGACGAGCGTTCGGTCGCCGCGCACCACCGGTTTCGGCGCGGGGCGGCCCTCGATCCCGTCGCTGATCGCCTTGAACACCGAATCGGTGTCGAAGGCGTAGTAGACGTCGTAGATCTCCTTGCCGTCGAGCTCGACGCCCACATGGCGCGGGGCCACGCGTTCGCCGTCGAAGAACCTCTCGTAGAGGGTCGACTCGATGGCGATGTGCTCGCCGCAGGTGACGCTGCCGAAGCGGGGGCAGAGGATGCGGTGTCCCTGGTCGTCGTAGTCGCGCGGCGTGTGGCGGTAGACCGAGGCGATCACGCACACGTACGGATCGTAGAGGGCGGCGATCTTCGGATCGCGATAGCGGATGCCGGCGTAGTGTTCGCTGGCGATCTCGCCGTCCATGTTCACGCAGACGAGGATCGGCTTTCCGGTCTCCTTCGACACGGCCTGGGCATCCTCCCAGTTGCGCTGGAAGGTGATCAGGCAGGGACGCTTCCAGTCCGCGGCCGTGGGAGCGGGCCACATCGCCTCCCGGTTGACGAGCGGGTCGGGTTTGTCCTGGCCGAGGAGAACAGGAGTCGTGAGGGCGAGGATGATCGTGACGAAGGCCGGGGCCCATCGCGCGGGCAGTCCGATTGGGGGCATCTTTTCTCTGAGCATCGTTTCTTTTCCGGGTGCTGGTTTTCGAACGCCGGTGCCGGTCTCCGGGCGGCGACGCGACATCGGCGGAATCTACATGAATATCTCAAATCACGCGCTTCGGTTCAGTGGGAAAATCGTTACGGAGTGTAACAGAATGTCCTTCCCTTCCCCGCGTTCTTGCCGCGATCGGCGAAAGCAGAACAATTCGTACTTGTGATCGACACCGCACGAAGTTGCGCGAACCCGCACGAAGTTGCGCGAAACCGCACGAAGTTGCGCGAACCCGCACGAAGTT
>CAZUHB010000015.1:11156-114198 GCA_964620445.1 uncultured Phycisphaerales bacterium
AACCCGCACGAAGTTGCGCGAAACCGCACGAAGTTGCGCGAACCCGCACGAAGTTCGATCGCGCGAGGTCTGTCGCATCTGTCTATTTGGTTAACATAAAACGACTTTCGTATTTCACTCGCCCGGATCTGTTTTTGCTCGATCCCCTCGGGTCGAGCACACACCTTTATCGGCCGCACCGCGAAAGGAGAGTCGTTATGAAAGTCATCAGACAGCGAACCGGTTACCGGGGGTGGATCATCCTCCCCTTCTTGTTTTTCCTTCTGACCTGTCCGATCACGGCAAAGGACGCGGGGCCCCCGATCGGATCGGCCGCGCCCGCGATCGGGCCGTGCAAGTGGTTCCAGAAAGACAACCCACAGCCCTGCGAGGTCGGGAAGCTGCGCGGCAGGGTCGTGTTGATCCACACGTTCGCGGTCGGTTGCGCGCCCTGAGAGTCGAAAGGCGTTCCGCTGGTAGCGGACACGGTCAGGGCCAACAGAGACAGGGGGCTGGCGGCGATCTCTCTCACGGCCTACAATCCCGAACTCGGCCAGCTCCTCACCCGGAATCGGGTCACCCACCCGGTCGGCATGATGTCGGTGCTCACCAAATCGTGCCCTTATGTCGACGTGGGAAGGAATGGATTCACCTACCTGTTCGTCGTGGGTCGCGACGGGACGATCGTCTGGCGGGGTAACCACACCGTCAAGGACAAGGAGTTTCTCAAGGCGGTGGGCCGGGCGCTGGCCGTGAATGAAGCACCGCCGATCGGGAAGGTGCTTTCTCCCGCGCTCGATAGCGCAGTGGCCCGTTACGCGGAGAGCCGGTTTTTCCAGAGCCGCACCGCGGCGCAGAAGGTGCTCGACAAGCACGCGTCGAAGTCGAGTGAGTCTTCGGCAAAGATCGCGCGGGATGCAGCTTTTCTCATCGAACGGATCGACGCGTATTCTGCTGAGCTCCTCGAGGAGATGGCAGCGGCCCGCGAGAGCGGATCGGCCCTGGCGTTCGTCGAGGCGGCCCGGAGGCTGACGATCGGTTTTTCGAAATCGATCTCGGCCCGGAAGGTGCGGGAACTGGAGAAACAGGCTCTCGCCGACCGCCAGTTCGCGGCAAGGATCAAGGTCGCGCGCGAATGGCTCGAACTGGCCGAAAAACGGCCGGTCCTCTTTCCCGCCCGCGCGGACAGGGCGTCGAAGACATTCGCAAAAAAGCTGGGGAAGTTCGTGAAACAAAACAAGGGATCCGCGCCCGCGCAGGAAGCGCAGAAGCTGCTCGAGCGTTTCGCCAGCTCGTGATTTCCAACGGAACGGACCGTCCCGTCAGTTCTCGAGCCCTCAGCCCTCGCTGTCGGCCGGCCCCTCGGCGTCGGCCGGTTTTTCGGCGTCGGTCGGCTTTTGTGTGTCTGCCGGTCTCGAGGCCTTTTGAATCACCTTCAGGAGTTCGGCAAGCTCCTCGTCGGTCAAGGCCTGGCCGCACAGCTCTGCGATGACCGGAAAGATGTGCCGTATGAAGGCGCTCTTCTTGCTTTCCGTCAGTTTAGGAAGAACCTTCCTAAGCCCCCACTCCATGATACGGGGCTCTTCGACTCAAGCTCATCCGCTGTCGTCGGCAGTGTTGTCGGTGGTGCTTTCAGGTTCGGTCTTGGCAGCGGACTGGCCCATCATCTGTTGCATCATCTTCATGGGATTGAAGTTCTTCTTTCCGCCCAAGCCGCCCATTCCGCCCATGCCACCCATACCCATCATGGGGCCGCGGCCGGGCTGGCCGCCCTGCGGTGCCTCGTGCTTGTGCGCGCCGTGCATCATGTCTTTCATGAACATCATGCACATCATGTTCATCATCGACATGGTCATGCGGGGCAGCATGTCCCACTCGGCGGAATCTTTCGACCCGTCGGGGAACGATTTTGCGAAGGTCTTTTCGAAGAAGCCCTTCTTGTCGTCCTCCGATAGACCCTCGGAGCATTTGTCGAAGATCTTCTGCATCATGCTCATCCGGTCTTCGCTGCACATCTTGCCGATCATCTCGTCTATGAACTCGAACATCTTATCCATTGGTCCGTCCTCCAATCGGGTATGCGCACGGTTGGCGCGCAGACGGTTACCTTACCATACCTGATTCATGTTTTCGTCCAAACCGAAAGATTCAATAAGCGCAAACCGGTCAGGGAGTCGCCTCGATGAACATCTGATCCACGTAGATCCAATCCTTGATCCTGTTGCCCTTTGTTCTGTCCAGATCGAAAACCTTGATGTAAACGGTCCCCGAGATCGACGCCGGCAGCGAGAAGGTCTGAGGCGTGTCGTCATCGGAGGTCTTGGTGACGGTCACGATGTTCATGTAGTTCACGTCATCGGTGGAGTAGGCGAAAACGAAATCATCTCCTTCGGTGTTGAAAGTATGATAGGCCTCCACCGAGAAGGTGTACGCGCTCGACCCGCCCACGACATCGATCGTCCATTTGTGCTCCAGCCTGGACCTGTTCGTCGATCGTTCCTTGATTCCCTCGTAGACATCGTCCGAGGCGAGAGTGTCGGCGTAGCTGCCGCTGATTCCGCCATTGCTCACAGGAATGTCCATGGCGGCGAAGAAGACGAGCGGCGCGCTTCCCGTGACGAAGGACCAGATGGGCCCCGCCGTCGATTTCCCCCGGTTGTCGTGAGCCACGACCTGCCAGTAGTACTGCGTGTTCTCACTCAGTATTCCTGGGTCGTAGGTGATCGACGTCTGCGTGGCAGGGTAGCTCGGCGTCGTGTCGAAATAGGCCGGTGGCGATGACTCGCCGAGATAGACCTCGTAGTACACCGTGTCGATGCTGTTCGGATCGCCGCCGTTCCAGCTCAGATCGGAATAGACATCGACGCCCGTGGCGCCGTCAGCCGGTACGGGATTCGATGCCGCGTAGGGCGGGTCGTTCTCGGGCGGCGATCCCGTACCCTGAATGTACATGTGATCGATGAAGATCGTGTCGCGGAACTTGTTCCGCTTGGTGCGGTCCGTATCGAGCGCCCTGATGTAGACCGTTCCCGAGAGCGAGGTGGGCAGCACGAAGGACTGATAGGAACCGTCGTCGGACGTTTTGGTCACCGTCACCATGTTGGTGTAGCCTACGTTGTCCGTGGAGTAGGCGAAGATAAAATCATCACCCTCGGAGTTGGCCGTGTGATGGGCTTCCAGATAGAAGACGTAAGAACTCAAACCGCCGGTGACGTTGACGGTCCACTTGTGCTCCAGGAAAGAGCGGTTGGAGACCTGTTCGGCGATCGCCTCGTAGCTGTCGTCCGACGCGAAGGTATAGGTGTAGTTGCCCGAAATGCCGCCATTGGCGCCGGCGATATCCTGACCGGCGTAGAAATCCTCGGGTTGCGCCTCTTGCGTGGTGAAGCTCCAGACCGGTCCTGTCGTGGATATGCCGTGGTTGTCCCAGGCCACGATCTGCCAGAAGTGCTGGGTGTTCGCGGCGAGTGTCCCGGGATCGTAGGTGATCCGCGTCGTGTTCGCGGGGTATGTCGCCGTGGTATCGAAGAGCGGCGGAGGGGATGACTCGCCGAGGTAGATCTCATAGTAGACCGTGTCGGCGCTGTTCGGATCGCCGCCGTCCCAGGCGAGATCGGCGTTGGTGTTCACATCGACGGCGCCGTCAGCCGGATCGGGATTGCCCGGCTGATCGGGCGGCAGGTTCGGCTCCAGGGTCGTGAAGGACCAGACCGGGCCTTCGGTGCTCTCCGCCGAATCGTCTTCGGCCACGATTCTCCAGTAGTACTGGGTATTGTAGGCGAGCGTCCCCGGGTCGTATGAGAGGCTCGTCTGCGTTGCCGGGTAGGGGCCGATCCGCTCCACGAAACCCGGTGCGGGATCCGTCCCGAAATAGACGTCGTAATAAACCAGGTCGGCCGCGTTCGGATCGCCGCCGTTCCAGCCCAGGTCCGCGTTGAGGTCCACGCCCACGGCTCCGTCGGACGGAGTCGGACTGGACGGCATGTTGGGGGCGAGGTTGCCGGCCGAGATCCCCGAGATCACGAGGGCGAAATCCGCATCGAGATCGGGAGTTTCCACATGGCTGTCCTGGACGATTTCGTCCCCAAAGACCTGCACGGTCCACGTGCCGGCCTCGGGATTCTGAATGAACACGTTCTCGACCGTATCGATCGTGTTCGAGTTTCCTCCCGAAGTCGAGGTGTTGTCGCTGCGCAACCCGTTGTTGCCCCAGTAGACCGTGCTCGACGGCGCGGTCACCTTGAGGGAGAGGTCGTTCACGCGATGATGGGCGGCACCGGGTGTGCCCATTGGATCGGTGTAGACCATTGTCACGTTGAACTCCTCCTCTCCCGCGGCCACGTTGACATTGTAGGTTCTGGTTTCGAGAGGGGCGATCAGGTCGCTTTCGTTCACGATCATGGTGAAGGCCGCGCGGTCGTAGAGATTGCGCACATCGGCCGTACCCCAGCCCTGGATATCTCTGTCGATGTCGCTGTTCGGTCCGCCCTGGGTCCAGTCGTAACGGTAGGCATGGTTGATGATCATGGCCTTGGCCGTGGCCATCTCGGGGCGGCTGTCGAAGACCGTGGCGTCGCCCCCGTGGCCGGTCCACACCTGCTCGTGCCACATCTGGAAGAGGAGGCCGAAATGGCCGGCCGTCTCAGGCGTGGCGGCCGACGTTCCGCCGAAATCCGTGTAGCTCGAATTGCCGGAGCCGTAGGCGGCGCGAATTCCATCGTAGAAGTAGGCCACATCGGGCTTGACGCGACCGTCCTCGGCCGGACCGATGCTGGCTCCATAGTTCCACCGGTCGTCGGACCGGTCCGCTGTGCCATAGTGATAGATCCCGCCCACGGAGACGATGTTCTTCGCCCATGCCTGGGGGCGCGACATCTGATCGCCGGCGTTGCTCTGCGACTGCGTGCTCAGAACAGGGTACTGAAAGAGGTAGTCGTCGGTCTCGGCCGAGATCGTGGTGTAGAGCGTGGTGCGCGACGAGCCGACACTCGACGTCTGAAACACGGCGCGGTAGGGTCCCGCGGGATCGATGAGTTCCTGGTTGGCGTCGTATCGCGATTTCGATCCGCCGAACTGTGACGATTCTGAGTAGAGGAAAAAGATCCCCTGGCCGCTGGGCACGAGGCCGCGCGCGGACGAGTCGACGCCCTGGGCGAAGTTGATGCTGTAGCAACTCGTGCCGTGGTAGCTACCCGAGGTGCCGTTGCTGTGAATGATCGGCGCGTTGGGCCACTCCTGATGGGTGGTTCTCAGCTCGGTGTCGAAGATCTCGCCGCGAACCCCTTCGCCCGACCAGCCGGTCAGGCCCTCGAGGTAGTCGGCGCCACCCACGGAGCGCACGATGTTCATATCCATTTCACCTGGGCCGCCCCAGCGGTCGACGTACTGGACGTCGTTGGAGTGCACGACCTCGAGGAGCTGCTCGTGGGTCAGGGTGGCCTCCATGCGGTAGCCCCCCGGTGTGGTGAAGTGCACCAATCCACCCAGGTTCAGGATCAGGTTGGCCACGTCGACCTGGCGGTCGTGGTCGCGGCTGCAGACCATGATCGAGTAACGCTGTTCAAGGAGTCTTGGCGCCGCGCCCACAAGGGCTCTCCGCAAAAATTTCTCCACCCGATACTCGGGGTGGTAAGGGCCTGTCCAACGCACGTAGGGGAGGGCGTCGACCTGTTCCACTTCATTCCGGGATATCTCCACGAGAAAGGTGTGGTCCGTCAGGAAACGGTGGATCTGTCCGCCAAGACTCTCGATGTCAAGGCGGTACTCGATCAATGGCGTGGAGATGAACTGTACGAGGTACAGGGA
This sequence comes from uncultured Phycisphaerales bacterium, assembly GCA_964620445.1. GTDB lineage: Bacteria > Planctomycetota > B15-G4 > B15-G4 > CAYZWU01 > CAZUHB01. The sequence continues at coordinate 16,941 of CAZUHB010000015.1, forward strand.
ATTCGTCGATCTTGCACTCAACGCGTGGGCCACGACCGGTGCCTGCTCGAGGGGATCGAAGGAGTGGTCGCTCATGCGGACGGTGTAGGTTGTCGCCCGCACCCGGCCGTTGATGTTTTCCCCGTCCCGGCTCACCGCATAAAATGCTTGCGATCTGCCGCTTGGCAGGTTTTCGTCCCAGAGATAGATCTGGATGTCGCTGGCGGGCACGAACTCGGTTCGAAGGTTTTCGACCTCGCGCGTTGTTCTGTGAAAGACGACTCCGCCGGCGGTGATCAGGCAATTGACACCCGACTGATTCTCCAGGCGGGCTCCGAGGGCCGCTTCCTGCCTGGAAAGGTTTTCACCCGCCCGGAGCGAGCCGGCAAAGCACAGCAGAGAAATCAAGACGAAAAACAGCAGGGGATTCTTGAATAGGGGGTTCACGAGGGACTCTCCTTCCTTGAGCTGATTGAAAAGAGCGATTCGGTTGGTTCGCTTTCGCGTCTCGCGAGAGAGGATCTTCTTTTCCCGATTGAAATCAATACCAGCTGTCTGGTCTAAAGTTGCTGGTAAATAGGCTGCTTCTACTATTTATTTATACACATAAGACAGTGAAATGCCAAGCGTAAACCGCTGAAACGACTCTGTTGCCCGACCGTGCGGCGTGTACCGCAATCGAGACCGGTTTCCGCGAGCAACCCGGGAGAAATGGCGGCATGAACAAGAAAACAGTCCGGAATCAGTTCGTCCGGTTCGCCGGTGCCGATGCGCTCGATCGTTTCATGGACGCCCTTCACAACAAACCCGCCTGCCGGACGCGCCTCCTCTACTGGCAGGAGAAACTCTGGGAGGATTTCCGTGCGCGCCAACGGATCGATGCGCTCGCCCACGATCGGATCCTCGATCTGTTCACCTACTGCCATCGGCACGATCGTGATCTGGAAGCCGGCATCCCGGAGGAGATCGGGGCCTATCACGCCGCGATGAGCGAGAAGGGCTCCTACTTCCTGCGCGAGGCGTTCCGCCGGGTGGAGGCGCGCTCCTTCCCGTTCGCCGTCCATCGCGAAACCGGGTCGGATCGATCCCGCCCGGACCGGTCCTCGCACTGCGCGGCCTGCTGCGACGCGCTGCTCCGTTTCATGAACAAGGCGCACCAGGCGCGCATGACACTTGCCGACTATGACAAGTACGTGTGCGACCTGGAGGAAGAGATCCTCGAGATCTACGATCGGCTGGGCGACGAATCGGAGGTGGGGCGGCTCGAGGGATTGGGCCTCTACTTCCTCGAACGGCGCGTCACGGCGGCGGCATCGGACCCTGTCCTCGCCGGCCTGGCGTCGAACCTCGACGAGACGGGCAGGCGGCTCCTGAGCGCCGCCGACCTCCTTCTGGACGAAGCGCCTCTTCGGAGTCTGCGCGCCTTCGTCGAAGGGGAGCGCGCCCGATCGGAGGGGGCTCCGATCGACGCCGCCCGGAACCTGGAAGAGCTCGCCGCGCTCTTCGATCTGGAGGCCGGCGCCGAGGCGGACCGCCCGATCCTGAAAAACTGCCAGTGGTTGTACATCGTCCTCTGTGAATTCCACAAAGAGACGGGCTGATCGAACGATGGCGCGCGCCGGTTTCTATAGCAGCTCGAGCTTCAACCGCTCGAGCACCTTGCCCAGGTCGATCGCATAGGTCCAGTTCTCCTGCTCCTGACCCTCGCGGAGACGTTCCTGCCAGCCTCCCCAGAGAAGCGCCACCGGGCGGCGCTCGCCGTCGTCGGTCACCAGCACCTTGCCGCTGTCGCCCTTCCACGAGAAGGCCTTGCCATCCTCGCCGATCACCAGAAGGTCGGTGTAGCGGCTGTAGTCGGCGTCGTGGTACTCGTAGGCGTATCCCACGATCGTGCCGCGCTGCACGCCGCGTGTCCGGCCTACACTGACCACCTTCTGGTTAATGATGTCCATCGTGTTCGCATCGATTTTGAGCAGGGGGCCGACGTCGCCGAGCGCGTGCAGGCCGCCCTGAAGATAGGATTCGAGATCATCGTTCAGCTCCACGTAGCCGCAATCGCATCGAACCGTCGAGAGTTCCTCATCGATCACGTTGTCGTACCAGCTCTTGTCGTCGGAGTACTCCAGAGTGCTGTACGTCCTGCCGATGGCGTATTGAAAGTGCCAGGGGTGGTAGATTCTCCGGCCGGGAGCGTCGGCCACATGCTGGTTGGTCAGAAAGCCCTTGGTATTCCGATCGTTGTGGCGCACCGCGATGCCGGCTGTGCCCACGTAGGCGAACTGGTTCATCTCGATGCCGTTCTGGAACGCCGCGATCTGGATTCCGCCGATGAGACCGATGCGGCCCGATTTCAGCTCTTCCACGACGATCTCGTTCTCCTCGCTCAGCGGCGGCAACGGATCCATCTCCTCGAGCGACTGTGCTTTGCCACCGGTCACCACATCGGTCAGGCACCAGAGCCCGTCCGGTCCATCCAGCAATTCGGGCGCCTTCTGCTCCTCGGGAACGAGCCAGGTCGCCAGTTTTTGCGGCACGAAAATGATCACGCAGGGATGGTCGGTCTGCTGGTTGTTGGTCCATTTGAAACCGAGCGCCGTGCCCAGGTTGCCGTTGATCGCCTCGATCTTCTGGCGATTGGCCTCGCGGATGCGGAGCAGGTCGTTGAGGGTTTTGGCCTCCTTGTCCGTGTCCCTGTCGACCGTGGTTCCCGGCACCTCGACGATCCGCGCCTGGTAGAGCGTGTCGCCCTCGAGAAAGCCCTCCACCCCGACGGTCTGATTCATGTACTCGGCGAGGTTGAGCCTGACGTAGCGCTTTTCGTTCCTCCCGTGGACGAAACACTCGATCGTTCTGCTCGAAACGCTCGGTTCGCTCTGCCACTGGATGAGGTTGAACCCGACCACGCGGCCTTTGATCGTTTGAATCCCCTCCTCGGGAAGGAGTTTCACTTTTCCCGCGTTCCACAGATCGCCGTGGAGCATCCCCGATACCTCGATCATTTTGCCCTCATACTGTGTGAGCACGAGGGGCTCCGGTTTCTGGGCCGCCTGCATCGACGTCTTCCAGCAGGAGACGGTCTTTCCCTGATAGAGAATCGAGTTGTAGCCGACCGCTCGTCCCTGAATCTTTACCATTCCGTTCATCGCAAAACCTCCAATGAAATCACGAATAAACTCGGATCTATGACGTTTGAGTACTGGATCCCGTAAGGCGAAGCCATTCCCTGCGCGCCGTCGCGCGCCGGCAGGTCCCGGCGGGGTACACCCTGTACGGACCAATGCCGGGGACTTCCTCAGTAGGAAACCGATCCCTGCTCACCCTGTGCCCGGATTTTCCCATTTTGCCGGAGGCGACGCAATCCAAAAAGGGACGGCCGCAGCCGAACCGGCTTTGTCAACGCCCTTCGGGCCTTTCGAGGGAGGAAAAAACCGATCACACGCTGCGGGTGTTGTGATATTGTGCTTCTAATCCGTCGGGCTGACGGGCGAACAGACACACCGCCCGTCGCCCGGCCACTTTGTTCACACCGTACCGGTGCCTGGAGGGATGCCCTTGATCGTCAACGCGCTCATCGCCGGAACGCAAAAGGGCGGCACCACGGCGCTGGCCGAATTTCTCTCCGAACATCCCCAGATCGGGATGCCCGACATCAAGGAGCTCCACTTCTTCAGAAAGGACGAATACTTCCGCCGCAGACCGGTGGACTACGGCGCCTACCACGAGCACTTCTTCCATGCCGACGAATTCAGGATCCTCTGCGACGCCACCCCGATCTACATGTACTGGAAGAGCGCGGCCGGACGGATCCGCGAATACAATCCCCGCATGAAACTGGTCTTCCTGCTGCGCCATCCGGTGGAGCGGGCCTATTCGCACTGGCAGATGATCGTCAAGTGGGGCATGGAGCCCTGGTCGTTCTCGAAAGCGATCCGATGGGAGGCGGTCCGCCGCGTCAGGGCGTTTCCGAAACAGAGCGTCTATTTCTCCTACGTGGACAGGGGATTCTACCACAGGCAGATCGTACGGATGTTGCGCTACTTCCCCATGGAGCAGATGCTCTTTCTGAAGAACGAGGAACTGCGCGACAGCCACCCGGAAACGATCGGCCGCATCTGCGATTTCCTCGGCGTGGACAGGATGAAGGAGACGGAGGCGCGGACCGTGTTCTCCAACGAGTACGCGCCCATGACCGGATCGGATCGGACCTACCTCCTGCGGAAATACGCGAAGGACACGGCCGCGCTGGAGAAACTGCTCGGCTGGGATTGCGCGGCGTGGAAAGAGTAGGGGAGCTCTATTCCTCCACGACGAGGGTCACCGCGGCCGAGGCCGCCTCGGGCAGATACCACTTGGTCGTGAATGTGAGATAGGCCATGTAGAAGGTCATCCCCACCAGCCCCGGATTGGCCGGAATCGCCAGAGCCGCATCGGCGTGGCCCGAGCCGTCGAGCTGGCCCGACCAGCCGGGAAAGTGGCCGGCCGTGTTCCGGAGCGTGTCATCCAGGCCGATGGGGAAGAAAAGGCCGTTCCCGAAGGTGAATCCCGTGTCGATGAGCGAGAGGCCGTTGACGTAGTACTGGTTCGCCCCCGCCGGATAGTCGAAGGAGAGGGCGAGGGTTTCGCCGGGCGACACGTGGCCGGTGACGGTGAGCGCCGGGCCCGAACCGAGCTGGGTCTCGAGCACCAACGATCTGTCGGCAGCGACATCGACGTTCACCGTGCGCGCCGAGTATCCCGTTGCCGAGAAGGTCACGTCATAGTTCCCGGGGGGCAGGAAGTAGTGGAAGCGCCCCTCGGGTCCGCCGCTCCGCCGCTTGTCGCCCGCCGTGTAGTTGATCCCGGAGATCTCGATGTCGGCCACGAGCGGGTCGCCCGACGTCGTTTCGGTGACATGACCCTTGATCGGAATCTCGTGTTCGAGGAACCACTTGACCCCGGGCCAGACGAGCTGCGCCTCGTAGAGCGCGTCGTTGTAGGGCGGCTGGAAATCGAGGGCTGTCTCCGCGAGGAAGGCGAAGGTGCCGAACTCGTTCAACTGCCACTGGTAGTGCTCTCCCTCGGCCGACGCCTTGCGGATGTAACCGTAGTAGTTCATCTCCGAGGAGAGCTCGGTCGCCTCGGCCACGTAGTAGTTCTCGATCTCCGTGGGCAAGGCCGAGCTGAGATAGTAGGTGTACAGAACCTCGCGGCCGTAGTTGTGAAAGTCGAGCACCTTGGCGAAACGCCTGTTCTGGGAGAGGACGATCATGTTCCGCGTCTCCTGTTCCGATCCGGCCATCGGCCCCTTGTAGGTGTCGGAGCTCGGACTCGTGCTGCCGCCGTAGGGGCCGTTCCACCCGTAGGGGTAGTTGCGATTCAGGTCGACGCCGAAGTAGCCTCCCGGAAAGGGGGTGCGGTTCTTGCGCCAGTAATCGTAGACGTCGAAACAGTAGACATAGCCGTCGGGGTTCCAGACCGGCGAGATCCAGATCTCGTTGTTGTCCACGAGCGCGGTGATCTCCGGATCGGTGCCGTAGTTGTCGAGGAGCTGCTCGATGGCGTGGATGGCGAGCTCGGGAGTGGCGATCTCGCGGGCGTGGTGGCACGACACGATCATGATCGCCGGTTCGTCCTCGTCCTGGTCCACGTTGTCCGAGATCTTGAGCGCGTAGATCGGCCGGTTTTCGTAGGTGTTTCCCACTCCGGTGAAGGCGCCCACATCGATGTTCCTCGCGATGGCGGGGTGGTTCGTTTCGAAATCGGCCATGAGCTGCACGATGGCGGCATAGTCGCGGTAGCCGGGCGGAATGCTTCGCCCGGAGGAGGACCCGATGATCTTGGGATCGAGGCCCATCGCATCGAGCTGCCGCAGCGCGGAGGGGGACACGACCAGTTCCACTGTACCGCTCCCGGCATCGTGTCCGGCAACGTCGAAGCCGAGACTCTCGAGGGAACGCACCACTCCGGCGCTGTCCGGCGCCGTGATCTCGACGCGATGATGCAGGTCGTTCCTGGCGAAACCGTCCGGACCGGCGAAGGAGAGCAAAAGCAGCACGAGGATCGATGGAACGAGTCTTTCTGACATGATTCGGTTCCTCACAGCGGATCGAGGTTTTCCTGTTCGGATGAAGGTGGCTGCAGGAGGGGGCGACGGCGCGCCGTTCGTCCTGTTAAACTATTAAGATAACCTAATTTGACGAGACCGCAATATCCGATATTTCCGCCCCGCCCCGGTTGCACACCGGGCGAAATGGATCTATCCATCCTTCAAAAAGAAGTTTTCATTGATTAGAATTGCTCACTCGAAAAACGCAGTGCACCACGCAATCGAACCTCCTGGAGCGACGATGATGCTCAACTCATTATTTCGAACGGCGTTAGCAGGTCTTCTCTTCCTGTCTCCCTGCGGCCCGCCCCTTGCCGCCGAGGAGGAGATCCTCGAAAAGAAGGCATCCAGAATCCACGACGCCGTACTCACGATCGACACCCACGTGGACACACCGATGCGGTTGACGGGGTCCGATTTCGACATCTCCCGCCGGCACGATCCGCGCAAGGGAGGCGGCAAAGTCGATCTTCCGCGGATGAAGGACGGGGGGCTCGACGCGGTCTTCTTCGCCGTGTTCATCGGCCAGGGGCCGCGCACCGCCGAGGGTAACGAGAGGGCGAAGAAGGAGGCGCTCGAGACGCTCGAGGCCATTCACGAGGCCGTCAAGGCGAATCCGGCCCAGGCCGAGACCGCCCTGACCCCCGACGACGCCTACAGGATCGAAAAGAAGCGCAAGCGCGCCATCTTCATCGGCATGGAAAACGGTTACCCCGTCGGCCGGGACCTGACGCTGATCCAGCGCTACTACCGCCTCGGCGTTCGCTACATCACCCTCTGTCACACGCGCAACAACGATATCTGCGATTCGTCGACCGACGAGGCCGAGCACCATGGTGTGAGCCTCTTCGGAAAAAAGGTGATCGAGGAGATGAACCGCCTCGGGATGCTGATCGACGTGTCGCACATCTCGGACGAGGCCTTCTACGATGTCCTGAAATATTCCAGGGCTCCCGTGTTCGCGTCCCACTCGTGCGCGCGGGCGATCTGCGACAACCCGAGAAACCTCGACGACGACATGCTCCGGAAGCTGGCCGAGAAGGGCGGCGTGGTCCAGATGTGCATCCTGAGCGCCTACGTCAAGACGCCGGCGCCCAATCCGGAGCGGGATGCGGCCTTGAAGGCGTTGAGGGCGAAGTACAGGAATTTCAGCGACCTCTCGGAGAAGGAAAAGAAAGCGGCACGCCAGGAGTGGGTCGCGCTGCAGGACAAGTACCCGCGCGACCTGGCCAACGTGTCCGACGTGGTCGACCACATCGATCACATCGTCAAGGTCGTGGGGATCGACCACGTGGGCATCGGAACCGACTTCGACGGCGGGGGCGGCGTGGCCGACTGCTTCGACGTGAGCCAGCTCGGCAACATCACCCTCGAACTGGTGCGGCGCGGTTACACCGAGGATCAGATCCGCAAGATCTGGGGCGGGAATATCATGCGCGTTTTTCGCGCCGTCGAGAAGATCGCCGAGGAGATGGTCTAGCCGCGGCGCTCACAGTTCGTATTGCGCCTGGACCTCTTCCTGGGTCAGGACCTTGTTGTAGATCTTGACCTCGTCCAGAATCCCGTCGAAGTAGTCCGCCTTGCCCGTGCGCGTGCCGATCGACAGGACATCGGTGCCGGGATCGTTGTGCGGCCGGCTGTCGGAGGTGTCCAGTTCCCCGTTGATGTAGATCGCCTTCGTGCCGCCCGCGGCGTAGGTGCAGGCCACGTGGTACCACTCGTTGAAATCGAGCACCGTCGTGCCCGTCAACGTCTGCGTGCCTTTCACCCAGAGGTGATTCACCACGATATAGCCGTTGCCCGAGGTATTGGTCGACACCTCGTAGGCGTCGTCGCTTCCCAGGACCCTGTTCCTCACCCCGGTCACGGCGTTGGTCTTCATCCAGAACATGACCGTCCCCTGGGCCGGGGGATCGAAGGCGCCGCACTTGATGTAGTCGTTGAGACCGTCGAAACCGAGCGCCCACTTGAACTTGCCCGTCGTCCACGTGGGGGCGTTGAAGAGCGTTCCCTCGTGGTTCTTGCCCGACGAATCGCTCGTCTTGGTTCCCGTGCCCTCGTCGAACTTCCAGTAGCCGATCAGGTTGGCGTTGGCGAGCGCCTCGTCGTGGTAGTTGTAGATGTTGGCTTCCGTCCGATAGCCCGAATAGGCGGCATACCAGCTCTTGTAGCTCTTTCCCGAGCTCTCGGCCCACTCGGCGAAGTGATTGTAGGCGTCGAGGATTTCCTTGGTTTCGATGGGATACTCGAAGCTGACCGGCGTGGTCAGCGCCCAGGGCAGGTTCTTGGCGGTCTTGTAGTATCGCCCCTTCGACGGATCGCTGTCGTCGTTCCCGGTTCCGAACAGACCGGTATCGGCGAGATCGGTGGGCGCCTTGTCGGGCAGGTGGATCTCGTGGCCGCGCGTCTTGTTCACGATGAGAAAGCCGCCGTCGAGCGGACTGATCGTCGCGGCCTCCTCCGCGGTGAGGGGGCTGGTGAATTCGATGACGATGGTCAGGCTCTTCGGCTGCACGTAGCCGGCGCCGATCTCGGTGTTGACATAGTTTCCCTCGGAGCGGGGCATGAGGCTGCTCACATTGTCGCAGCCGATGACGACCGCCTTGGTCTGCCCCGCCTCGCACTTGTTCGAGGCGAGGGTGATGTAGTCGTAGGGCGGGGCGGACAGGCTCATGCCCGACACGTTCAACACCCTCGAGGGAGGGATGTCGAAGACCCATCCGAAACCGTTCTCGTAGAGCGCACCCACCCCCTGGATGATGAATGTTCCGATCAGCGAGACGATCCGGCCGTCGGCGTTCTTGATCTGCCTCAGCTGGTAGTCGAGCACGAGGTCGTTGAAGTCGTAGTCGCCCTTCTCCGGCCACTTGTCCTCGAAGGCGAGGGTGGCGAAGTTGCTGTCCGACGGGTAGTACTCGGCAAAGGCTCTGTCCGCGTCGTTGGGGAAGTCGTCGGAGCTGTCCGGAATGCCGTCGCTGTCCGTGTCGGTGCTTCCCTTGAAGACAAGGACGTCGTCGACGTACCACCCGGGATACCCTTGCGAGGCGGCATCCACCGTATCGAAGCGGAACCGGATGTTCACGGTCTGGCCGCTGTAGTCGCTCAGGCCGCAGTTGCTCGTGATCCACCCGCCGCTGCTGCCCGAGAGGGCGGTCTCCTCCGCCTCGAAGCTGGTCGTCCCCCGAAGTTCCGTCCACGACTGTCCGCCGTTGGTGCTGATCGCGACGAGGCAGAAGTCCCACCCGACCTCGGTATAGAAGTTCTCCTTGAAGGAGAGCGTGATCGGCGTCTCGGCGGGCAGCACGATCGACGGGCTGATGAGGGAGTTGTTGATCCTGTTCTGCGTGTTGTAGTTGGATGTGTCGTCGTCGCCGCACCACCAGGCCGTGGTGATCTGGCCGTCCCTGTCCTTCTCGGCCTGGTGCCAGAGGTCGTCGGTCTCGGACGTCGCCGTCGTCCACCCGTTGGTGCCGCTCTCCATGTCATCGAAGAAGATTGTCGTCTCCGACGAGCTCGCGTGGGCTTCCACGTTGTCCACCAGAAAGGCGACCTCGGTGGCGCTGTTGATCATCAGCTGGTCGAAGACGAGCCACAGCGAGAGCGGAGCGTTCGTGGGATCCCATCCCGGGTAGGAGATGTCGTCGGTGTAGATCGAGAAGGAAACCCAGTCGGTCATGTACGAAAATCCGGTGTCGGCACCGTCGAGCACGGAGAGCTCCCATTCCTGCTGGGCGGAGATGAAGTTGATCGTGGAATAGGATCCGTCTCCCATGCCGTCCACGCTGATCGCCGCCAGAATCGGCTGCCCCGCCGAGGGAGCCTTGGCCACCGCCTCGAAGGGATTGGCGCAGGAAAAGAAAGGCAGGTTGTCGAAGAGGATCCTCACGTCGAAGGTGATCTCGTGGTAGCCGGACCAGTCGAAGGGCTCGGTCCAGAGGGTGTTGAAATCGGTGAAGTGGCTGGGCGGATAGTTCTCCCCCTGAATGAAGGCCATGTAGCTGCCCTCGGTGGGGGTGACGGAACCGAGGTTCCCGATCACCGAGTAATTCGCCAGATGGCCGGTGTTGTTGGCCGCCTGGTTCCATCCGGTGAAATCACCCGATTCGAATCCGCCATTGGTGATCTGCCCGAGGGCTCCCGGCGAGATGAACGCGGCCGCGAGAAGGGCGGCGGAGATCACGGTGATCGTCTTCTTGTCCCAATGCATCGTTATCTTTCCTCTCGGCTAGAACCATGTTCCGGTGCAACAGCCGCGCGGGGGACGGCCTTCAACTGTGCGCGGGCTGCGAGCCGGGTGTCGAGTAGGTGTACTCCGCCGCTCCCCCGACGATCCGGACGGAGACCACCTTGTAGTAGAGATCGGGGTGATTCGTCTTGACGTAGATCCTGGTCACGCGCGCGGCGACGGTGATCTCCTTCTCGTAGACACCCTGGGCGTCGGAGATCCCGGTGCAGACGAGGTTGCCGCCGTTGGTGGGATCGCCGTCGTAGATGTCGAACCGTGCGCCCTCGACGGGGCTCTCGGCCGAATCCAGGGCGGTGATCGTGACCGCCACGGCCTGTGTCATTCCGAAGTCGAAGTTGTCGCTGATGTCGAGTTCATCCATGTCCTGGGGGACGCTCGATCCGCTGTTGCCGCCCGAACCACCTCCTCCGCCGCAACCGGCAAGGAAGGTGAGCAACAAAGAGACGGCGAAGACCGTGCTGAAAGGATGGCGTTTCATTTCAATTCCCCGATAGGGTGTCGTCCAAGATCGGATCGGCCCGGGTGCACACAGACCTTTCATCGTGAAAATATCCCCGAATCCTTACGGTTTTGTAGGGCACCGCCCCTTTTTTCTTCTGGGGATCAGATCGCCTAACCGGTTTTTTGAAGAGCGCTAAGGCTCTTGCCTGCTCGGGACGGCGGCAGGTTCTCTTCAAAAAAAACGGCAATTCCCCAGGAGGGTGATACGGAAGAGGGGCGCGCGGCGCTCACAGTTCGGGAGAGCGATTTTTGAAGCCCGAATCGACGAGCCAGGTGTTATGATGGGGCCGTCACCCCCGCCAGGAATATCCATGGGCACACCTTCCAACGAAAAAACGTTTCAGCTCCTGTCGCGCTTCGCGTGACGATGGGCCGAACGTGAACCAGCGGAGAGCTTGAAAATGAGCAAGGAAAGAATCCTTTTGGCCACGATCCTCCTCTGTGTGGCCGGCCTCGTTCTCGTCTTCTGCCTCTTTCTTGACGACGATCCGGACAAGGGCGCCGCACCTGTCGATGGGCAGGAACGATCTGCGACCGACAGGGGTGCCGCGCCATCGGGGCCCGGTACCGATGGCGACCCAGCAGCCCCGGACGCCGCCGCCAGGGACCTGGAGAAGCTCGAGTCGACAGGCGCGCCCGGCCGCTCCAGCGAGGGTGTCATCACGGGCAGGGTGCTCAGCGAATTCGGCGCGCTCCTCGAGGGCGCGGTGATCGAACTCGGAAGCGGCTCGGGGGAAGTCATCGTCGGCGTGCGACCGAGCGGTGAGGAAGGATCGAAAGTACCAACCGTGGGAAAGCTCTCCTGCGCGAGCGATGCCGAGGGCCGGTTCCGCCTCGAGGGGGTTGGCGCCGCCGAGACCGTGAAGCTTCACCTGTCCCACTCCGATTATGTTCCCCGCTTCGTCAAGGTAAACGCCTTCGACGGGACGAGCCGCGACGTGGGGGACCTCGTTCTCGATCTGGGCGGCTCGATCTCCGGATTCATCTTGAACGAAGCGGGCGAGCGCCTGGAGGGCGCCGAGGTCCACGCACAGCCGACGAACATGGTGGGCGGGTCTTTTTTCTTCGACTTTTCGTCCATCAACCTCACGGGCAGAGACTGGAAAGCCACGACCGGCGCGGACGGGATCTACACGATCCGCGGGCTCCCGCCGGGGAATGCCAATCTGGCCGCTTCCCACGCCGATCATGCAAGGGCGAGGAAGATGGGCGTCCCCGTGGAAAAGGGGGAAGAGACGGGCGGCATCGACATCGTCCTGCCCTGGGGACGGACCATCACCGGGATGGTGATGAACGCCGCCGGCGAGCCCGTTCCCGATGCGAAGGTCGCGGTGGTCAGGGATATCAAGATCAATCTCCAAAATCTGGGCGACCTGGAAAACCTCCCTTTCGAGGCCATGACGAGCCTCTCGCCCGCAAAGACCGACGCGGAGGGCCGGTTCCGGCTGGAAAACATTTCCGATGGGCTCTATGCGGTGACCGTGTCGGCCGAGACGTACATCGAGGCGGAGCAGAAAAAGGTGGAGGCCGGGACGGACGACCTGGTTTTCGTTCTGCGAAAGGGCGGCTGGGTCCTCGGCCGGGTGCTCGATGCGCGGACCGGCGAGGGGGTCCAGTATTATTCCATCACCGTGGACCAGGACGGAGCCGGCAAGGACTCCCACAAGATCCTGAGGGACAGGGCGATCGTTGCCGCGAAGGGCGACATCATCGATCCGCTCGGCGCCTTCTGCGTGACAGGGCTCGGCAAGGAGGAATTCAGCATCAACATCGAATCGCACGGTTTCGCCGACGAGACGGTCTCCGGTCTCCGGGTCATTCCGGGCGAGGGGATGACGTGCGACATCGAGATCTGGAAGGAGTCGATCATTTCGGGACGCCTCCTCTCGGCCGGCGGTGAACCTGTTGCCAGCGGCAGGCTCCTGCTCGAGTCCCCCCCGGATACGACCGGCGAGATGCCCGATCCCGCCGATATCCAGGAAGCGTCCAACCTTCTACCCGGTATCGAGGGTCTGGTGGACGCACTGAGCGACGACTGGGATACGGTGAAGATCTCGAGGAGCGCCGACGACGGCACCTTCGTTTTTCGCGGGGTCCGCGAGGGGGCCTACCGCGTCGTGGGGACCCACAGGTCGCACACCGATTCGGAGCCCCGGGAACTGACCCTGGCCAGGGGCGAGGTGCTCGACGATGTGGAGATTCGCCTCGGTCTGGCCGGCGCCATCGTGGGGACCGTCTATGCCGTGGACGGAACACCCCTGCCCGGGGCGCGGGTGCAGGCGAGCAGGGGGGGCGGACTTCTGGGCGCCATGTTGTCGGGAGGCACCGACCAACACAGCCCCTTCGGATCGACCACCGGGCGATCGGACAGCGAGGGCCGGTTCCGGATCAAGGGTCTGGCGCCGGGCTCCTACCAGGTGTGGATGGTCGGCCCGCAGGAGAGCGAGAGCCTGGGCGGCCTGGTCAATTCGAGCCTTTCCGGACTGATGGGCCAGGGAATGCCCGGCTCGGAGAGGGTGTACGTGAGGGCGGGCGAGGAGGTCGAGGTCGATCTGCAAGAAACAGTGAAGTGCCGGATCACCGGAACGGTGCGCGAGGCGGGCCGGCCCATTCCCGGTATGAAGGTCGATCTCTTCCAGGGCAACCTCGGATTCCTGGCGATCGTTCCCTTGAAGACGACGAAGACCGACAGGAAGGGCGTCTATCTCTTCGACATGCTGGAGGAGGGGAACTACGATGTGCGTCTCCCCGTCAGCGGTCAGACCGAACCGATGAAGGAATCGGTCTCCGTCGGTCCGGGCCAGACAGGGGCGGCGGACTTCGCCCTTCCCTCGGGCCGCGTCACCGGCCGGGTCACCGATATCGATGCGGGACGCCCCCTGGCCGGGATGAAGGTGTCCTTGAGGAGGATCGACGGAAAAGGCGGAGGGGGAGGGCTCTTCGGCGCGCTCGGCCTGGATTCGTCGAACATCAATGTGTCCGTGAACGACACCGAGGTGGACGGCGGCGATGAGCTTCTCGGGTTGCTGGGCCCCGCGCCGGTCCAGACCGGGAGCGACGGCCGCTTCGAGGTCCGCTTCGTGGACGAGGGCGAGTATGAGCTCATCGTCAGGGGCAAGGGGTATATCGAGCAGAAGCGGAGCCCCGTCAAGGTCCTGGCCGACCGAGAGACAGGGGACCAGGATTTCCAGGTTGCGCGGGGCTGGTCGATCGCCGGCCGGGTGATCGGCGGCGAATCAGGGCAGGGGATCGAGTACTGCACCCTCACGATCGCGCGGATCGTCAAGGGAGAATCGGAGCCCGAAAGGGTGAAGGGCCTGACCAGCGACAAGGAGGGGCGGTTCTCCTTCTCCGGCCTGGGGCCGGGTGTCTACCGCATCAAGGCCAGGGACGACGGCATGGAGGGCGAAGAGATTTTCACCATCGAAGGGTCGGACGTGACCGAGCTGGAACTGAGCATCTGGTAATAAATGCGGGCGTCTCGCCACAATTGATTCTCGGCTGCGAGTCTTTGTTTTCTTCTGAAAAACAAGGGGTTACAGCCGATTATCTTTTTTGGTGGCCCGCAAAATCGGAAAATTTCCTCAAAAAAAGCTTGTAAGATTTCCGAAATTGTACTAATGACTTAATACAATATTGTATTAGTACAATACAATTTTTTGACGAGGAAGCGATGATTCACATCCAGATCGACTTGAAGAGCGGCGTTCCCTTCTACCGGCAGATCATCGACCAGGTGAAGAGCGCCATGTCGGCTGGCATGCTGGAACCGGGAGATCGCCTCCCCACGGTGCGGCAGCTCGCCGTCGACCTCTCGATCAATCCGAACACGGTGAGCCGCGCCTACACCGAGCTGGAACTGACCGGACTCGTGGAGACCCAGCTCGGATCGGGAACATTCGTGAGCCACAAGGAAGTCTCCCATGACGATGTGGAACGGCAGCGCATGATCGATCAGCTCTGCCAGGAGTTCCTGTCCAAGGCATCGTCCTACGGGATTACCCTCGAAGATATCTTGAAGAACCTCGAGCATCGAAAGAGTACTTGATCGATCGTCTTTCGCTGCGCGGCAGCGAGCGGCTTCCGTCGCGATGCGGCAGAAGGTGGTGAAAGGAGAGAATAAAATGACAAAGTTCTCGGACGTCCTAAGGAACAAGGCCCTCAGTGCCCTGGAACGTTTTGCCGTCAGCTTTCTGGCCGATTTCCGGTTCGGGCCGTTGAACGTGGCCCTTCTCGTTGCCCTCTGTCTGGCCGGGCTCAGCGCGCATATCGCCGTCTTCACCTTCCACCTGGATGTGGTGATCACCGCCGTCGGCGCCGCCCTGGGCATGGCGCTCCTCATCCGTATTTCCCAGCGATGGGAGGGCGTTCTGATCCTGACCACTCTCGCCGCGCTCGGCGCCTACCTGCGCCACCGGCCGGAGAGCACGATCCTCGTCACGGCGATCGTCGCCGCCGGCCTCATCTCCCCCTGCATGCAGATCGCCTACCAGTGGGAGAAGGCCGTGCTCCTGCGCTTCGGAAAGTTCAAGGGTCTGCGCGGCTCGGGTGTCTTCTTCATCCTGCCCGTGGCCGACAAGGTGGCCAACTACGTGGACCAGCGGATCCGCGTCACCGATTTCCGGGCGGAGACGACGCTCACCCGCGATACCGTTCCGGTGAACGTGGACGCCATCGCCTTCTGGATGGTGTGGGATCCGGAGAAGAGCGTGCTCGAGGTGGAAGACTACGCCGACGCCGTGAGCTTCTCGGCCCAGACCGCGCTTCGCGACGCCATCGGAAAGAGCGAGCTCGCCGAACTGCTCTCCGAAAGGGACCGGCTCGGAAGGGAGATCCAGCAGGTCCTCGATTCCAAGACGAGCGGCTGGGGCATCACGGTCCAGTCGGTCGAGATCAAGGACATCATCATTCCCAAGGCGCTCGAGGACGCCATGAGCCGCAAGGCCCAGGCCGAGCGGGAACGCCAGTCGCGCATCATCCTGAGCAACGCCGAAACGGAGATCGCCGAAAAGTTCGCCGACGCCTCCAATCACTACAAGGACAATCCCGCCGCGCTCCACCTCCGCGCGATGAACATGATCTTCGAGGGGCTCAAGCAGAAGGGTTCGATGATCATCGTGCCGAGCACGGCGGTGGAAACGATGGGACTCGGCGCCATGGGCGGTCTCACCGCCTTCGACAGGATCATGGAGAAGAAAAAAGAAGCGGACAAGGACGAAAAGGCACCCGACCCGAAGGCGGAGTGATCCGCCTCGATCAGGAGAAGACCGATGAGAAACAGTACAGGAAAACTCGCCACGCAAAGCCTCCCCCTGGGAAGCCTCGTGATTTCCACCCTTCTATTCCTCGCCTCGGGCGCGGCCGCGTCGGCGGATGAGCAGAACCGGGGCGGTGCCGTTCTGGCGGACGCCTTTCGTGCCGACACCATCTTCTATGCGGAGCTGCGAGAGCCGGTCGCGATCGTGGACAGGTTCAGCCGGATGAGCTTCTGGCCCCACGTCGTGTCCCTCATGACCGAGGCGGCCGGCCTTGTCGGGAGTTCGGAGCGCTGCGCCCGAAACCTCTCGTTCGCCCTCGGCGCATGGGGAGAGGAGTCGGAATTCAGGCGGCACGTCGCGCGTCTCGCCGGTGCGCGCTGCGCGATCGGTCTGGTTCCGATCGAGGGCTCGAAAAAGGTGGTCCCTCTGTTCGTGTTCGAACGGACCGCGACGGAGGGCAGCCTGTTGCCGCTCACCGCTCTCGCCCGCGCCCTCGACGAGGGCTCGAAGCTCCGGATCGACGGCGATCCGCGAGGCGGTGCGCCGGGAGAACGGTTCTCGATCGTGGGAGCCGCGGGCCGGCCGCTTCTCGTGGGAGACGCCCGCGGCCGGTGGCTCGTGCTCAGCGCACCTGCCGGCTCCGGCCCTGTCAGCGACGCGATCAACGCCCTCGGTCCTGGCGGCGGGTCGATCGATCAGCCCCTCTCGGCCGTGGAGGGCTTTCGGATGGTCATGTCTGAACTCCCCGAATCGGCCGACGGGCGCGTCTACGTGAGCAGCGCCGGAATCATCGAGATGATCGATCGATGCGGCGCGCTCTCCCCACTCGGGAAGCGCCTGGCCAAAGCCTGCTTCTGCTGGACGGGATCGATCGGCATCGCCCGCGAAATCGGGACGGACAGCATCCGCACCTGGGTCACCGGGGAGATCGAGGCCGATGAAATGGACGCGGCCGTCCCCGGCCTGCTCGACACGCTCGGCCCGATCGGCGAGCCCCTTTGCCGGTGGTTCCCCCGGGATGCGCTCGCCGCCTACGAGGTGGGTGTGCCGCCCGAGGCGCTGCTCGACACGATCGGCTTCTTCGTGAAATCGGTTTCGCCCCGGCTCCACAGGGAGATCGACATGCTCCGCGCCGATTTCGTTGAGGCGACCGGTCTCGATCCGGCTGTCGATCTCTTTCCCTATCTCGGCGGGTCGGTGGCTGTCGCGGCACTTCCTTCCGAGGGGCCCTTCGCCGACTGGCCATTCGCGCGATCGGTGATGCTCGTGCGCGTCACGGACGAGCAGAAGGCGAGGGCCTTTGTCTCCTCCTTCCTTCGATGGGATGCGTCGATGTGGGCGCCTTTCACGGGCGGGCTGATCGGCGGCCGGGAGGTCACGAGCAGCCACAACGGCGTGGAGCTCATGGGTATCGAATTCGACAGCCTGATCGGCCTGCCCCTGCCGTCACCCACGGTTGCGCTCTCCGGCGGCTTCCTGATCGCATCCTCCTTTCGGTCCGGCGTGGTCGAGACGCTCGACGTTCTTCGCGGGGCGCGCCCCGCCCTTTGCCTGGAGACGATCTCCGGCGCCGGACCGATTCGGGACGATGCCGTCGAGCTCGTTCACCTGAACTGCCCGTCGTGGACAGAGGAGTGGGCCCGGTGCTGGAAAGCTGCCGCGGGTCCCTGCTGCCATCTTTTTCTCGACCGCGATTTCGTCGCCAGCCGGCGTCTGAGCGGGGAGAAGCTCGATCGCCTCGGCCGGGCGCTCTTCGGGGTTCTGACGAGGCTCGATCGCGCGTCGGGCACGACCACGATCGACAGCGATGGCCGGTTCGAGTTTTTCATCGAAGCGCGCGTGCGTTGAACGGAGAAGATCGGGAGGCTGACTCGTGAATACACGGCCCACACCATCGAACCCCGCGCGCAAGCAACACTGGCTGCTTCTTCTGGTCCTCGTGGGGGCGGCGCTTCTCTTCAACTGGTACTACCTGACAGGAGGGTTCCAGGGGGACGACATCATCTTTCTCAACATGTTCCGCGAGGATCCCCTGCCTTTCGATCGCTGGCGCGGCCCGTGGTCTGTCGACGAACATCCCTGCTTCGAGCGGCTCTGGTGGGTAACGGAATCGTCCTTCAGCGGCGCGTTCTGGCGGCCGGTGCCCGGTCTCGTGCTGGAGGGATCGATCCGCCTCTTCGGAGAACGGGCCTTTCCGCTGCATCTGCTGTCGCTTCTGCTTCACGCGGGCGTTGGTGCCGCGCTCTACTGGCTGGTTTTCCGTCTCCTCCACAACCGCGCGCTGGCGTTCCTCGCGGCACTGTTCTTTGTCGCCTGCGAGGACCATAGCATGAGCGTGGGATGGATCTCCACCATGACCGACCTCATCTGTGTTCTGGCGGTACTTCTGTCGCTGCTCGCCTGGCTCCGGTGGCTGCGGGAGAGGAGACTCCTTTTTCTGGTGCTGTCCCTCGCCGCCCTTGCCGTTGCCATGGGGAGCAAGGAGTCGGCCGCCGCCGCGCCACTCGGCCTGGCCATCCTGGGCATCCTCATGCCCGATGGGAGAGCGGGCCCTGTCCGCGATGGCGAACTCGGCGCGCGGTTGCGGGGCATGTGGAGGAGCACGGCTTGCTGGCTGCCGCCGCTGCTTTTGCTCGGCGTCTATCTGGTCCTCTACCGTGCCATGGGACTGGGCGGTATGAACAGCCTCTTCTACGTCGATCCCTTTTCCGATCCGGGGCGGTTCGTCAGCCATATGGCGGCCCACATGCCGATCATGTGGCTCGCGGCGCTCTCGCCCGTGCCGCCCAGCGTCGTTCTCTTTCAGCCCGACCTCTTCGTTCCGCTCGCCGCTTGCGGCGTGCTTGTTGCGGTCGCCTTTCTGATCGCTCTTCTTCCTCTGCGGCGGAACAAGCTCGTCGTCTGGGCGTTTCTCATGTTCCTTGGCGCCCTCGTCCCCCAGATGGGAACCGATGCGGGCGAAAGGCTTCTCTATTTTCCCATGGTCTTCGGCAGCATCCTGCTCGCGCACGTGGCGGCGCGCATCGCACCTCTGGCCCTGCGTCTGTACGTCTCTTCCCCGGCGCCGCCGCTCTTCACGCGCACCATGGGGTGGTGGGCGATGGCCGCCGTGCTGCTGCCGGGCGTGGTTCTTTCCGCCGTGATGCCCTTCGTCTACCTGCCGAGCCTGGAACAGCCCTCGAACGATGTGGCGACCGTGGCCGATCATCTCGACGGCCGCGACCAGGCCGTGATTCTGGTGAACGGACCCAATCCGTTCATCACCCTCTACGTGAACGATGTCCTGACCTGGCGGCGCGGGATCCCGACCGAGGTCTGGCTCCTCGCCGCGCCGAACGCGAAGATGTCGCTCGAGCGCGTGGGAGATGCGTCCTTCGAGCTTCGCGCCGACAGGTCCGGCTGGCTCACCAATATCTTCGCGCGCATCGTGCGCACCGAGAGCGTCCTGAAACGGGGCGCGGTCTATGACCGGAAGTTTTTCTCCGCCACCCTTCTCGAACTGACGGGCAGTAAAAAAGACGTGCTCGCCGTCCGGTTCGACATGAAGCAGCCCCTCGACGATCCTGGAGTGGTCTTTTTTCAGTGGGGGCGCAACGCTTACGAGCCGCTCGATCTCTCCTCGCTCGAGAAGGGGAAGGTTTTGAACCTGGCCGACACGAGCGATCTTTGGGCGGATATGATGTGAGCCGTCGATCACATCTCGCGATCAACGGCTGACGAATGTGATCGTTTCGTCCGGTGTTTCCGACTCGAAGGGTCCGAGCTCGAACGCGCACCGAGTCTTGTAAGTGCCTCTCTTCTTGGGGCCGCTCCACGCGGCGCGGCACGTGAAACCTCAGCCATACTTGAGCGTACCCTTGGAGAGCAGTTTCCCGCCCCGGCTCAGAATCCTGTATTCGGGAGGCTTGATCATGGCAGACTTGGCCCTGGCCACGGAAAGGAGCTGACCCTTGTCGTCGATGCAGCCGAGATCCTTGACCTCGGCATTCGACCGTCCTTTTATCTCGAGCCTGAGGCTGGCTTTTTCGGGATTCCGCGAGAGCGAGTACTCGGGCACGACCGCCGTGATCCGAAAGGGTTCGCCAAAGGCCAGAACCGATCCGCCCGGTCGAGCGAGGGTTACCGGTTTCGTGTAGCCGGAAGTGGAGGCGTTCAGGTACCAGCGTTCCTTTTTCCAGTCCTTCCGCGTGACATAATAGTTCATCACCTGGCATTGCGTCGCCGGAATCGGCAGAGAATTCTTGCAGTCGTAGGCGATCAGGATTTCCTTCTTTTCCGGAAGAAACAGGGTCAGCCTGTCGGCGGCCATCGACAGTTCGGTCCTTTCCGATTGCGTCGATATCGGGAGAAACGAGATGGCGTTGCCCACCGCGTCCACGGAGACCTTGAACAATCGGTCTTCGAGAAAAACGAAATCGCAGAGCGGCTGCGGATCGTGCCGCTCGACCCTTCCGTTTTTCGTGAGAAAGAAGAAATCGGATCGCGAATAGTAGGTGAGTTTGTAGGCGCCTCGCGATTCCTGAACGATGGGGCGGTCCCCGAATTTTCCGTTGGCGTTTCCGTCGATCACACCGATGCCGTACTTCCGGCCGGCCACCGTGATTTCGCCCGCCTTGTGTCCCGCCGAACGCAGATCGAAAGTACAGAGCCTGCAGATCTTCTCCGCATCGCGTTCCTTCTTGTCGTACCGTCCCCGTACGTAGAGGCTGAAAGGGAACGGCACCGTCTCCGATCCCACCTGCACCGTGGTCTCGATCACGGGAAAACTCGTGTAGAAATAATCGTCTTCCCTCCTGAGGCACGAACCCTCGATCGGCTTCTCGTCGGCGAGGTTCCGGTTGTTGTTCATGTCGATGTAGACGCGGTCGTAGATGTGATCGTTCTTCTTCAAGCAGTCGACCATGACCAGTTTTCTCGCGTCGCCGAGCGAAAGGAAACCGTAGAGCGGACAACGGCTCCTGGCGCGGGGGATCTTCCAGTCCCCGTCGGGCAGACCGGTTTGCAGCGACACCCTCTGATACCCGCGCAGGATGAGATCTTTTTCGACGTGAGCGAGAGCGACGCTCAGAGCCGGCCCGTCAGCGGAGGGTCCGGGCTCCTTTTTTTCGGTCCGGGCTTCGTCATCGTCGGAAACACCGTTTTTGTACAGACCGGCGCAGCAGACCTTGCAGGGCAGAACGCCTTTCTTTCTCGCCTCCTTGATCGTCATGATCTTGCGATGAATACTTTTTCTGTTCAGGTGGGGGCAGCGCGGCTTGTGCTTCGAGTCGTGAAAGAACCTGGGCGATTCCTCCTCGGCGTTGACGAAGAAAACCTTGCTCTTCGCGGGCCACTCGATGTTTCCGTCGTCCTTTTTCTTTTTGTTCCCGTAAAAATCGGCGCAGCAGTCGATCCCGCTCGCGGCCGCTCCGGCGAACTCTCCGTCATCGAAGGTAACGCTCCCGGCGCACAAGAACGAGGGGGGGACGATGAAGATCGCAGCGAGAATGACGAATCGTTTCATGACAGCTCCTTTCCCGAATAAAGGATCTGTTTGCTGAATGATGAGTGGATGTCTCGTCCTGGAACCTTGCCAACAGTTCCCTCGTTGATTCCTAGCCAGAGCACTATACTCGAATCGTCGACGCCGTGACAGGATTTTTCTCCCGGTGAAAGGCGTCCCGTTCCGGATGTCCCTTTGGACGATGCACCGGAACGCTACTCCACGAAAAGGACCAGGTTGGTCAACACCGAGTTTCCACCTCCGATCGGTCCGGCCAAGGTCTGACAGGGGTGAACCTCGAGTGAATACAAATAAGTGGGAAACCTGTTGAAGAAAACGGCATTTTTACTTTTTCGGCAGCGGCACCTCGGTGGGCTGTGCGGGACGCGTAAGGATCGCGTTTCGCATCTTCTTGAAAAAGGGCCAGGCGTGAAGACCGCAGTTCGTTGAAACCACTATGGCCAGATCGTTCTCCGGGCAGATAGACATCATCGTGAAGAAAGTACCTCCCGATCCGAAAAAGTTGAACAGTGAATTACCGTTTTCGATTTCGCCGCACCCCCAGAACCGACGGACCGTGCCGGCCTCGAGATCACTCTGTTCACCCCTGAGAACCTGCAGCAGGAAGGAAGCGAAACGCGCCAGATCCCCGATGGAACAGTTCGCATTGCCTGCGGGGCCGATGTAGTCCATGTCGCCGAGGGTGTACGCTCCGATCTCCTGCACCTCCAGGTCGGGCGGCGCGCCGAGATGCCCCATCGGCTGATCGCGGCGGTCTGACGTCGCGGGCCATCCGAATCCGGCTGAGTGCATCTCGAGCGGTTCGAAGACCAAGCAGGAGACCAACTCTTCCCAGGTTTTGTTCACTGCGCGTTCGACCATGAGTCCGGCAACCACGTAACCGGCGTTGGAGTAGACGTATTCGTTCATTTTGACGGGATCCTGCAAGAGAACATGGCGCACGAGCGCAGCCCGTGCTTCGGCGGGCGACCTTCCCGCAACAGGGGGGAAGCCATCGGCGAACTCGCCCGTGGTGGGCAGATTCGGGACACCCCCGCGATGCTGCAGCAGTTGTTCGAGTGTGACCGATCGGTAGGCTTTCTTTACAGGAAGGCTGTCCAGGATCTCGCCTATCGTGCTATCCCAGCGCAGGGCGCCGCTCTCGACGAGTTTGCCGATCATGGTTGCCGTGATCAGTTTGGTCACCGAACCGAGGTGGAATCGATCATCGATCCGAATCGGATCAGACCGGTCCGAGCGGCGAACCCCGATCGCGATTTTTTTCACGATCTTGCCCTTTCGGACAACGGCGACAGCCAGACCGGGAAGCTGTGCGTCGTGGAGGACCTTTTCCGCCAGGTCGCGGAGATCTTTCCAATCGACATAATCCTTTGCGCCCTCCCTGGCGGGCGGCGTGGCTGTTGCGAAAGGCCCTAGCTCGGCCAGATCGTGGGGTGCATCGACCGCGAGCCGGATCCGGAATTTCACCCACCCTATATTTTTTGTATTGGCGGTCGCAACTATGGAATATTCGCAGTCGGCATCGACCGAGTGAACGGTGAGCGGGCCGGTCACCGTGCGCACCAGAAGGTGATTGCCCAGTTCATCGTCGATCGGAGTTTTCCGCAGGTATGCCTCGGAGTAGTGATCTTCGATGAATCGACGCAGAGCGTCCTTCCCATCGTGGTTGTAGGCCGCAAAATAGTCTTTTGCCCATCGCCCTGCGAGCGTATCGGGCCATTCCGCTTGCCGAAAACCCGGCCGCGGCGCAACCCGCGCTCCCGCGTTTTGTGATCCTGTGAATATCGCGAGGGCTGTCAAAACCAGGAAGATCAGAGATCGTAACTTCATCACCATTTCTCCTTCACTCTCCGTGAAACGGGACACCCCGCTCGAGCATGGCCGCAGAGGGACCCAAATGAGCACATTGGGAACATCCGTCACCGCACGGGCGCAGGCGGCGGCTGGACTGGTGCTGAAAGGGTGAAAAGGCTCGCTGTGCGTGATCGGCGATCAGCCCTCTGTTTCTCGGTCATCGGGCGGTCCAGGGGGGAGACCGCTGGTCGGGGCCGTGAACCTCGGGTAGAGCACGAATGTGTAGAGGAGCATGACGGCCCCTATGCCGAAAGGAATCCAGCCGATCATGCTCACGGCAAGCTCGTCCGTGTCCACGAAGCGGAGACCCACGACCAGGCCGATGCCTAGAGCGGCCGTTAAGAGGCCGCCCAGTCTCAGACCCTCGCGACGCCGCATCCATCGGTTGCGTTCCTCCTCGACGCGGAACAAAAAAATCTGCTCCGTTGTGGCCTGACCGTTCTCGACGAGCTTTGCCTCGGTTTCGTGGCGGTAGTAGGCTTCGCGCTCCAGGCGTCTTTGCTTTGCCCAGCCGACCACGGCGAGCCAGGAAAAGAGCGCGATGTAGACCGCGCCGCTCACGAGCATCGCCGTCATGGCTTCGCCAATACCTGCTGTGACGATTTCGGTTTCCGGTCCGATCATGTTCAACTCCATCGTTTCTGCTCTGCCTTCAATAGGACAGACTGGACGCGCGTCAGGTCGGTTGCGTTTTTTTGATATATTTGGCAGGGTACTGATTTATGCAACCGTTGGCTCCATCGCGGCGTCCTTCCTGTCAGGACAGGCCCTATGAGCGACGAACAAGATGCGGCGGACGTTGGACGCGTGCTCGTCGGAGACGTGGAGGCCTTCGAAGGAATCGTACTCCGCTGGCAAGAGGCCCTCGTGACGCTTGCCTTCCGCTATTGTCGTGATCGACACAGGTCCGAGGAGATGGCTCAATCTGCGTTCGTGAAAGCCTATCTGGCCTTGCGTCAGTGGCGGGGCGAGGGACCATTCAGGCGGTGGCTCTTTGTGATCGCTGCCAACGTGTACCGTTCCGAGATGCGGCGGAATCGCCTGTTCATGCTTCCCCTCGATGCGGCGCGGGACGCGTGCCAGAAAACATCCGACATCGAGCGCGGCGAGGTTGAGGAGCGGAAGGAAATCGTTCGCCGTGCGGTAACGAGACTACCCGAGAAGTACCGCGACGTGCTTGTGCTCTTCTATTTTCACGAGAAGGACGTACTCGAGACGGCGCAGAGTCTGGGTGTTGCCGAGGGGACGATCAAGGCCCGCTTGCACCGCGGCCGGGCGCTGCTAGAGAGAGCGCTCCACCGCATCAAGGACGAATGAAAGCAGGATTGTGAAATGACCGACGAACTCGACGTAATCCTTTTGTCCGACGAGACACTCACGCCCACACCGGGCTTCGCTGCCTCGGTCATGCGCGCTGTCCGCAAGAGCCGCAGCGCGACCGCCGCGATCCGGTTTCCGTGGTTCTGTTTCGCGGCCAGCCTCGCGGCCGGACTGCTCTGCGTGCTTTTGCCGGCCGCCTTGATGGTGGGCGAAAAAGACAATGTCCTCGGTCCAGCCGGGTTGGTGGAGCGGATTACAGGGGTGCTGCTGGAGAACGCGGACATCTCTCTCTGGGCGGTTCCGGCCGCGTTCGGTAGCATGATCCTGGTTCGTCTCTCCGTGGCTTTCATGTCGGAATAGAAAAGAAGCTGTCTCGCCATTCCCATCCGCGCCATTGCGCGGCGCGGGGAACAAGCGAAACAGCTTCTTCAATTATCCTCGAACCTTCCGGGACTCTATCCCCCGTTGTTGAAGTCGTCGAGAACCTTTGCGAGGTTGATGAACTCCTTGCGCAGTGGATCGTTGCCCTTGAGGGCGCCGATGTCGGACGGAGTCCAGAGTTCGAACAGTATCTTCGCGTCATCGAAGGCGTCTTGCACATCGGACGGAATGGCCGTACCCGCGAAATCGTTCAGTTCGGTCGCGATGTAGGCGCGGCTCAGAATGAAATAGGCATTGCCTGCGGGCGCACACCAGATCACGTTGTAGTAGCTGTCGGCGCTCAGGAAGAAGATCGTGTCCTCGCCGATGTTGGCCCAGGTGTCGTCGTAGGGGGCCGGACCGTACTTCGAGTGATTCTTCCAGTATCCCGGGGTGCGAGGCCCGGGTCCGCCCGACTGATCGATCTCGAACCTGATGAGCGATTCCTTCTTGTTTCCCGCCTGCCCGCCGATGAAGAGTTCATCGACCGCGCCGTAGTTGTCGTCCGGATCGCTCTCGCGGATGTAGGAATCGGCCAGCGGCGCGATCTCCTCGATCGTTCCGTCGCTGTAGATGAGTTCGAGATATGGATGCAAGGTCGCGTCCGCCCACTCCTTGCTGGCGAAGGTGGTGCGCGGCATCTGGTAGTCGGGACGCTTGAGCAGCATGCCGAAGTTGTCGACGCCATTCATCCAGTCCTGAACGAGGGCGGTCACGTCCACGGCGTACCAGCCGATGTAGTCCTCCACGAAGGTCGCATCCACGTTGGGATCGAAGCTCCCCGCAAAGCTGTTCCAGGTGACGCCCATCTCGGTCCAGTCGGCGGTGATCCTGTGGATGTTCACTGTCTGGTCGTCGCCCGACAGCTGGAAGACATGGACATGCAGAAATGCGGAGTCAAGGGTTGCCGCCTGCGGAAGTTTCACTTTTCCAGGCTTCAGGAGGGGATGGTTCATCCCCAGAAAGCCGAGAGCGCAGACGATCACCAGCATCAGTAATAGATTTCGTTTGAGCATGGTTTTCTCCTCCTCGATTCATACAAAGAGCCCCGATTTCGGAACGAAGGAAATTCTCAGCCGCTCTATCGGATCAAATATCAGTGATAGCCGATTCTTTTTTCTGATCCACCGATTGCTGGAGAATCAGACAAATAAGCCCTTCCCTCTTGTTGGCTATTTTAGAGATCCGATACACATTGTCAATTCTTTATGTGTATCTTGCAGATCGGAACGCACCCTCTGGCAAAAAAAGAAGCGGGCTCCCCGAGGCGCCCGCTTTTTGAAGATTCGTTGATTTGATCGCTCCCCGCGGCCTTTCCTAATTGTCGAACTGCCCGTCGAAGGCGATCTCGCTCGACGGAAAATCGATGCCGCGAACGAAGTCGCACGCCTCCTCTGCCCCGTGGCACCGGTCCATGCGCGAGTCCTCCCACTCGACCGAGAGGGGGCCGGTGTAGCCGATCTCGTTCAGGGCCACGATGATCTCCTCGAAGTTGATATCGCCGTGCCCCAGCGACCGGAAATCCCAGAAGCGGCGGGGGTCGCCGAAATCGACATGTCCGCCGAACACACCCACCGTCCCGTCCCCGTGCCCCCACCAGGCGTCCTTCATGTGAACGTGGAAGATGCGGTCGCGGAATTTTCGGATGAACCGCACGTAATCCACGCCCTGGTAGCCGAGGTGTGATGGATCGTAGTTGAAGCCAAAAGCCGGGTGGTGGTCGACCGCCTCGAGCGCGCGCTGCGCCGAGGCGATGTCGAAGGCGATTTCCGTCGGGTGCACCTCGAGGCCGAAGCGCACGCCCTTCTCGTCGAAGAGATCGAGGATCGGCATCCACGCCGCGGCAAAATCCTTGAACCCTTTGTCGATCTGGTCGGGCAGGCATGGGGGGAAGGAATAGAGCAGGTGCCAGATCGGCGACCCGGTGAATCCGTTGACCACCTCGAGCCCCATGTTGGCCGCGCCGAGTGCCGTCTGTTTCATCGTTTCCACGGCCCAGGCGCGCGCCTTCCGGGGGTCGCCCGCCACGCTGTCGGGCGTGAACTGGTAATGGCGTTCGTCGATCGGATCGCACACGAGCTGGCCGGCCAGGTGGTGGGAGATCGACCAGCACTTGAGGCCGTACTTGTCGAGGAGCGCGTGGCGGTCGTCGCAATAGCTCTTGCTCTCCGCCCCCGACTTCGGATCGAAGTGGTCGCCCCAGCAAGCGAGCTCCAGCCCGTCATAACCCCAGTCGGCGGCCATCTTGGCCAGGTCCTCGAGGGTGAGATCGGCCCACTGTCCCGTGAAGAGTGTGACTGGTCGTGCCATCGTGCGTCCTCCCTATGTGTAATCGATGATCGGATATCAGCGTATTTTGACACCCATCATAGTAAAGAGGAGCGGACTTCGAAAACTTTAATCGAAGGACCGTCTCGCACGATCGAAAGGCAAGGCGTTCCTATTGCACGACAAAATCCACGACATCCTGATTCCAGAGGTAGGGCGGATTGAAGGAGCCGTCAGGCAACAGGTCGATCGCCAGGAACGCTTCGTAATTTCCCGCCGCGAGCGGCCGGTCGAGCACGGTGGCCACATGATCGAAGAGAGGCCCCGAGTAATAGACATTGTGCTTCCCGTAGATCCAGATCGGGTTGTCCTGAGGGCCGCAAGTGAAAATGTTCCCTGTCTGGTTGTTGCGGAGGAGGATCCACGCATCGCCCCTGGTCCAGGCCTCGTAACCGGCGTGGGCGTCGATCGTGAGCGTGACGTTCTCTCCGCTGTTCACAACGACGCCCGAGTCCTCGCCGTTGCACTTGATGTCGACGTAGGGCGGATTGAATTGCGAATCCTCGTAGATCGGCGTGTCGATACAACCGGTCCTGCGGAAGTCGTGCATGAAGGTGGCCCACTGGATGTTCGCCTCGTCGAAGGTCCCCTCGATGTCCCAGACAAAGGCCCCGTCGGTGAGCCCCTTGCCGATCTCGGTCTTTCCATCCTTGTCGATGTCGCCGATCGACACGGTTTCGTAGAGGACGTGATCCAGATCGATCGGCCAGCCCGGCACGACCGATCCGTCGGGATGGAGGGCGCAGATATTGCCCGACGTGGGCGTGTAACAGTACCCGTAGCAGGTCAGGATCTCGACCACCCCGTCTCCGTCCAGGTCGCCGATCGACGGGGAGCAGATGAGCTGGTACGAATCGAGGTAGACGGGCCATCCTGCCACCTCGCTGCCGTCATGGTGCCAGGCGTACATGAGCTTGTCGGCTCTCGCGGACTGGAAGATCTCGAGGTCGCCGTCGCCGTCGATATCGCCGATGCTGGGGCAGGTTTGAAAGTAATCGTCCAGAGAGATCGGCCACCCCGCAACCACGGTTCCGTCGTGATGCCAGGCGTAGACGAGGCTTGGTTTCGAGCCATAGGTGGCGGCGACGATCTCGTAATCACCATCGTTGTCGATGTCGCCCACGGCAAGGCCGTCTTCGGGCGATGAGTCGATCGGAACGGGCCATCCTGCCACGGCGGATCCGTCGTGATGCCAGGCGTAGACTTCCCACCATCCCGCCTGAAAGACCTCGAGGTCGCCGTCGCCATCGATGTCGGCCAGCGCCGCGGTGCAGTCGTTCTCGATAGGGCTGCCCGTTGCCGGGGGCCACCCGTCGACCATGGTCCCGTCGTGGTGAAAGGCATATCGCACGCTCACGATCTCGAGATCGCCGTCATTGTCGATGTCGCCCAGGCTGGGGGGCGCATTGACATTGGCCGGAATCTGGACCGGCCATCCCTCCTTCACGGTGCCGTCGTAGTTCAGAACGTAGATGTCCTGGTACTCCGTCCCGGCGGCGATCTCGAGCATTCCGTCGGCGTCGACGTCGCCCACGGAGAAGTGCATGACGCGGTTCGAAAATGGCAGATCTCGAGGCCACCCCGCCTGCGGGGTGCCGTCCTCGTTATACACCCAGAGGCCGGTGTGAGAGAGCGAGACGTAGTCGCGCGATCCGTCACCGTTGATGTCGGCGATGACGGGCGCGGCCAGATAGGTGCCCGACTCCAAAACGGGCCAGCCCGGATGGATCGTGGGAGGTCCCCTGCGGTCGCCCGTTGCGGGCAGAACAAAAACAAGCGCGAGCGCGACGATCAGTGACAAGGAAAACTTCTTCATCCTCTCCCTCCTTCGATTGCGGCAGATGATCAATATTGATTGGTGGACTTTCATTTCCCTGAATACAGTGTCGATCGGACGGATGGCTAATTCTCAAACCTGTGATACTTATTTTAATAAATATTTGACCGAACATCAAGAGCGCGCACCCAAAAGCCCTGTCCCCGCCGAAATTGTGTTTCTCAAAAATCGACTTTACTGTATATTATTGAGTCCAGCCCATTTCGATAACGTGCGATACGCCCAAGGTATCGATATCTGGCACCCGCAAGCCGATTTCACATGAACAGGAGGGTCTCGCCGTGAAATTTCAACCGACAACCGTTGGGCTCTTGTCCTTATTTTGTCTTGCCGCCCTGGGCGTCTTGTCCCTTTCGGCGCAAGGGGCGGAACAGAATCACGGCACCGAATCGGTGAGCGTGACCATTCCGGCGGGCGCCTTCGAATTCGTGGACACCCCGAATGGACGGAAGGTCAAGATGGACGGATTCGGCCGCCTGCCCACGCCGGGCGTGCCCATGCTGCCGGCCAAGATCTTTTCCGTTGCCGTTCCGCCCGGCGCGCGCGTGACGGGCGTCACCTGCGAGGCTTCCGAGGAGATCCTTCTTTCCGGCAAACACAGCATCAAGCCGGTGCCGCTGCCGCGCGTGCCGACCGGCGAGTCGCCCGCGGCTTTCCAGAGGGACAAGTCCGCCTTCGACGCGACCTTCAAGAGCGTCTACAAGACGGACGCCTTCTACCCCGGGGGGGCGGGGCATTTCGTGCGCAACGCCAAGTACAGGAAGTACGACCTCGTCGACGTGCGCGTCACCCCCTTCTCGTGGAATCCCGATTCGGGCGAGCTCCTCTACAGGCCGGCGGTCACGATCAAGGTGGACTACACCTTGCCGCCCAGCCCGCCCGCGGCCATGGTCGACAACATGACGCGCACCGAGTCCGTGGCGCGCGATATCGTGGCCAACTATGACCAGGCGCAAGCCTGGTACGGCAACGGCCGTGCGGGCCGCGGCCTTTACGACCTGGTGATCATCACCCTCGATTCGCTCACCGCCGCGGTCCAGCCCCTCGTCGACTGGGAGACCCAGAAAGGCCGCAACGTGAACGTGGTCACCACCACGTGGATCTACTCCAACTACACCGGCTATGACGATGCCGAAAAGATCAGGAACTTCCTCCGCGACAAGTACCCCATGCTCCACTGGGGGATCGAGGACGTTCTCATCGTGGGTCACTACGACGACGTGCCCATGCGCCGCTGCTCCCAGAACGTGGGGTACGGCGAGCCCGAAACCGACTACTACTACGCCGAGCTCTCCTACGCCGACGGTCAGTCGTGGGATGCGGACGGCGACCACAGATGGGGCGAGAACACCGATCCGATCGACTTTTACAACGAGGTCAACGTGGGCCGCATTCCGTGGAGCGACACTTTCACGGTGCAGCACATCGCCAACAAATCGGTGGTCTACGAGAACAACGTCGATCCCGCCTTCAAGAAGAACATCCTTCTCCTGGGCGCCTACTTCTGGCCGGACACGGACAATGCCGTGCTCATGGAGTACAAGACCAATCCGACGATCCACCCATGGATGACCGACTGGACGTCGACCAAGCTCTACGAGGTGGGGCACACCACCTATTCGTGCGACTACGACCTGAGCAACAACAATGTGCGCGACGTCTGGTCGAACGGAAAGTACGCTTTCGTGAACTGGGCCGGGCACGGCTCGCCCGACGCCTGCTGGATCTACTACACGAGCGGCTATTTCATCTCCAACGCGGACTGCGCCATTCTGAACGACGCATACCCGTCCATCATTTTCGCCGATGCTTGCAGCAACTCGGACACGGACTACCTCAACATCGGCCAGGCCATGCTCGAGCAGGGCGGGGTCGGCTTTCTCGGGTCGACCAAGGTGGCCTACGGCATGCCGGGTTGGAATGATCCGACCGACGGTTCGAGCCAGTCGCTCGACTACTACTTCACGACCCATTGCACCTCGGGCGACTACACCCAGGGCCAGGCCCAACAGGCCGGCCTGCGTACCATGTACACCGACGGGCTCTGGTACTACGAGTACTACGAGATGTTCGAGTGGGGCGCCCTGTGGGGCAATCCCAATCTCTCCATGGGGACCGCGCCGCCGATCATCTTCGACTTCCCCGCGGGGATTCCCCAGGGGATGGAGCCGCCCGGAGTGGAGATCTCCCTCTCCGTGGAGATCAGGAACGGGCTCGAGAACTACGTGCCGGGCACCGGCTTTTTCTACTACCGCCTCGATCCGGACGACACCTTCACCCAGGTGGCGCTCACCGATCTCGGAAACGATCTCTTCGAGGCGACCCTGCCCGCGCCCGCGCCCGGTGACGAGCCCGAGTACTACTTCTCGGCCGACTCGGACGGTGGCCAGACCGTGACGTCGCCCTTTGGGGCGCCCGATTCGTGCTACTCGTTCGACGTCTGTATCGTGAGGAAGCTCTTTGCCGACGATTTCGAGGACGACCTCGGATGGAGGGTGGTGAACGTGGCGGTTCAGGACGGCGGCTGGGAGCGGGGCGACCCGGCAGGCAACGGCGCCTGGGGCGATCCGACGGAGGACGCCGACGGTTCGGGACAATGCTATGTCACGGGCAATGCGCCGAGCGGCGTCAATGATCTCGACGGCGGTCCTTCCTATCTCTATTCGCCCACGGTAGACCTCACCCTGGGCGATGCCGAGGTCCGCTTCGACATGTGGTTCTACAACCTCGATGAAACCGATCCGTTCAAGATCGCCGTCTCCAACGATGACGGCGCCTCTTACACCCTGGTCGAGGAGTTCGTCGGCGGCAGCGGCGGGTGGAGCGAGTACTCCTTCATGGTGGGCGACCACGTGACGCCCACCGATGCGGTCAAGGTCCGCATCGCCGTCAAGGACATGCCCAACAACTCGACCACCGAGGCGGGTGTCGACGGGTTCGAGGTGAAGATCGTCGATCTCTTCCCCAGCCTCTATGCCGACGCCTACTCCTTTTCGGCCGCGGCCGGACAGGACATCGACTTCTTCCTCGACGCGGGAGTTGCCAACGCGGGCCGGTCCTATCTCATGCTCGCCTCCTTGAGCGGCATCTCCCCCGGCATGGAAGTGAACGGCATTCACGTGCCGCTGACGTGGGACTGGGTTTCGGCCTTCATCAACAACAACCTGCACCTTCCCATATTCCAGGATTTCCAGGGGACTCTCGACGGTCAGGGCAAAACCCTGGCCGAGCTTCCCCTCTACGCGCCGGGACTCGTGCCCCACGTGGGTCAATCGCTGACCTTCGTTTATGCCCTGACCAATCCGATCGATTTCGCCTCGACGCCGATCGATGTGGAAATTTTGCCCTGATAGAGACCGCCCAAAAAGTGCAGCGCCCCCCCGGATCTTTTTGATCCGGGGGGGCGCTATCTATCATGAACCCCGCTTTGTCATGAAGAAATTGTCATGAAGAAAGTACTGTCTGGTATTCGGAGCGAAAGAAGTCGGCTTTTTCCGGTTTGTCCCAAGCTTCGTAAAGTCTGACCAGAAAGAGACGCGCCCTCTGTGTCCGCTTGTGTGCTTCGCCCAGCGCGGTTTTCCATTCCGCGTAGCGCGCCAACAACAGTGACTCTGCCAGGTGGAATCTGTTGAGACTCATCGTTTCTCCTCCGACTCGCTGCGACTTTTTGCGTCTGTATTCGAGAACGCTTTCGGCAGCAGGGCTTTTCACGATTTTTCAATTTCTCTGATACCTTCAGCGTCTGTCGCCCGTATTCCCAATTTTTTCTAGTACAGCAGTTCTATGAGGTTACGGAAATTCTTCCGGGAACGGGCCACCGTGTGAAAGACCGGATGAAAAAGTTTAGGTGACGCCCTCCGTCGAGGGATATGACAGGGTTGTGGTGCGGGCCGGAGGTGAATCCGACCACCCCAGGATCATCGCGTGTAGAACCGTGCGCCCGTGGTAAAGCAGGGTGTGGCTCCGCCGAAAGTCCGGTCCATATCGTCGGCCGAAAAGGTCTGCACCTTGATCATGTTCCCGCCGAGCGCAACGAGCATGATCCCCGAGCGGCACCCGGGGAAAGGGACCGCTTCGCCGTCTTCGTTGTAAACGAATTCGCAGATAAAAAAAACGATCGGCTGTTCGAGGGGCACAAAGGTGATCGCGTCGAAGGCGGGCGGCTCGCCGATGAATGGCGACACGCCGGTGATCGCGAAGAGACCGCCATGA
This sequence comes from uncultured Phycisphaerales bacterium, assembly GCA_964620445.1. Taxonomy (GTDB): domain Bacteria; phylum Planctomycetota; class B15-G4; order B15-G4; family CAYZWU01; genus CAZUHB01. Next base: position 50,484 of record CAZUHB010000015.1, read on the forward strand.
CAGGTCGAATCGACGATCCCCTTGCCGTCGTCGCACGCGCAGAGCCACTGGTCGTGCGCGCCCATGCTGATCCTGATCTCCTCCGGTTCGAAGGGATCGCGCACGAAGGCGAGCATGTTCTCGGGGCGCCCGAGCGCGCCGCCCGTGATCCCCTCGACGAACCAGTTTCCGGCGAGGGTGCCGTACCGGTCGTGGCACACTTCACCCCACGCGGGCTCCTCGTCCCTGTCGATCAGATCGACCAGATCGCCGCGCAGGCCGCTTTCGAAGAAGGCGATCGGCGAGGATCCGAAATGCCGCCTTTCGTCGGAGTGCCTGTAGAGAAGGGGATTGGCGTGCGGCAGAGGCGCGTCCAGATCGACGCCGCCGAAGAGAATAGCCGGCTGTGCGTCCTTCAGACCCGCCGCGAATCCGATCGGTTCGCCGCTTTTGAGAACGACCTCCACGTCGTCGGGATGCTGCTCCATCGCGGCGAGCAATTTGTCGGAGAGCGCGCCCAGCTGCTCGAAAAACACCTTGTACGACTCGGTGACAACGAATTCGACGCTGTAGTCGCTGTAGGGCCCCACGTCGCTGTGGAATCGTTCCCGCCGGACGATGCGCGTCACCGCACCGTCGGCAGGCGCAAACACCCCGACGCGGGGACCGTCCTGATTCAGCATCTCCTCGGCTTTGAACCGGATGAGATGGTGTGTCGACGGAAGCACCCGCCCCTCGCGAGGAGCCAGCATGCCGAGCGGAGTCACACCCCCGTCCGCGACCTTGTCGAGTTCGGTCGGTTCGTGGACAAAAAGCGGCGCGCCCGTGGCCGGCGGAATCCATCCTGACAGGAGACCCTTGACGTGAAAGGTGCGGTCCTCCCTGAAGGTGAGCTGATAGGACGCCCGAGGCCGGTTGAACGTCCATGTACCCACGATCGACCCGGGCATCTCCTCGCCGCTCACCCGCTCGAGTTCGATGGCGTTGTCCCAGCACATGATCTTCTGGCTCACGACCACATCGTCCACGACGAGCTCCTCGGGAAAATGGTATCGATCGGGAAGCCTGGGAAAATTTGTCGACCGCGTGAAGAGGGCGAGATATTTGTCCCCCATGTCGAGATAGTATCGGCCCGACGCGGAAAACTCCCTGGTCATACCTTCCGGGGCTGTGCAGAGGCCTGTGGGCGGAGCGGCGCACGCACAGAGGGTTGCGAGAAGAATGGCTGTAACTAGTTGATATGGCGTAAGATATTTCATTTTTTCCCCCGAGGCGGATCGGAACGGTTTTTCTCTTTCTCTCTACTTATCGGAATCGAGGGGGGGAGAATTCAAAGAGAGCTGTAGAAATCCTCGTATTGGCCCACAACCTTTTCGAGGCCGAAAACCTCTTGCGCGCGCAAGGTGGCCGCGACGCTCATGCGTTCCCAGGCGTCCCTGTCCTCGAGGAGCTGCACCGCATACCGGGCCGCGCTCTCGATATCGCCCACGGTGCAGAGGTAGCCGGTCCTGGCATGATCGACCACCTCCTTGAGCCCGCCCGCGCTGGAGGCGAGGATCGGCACGCCGCACGCCATCGCCTCGAGTGCGCTCAGGCCGAAGGACTCGTATTCGGAAAGGAGCATGAAGAGGTGGCCGCAGCGCAGCACATCGGCCATGTGGGCCGTGGGACCGTTGAAGATCACGATATCCTTGATGCCCAGCTCGGCCGTGAGAAGCCGCGCTTCGGCAAGCTCCGGGCCCTCGCCCAGAAAGAGGAGGCGCGCGGCCACTCTCTTTCTGAGCTTGTCGAAGACACGCACCATGTCGAGGACCCGTTTCACGGGGCGGAAGTTCGACGCATGGATCACCTCGAGCGCGCCTGCGGCCGCAAAGGGATTGCGCCCCTTCGCGTGAAAACGGGTATGGTCCACGAAATTGGGAATGACGCGCGGCTCCACCTCGGGATCGAAGATCTCGATCGTCTTTTTCTTGAGCCAATCGGAAACGGTCGTGATGCCGTCGCACACGTTCATCGTGTGGCGCACGAGGTCGAAGAACTCTTCCTGGCTGCCCACGAGGGTGATGTCCGTACCGTGGAGCGTGGCCGCCACCTTGACCGGCCGGCAGGAGATATCGCGCGCCATGATCGCCGAGATCGCATGGGGGACCGCATAGTGGGCGTGGATCACGTCGATGGCATGTTCCTTGACCACCTCGGCAAGTTTGTTGGCGAGGCAGAGGTCGTGGGGCGGGTACTTGAAGAGCGGATAGTCGACCACGTTCACTTGGTGAAAGGTCACTCCCGATCCATTTGTGAGACGCAGGGGGCGCGCATAGCTCACCATGTGGATGTCGTGGCCGCGCCGCGCGAGAGCCATGGCCAGCTCGGTGGCCACGATGCCCGATCCTCCGGTGGTGGGGTGGCACGAGATCGCGATGCGCATACGGCTCTCCTTGATCAGACCCTGGTGAAGGGCGCGAAATGGGCGACCGGATCATCCATGGGCACGGCACGCTTCATGAAAAAAGGCTCGCCATGGGTTCTCTCGATCAAGCCGCCGAAGTACCGATCGCGCGCCTCGATGCGCAAGAGGAAATCGGGTTTGGAAATCCCGGTGAGACGTTCCGTGCTCTCCGGGTTGTGAAGCTGGGAGCGGTAGACCTCGATGGCGGCCTTCTTCTTTTCGAAATAGCCCGAGATGTCGACGATGAAACTGGGCACGAAGGGGATGTGTCCCTTGTAGAAGAGGAACGCCCGCGGCCGGTAGGGGGTGCCGCCCGCCGTGTGCTTCTCGAATCCCACGGGGTACATGATGTTCTGCACCATCTGCGCGGCGGCGCAGTGGTCGGGGTGCAGGTCGTCCCAGTGATGGCAGAGCACGATTCCAGGCCGGAAGTGGCGGATGATCTCGACGATCTTGGCGCGGTTCTCGAAAGTGTCGTCGAGAACGCCGTCTCCCATGTCGAGGTTGATCCGCTCTGTGACACCCATGATCCGCGCAGCGTCGGCCGCTTCCCGGGCGCGGACCTCGGGCGTCCCGCGCGTGCCCATCTCGCCGCGCGTCAGGTCCGCCACCACGACGCTCTTGCCCATATCGATCATCTTGGCCACGGTGCCGCCCACGATCATCTCCACATCATCCGGGTGGGCGCCGATGGCGAGTATGTCCACCGAAGTCATGCCTCGTCTCCTTGAATTTCTCCTTGGATGCTGTCCCGATCTCCGGGCGGTGCACCGGGCCGGATTTTCACCAGATGGTGGGCGAACGCCCAGGGATCGAGCGTGTCGCGGGCGCGCGCCACGAACTCCCGTCCATACCGGCCCACGAAATCGAGAGGGCTCGTCACCCGCTCCTGGAGCTTTCCTTCCGGCCGGAGGGCCCCGTCGATCGTTTCGAAGAGGGCGCGGCCGCGGCCCGCCTCGTCGGCCACGACCTGGCGCATGCGGGCTTCCGCCTTGTCGATCAGCCCCGCAAGCGTGTTCCGTCCGCGGCGGATCTTCTTGTCCTCCCTCTTTTCGAGAAAGCGATCGACCCGGTCGAGCAGGGTCTTGCCCGCGTCGCGCAGGGCGGCCGCGTCCGAGTCGTCGGAAGGGGCGGGACGTCTCGCGGCGAGGAGCTCCTTTCCTTCGACACCCGCCTTGCGCGCGGCGCGCGCGATGCGCGGTTCGACAAAGGTGGCCGAGATGCGCGGCCTGAGGAGCGCGCGCCTGACCCCGGCCACGACGTAGACCGCGTCGATCTGCCAGAGGTAGAGGAGTTCCGACGGCCCGCCCACCATGGCGCTCACGGGCAGCACCGCGTCTTGCAGAACGGGCCGGAGCGCCGCGTTCGGACTGAATGCGGCCGGATTGGCGCGGATCCGGCCGGCTGCCTCGGCGAGGGAGCACTTTCCCGAGGAGAGGGTCGCGCCGTCGGCCGAGATCTCCACCTTGACCCGCATGCCGTCCCGGATCTCGAACAAGCCCGGTTCCCTGAGCGGAGGGGTGAATCCCCGCGCGGAAAGAACGGTCGATCCCGCCTCGAAAGCCGACAGGACCTGGGGCCACTCCTCCACGAGCCGCGCGAGCACGGGCGCGGTGAGCGGCCGGAGCGCGATCGGTTCGACGAGGAGGAGGCTCTCGCCGAAGAGCGATTCCATGAGGCTCCTGAAGAGAGCGGGGTAGGATTCGAAAGAGGCCTTTTCGATCATGGCGTGCAGGTCGGCGTGGCGCTCGAGCTCCGCCGGAAACGTCTCGCCCACGAAGGCAATCAGCCGGTCCCTCTCTTCCGCGAGGGAAAGATCCGCCACCTGCGGCCGCCGCGACGGGATCGCGCCCCCGGCGGGGCCGGCCACGAATCGCCGGTTGTCGAGCGTACAGCGATTCACCTCGAGATGGTCATGATCCTCCGACGCCATCCAGAAGAGCGGGACGTGGCGAACGCCGGTGGCGTCCTCGAGGTCGGCCGCGAGGCGGATGATGGTGATCGCCTTCAGAAAGGTATAGAGCGGTCCGGTGAGAAGACCCACCTGCTGTCCGGCCACCACGAAGCGCGCGTCGTCCGCTCCGGCCGGCAGGCCGCTCGAAGCGCTCAAGATCCGCGTCAGCCTCTCCCGGTCGATGAAGGGAGACGTGCTCGCCTCCGGCACGGTTCCCCGTTCGAGCAGGGGGAATCCTCCGAGCAGGCCAGGGTCTCCCGCCTGCAAGCGGGCGAGGAGGTGATCGGCCCCGAACGGTTCGAGATCGGCGTAGCCGAGCAGGGTACTTTCGAGATCGAGCCCGCTCATGGCGTCGCCTCCGCTCGCTTGCGCGCCAGCAGGATCATGCGCGGCGAACCGGAACCGAATGCCTCGCCTTCGAAGGATCCGACGATCCGGTCGCAATCGAGGCCGTGGCGCGCGCAAAGGCCGATGAGATCGCCGGGCCGGAAAAGGCGTACGCTTTCGCGAAATCGTGACACCTTGCCTTCCGCGTCGGTCACCTCGGTTTCCTTGACAGCGCGGTCCTTTTCGATCCGCCTCTTCTGCCGGATGAACAGGCCGTCCCGTTCCTCGCTGCTCTCGGGAACGAGGCTCCGCTCGAGCGCCCCGCGGTTGATGTGGTCGACCACGAGCCACCCTTCCGGGGTGACGAGCCGCGCCATTTCACCGAAGGCGCATTCGTTCTGCCCGTCCTCCTCGAAGTAGCCGAAGCTGGTGAAGATGTTGAGCACCACGCCGAACGCCCCGCCTGCGAAAGGCGTGCGCCGCATATCGGCTCTCACCAGGCGGCCGGCCAGACCAGGCCATTTTTTTTGCGCCAGGGAGAGAAGCTCCACTGACAGATCGGCGCCCACCACATCGAAGCCGAGGTTTTTCACGGCGGCCATGTGCCGTCCGGCACCGCAGCAGAGGTCGAGGATCCGTTCGTCCCCGGAGAGACCGAGCACCTTAAAGAGGGAATTCACTTCCGCGCGGGCCGAGGCTTCATCCCGGTGCTCGTAGAGCAGAGGATAGAGCTCTCCAAAGGAGCGCACATACCAGGGAACGGCCTCATCAGTTCGATCGGGCATACCTTACGATTATATATTGCGGCCGCGGTTCGTTCCATCCTCGACACACGGCCGGTTGACATTGCCCGAAACCTGCCTTAATGTCCATTTTCAGATGGTGCCCAACAACACGACTCCTGCCGCGGCCCGTCCGCGGAACGCGGTCCGTCCGCAGGACGCGGTTCGTCCGCGGAACGCAAGGCGCAAAGAGCTCGCCGTGCTCGGTGCGCTCTTCCTGGTCGCCCTGCTCCTCAATCTCTCTCTGCTCTGGTTGCACCACAATCCGTCGGAGAAGGAGCTTCTCGGCGACGAAAACTACAACTTTGCCGTTGCGCGGGCACTCGCCGCTGGAGAGCCACTCTGTCCCGATCCGGCCTGGCCGCCGCTCTACGTCGAATCCCTGGCTGGAATATTCTCCCTCTTCGGACCGGGGCGGGGCCTGATTCAGGCGGTGCAGATCGCGATGTGGTTTCTGGCCGCCTTTTTTTTCCACAGGATCTGTGTGCGCCTCTTGCCCTGGCGGGGTGCCGCGCTGGCCGGTCTCGGCCTCTTTCTCTTCACGCCCGAGCTGATCGCCTTCAGTCACTATCTGTGGCCCGAGATCGCCCACCTCTTCTTTTTTATGACCCTTCTCTGGCTTCTCGTCTGCCACGGTCGCAGGGTCGGCGCCGTCGTCGCGGCCGGGGTGGCTCTCGGGCTGGCCCTGCTGACCAAGCTGCTCCTGTTGCCTTTTGCGCCGCTGCTCATTTTGTTCGTCGTTTTCAAGTCCGGGGGAGGGTGGGCGAACCGGATCTTGAGAGGATCTGTTTTCGGGCTTGCGGCCTTTGTCGTCGTCCTGCCCACGATGCTGAGCAATCTCGACCGGCACGAACGGTTCATGATCGCCGACAGTTCGGTGATCAATCTCTGGGTGGGACTCAACGACGTCTCACCGGTCGATTACGAGGGCGACATCACCGAAAGGGAGTACTGGCGGTTCCGGCGCTCGGCCAAGACGATCACGGGGCAGAACGAACTCTATCTGGAGAAGATCACCCGGCTCGTGGCGGACCGCGGCCTTGCGGCCACCGTTGGCGGCCAGATCGCGAAGCAGTACTTCCGTCTCTTCGATTGCCGCACCTTCTTCACCACCCAGCTTCCTGGCGGGCCGCGGCAGGCCTACGGTTTCGAGAGCCTTCCGCTCGCTTCTGCTCTGCGCATCTGGTCGTTCGCGATGCACGGTCTCCTCGTGGCCGCTTTCGGGCTGGGCGCCTGTTTCATCGGACGGCGATCGGAGGGCTGGGTCCACTGCATCCTGCTTTTCGTGGTCTACAACGTGGCGCTCTTTCTATTTCTCCACACCAAGACCCGCTACCTCGTTCAGATCGTGCCCATGATGGCGCTCATCGCGGGGGTGTCGATCGAGTGGGCGCGCTGCCGCGTTGTGGGAGCCCCTTTTTCAGGGCGCTCCGGGTTTGCCTTCAGTGCGGCGCGTCTCGTTTGCGGTGTGGTCCTGGCTCTTGTTCTCCTGTTCCTCTCCTTTCGAAGCCTCATCTGATCCATTTTGGCCTCGGGCGGATCGGGCCGGCCCGCGGCGTCATTTCGACGAGGCAATAAAAAGCCCCCTCCTCGGCCGGAGCCTTGGAGGGGGTTCTGTGTTCAGGTTGTCGTGACAGCTCCGCCTTGCGGCAGGGCTGCCCTTTCAGCCGTGATTAGTACTCGGCACGCACGGTCCAGAAGCCGTAGGGCGACTCTGCCGGCGGATACATGTTGCCGTACAGGTTCGCGGGATCGAAGCCGTACATGGTGGTGGTACCGGTGTAGAACGCGGCGCCATACACGTACGGGTTGGTGCTGTCGATCGCCAGGCAGTACTGGTAAGCAGCGTGGTGCAGGTTGTAGGCCACGTAGAAGTTCGGCGTGGTGATGGTGCAGGGGCACGCATCCCAGTAGTGGATGTCGGTGTCGACATTGCCCACGACGCCGACGCCCTGAGTAAGCAGGGTAGCCTTGGTGGGATCACCAAAGTTGGTGGCTTCCCAGACGTAGAAGTCGGTGGCGGTACCGTTACCCGGAGCATAGCCCGAATACATGACCGAACCGAAGATCGTTCCCACGTTGACGAGAGCCTCGCCGCCAGGAATGGTGTCGAAGCAGTGCATACCGACCATGTCGCCACCGCTCACCCAGCAGAGGAGGTTGTCGGTCGAGCCACTGTCCCACTTGTACTCCGTGGGAGGCACGATGACGTCGATCGCAACCATGTCGTAGTCCCAGATGAAGGGCAGGTTGAGCTGGCCGTTGGGATACATGTCGAGAGCCAGGAAGACCTCGTAGCTGCCCACGGGCAGAGGCTGATCAAGGGCAGTTTCGGCGAAGTCCATGAGGCCGCCCATGTAGAAGTAGTTGCACACACCAGGCAGCCAGACGGCGGACGGATACTCACCGTAGGTGAAGAGGCCGCCCGAGGTCAGGTTCAGGCCCATGACCCAGATTTCAGACGGGAAGCCGGCGAAGTCGCGGGCTTCGACATCGATGGTGATCGTGCAGTTGGCGCCGTCGAAAACTTCAACAGGACCGTCGTCGCCGTTGCAGTCCACGTCGAGCCTCGGATAGGGATTGCCCTGTCCGCTGGCGCACCACTTGATGGCGTTCTCCCAGAGGAGATAGAAGTCGCCCGTGTGGGAGCCCCACAGCTCGTTCGCCGGGAAGACACAGATCGCGCACTGGCGGCCGCCGCTCGTGTCGTCGATGGCGATGGCGGCGGTGCCGTCCTCAGTCCAGGTACCGAGCAAGGTACCAGCCGAGGACACAGTCGTTCCACCACAGTATCCGGAGCCCATGTAAAGGCTGGTGACCCCGTCGGTCACCGGGTGCGACACCATGGAGCCGATGTCGAGAGTACGAGAGTTATAGAGGCATCCACCGGTTTCGTACATGGGGCAGATGGTCTCCATCTGGTTCCAGCCGTAGCCGTAGCCGCCGGACCATGTCGACCAGTCCTGCCAGATGAACGTACCATAGAGCATGTTGCCCATGGAGTTCATCACGTAGTCGTAGACCACGTCACCCACGGTAGGCGCGTTCGGGAAGATGCCGTTCTCCATGAGAAGCACGGCGTCGAATCCCTCGAGGAAGCCGACCGACGGAGTGGACGAGGCGCACTCGAAGGTGTCAAAGCTGATGTCGGTCATGTTCGCCTCGAAGAGCGCTTTCGTGCCGTCGAGGTCGGACTGGTAGTTCCCCATCAAGAGGCACGTGAACGAACGGGCCGGACCGTTTTCGACGATCGGGGCCTGCGGATTCGCCGGCAGGTCGAGCGGTTCGGCGTCGCGTGTACCTGTGTTCTTGTCGGCACCCACGGCCACACCAGCCAGAAGGACCAAGAACATGAGGACATAAAAACTGTTCTTCTTCATTTCGTTCTCCTTTCCACTTGTCCCAAAAAACGACTAGGCAAATTTATTTTGCCAGAACTAACGATGAGTTTGATACCGGGGGGTCTGCTCTTCCACCTCCCATCCTGTTGTTGTCCCCCCAAAATACGACGACGAAACAAAACCCTTTCGGCCCCGGTCTGGGCCGGAATTCCATATCAGAACGCTATTGATCTCCATCCATGTTTGAGCGGAAGCAAGGCTTTCTGATCGAAACGTAAAAGTTATGATTCGAGACAGCTCCGACACATCGGTCGTTCGAGCTGTTATTAGAGCCAACACTAGATCCCTATGAATATAATAGTATTCTAAATGTTTCGCGCGCGGATTGCAAGGCGGCAACCGGCGCTTGGAGCAAAAGTTTGTTTTTTCGAAACGTTCAGTTTTTTGAACAAAGATCAAAGAGATTTCGATCACGGTTCGACAGCGATGTCGACCGCGGTGGATGCGAAATCCCAGGGATTGTTCACACCGAAAGCGAAGGACATCGTGGAGCCGACCAGATTCGTCAGCGCACCCGCGGGCGCACTCGTCTGGGCGATCGCACAACCTCCGGAATTTAGCGTGCCATAAAAGCCCTGGTAGCTCGGCCAGCTGAGGCGCGCAATCAGTAAATCGGTGAACCAGTCCCTGTTGAGCGGGATCGTGAACTGCCCGCCCGGCAGGAGCGTTCCCGGATCGGTGCCGCTCAGGGTTCCAAAGAGAACGTAGCTCCTGCCCGCGTAGCCGTCGCCCCCATCGAGGTCGAACTGGAACGCGCCCCCGGCAGCGGCCGAGATCGTTTCCCTGTTGGCCTCGAGCGAGATCCCCGGCCACCCGGCGAGCCGTGCCCAGAGCCACCACGCGGCGTAGGCCTTCTGGTTGCCGTTGAGCGGCCGGCTGTGGGCGCAAGAGCAGTTGTACCAGTCCACACCTTCGACGTGGGTGCTTTGCCAGTTCTCGGCCCAGTTGCCCTGATAGTTTCCGTACTCGTCCCAGTAGCCGCAGTCGTCGTTGGCATAGGGATAGTATGTGCCATCGGGATCGTAGCTCTCGATGTGGGCGAAGTCGTAGAGGATCTTGTTGTTGGCGATGCAGTAGTCGCGGATCTGCTGGTTGCGGGCGTTCGTGTTCGCCATCGACCAGTAGTTCAGGTGCCCGGTCATGTAGACGAACATCACGTTCGGGTAGTCGAGTTCGAGCTGTGTCATCGGCGCGAGGTAACGATCGATCATGTCCTGCTGCGAGTAGCCCGAGTGCTGGCCGCACCACGACCAGATGATCACGTTCACGTCAGCGTGGGACGGGTCGTCGAGATAGGCGCGCGTTTCGTTCACCCACTGCGGGTAGTAGCCGCAGTCGCCCGCCATTGCATAGTCATGCAGATCGAGCGCGCCGCCCGAGCCACCGTTGTTCCACTCGAACTGGGGTCCGCCGCACCCGCCCGTGAAGGTCACCAGCCCGTTCATGCCTTCAGTGACCTGGCTTCCGTGGGAGGTATGGCCATAGGCGATGTGCAGGGTGTCTTTCGCAATGTCGACCCAGTCATCGGGAACGGTGGGGAGGTGGGTGCAGGTGTGGTCCACGATGATCGGTTCCTGGGCGCGCGAGGCCGCGAAAGGCACGAACAACAGGGCGAAAAGCATCAGAGCGACGGAGTTTCTCATTTTGTACCTCAATAGATGCGAATAATTTGATAAAGTTAGGCAAAGAGAAATAGGTATTTTTCCTGAAATGAGTATACATCAATCTTGGGGAATTAAAAGACCGCAGGGTCGAGATTCCGAATCCCGGCCCCGGTCCCGGGAAAGGACAACGGACAAGATGCCACGAAGAACGAGCGACCGGCGGCGCCTCGCAAGCAGAATGGTCTCCGGTCTGGTGATCGCCTTCTGTCTGTCAGCAGGACCGGCCCGCGCCGAGGAACGTCCCTGGCCGGGGGGTGGCGAGTCGGAGAGGGTCGACATCACACAGTCCGACATGGGCAACAACATGAGCGGCGCCGTGTGGAATCCGGAGCGGCACAAGCTCTGGCTCGCATCGAACTCGGGAATCGTGTGGCGCATGAGCTGCGGCTCAGGTCTCGACCCGCTCGATCCGGCCTCGTGGTCGGTCGACACCTCGGGAGGCGACAGGGCCAAGTGGTCGATCGGCGGGGATACGGAAGCGATTACCCTGGCCGACTGGGACGAGGACGTGATTTTCGTCGGAGTGGAACGGTCGAACGGAAACCACCGCCTCATCCGAGAGTACGACGTGTCGGGAACCCTGGGCACGGCGACCCTGACGAACGCGTGGGACCTTCTCGAGATGCAGATCGGCGCGGACAACTACGGGCTCGAGGCGTTGAGCTTCGTGACCGACGCGTGGCTCGCGTACTGCCTTTTCGTGGATCAGAACGGCAATCCCTATCCGCAGAGCGCCTACGGCACGGGCGGCCTCTTTTTCGCCGGGCTCCAGGACAACGCCCATATCTATGTGTTCGACCTCGACCGGCGGCCCGGATCGCCTCAGGGCGCGTACACATTCGTGGGGGAGTACGACACCGGGCAGACCGAGATCGCGGGGCTCGAATTCGATCGCTCCACCGGCGTGCTCTACGCCTGGCACAACTACGACTGGAGAACGTCCGATCCCGACGACCGGCTCCAGGCGCTCAGTCTCGATCCCGAGGGCACCGGTCCGGTCAAGACTCTGCAACCGATCCGCACATGGCTCGGCCCGCGCGTGGCCAACAACGAGGGGATCGCGCTCGTATCGATCCGCGAGGGCAACGCATTCAACGAGAGGATTTTCTTCCTCGCCACCGACGGGGCGGGGATCTCGAACTCGGTCGGCATCTATCCCCGATTTCCTTTCTGGCACACCCAGCTCTGGACCGCGGTCGGTGGATTCACGGTGAATCGCTACTGAAAAATCGCGGGGCGGGGGATTCTTCAATAGGGGCGAAAACCCTATTTTGGCCGCGGAATGCTCTATATTTTTGAAAAAAAGAGATCGATTGCTATAATACAAAGATTGTCGATGAATGGTATTCGTGGAGTACTCGATTGATACGGATCCGGAACATCATGCTGATCACGCTCGTCGTGGCCTTCCTCGCGGGGAATGGCGGCATCTGTTCCGCCTGTTTTCTCTCCTCCCTTTACCACCACCTCGTCGAGGGGCACCACTCCCACGAAGGCGGCCGGGCGGACCCGTGCTGCTGCCACGATCACGAAGACTCCCCCTGCGAACACTACGAGTGCACTCATGCCGATGCAGCCGATCTCGACGTGGCTCTCCCCGAGTCCGCCGGAAGAACGGTGCGCGAATCTATTTCATGGCTGCACGGTCCCGCGTCGGTCCTGGCCGACAGCGGGATCGGACCGTGCCCGCCGGTCGGGAGACGGATTCTTCTATTGCCACTGACCGAACGCGGCCGTCCCCCCGCGGCGCCGCTCTTCATCCTCAACGAGCAGCTGCTGATTTGATCTGCTCCTGACTTCCGAGAGTCTGGACCAGACGAGATCCGTACCAGGGATCCAGAAAATGAGGCAGCCCATGTTCCGCATGCGAATGATGTTTTTGATTTGCACCGCCCTCGCCGGGGCCGGGTGTCAGAGTTACCAGCCGAAACCGCTCGTCCCGCTCGAGATCCTCGAGGAGGTGGAGAAGGCGCGCAATCTGATCGAGGTGGATCCGCCGTGCGGCGCGCGCGCCGTTGACGGTTCGGCCGGGGCGTTCGGCTTCGTGCGCGCGGCGCGGTGGATGGCCGCGTTCAGCCCCGCCCTCGAGAAGGCGCGCGCAGCCTTCGAGAAGGCCCACGCGATCGCCGGCATCGAATCGCCCTGGCCCAATCCGACGCTCAGCGCCGGACCCGCCGTGGGTTCACGCCTCGATCCGGGGGAAAGCTCCAGACGCGTTCAGCCGCTCGTCGAATTCGGTTTCACCATTCCGCTGAGCGGTCGTCTCGGTGACGCCGACGCCCTGAACGATGTCGTTGCCCGGGGCGCGCGCGTGAAACTCGTCGCACAGCATCGCCGCGGCTATCTCGAACTGAGGGCGCTCTACGCCGGCTGGGTTCTGGCGCGGAAGAGCGTGACCATTCAAGGAGAGATCCTCGAATCGGCCCGCCGGTCGCTCGAGCTGACGAAGCGACTGATCGAAGCGGGCGGGGCGACCGCCCTCGATCTGGGGCTCATGGAGCTCGAGGTGGCCCGGCGCGAGATGATGCTCCTCGACACGCGCGCCGCGGAGGTGGAGATCGAGGAGCGGCTTTCCAGCCTGATCGGCGTCAGCTTCGAGCAGCTCCGAAAACTTTTCGACGAGGCGCTCCCGGCCCTCGATACCCGGTTGCCCGACCGCGCCGAGGCCCGGAAGATCCTCGTGGCCAACCATCCGGATCTCGCCGAGCTCCGCGCCGCCCACGAGGTCGCCGAAAAAGAACTGCGCCTCGAGATAACAGAGCAGTATCCCGACCTCGAACTGGGACCCTTCTTCGAGGGCGATCCGGGCGAGAGGAAGAAGTCGTGGGGCCTGACCATCGGGATCACCCTCCCCCTGTTCGACAGGAACGAGCAGGCGATCGCCGCCGCCGAGAAGGAGAGGGAATCGATCCGTGTCGCCTACGAGGCAGCCATGAACCGGCAGCTCGCCGCCCTGGAGAGCTCCTTCGGCCGCTACGATCTGGCCAGACAGAAGAGCACGCTCCTCGAGGAGGTGATCGTGCCCCGGGCGAAAACCAATCTCGACGTCGCCCTCCGGTCGATCAAGGCGGCCGCAATCGATTCGCTCAAGTATCTCGACGTGGAGCGCACCTTGCGATCGGCGATCGCCGACGCGCTCGAGGCCGAGAAAAAAGTCCGCCGCGCCCTGAACGACATCGAGCGGGCGATCGGCATTCCGCTTGGATATTTTCCCGGAGAAGAGGCTGTCGACTTTCCGCTTCTTCCGGAACCGTTGACTGAGACGGAGTAAAAACAAGATGAACACGAAGGTGTTACCCCTACTGATCATGAGCGTGCTCTTCACCGTGATCGGCCTGGTTTGCGGCTGGTATGGCGCCCAGCGCACGTATGGCGCCCAGCGCACGTATGGCGCGCAGCGCACGTATGGCGGTTCGGCCGGCCACGGCGATCACGCCGCGGAGGATGATCACGCTCACGGCGCAACGCCAACCTTGTCGGCTCCGACCCTGTCGGCACCGACCTTGTCGGCAGAGAGCCTGGCCAACATGGGAGTGCGCGTGGCCGAGGCCGCGCTCGTCGACTTCAGCCGGTACCAGCCGATCACTGCCGTGGCAGCGTCCACGCCGCGTGTGACACAGGGCGTGTACGCGCCCGTGGCGGGCCGCGTGCAGAAGGTCGAAACCGAATTCGGCGCTGTCGTGGCCGGCGGGGAGGTGGTCGTGACCCTCGTGCGCACCTCGCTCGCCCGGGCGGCGCTCGTTCTGACCGAGGAGGTCCTCAAGCCGGTGAGCGAGAATCTCCACGAGTCGGTCAACAGCTATCAGCGCGCGTCGATTGCCGTTGACGTGCTCGAGACGGAGACGACCAGGCTCGAGCAGTTCGCCGACAGCGAGGACGGGATCCCTCTCCTTCCGCGGAGCGAGATCCTCAAGGTCCGCTACGACTTTATGCAGGCGGAGAGGGAGCTGGCCATCGCGCGGCACGAGCTCGCTCGGCACGGTCTGAACGAGGGCCAGCTCAAGCAGGTCGAGGACGGCGACATCCCCGTGGTCAACGCCAATATCTGGCGGGGCGCGCTGGAACACAACGGTTTCTGGACCCCGCTGGCACAGGACATCTACTCGGCTCTTCCGGGGAGGCTGCAGGATCTGTCATGGACCGTGGCCACCGTGGGAGAGCTCATCGCGGGCGACCTCGTGGATCGGTCCTTCGTGGAGTGGCTGTCCGGCGATTCACGTGCGGCCGGCTTCTTCCTCGAGATCGGCGGGATGCTGCAGCGCGGCCACAACCTCGCCGATATCCGGGAGCTCTACTCCCTCGGTGCGTTCGAGCCGGTGGTGCAGATCAAGGCGCCGGCCACGGCGCCCGACTGGGACGTACGCGATCTGATCGTCAAGCCGGGACAGCAGGTCGCGGCGGGCGAACAGCTCCTTCTCCTCGAGAACCCCCGCGAGCTGATCCTGCGCGCCGAGCCGACGAGCGGCGAGATCGAGACACTTCTCGAGGCGATGACCTCGGGTGCGGTCATGACGGCCACGCCCCTCACTCCCGGCGCCGGTCCCGAACTCGAGGGGCTCACGATCCGCCGGATCTACGCCGTGGACAGCGGGGTGCGCACCGTGGCCGACGTTCCCGTGATCAACCGTCCCCTGGCCGCCCGGAACGGCGGTGGCGCGGACACCTTCAGGACCTGGGCGCTGCGCCAGGGGCAGCGGTACTCCCTCCGAGTGCCCGTCGATGTCTTCGAGAAGGTCTATGTTTTTCCCACCGGCGCCGTGATCGACGACGGACCGGACAAGGTCGTCTTCTTGAAGAGCGGAAACAGCTTCACCAAGATCAAGGTGGAGATTCTCTACCAGGATCACGAGGTGGTGGTCATCCCGGGATCGGCGGATTTCTTTCCCGGGAATCCGATCGTGACGAGCGGCACGCTCGCACTGGGGCTGGCTCTCCAGACAGGGCCCGCGGCTGACCAGGGTCATGGCCACGCCCACTGAAGGACAGGATAGATGCTGAATCGAATCATTGCCTTCTCGCTCAGGAACCGGCTTCTCGTCATCGTGGCGGCGCTCGTCGTTGCCGGCTACGGGGCCTGGGTCACGACCGACATGCCGATCGACGTGCTGCCCGACCTCAACCGGCCCACGGTGGTGGTCATGGCCGAGGCTCACGCGATGGTGCCCGAGGATATCGAACGGCTCGTCACCTTTCCGCTCGAGCAGACGCTCAATGGCGCCACCGACGTGATGCGCGTCCGGTCCGGTTCGGGGATGGGGCTCTCCATGATCTTCGTGGAGTTCGACTGGGGAACGGATATCTACCGCAACAGGCAGATCGTTCAGGAGAAGCTCCAGCTCGCGAGCGCGAAGCTCCCCCTCGGCGTGGAGCCCCACATGGCGCCGGTCACGAGCATCATGGGCCAGGTGCAGCTCATCGGCGTGCAGTCGCGCAGCGGGCAGACCGTTGCCGACGAGATCAGAACCCTCGCCGACTACCACATCAAGTACCGCCTCATGTCGATCCCCGGCGTGGCCAAGGTGGTGGCCGCCGGCGGGGCGCCGCGCCAGCTCCAGGCGATCGTCGATGCCGACAAGCTGAGCGCGTTCGGTGTGACCCTCGACGAGGTGGCCGACGCCGTGCGCGGCGCGAACCTGAACGTGTCGGGCGGTTTTCTCGACCTCGGGCACAAGGCGCCCCTGATCACGGTGAAGGGGCTTCTTGCCGATCAGGACGAGCTGGGCGAGGCGGTGGTCAAGCCCGATCCGGTCCGGCCCGTCCGCATCAAGGACGTGGCCCGCGTCGAGTTCGGCCCGGCGGCGATCCGGACGGGCGAGGCGAGCATCAACGGCGAGCCCGGAATCGTCCTCGCCGTGTTCAAGCAGCCCGACACGGACACGGTGGCGCTCACCGACGCGATCATCGCCGAGCTCGCTCTCATCGAGGAGGGCCTGCCCGACGATCTGGTCATCATCGAGGACCTCTTTCAGCAGGCCGATTTCATCCACCGTGCCATCGACAACGTGTCCGAGGCTGTCTGGATCGGCTGCGTGCTCGTGCTCGTCATCCTCTTTCTCTTCATGATGAACATCCGCACCACGCTGATCACGATCACGGCGATCCCCCTTTCGGTCGCGATCACCGCCATCGTCTTCGCCGCCTTCGGCCAGTCGATCAACACGATGACGCTGGGCGGGCTGGCAGTGGCGATCGGCGCACTCGTGGACGACGCCATCGTGGACGTGGAGAACGTGTACCGCCGGCTCCGGCAGAACGCCGTCCGCCCGAAACCGTTGCACGGGCTGCTTGTCGTGTTCCGGGCGTCGAGCGAGGTGCGCCGGCCGATCCTCATCGGAACGTTGCTCGTGATCGTCGTCTACCTGCCCCTCTTCTACCTGACCGGAATGGAAGGGCGGCTCTTCACGCCGATCGGGATCGCCTATCTGACCAGCGTGGGCGCGTCGCTCCTCGTCTCGCTCACGGCCACGGCGGTCCTCTGCTACTACCTGCTCTCGAAAAATCCGAACCTGAAGGAGAGGTCGGACACGCGGCTCGTCCAGATTCTCAAGGCTCGCGTGGGGCGCCTGATCCGATTCAGCATCGAATCTCCCGCGATCATTCTCAGCCTTCTGGTCGCGCTGGTCACCGGGGCGATCTTCGTGCTCTTCAACCAGGGATCGCAGTTCCTGCCCGAGTTCAACGAGGGGGTGGCGCAGATCAATCTCTTCCTGCCGCCCGAGACCGGGCTCGACACGTCGAGCGAGTTCGGCCAGCGGCTCGGCCGCCACCTCGCGCGGATCGACGGCGTGAAGCACGTGGGTCGCCGCACGGGGCGCGCCGAGGGGGACGAGCACGTTCACGGCGTGAACTTCTCCCACACGGTGGTCAACTTCGATCCGGAAGCGGGCCGATCGCGCGAGGAGGTCATCGCCGAGATCCGCGAAATGCTCGCCCGGGAGTTTCCCGGCGTGATCACCGAGGTGGGCCAGCCGTTGGCGCACCTCCTGAGCCACATGCTCTCCGGCGTGAAGGCCCAGGTGGCGATCAAGATCTTCGGTCCCGACCTGACCGTGCTCCGCCGTCTGGCCGCCGAGGTGGAGGACGCGGTGCGCGCCATTCCGGGTGTGGCCGACCTGTACACCGAGCCGCAGGTCCTCGTCGACCATGTCGTGGTCGAACCGCGGCGCGAGCTGCTCGCCCGGTTCGGGCTGAGCGTGGAGGATGTGGCCGAGACGGTGGAGCTCGCCCTCGAGGGTGAAAAACTCTCGCTCATGCAGGTCGGGCAGTTCACCTTCCCGGTGGTGATCCGTCTCGAGAAGGAGGACCGCCTGAACCTGGACAGCATCCGCAACCTCTACCTGCAGGTCGCGGACGGGGGGCGTCACAGACTGTCCGAGGTGGCCGACGTGCGGCTCGGCAAGACGCCGAACAACATCAACCGCGAAAACGTCTCCCGCCGGATCGCGGTGCAGCACAACGTGGAGGGTCGGTCGCTGGGCGAGGTGGTGGCCGATGTGCAAAAAGCTCTGAAGCCGATCCAGGGGAGCCTGTCCGAGCTTCCCGGCTACTCGATCCGGATCGGCGGGCAGTACGAGGCGCAGCAGAAAGCGAGCCGGATGATCGTGCTCTTCAGCATCGCGTCGGTGCTGATCATGTTCGTCGTGCTCTACGCGCACTTCAAGTCGATCAACCTGAGCCTGCAGGTCCTGGCGAGCATACCGATGGCGTTCATCGGCGCCGTGGCCTACATCGCGCTCAGCGGCCAGTCGGTGTCGATCGCCACCCTGGTGGGATTGATCTCGCTCGCCGGGATTGCGTCGCGCAACGCGATCCTGCTCATCGACCACTACCTGCACCTCATGCGCGAGGAGGGGGAGGCCTTCGGACCGGCCATGATCATCCGCGCCGGCCAGGAGCGGATGGTGCCCGTCTTGATGACGGCCCTCACCAGCGGGATCGCGCTGATACCGCTCGCCCTGGCGCCTGACGAGCCGGGCCGCGAGATCCTCTATCCCGTGGCCACGGTGATCATCGGCGGACTGATCTCGAGCACGATCCTCGATTTCCTGGTCCGGCCCGCGCTCTTCTGGACCTTCGGGGCGAAAGTGGCCGATCGCCTCGCGAGTGCGCCGCGCCGCCTCGACCGCGCCGCCGAGGAGATGGAGAAGGAGTTCAATCCTTCCGGGAGACCTGACGAACTTTCAACGACATAGACCGACACCTGTCGAGAAAAACAGAAAGGAAAGGTAATGAAATCGCCAAGAAGAGGTAGAGAGAAACTGGTTCGGGCGCTCGCCGCGATCTGTTTGTTCGCCGCACTCGGATGGGCTGTCACGGGATGCGGTTCGGAAGTGACCGAAGAGGACGCGTCCCACGCTGCCCACGATCACGTTGAAGGGCCCCACGGCGGAGCGATCGCTGACGTGACCGAAGGTGTGCACATGGAGGCGATCCACGATCCGGCAAAGGGCACGATCACCATTTACCTTCTGGGCGGGGACGCGCAGACACCGGTGGAACCGACCGAATCCCCTCTGCTCAACCTGAAGACCGACGACGGCCCGGTCCAGATCGCCGCCCAGCCCGCCGAGGATTCGGCGTCCGAAGAATTCGGGTTTCTCTTTGCCGACGAAGGATTGAAGAACGACCACATCCACGGTCAGGTGGCGGTCTCGGTCGAGGGCCGGAAGTACTTCGTGGCGATCCCCCATCATCATGATCATGGAGAGAGCGGCGACGACTGCGACGGCGACGACGATCACGAGGGTCACGACCACGACCACGCACACGATCACGGCGCCAACACGATCAGCCGCACCGTCTGGACAGACAAGTGCGAGTGGTTCGTGGAACTGGAAACACCCGAGAAGGGCCAACCCGCGGCCTTCGCCGCCCATGTGACCTTGCTCGATGGTTTTGCGCCGGCAGAGTCGGGCTCCTTCACGGTGGCGGCCCGTTCGGGTTCGCATGGTGCGACCGCCAAGGCCGGGTCCGTGGCGCGGCCCGGGATCTTCACGCCCGAGATCACCTTTCCCGAGACGGGGGAGTGGGTGCTGACGCTGACCTTCGACTCGAAGGGGATCACCGACTCGATCGATTGGACCGTGGCCGTCCACGATCCCGGCGAGGCGCCCGAGCCGGAAGAAGACGGGGAGGGTCTCATCTCTTTTCTGAAGGAAGCGCAGTGGAAGATCGCCTTTGCCACCGCCTGGTCCGAGACCGAATCGGCCGCGGGGAGCGGGGGGGCGGTCTTCGTGCACCGGAATGCGGTTCTTTCCGACGGGGACGATCGCGTCGTGCTGGTCCAGATCGATGGTGAGAGTTTCGAGGCGCGCAAGGTGGAGACAGGTCTGAGCAGCGGCTCCATGATCGAGATCGGGTCCGGCCTCGAGGCGGGCGAGCGCGTGGTGGTCGAAGGCGGCCGCGCCGTACTGGATGCGCGCTGATCGCGCTTTTTCCGATCGCCCGGCGCCCAATTTTTTTGTTTCGTTGTATTCGGATCGAAGAGATCTCAGAATTGGCCCGGGCACACCTCTCCTCATCGGTCGTCAAGCGATCAAAGGAAATCCGCATGAAACCACGGACTTTTGCATTCCGCGGCCGGGCCGCGATCTTCTGCCTGCTGTTGCCATCTCTTCTGGCCGGGTCGGTCTTCCTGGCGCAAGCGGTTCAATCGGCCCCCGGACCGGAGGATCGGGCAAGTTCGGACGAGGTGAGCCCCGCGGCCGCCCGCGCCGCGATCGACGCCCGGTACGACGAATGGGCGCGCGCGCGTGTCGAACTCGACAGGGAGACGCTCGACTCGATCATGACTCCCGATTTCTACGTGCTCCTCTACGAGAAGAAGATTTCGCGGGAGAAGTTTCTGAGCGACATCACCCGGGAGACGGAGGGTGTGAGCCTCACCCGGTTCGATCCCGAAATCCTGACCGTGAGGAAGTCCGGCGACGGCTGGACCGCGGTGATCACCGAGAAGCTCGAGTTCTCGATTCCCGCCCCGGAGGGCGGATCGCAGAAGGTGTGCAGCTTCTGGGTGACGCGCGACGGCTGGCGCAAGGATGGGGACCGGTGGGCGGTCGCCTTCAGCGAGGCGATCGGCCACGAGACGTGGGGCCCGGGGATTGCGCCTCCCATCGCGGGGTGGTAGCGGGAGAGATCCCGGCCGGCCTGTTCGCTGTCGCGCCTTCCGGTGGATCGTGGTTTTGGCGGTTACTCTTCCACACATCGCCAATAGTATAATTCGATCAGGCCAGGACCGATCGATCGGATCGGGTGGTTCAGACTTCTTCGGGATTGACATTCCATACCGGCAGCGAAGGTGGTTCCAATGAGAACGCTCCTACTCACCTTTTGTCTCGCGGCCGCGGCGGCCGCCGCATCCACCGACTACGTCGTTCTCTCGGGCGTTGGCGAGGATGATCCCTTTTACGAGGCCGCGACGCGGATCGCGAGGTTTCACAAGACGAAAGAGATTTTCCTTTTCGATCCGATGGCGCCGGTGGGCGTGCTGGAGGCGCTCAGGAACGCCGATCCCACCCATGTGGCCGTCGTGGTGAGGCCGGAGCAGATCCACGTCAACTCGGTCCGCCGCATTCTCAAGATGGCCACCATGCTCGACAACGATCCCTTCGTGGATTTCGAGTTCGGCTACATCACGGGAAGCACGGCCGAGGACGCGGTGCGCTTCGTGAAGAACATCGTGCGCGCCCGCAAGGGGGAGCACCCGCTACATCTGGGCGAGGTGGGTGTTTTCGGCGACGAAGGTGGGTGCGAGATCAAGGACATTCCGACCATCGTGGGTGAACTGAACTTCCCCACGAAATGTCTGCACTTCCGGCCGCCCGGCGGGAAGGGCGACCGCGACATGGAGTTCATCGAGAAGAACCTCGGTCTCCTTTCGGGCCGCGGCGCCATCCTCCTCGGAGGCCACGGGGATCCCTGTGAAATCGCCCACGGGCCCCGGGCGGAGGACATGGCGCGGGTCGACCTCTTTCCGGCCGTGGCCTTCAACTACGCGTGCTGCACAGGGGTGACCGGAAAGTTCACGAATGATTTCCCCGAGAACGAATCCGCCGACAGCCTCGTTGTCCAGCGCATGGCCGATGTGGGCACGAGGCAGAGCTTCGCCCTCGCGATGATCCGCGCCGGCGCGGTCGGGTATGTGGCGTACGTCAACAATCGGCCCGGTGGACCGGAGCTCGTGATCGACTACCACCGGGTCCTCGCCGGGAGCACCCTCGGCGCGTCGCGACGGAACGACTACAACAAGATCACCCTGGGATATCTCGGTATCGGCGAGCCGGGGATCGTGGCCGGCGACGTTTTCGAGGGGAGAAAGATCCGCCAGGACGGACCGGAGGCCCGCATCCGTTCGGCGCTGGCCGACATGACGGGCGGGATCCTCTTCGGCGATCCTTCTTTCCGGCCCTTTCCGAGGAACGAAAAGCAGCTTCCCCTCGAGACGAAGGTGAAGCGGAGCGGCAACGAGCTCCGCATCACCTCGCGCATGCTGCCTTTCTACGTGGGCATGTGGTGCATGGACCACTTCCGGAAGACCCCTTCGGGGGAGTTCGTGAACAAGCTCGCCAGCCGCGTGGCGTTCCCCTCCAAGATGGGCGCTGTCCGGTCGGTGGAGATCCTTTCGGCCAAGCGGGGCGAGGCCGATCTGACCACCCTGCCCGTGGTCTGGGCCGAGGAGATCGACCGCGGCCAGCGCTATCTGCACGTGAAGGCCAACTTTGCAGATGGCGGGAACGGGCTGGTGGAGATCGTTTTTCTGGCTCACTTCACCAAACCCTCCCGCCGCTGACAGGGGGCTCCTACGAACCGATTCGCTGATCGGATCCTGGCGTGATTGCTCTCTGTTTCGGGATCAGTTCCGGCTCACGATGTACCACGTTCCGACACCGTCGCTCACGACGACCATGTATTCGAATTGGTAATTGAGCGCATGGGTCGAGGCGCCTTCGATCATGTCGTATCCCGATCGCTGGACCGAAACGGCGCCATTACCGCTGGCGCTGATCTTCTTGATCGTGTACTTGCGCCCTTTGCAGTCGGCCGCCGGCGGCAGAGTCACGTCGATGGAGCCCGTGGCGTAACTGTTGTTTCCCAGGATCACACTGTCCCACGAATCCGCCGTGTAATCGTCTGTCACCGTGGTGACGGCAGTGGCTGTCGATCCGTCGACGTGCATTTTGCTGCTCGGTTCGTCCGTCCCGACACCCACGAATCCGGTGAGGCCCCGGACGATCATGTTCGTGACCTCCGTGGTGGTTCCGCCATCGGTGGTCGCGTGATTGAACCTGATATTGCCGACGAGTCCGTAGGGTGTGTTATCAACGTCGACGCCCGATTTCACCTCGACCGTTCCAGGCTGCCATCCACTCGAGTTGGGTAAAAACCGGATCCAGCCGCCCCCTTCGGCAGCGTTGCTGTCGGCGATGATGTCGAGTGCGCTGTAACCCGTTCCCGTGATCGTGTTGTACTGGGAATTCGTCAGGAGCAGGTCGGTGCCGGGCCGGCCGCCCGCCCGACCACCCGCGATCCGTACCTCACCCTCGAACAGGGACGGCCCCTGGCACAAGAGGGCTTCTCCCTGTCCGGAAAGGTTCACGGCGACGACACCCGCACCCTGGCCGTTGGCTTTTCCGCCCAGTGCGTGGCCGGTGCCCGTGTTCTCGACGCCAACGACGAAATCCGGATAGGGATAGTTTCCAGACAGATAATAAAGCCACCGGTCCCCGTTCGTGAAACCGAGGGTGAGCAGAATCGCCGACAAACCCACGACCACGCCCAGAATCAACTTCCATTTTCCAATGTTCATTTCTTTCCTCCTTTGGATAGGGAAACAGGGTTGAGCCCTTCTTGGGCTCGATTCGTCGAGTAGAAATTCGCCTGATAGACGCGTCACTGCGGACCTAAGCGCAAAATCGTGGAGCGAGTGCCAAAGATTTCTGAATTTTGGAGGATCGATTTCGGATCCGCTCAGCGGTGGGCGGAGGCGGTCGCCGCCTCTGGAAGCGGGCAATCGACACCGAGCCCAAAAAAAGTACAAATTCGCTCCATGCTCTCGGCAAAGGGGCCGTATATGCCCTATAATCGTTCCTTTCCGGACCATCCCTCATGGAAGGTCCGGCTTTCACAGATACCTCAGACCAGAGCACCCGATTTCTTTTCAATTCCACCCAGGAGAATGAGCGATGAAGCTTTTCTGTTCCGTTCTGTTTCTTGTCTTCTTACTCAGCGTGCCCTCGTTCGCGGCCCCGGCCGGCAACGACCAGCTCCGCGACGACATGAACTTCGCCAAGTCGAAGGTCTATCCCGCCCTCGTGAACATTTCGGTCGTGGTCCAGGATTTCGGCGGGGGGCGTGCGCGCAAGTTCCCGGCCGCGGGCAGCGGCGTGATCGTGAGCCCCGCGGGCCACGTGCTCACCAACTTTCACGTGGCCGGCGACACGACACGCATCGTGTGCACCCTGCCGAACCGCGAGATGATCGAGGCGGACGTGATCGCTCACGACCCGCTCACCGACCTCTCCGTTCTCAAGCTGAAGCTCGAGCTGCGCAAGGATTCCACGGAGGGCCTTCCCTTTGCGACGCTCGGCGACTCGGACGCCCTTTCCGTGGGCGACTACGTGCTCGCCATGGGCAATCCGCTCACCCTGTCGAGCTCGATGACGCTCGGCATCGTGTCGAACACGAAGCGCGTCTTCACCAGCTTCACCGGTTCGGAGATGGACGAGATGGATCTCGGCGAAGGCCAGACCACGGGGCTCTTCACCCGGTGGATCCAGCACGACGCCCTCATCCTGCCCGGCAACAGCGGCGGGCCGCTCGTGAACCTGCGCGGCGAGGTGGTGGGCATCAACGAGCTGGGCGGAAGCGGCGTGGGTTTCGCCATCCCCTCCAACCTGGCCGCCCACGTGCTCAACCAGGCGCTCACCTACGGCGAGGTGCGGCGCGGCTGGTTCGGCCTCACCTGCCTGCCCGTTCAGAGGCTCGGCCTCGACGAGGGCGCGCTCGTGTCGTGGGTGATCGAGAACGGTCCGGCTCACAAGGCCGGCCTCCGCGCGGGCGACATTCTGCTCGCCCTCGGCAGGGAGCCGGTCCAGGTTTCGATCTTCGAAGAGGTGCCGCTCTTTTACAAGCGCATGGCTGACTTCGAGGCGGGCACGAAGGTGGAACTCCTCTTCAGGCGGGGCGCCGAGGAGCGGACAACGGTTCTCGAGGTGGCGCCGATGGAGAAGTACCTCGACGAGCAGGAAGAACTGCGGAGCTGGGGCGTGACCGTGCGCGGGATCACGAGCCAGATGGCCCTGGCCCGGCGGTACCCCGACACCTCCGGCGTTCTGGTGACCGGCTCCCGCCCCGGCCGGCCGGCGAGCGACGCCAAGCCGCCCGTGGAAAGCGGGGACGTGATCCTCTCGGTGAACGGCAAGACGGTCACCGGCAGGACCGACTTTCTGGCCGCGGCAAATGGGGCGGACGGGGAAAAGATCGTTCTCCGGTTGCGGCGGAACGAGCAGGATATCATCACCGTCCTCCATGTGGAGGAGAAGGATTCCGACTATTCGGGCGGCGAGCTTCCCAAGGCGTGGATCGGCGTGCGCACCCAGGTGCTCACCACCGACGTGGCCGCGGCGCTCGGCCTGGAGAAGACCAAGGGTTTCCGCGTCACCCAGGTTTACGCGGGCACCGAGGCCCGGAACGCCGGGCTCCGCGCGGGAGACCTGATCACCGCGCTCAACGGCCGGCGGCTCAAGGCGTCGCGCCTTCAGGACTCGGAGATGCTCAAGCGCCAGGTGGAAAATCTCACCGTGGGCACGAAGGCGAAACTGACCGTGATCCGCGACGGCGCGGAGCAGGAGATCGCCGTCCTTCTCGAGGAGTCGCCCGCATCGGCGACCGATGCCAAGACCGCCAAGCAGGAGTTCCTCGAGTTCACCGTGCGCGAGATCGCCTTCATGGACAGGATCAAGAACAAGTGGGATGATTCGGTGAAGGGCCTGGTCGTTGGCGACGTGACCAGCGGCGGCTGGGCGAACCTGGCCGGGCTTCGAGGAAAGGACCTGCTCCTCTCCGTGCAGGACCAGCCGGTTCACGACGTGAAAGCTTTCGAGACGGCGCTGAAAAAGGTCTGTCGAGAGAAGCCGCGCTACGTGAAGCTCTTCGTGCGGAGAGCCTACAAGACGGTGTTCCTCTTCGCCGAGCCCGACTGGACGAAGTACGAGGAAGAAAAGAAATAATCCTATTTCGAAACGCATAGATGAAAGGAATCCGTTCAATGAAATTTTCGATTTTAACAGCATTCATCGCGGCACTTCTGCTGATCCTCCCTGCCCAGACCCTGGCCGGGGACGAGGCGGAATCGTACAGGAACATTCTCGACGCGAAGGCCGGTTCGATCGTGACGGTCAAGCTGATCCTCAAGGTTAAGATCAGCTTCATGGGCCAGGGCCAGGACATGGAGAACGAGAGCGAGGTTCCCGGCGTGGTGGTCCACGAGAAGGGCTTGATCATGATCGCTGACGAGGCTCTCGAACCGCAGCTGCCGATCGACAACGATCAGATCGATGTGAAGATCACCCCGCTCGGCATGACGGTGATCTTTGCCGACGACGACGAGGAGTACGACGCGATCCTCGCCGCCAAGGACACGAACCTGGGCCTCGCCTTCGTCCAGGTGAAGGATCTCGCCGGCAAGACGATCGCGCCCGTCTCGTTCGACGGCGCCGCAACGGTCGCCGTGGGCCAGGAGCTCGTCGGCGTGAGCCGCTACGAAAAGGGTTTCGACTATGCCGCCTACTTCGGAACGATCCGCGTGGCGGGCGAGGTCTTCTCGCCGCGGCCACTCTTCGCGATCGACGGCGGTTTCGACGGTCTCGGATTGCCGCTCTTCACGAGGGACGGCAAGGTGGCGGGCGTGCTCGCCGCGCAGGAGGGATCGGAAGGCGCGGGCGGCGGCGGCGCCGGCGGCCCCATGAGCATGCTCTTCGATCTCGCCGGGGGTCCCGCGGGCGATGTGTTCCTCCTGCCCGCGGACACGGTGCACGTCACCATCGAGCAGGCGAAGCTGAAGGCCGCCGAGGCGCTGAAGAAGGCTGCCGAGGAAGCGGAGAGCGAGGAGTAGGCAACGGCTTCAGGAAGATGATCAACACCGCGCCCGAAATCGATCGGGCGCGGGGTTGTATTGTGGAGATCGATCGATCAGTTCGATGTTACCCGAATCAAGTCCGAGTAGGTTCCCTGATAGATGTTGTCGGGACTGTCCACGGCAAATTCGATTCTCCACGTTCCCACCGGAATCGCTCCCGTGTGAATCGTATAGCTATTGATTTGTATTAATGGATAAACAATGGCCCGCTTCCGTCCGAGAATCCACTTACCGGGCCAAACCCACGAAAATTTGTTGCCCCACGATTTGTCGGCCACGATCCACCAGTCCATTGTGGTGCCCAATTCAAGGCGCGGATCGAGGTGGATCGTCATGACGACCGACTGGGTACTGGGTACTGTGATCGGTCCCTGCTGTCCGTCGATCTGAATGTCGAGCACCGGAGGATCGGGCGCGAAGGCCAGACCCCACTGGGTGTCGAGAGGACCGACGAAGGTCGCCAGTCCCGTGCTCTTGTCAATAGTGAAGAGTCCGCCATCATACAAGACCGCAAAGATGTCGTTCGTGGCAGGATCGGTCGCCAGGCCACCGACAGCTCCCACATTAAAGCCCGGATCGCCGATGGGCGTGTAGGCGCCCATCATGAGATCGACCGTGCCAAAGGTGTTGCTATCACCGTCGATAGCATAGAGTGTCTGGCCATCCCAGGTCAGACCGTTGAGATCGCGCGAATACCCGTCCTCGGGTAACTTTTCGGTCTCTCCCGTGGAGATGTCGTAAGTAAACGTGGCAACACCGAAAAAATTGCTCACGTCGACACCGTAGAGCTTGCCGTCGTCTTCGTTGAAATAGAGCCCTCCTTCAAAGACATAATCGAGGTCCAGGTCTGCCACGTGGGTTGCAGTGCCATCCGTCGTGTCGATGGTGTAGATGGCTGGCACAGAGCCTGTCTCGAGTCCGTAAAGAATCCCGTTCCGATCGAATGCCAGACCTCCTATTCTTTCGGTGTTGTAGTAATGAATTCCGATAGCGGTCGCCGCCCCGTTGTTCTTGTCGATGATGTAGAGCGCATCGCCGTCGGTTGAGTACAGCCCTCCGGGTTCGTAGGTGGCAGCGCTCGCGGTCCCCAGAATCAGCATGCCGATGATCAATCCATGAAGCCCTTTTCTCGCATCCATCTCTGAACCTCCTTTGTTCTGAATAACCCGAACTCAACACCCGCTGGACAAGTATTTGTCGGCGGCGTTCGGATCGAAAACCTTCACAAGGTGTCAAGGCGGGGGATTCAGTGCGAAAAAGCCTCTCATGGGCTCGCGGTTTTTATTTTTTTCAGAATTTCTCGAGAGAGCAGATGATGGCGGGCTGATCGTGGCTGGGTGTGCCAACCTGTGGATATCGAGATCACCCGGCCCACAACTCTCTATTTGTTTATCGGATAAGGGGCTTTCCCCGGTTAGATGACCGGGCATTGAGCCATCGCGGGGAGCGGCACGATATGCGGAGCATATTGGCTGGTGATCCCTGGAAATGTCGATCGCCGAGGCGATTCTCGGCCAACGTCTGATTTTCAGTCAGTGTCTGAATCCTGGTCAGTGCCTAGAACAGCGCATAAATATAAGGCACAACCGCCTCGCCCGTGAAGATCAGCACGGCCAGAAGAAGAAGCAGAACCACGAGCGGTACGAGCCAGTAGGCCTTGTACTCCTTGCTCATCTGCCAGAAGGCGCCGAGAAGCTTGAATCCGTATCCGAACTTACCCATTTCTCACACTCCTGTTCAATCGAGCGCGATCTTGTCGCGCCAGTCGCCTTCTTCGCTCCATTCGGGCTGCGCTTTCTTGTCGAGGAGGTACGAACCGAGAACGAGAAAATCCATCTCGGTGCGCATGAAGCACTGGTACGCCTCGGCCGGGGTGCACACGATCGGCTCGCCGCGTACGTTGAAGCTCGTGTTGATCACGATGCCGTACCCGGTCAGATCCTCGAACGCCTTGATGAGCGCGTGGTAGCGGGGATTGTATTTCTTGCCCACCGACTGGATCCGCGCCGAATGATCGACGTGGGTGATGGCGGGAACGTCCGAGCGGGGCCGGTTCACCCACTCCGTGATGTCGAGATCCTCCTCGTCGCCGCGCAGGGGGACCTGCCGGTCCTCCTTCACCTGGGCCACGAGGAGCATGTAGGGCGAGGGGCGGTCGATCTCGAAGAAATCGCTGATCCGCTCCTCGAGACAGGTGGGCGCGAAGGGGCGGAACGACTCGCGGTACTTGATCTTCAGGTTCATGACCGATTGCATCTTGGGCGAGCGCGCGTCGCCCACGATCGAGCGGCCGCCGAGAGCGCGCGGCCCGAACTCCATCCGGCCCTGGTGGAGGCCGATCACGTTCTCGTCGGCGATGAGCCGGGCCAGCCGCGGGGCCCACTCCTTCTCGGACAGCTTCTCGTGGGGATAGCCGTGCCTCTCGAGATAGGCGGCGATCTCGTCGTCGGGAAACTCGGGGCCCAGGTAGGCGCCGCTCATGGCGTCGTTCTCGTTGTCCGCCTCGCGCGGTTTGCCGAGCGCATTGTGCCAGACCGCCATGGCCGCGCCGAGGGCGCCGCCCGCATCGCCCGACGCGGGCTGGATCCAGATGTCGTCGAAGATCCCCTCGCGCAGGATCTTCCCGTTGGCCACGCAGTTGAGCGCCACGCCGCCCGCCATGCAGAGGTAATTCCGATCGGTGATCTCCCGCGCGTGGCGCGCCATGCGCAGGACGATGATCTCCGTGACCTCCTGGATCGAGCGGGCGATGTCCATCTCGCGTCGCGTGAGGGGTGTTTCCGATTTGCGCGGCGGGCCGCCGAAGAACTCGTCGAAGAGACCGTTCGTCATGAAGAGCGTATCGAGGTAGCCAAAGTACTTCATCTTCATGCGGAAGGAGCCGTCCTCCTTGAGATCGATCATCTCGTCGAGGATCTTGTCGCGGTAGACCGGCTTGCCGTACGGCGCGAGCCCCATGAGCTTGTACTCGCCCGAATTGACGCGAAACCCCGTGAAGTAGGTGAACGCCGAGTAGAGCAGCCCGAGCGAGTGGGGAAAGGTGAGCTCTTTCAGGATCTCGAGCGTGCCGCCCTGTCCGTGGCTGATCGTGGAGGTGGCCCATTCGCCCACGCCGTCCACGGTGAGCACGGCCGCGTTCTCATAGGGCGAGGGGAAAAAGGCGCTCGCCGCGTGCGACTCATGGTGCTCGGGAAAGTAGAGTTTCTCCGGCATCTCGACGCCGGCTATTTTGAGAGCCTTTTCGATCTCCACGGGGATCCAGAGCTTTTTCTTCATCCACACGGGCAGGGCCTGGAAGAAGGAGCGGAATCCGGACGGGACCACACCGAAATAGGTCTCCAGGATCCGGTGGAACTTGAGGAGCGGCTTGTCGTAGAAGGCGACCGCGTCGAGGCCGTCCGCACCGATGCCTGCCTCGGCGAGGCAGTACCTGACCGCGTTCACCGGAAAATTGTGATCATGCTTGATCCGCGTGAACCGCTCTTCCTGGGCGGCTGCCACGATGCGTCCCTCGTCGAGGACGCAGGCGGCCGAATCGTGATAAAAGGCGCTGATACCGAGTATTTTCATAAAACAAAGTGCCTGATCAGGTTGACGCTAAAATTGCTGATCGTACTTTTTCTTTTTTCCCGATGGCTCACCGGAAGACAGGGTACGGTCGACCCAGTACGAGGATTTCCCGGACGCGAAACCGAGGGCGAGCTTGTTGCGGTCTCCCCGCCGGAAGAGGGCGCCGAAAGGGACGAAGAAAAGATAATAGAGGAACAGCAAGACAACGAACGAAATCGACAATCCCACCATGGCGGCCAGCCATGCCATGCCGCGTTTTATCGGTTCGTAAACCGTGATCGGTGCCACAAAAGCGACGATTGTCAAGAGGATCGCGATCGAGCAGACGATCACTCCGAAGATCTCGGAGATAAATAGATAGATAAGTAGAGCGAGCACGAGACCGATCACACCCTGAAATGCAGCGGTGATCCGGATCCGTTTTGTTTTCTCTGCAATTTTCTCCGATTTGTCGGCCCCGGTGGGATCCCAGACAGCCAGAGAAGCACTTCGCACTGTAGACGCCATACGTTCATCCTTGGAAAGGAGATCAGGCTATTTCGCTTCTTCCCGCATGTAAGCAGCCCGTTGGGATATTTTACAGAAGGAATTCTTTGGAGCGGCAAATTTATTGCATAAAATTTGAATATCAGTGGCCTTGCGTTAACCTCCTGAAAGACCGATAGATAGCAGACCTTGAAAGTTGGCCCGATCAGGTCTATCATTGAGAGCACGTGAGGTACATAACGGCATCAGTTGATATTTACCACGACTCAGCTCAGCCTGAAGAGATCCGATGATGGGACGTTCCTGGATCAAAGGCGTATTGATATCGATCATCTCGACCCTGGTCTTGCTGGCCTTGGCCGAGCTGGCTCTCCGTCTCTTTTCGGTCGGCGCCGATGAGAACGGTTCGGGTCAGCCCGACCAGCGCATGGATGTGCGCAAACATGTGCGCGTCCATTGCCGCTCCGATATTCCGGGTCTTTTCTACGAGCTCAGACCGGGGAGCTCGGTCGTGATCGACGACTCCCCGAACGCGATCAATTCCCTCGGGATGAGGGACCGCGAGGTGGCGCGTCAAAAAAGGTCAGGCGTCTTCCGCATCGCCGTGCTGGGCGATTCGCTCACCTATGGCTGGCGCGTCAGCCTCGAGGAATGCTACGTCAAAAAACTCGAGGCCTTGCTCAACAGCCGGAACGCTTCCTCGGACCGGCGGTTCGAGGTTCTCAATTTCGGTGTGAGCGGCTACAACACCGAGCAGGAGCTGATCGTTCTGCGGGAGAAGGTGATCGGCTTCGAGCCCGATCTGGTCATCGTCGGTTTCGTTCCCAATGACATTCTTTTTGCCACGTCGGTGGAAGCGATCGTTTTTGCGGAGCGCGACCGCACCTTCGGCCGGCAGGCGCTCGAAGCGGAGAGACTGCTCGAGGAATACACTCCCCGCAAAGCGGCCGATGTCCTTCCCCCGTGGCTCTCCTGGTCGAGAATGGCCTGTCTCGTCTTCCAGCGGCTGGAAGTGATGAACAAGGGCGATTTCCTGGTGAGCTACTACCGCAACGAGGAGAGATGGTCGGCGTTGCAGAACGCTCTGCGCGGCATGAAGGATCTCCTCGACGAAAAAGGGATCCCCGGTTTCGCGGCGGTCATCCCCGAGGACTACCGGATTCTGTTCAACAAATCGAGGCACGAGATCCACGACAAGCTGGCCGCGGCACTGACCGGGATCGGATTCCGCTTCATCGATCTCGTGAACGCTTACGAAGGGAAATCAGTGGAAGATCTGATCATCAACGATCAGGATCCCCACCCGAACGCATACGGCCACGCGATCGCGGCCGAAGCGATCCATCAAGCCCTCGTCGCGGAGAAACTGGTGCCCGGCTCTTGACGAGTGACGAACAAGCCCGCATTCGGCATCGAAGGATGGGGATCGGCCGATGAGCCAATCTCGGAAAAAAGGAATTCTCTTCTCGATCGCGGCCACCGTCGTCGTGCTTGCCGTCCTGGAGCTCGTCTTCCGCCTCCTCGCGGACGGCCAACCAGCCGACGGCGAACCGGAGGGGGAGCCCGTCGATTTCCGGACGCACACGCTCGTCCACAGGCGGGCCGGCCTGCGCGGCTTGATCTATGAACTCAAACCGGGCGCGCTCGTCGAGATCCAGGGCCGGGAGCAGAGGATCAACGAGCACGGCATGCGCGATCGCGAACTGTCGAAGCAAAAGTCTCCCGGTGTCTTCAGGATCGCCGTTGTGGGCGACTCCTTCACCTTCGGATGGCGGGTGACGCTCGAAGACTGTTACGTGAAGCAGCTCGAGGCGCTTCTCAACGAACGCGCCGGGCGGCCGGGCGCCTTCGAGGTCCTCAACTTCGGCGTCTGCGGGTACAACACGGAGCAGGAAAAAATCCTCCTCGAGGAGAAGGTCCTCGCCTTCGGGCCCGACCTGGTGATCGTGGGATTCGTGACCAACGACATCATGCTTCCCTCGTCGCCGCTGGCCGTCTTTTTCGTGAACCGCGACGATCCCGCCGAGGTCGGCCGTCTCGGAAGGGCGGAGCGGCTGATGGTGCGCCACATGCCGCGCAAGGCCGAGGAGATCCTTCCGTCCTGGCTCTCCTGGTCCTGCCTGGCCCGGATCCTCTACCAGCGGATCGAGGACACGCGCCGGGGAGACTTCATCGCCAACTACTACGACGACGAGGAGATGTGGACCGCCCTCAGGTACTCGCTGCGCGATGTGAAGAGCCTTCTGCGCCGCAGGGACGTGCCCTTTTTTCTTGCCATTTTTCCGGAGGACCTGCGCGAACTCACGCGGCCGACGCGGATCGCGATCCACGAAAAACTGCGTGCCGCGCTGGGCGAAATGGACTTTCCCTTTGTCGACCTTCTCCACGCCTATCGGGCCGAACCGCTCGATCGGATCCTGCTCGATCCGATCGACTCCCATCCGAGCCGATACGGCCATGCGGTGGCGGCGCGCACGATCTTCGACGCGCTCGTCGACAAGGGGCTCGTTCCCTGAGGGGCGCGCCGCGGCGGAGCGGCTGTCAGCGGAGCAGGAATCCGTGGCGCAGGGGATCGTCCGGGTCGATCCACCACTCGCTCCGGCCGACGAGATGGGCCGAGCCGGCCACCTCGGGGATCACAGCCGCGTGCGGTCCGAACCGCGTCGATTCCAGAGCGCGGCCGGTCATGCACGTTCCCAGGATGCTCTCCACGGTGAAGCGTTCGCCGAGGGCGATCTCACCCCGCGCGTGAAGGAGCGCGGCGCGCGCGCTCACCCCGGTACCGGTGGGGGAGCGGTCGACCTCGCCGTCGGCAAAGACGCACACGTTGCGGCTGTGATGGGCAGGGTCCTCGGGCGGCCCGGTCACGATCGTGCCGTAGAGAAAGGCGAGGTCCTTCTCGAAGGGATGCTCGATGACGAGATCGTCCTGAACGGCGCGTTTGAGACGGCGGCCCAGTTCGATATGCGCACCCGCCTCTGCCGGTCCGAGCCCCACACCGAGGTCGGCGCTGTCGAAGATCGCGTAAAAGGCGCCGCCGAAAGCCACATCGTACCGCACCGGTCCGATCCCGGGCACGTCGACCGACCGATCGCGGGCGAACAGAAAAGAGGGTACGTTCTCGAAGGACACCGACCGCACGCGGCCGCCGTCGCACGCGGCCCTGGCCACGACGAGGCCTGCCGGCGTGTCGATCCGGATCGTGGGAGATTCCTCCCCAGTCGAGGGAGATTCCTCACTCTTGGCGAGATGGCCCGTCTCCACGAGCGCCGTGACGAGCGCGATCACACCGTGGCCGCACATGGTGCTGAATCCCCCGTTGTGGAGGAACAGAACCCCCACGTCGCTCCCCTCGAGAACCGGTTCGGTGATGATGGCGCCGTACATGTCGGCGTGGCCGCGCGGCTCCCACATGAGCGCGCGCCGCAGATCGTCGATCCTCTCCCGCGCAAAGCGCCGTTTTTCGAGAATGGTGGCCCCCGGAATCGGCCCCACACCGTCGATCACGATGCGCAGCGGCTCGCCCGCCGTGTGCGCGTCGATGGTGGCGATCCTCGCGAAACCGGGCGGCGGGGTCCAGTCGTGGATCATGATCTCCTCCCGGATCAGACAGAAACCTGCTGGCCGAGCCCCATCTTGTCGGCAGTCTCGAAAGCGCGATAAGCGGCAGCCACGTCCTGCACGGCCACACCGACCGATTTGAACAGGGTGACCTCCGCTTCCCCGGTCCGGCCCTCGGCGTCGCGCGCGGCCAGTTCGCCCAGATCGGCGACGATGTGGCTCTCATCGATCCGCCCCTCGTTGAGCGGAATGAGAATGTCGCCCGCCTCGGCCATGCACGCCGCGCGCTGATCGACCACGACGCGCGCGCGCGCCACGGTTTCGCCGGGGATCTCGCGCGTGCCGGGCGTGTAGGCGCCCACGGCATTGATGTGAACGCCCTCCTTCAGGTCGGCGTGGTCGAAAACCGGTTCGGGCGAGGTCGTGGCCGTGCAGACGATGTCGGCGTCGCCCAGGGCGTGCGACGCATCGTTCGCCGCTTTTACCGGGATGGAGAGCTTGCGGCTCATGGCGCGGGAGAACGCTTCCGCGGCGTCCCGATCCCGGTCGAAGACGAGCGCCTCGACAATGGCGCGTACGGCGCAGACCGCCTCGAGCTGGGTGCGGCCCTGCACCCCGGCGCCGAAGATCGCGGCGCGCGTCGCATCGCGCCGTGCCATGAAATCGGTGGCCGCGCCCGATGCGGCCCCGGTGCGGAGCGCGGTGAGGAAGCCGCCGTCCATGATCGCCCTCGGCGTGCCGGTTTCGGCGTCGGCAACAACCATGAGCGCCTGGATCAGCGGAAGACCCCGTCCCGGATTGCGCCCGAAGAGCGAGAGGATCTTGACCCCCATCTGCTTCTCGCCGGAAAGCAATGCCGGCATGACGAGAAAGGTACCCGATCGGTCGGGACACTCCACATGGCTCCGCAAGGGGACCAGGGCGTCTCCGGCCGCGAGCTGCCGGAAAGCGCTCTTCATGGCGGCGATGGCGTCCTTCATGGGCAGAGCGCGGGCGATGTCGTCGCGGGACAGGACGCGCAGTGTGCGATCAGTCATTTTCTTTCTCCCTGCCGGTGGAGGGGCGCTTCGTGCGGCGTTCGAGAGCCCGGGCCGACGGCGCCACGGCCAGGCCGCCCCTTGCGGTGACGCGCAGCTCGGGTGGCATCGCCTTTCCCACGGCCAGAACGGTGTCGATCGTTTCGTCGAGAGGAACGCTGTTTACATATCCGCCGAGGATCAGGTCGGCGCAGACGAACGCGCTCGAGGCCGCGATGGCGTTGCGCGTGTGGCAGGGGATCTCCACGATGCCCTGTACCAGGTCGCACACCGAGCCCATCGTGTTCTGGAACGCGATCGCTGCCGCGTCTGCAGCCTGCGCGGCCGATCCGCCGGCGGCATCGACCACGGCGGCGGCCGCCATCGCGCCCGCGGCGCCGATCTCCACCTGGCAACCGGCGATCTCCGCCGCGAAGGTGGCCCGCTCGTCCACCACCACGCCCACGGCGCCCGCCGCCAGAAGGCCGAGGGCCGCGTCGTCGATCGAGAGGCCCTGCTCTTCCACGAGGGTGGCGATCACACCGGGGAGCACGCCGGCCGATCCGCCGGTGGGCGCGGCGCACACCACCTGTCCGCTGCAGTTGCAGTGAAGCGCCGCGAGGGCGCGCGCGGCGGCACGGGTATGCATCCCGCCCACGGCGAGAAGGCCCGACGCGTCGGCATCCATGATGGCGCCCGCCGACGGTCCGAGGAGCTGCATGCGCACCTTGCGATCGTCGAGGCCGTTGCTGATCGAGTTTCGCATCACATCGAATCGGCGCCGCGTCTCGGCCAGAATCGACATCTCCGATCGATCGAGAAGGGCAGCCTCGTAGGCGAGCGCCAGGCGGCCGAGGGACACGCCCCGTTTCTGCGCGAGGGAGATCATCTGGGCCGCGCTCGCAAAAAGCGGCACACCCCGCTTGATGAAAAAGAGGGGCGGCGTCGACCAGACGCGGTGGACGGACTCGTGGGCGTTCAGCCGGGCGATCGCGCCCGGATCGGGCGCGCTCGAGTACTTGCGCAGCGCGAAAAGCCGGCCGCCCGAGGAAAGGGCCGCTTCGGCAAGGTCGGCCGAACCGGCACGGTCGAGGATCGGGCCGACTTCCCCTTCGGCGGCGGCATCGAATTCGACGGCGACCGCGTGACGGTCGCCCTTGATCTCCACGGGCCATCGGTTCAATTCGGTGAAGACGAATCCGCCGCCACCCGTTGACTTGGCAACGGCCTCCACTGTCTGCCCGCGGTCGCCCTCGAGTGCGATCTCCACCGAGTTGGGATGGTCGCCCCGCGGGAGCGCGCATCCGGCGAATTCGATCGCGAGGCCGGCGGCGGCGGCGGCGTCGAGAGCGCTTTCGAAGCGTTCGTCGGCGATCGGCCACTCCATGAGGCCCGCCGCGAAGGCCAGGTCGGCGCCCTGTTCCTCGTAAACCTGATAATAGGATCCGTCCCGGTCG
Organism: uncultured Phycisphaerales bacterium; assembly: GCA_964620445.1. Classification (GTDB taxonomy): domain Bacteria; phylum Planctomycetota; class B15-G4; order B15-G4; family CAYZWU01; genus CAZUHB01. The sequence continues at coordinate 87,262 of CAZUHB010000015.1, forward strand.
AAGCGGAACCGCGCGCGGTGCGGCCGCGCACCGAGCAGCGCCCGCGCCGTGCGGCCGATATGGTACGACGCTGCCGTGTGAGAGCTGGACGGCCCGCGCATCACCGGGCCGAGCACGTCATTGAAGATGCTCGTTTTTTTCATGGCATCCACTTTAGCATACACGCCTGCGCGCCGCATGGCGCCAGTGCGAAAAGGAAGCGCGATCGAACGCGGCGTCCCTTGCGAAAGGGATGAGCGATTTATTCATTTGTATTTCGAGCTGGGATAACATATAAAAATAAAGAGACGTTTTCAGGGGTTTTCTCTTGGTTGGACCGATTGCGGCTGTGACAGGGCGCTGCTTGCGCTGCCGAGATTGCTGCCGCGGAAGAGAGGAGGAACGAACCAGGTGAACGGGAAACAATTCGCTCGACAGGAGCACAATGGCGTCTACCACCGAACCGGATCGGGCAGGGCCGATCGTCTCGTGTTCTGGGTTCTGCTTTTCTTGTGCGCCGGCGCGGCGGGCGCGAGCGGCCAGACCATCTCCTACGTTGCGGGTGATGAGATCGACCGGGTATCGCCCCAGGCGCCCGCCATGGTGGAGAACGTTTTCATCCTCGTCATCGACGGCATCAGAAACAGCGAGGCCTTCGACGATCCGACCCATCAGTTCATTCCGCGCATCTGGAACGATCTGAGACCGCACGGAACGGTGTTCAGCAATTTCATCTGCATGGGATACACGGGCACGTCGTCGGGGCACGCGGTCTTCACCTCCGGTGTGACACAGTTCATGCACAACGTTTACATGGGCGAGTACGGCGCCGTGAAGACGATGCAGGAGGAACCGAGCCTGTTCCAGTACCTGCGCCACCAGAAAGGCGTTCCCGAGGAGAAAACCTGGATCCTGAACGGCAAAGGCGTGATGCTCTACTTCGTGGGGTATTCGTGGAATCCTTTTTACGGCGACAGCTACCAGCCGGGGCTCGCCTTCACCCACCACCACGACGATGCCGAGGTCCTGGACGAGCTGAACCGGATCATCGACGAACATCACCCGGCCCTGACGATGGTCAACTTTCCCGACGTCGATTCCTGGGGCCACACGGAGAACTGGACCGAGTACCTCCTCTCGATCACGCGGGCCGACAACATCGTGTTCGAGGTCTGCAAGAAGATCTGGCAGGATCCTTTCTACAAGGACAACACGGCGATCATCATCACCAGCGACCATGGCCGGTGCATGGACGGCGTCAACAAGGGATTCGCCGAGCACGGCGGTTCGTGCTTCGGTTGCAGGCGCCTTCCGTTCCTGATGATGGGACCGAACATCAAAAAGAACGGCGAGGTGTCGGCGCGGGTCTATCAGCGCGATCTCGCTCCCACCGTTGCGGCGATGCTCGGGATCGAGGCCGACTTCGCGAGGGGACGGGTCCTCAGGGAAGCCTTCGAGAATCCGCCTCCGCCCGAACCGTCCGCCCGGCTCGATCCGGCGATCGCCTACGGCGGAGACAGGCTCCACCTCGCTTTCTGCGGGCGTTCCGATCGGTCGACCGGGCTCTACTATGCGCACAGCGACGATGACGGGCGAACATGGAGCGACGTGATCACCCTGAGCCGGTCGCTCGAGACCATGTGGCCCCGCATCACGGCCGACGACGACAACGTGGCCGTTGCCTGGGGCAGCGCCAGGGTCGTCCAGGGAAAGTGGGCGCCCTTCTGCGTGGCCATACGCGAGAGCCACGACAACGGCGACAGCTGGTCGGATACGATTTACGCCGCGCCGAGCTACACCTGGACGCGTGGCTATCTCTATCCCGACCTCTGCTACGACGGAGACTTTCTCAACGTGGTCTGGTCGATCCCCTTTTTCCAGGAGGCGAACCTCACACTCTCCCGGCTGCAGGGCTCGGAGCTCGTCGACGTGGAGACCCTGACCGCGCAGAACATGTCCTGGCCCCGGTGCGCGTCCTCGAGCAGCGGCGTGCACGTGGTCTACCAGAATACGAACCTCGACGACAAGAGGGACGAGATCCACTACTGTCTCTATGCCGACGGCGAATGGGGAACGCCTGTTTCGCTCACCGGCCTGAAACCGAGCGCCTACCGGCCAGACATCGTCGTGGACGGTAACGGTATCCATGCGGTCTGGGCCGAGGCCAACGACTACACCTTCAGGGTGATGGTCAGGAACTCTCTTGACGGGGTGAACTGGGACACCCCCAAATCAGTGAGCGTCAACTCCCTCGGAGCCTGGCATCCGAGGATCGAGGCCTTCTCCCAGGGGCTTGTCCTCGTCTGGGAAGGCTACGACGGCAAGACCCCGGCGGTCTTTACCAGCATGAGCTGCGACGGCGGCGCGACATGGTCCGCGCCCGAACAGCTGTCGCCGCCCGGCATCAAGGCGACCTTTCCGGCCCTGTGCGTGAACGGGTCCGACAGCGCCCAGGTCATCTGGATGAAAGGCCCGGCGCCGACCGGGCTCGACTCGGCGAGCGTTCAGTTCTAGTCCGCCTCGCGTCCCGATTTGCTATACTGCCTCCGATCCAGGACGATCCGCCGGGACCCTGTTGCGGCCGGTGCGATCGGTATCGAATTTCCAGCAACGGTTCGATCTGTGAGGTGGTTTCCATGATCAAATTCATCGCCCTCCTTCTCCTGTCCCTTCTGGCCACGAATCAAGCCTTTCCCCAGGATTGCGCCGCAACGGTGGAAACGGATGAACAGAAAGCCGCGAGGATGGATTGGTTCGCGAAAGCCAAGCTCGGCATCTTCATCCACTGGGGGATTTACGCCGTCGACGGAATCGACGAGTCGTGGTCCTTCTACAACGGCTACATCTCCTATGAAGACTACATGAAGCAGCTCGGCAAGTTCAGCGCGTCACGTTACGATCCGGACGCGTGGGCTGACCTGATCGCGCGGAGCGGTGCGCGATACGCGGTTCTCACCTCCAAGCACCACGACGGTGTGGCTCTCTGGAAGAGCGCGCACGGCGACCTGAACGTGGTCGACCGGACACCGGCCGGGCGGGATCTGATCGCACCCTTCTGCACGGCTCTCCGAAAGAAGGGGCTCAAGGTGGGGCTCTACTTCTCGCACCTCGACTGGTCCCACCCCGACTATCCGCATCACACGCGCAGCTCGAAGCGGTACAAGGACGATCCCGAGCGCTGGGCGCGATTCGTCTCCTTCCAGAGGGGGCAGATCGAGGAGATCGCCCGGCTCTACGCACCGGACCTCCTCTGGTTCGACGGCGACTGGGATTATGGCGCCGAGAAGTGGAGAGCGGCCGAACTGCGCGAGGCGATCAACGGGTGGCTGCCCGAGGTGATCGTGAACTCCCGTCTCAACGGGTACGGCGATTACGCCACACCCGAACAGGGTGTGCCCGTGACGCGGCCCGAGGCGCGGTGGTGGGAGCTGTGCATGACCATGAACGACTCCTGGGGCTTTCAGCACAACGACCGCAACTACAAGACGCCCAACCAGATCATCCGCATTCTCGTCGACTGCATCAGCATGGGCGGCAACCTGCTTCTCGATATCGGCCCGAAGGAGGACGGAACGATCCCCGCCGAGCAGACAGCCATTCTCGAGGAGCTCGGCCGGTGGACGACGAAACATGCCGAAGCCGTCTACGGGACGCGGGCGGGCCTGCCGCCGGGACACTTCTACGGGCCCACGTCGCTCTCGGCCGACGGCCGGATCCTATTCCTCTACCTCCTGCACAAGCCGAACGGTCCGATCCTTCTCAAGGGGATCAAGAACCGCCTGAACCGGATCTGGGTGGTGGGTAACGGAACGAAGCTCTCGTGGAAGATCCTGATGAAGCAGTACTGGAGCAAGGTTCCCGGGCTGATCTATGTCGACGTGCCGGAGGAGGTGCTCGACGAGCAGGTGACGGTCATCGCCGTCCTCCTCGATGGAAAGGCCGATCTCTACCGGGAGGACGGACAGGCGATCGAGAGCAACTGACTCTTTCGGGAGGCGCCGCGCGGCAGGGAAAGTCTGGATCGATGAAGATGGCCCGGTGTTCGCGCACCGGGCCATCTCGCTGGAAGAGTATCATCGATGAGGTCCAACGGACCTCTTCTTAGATGCCTCAGCAACCTTTCTTGGCTGGCTTCGGCTTGGAAACGGGAGCGGTCTTCTTGGGAGGAAGTTTCCGTCCACTGTCCAGTTTCTTGGCTTCAGGGGCCGCCACCGCGGCAGCGGGCGACTTCGGCTTGGCATCGGTCCAGGCCTTGTAGAGCTTGACCATGTACTTGCCCGGATTCTTGTTGAAAGCGGGCACACATCCCTTGCAGCAGAAACGGACGAGCTGGTTGCCGTAGATGTGGTTGTAAGGTCCGCCCATCTTGTCGAGCTTGGTATTCGACACGATGCACGTTTGCAGGGGGTATTTGCCCTTCTGCTGCGTGATCACGGCGGCGTCGAGCTTGGCGAGGTACTTGGCCGGATTCTCGTTGAACTGCGCGATCAGGCTCGGGCAGCAGAAACGCACGAGGCGGTCCTTGTAGAGATAATCGACGGGCTTCTTGTCGTCGGAGAATTTGTCGCCCGTCACAACGCAGCGATCGAGCGGGTAGAAGGAGGCCTGGACCTTCTTCATGGCCAGGTCGAACTTCTTGATGTAGCCGTCCTTGTTCGCCTTGAACTTGTCGAAGCAGGCCGCGTCGGCAAAGTAGATATTCCGTCCCTCGTGGTTGTAGACGACGGGGTTCTTCACCTCGGCCAGCTTCTTGCCGCTCACGAGGCACTGGGAGAAGGGACAGCAGATATTGCCCTTTTCGCTGCCGCACGAGGAGCCGCAGGATTTTCCCTCGGTGCCGCAGGTTTTGCCCTTCTCGGAGCATCCGCCGCAACCGCTGGCTTTTTCCTGGCCGCAACCGGAACCGGTCGCGGTGCCGCACTGGGCGAGGGCGTCTCCCGCCATGAAGGCCACGGCAAAAACGATCACCGCAACGGGCAGCAATGAACTGGCGAAACGAATCTTCATCATGATCTCCTTTCAAAAACGTGATTGCTTGGCTTGCAAATCAGATTGGTTGATCTTGTATCGCGAAACCTGTGCCACGGACCGGCAATTTTTTAACGCGGCTATTCTCGGTGACTTAGAGTGGGGGGGAGTCAAGAGGCGCCGGCCTGACGCCAGATCCTGACCACTGCTTTTCGCCAGATTCTGGTCACCGCGGTCCGACGGTATCATTGCCTCAGATTGTAGTCCTGGATCTTCTTCCTCAGCGTCGTGGGAGAGATCTCGAGAGCGCGCGCTGTCTGCGAGATGTTCCAGCCGAGGGCGATGAGGGCCTTCTCGATGTGCTCTTTTTCCGCATGCCGCAGAGGGACGATCCCCGACGCGGCTGCCTCGCCGCGCGTGCTGTTCCGGCCGAGCGCCCTCTCCACGGTCTCGACGGAGAGGGCTCCACTGGGCGTCAACGTCGCCGCACGGGTGAGAACGTTTTCGAGCTCGCGCACGTTGCCCGGCCAGTCGTAGCCCTCGAGGCAGCGCAGCGCATTCTCGTCGATCGCGTCGATCGAGCGGTGGATGCGGCGGCTGATCCGGTCGAGCAGGTGGCGCGTCAAGAGGCGGATATCCCCGCGCCGTTCGCGCAACGGTGGGAGATGAAGGCGCGACACGGCGATGCGGTAAAAGAGGTCGTTGCGGAACCGGTTCCCGTCCACGAGCGTGGCCAGGTCCTGGTTGGTGGCCGCGATGATGCGCGCCTCGAGCGGCAGCGACTCGGAGCCGCCCACCCGCTCGAACTCCCTCTCCTGCAGCGCACGGAGCAGCTTCGCCTGGAGGTCGAGAGGCATGTCGCCGATCTCGTCGAAGAAGACGGTGCCCCTGCCCGCCAGTTCGAGCTTGCCGATCTTGCGCGCCTCGGCGCCGGTGAAGGCGCCCTTCTCGTGGCCGAAGAGCTCGCTCTCGAGGAGGTTGGACACGATCGCCGAACAGTTGAGCGCCACGAAGGGTTTGTCCGGATCGCGCGCCTCGTGCAGCGCCTGCGCCACCAGCTCCTTGCCCGTGCCGCTCTCGCCCTCGATCAGAACGGTGACCGGGCTCTTGGAGAGGAGTCCGATCTGCTTGATGATCTCCACGATCTTCTTGTCGGCGCCCACGATTTCGCGGGCGCTTTCGACGACCGCTTCCATGGCCACGCTCCTGCGGTGGTCCCGGCCTTTTAACGTTCCGAGCTTGTTCACCTTTTCGATGACGAGAAGGATGTCGTCGAAGTCGAAGGGCTTGCGGATATAGTCGATCGCGCCGAGCCGGATCGCCTCGATCGTGGCTTTCATGTCCTGCTGCCCGGTGATCATGACCACCTGGCAGCCGGGCGCGCCATCGCGGATCTCCTTCAGAACTTCGAGGCCGCTCCTGTCGGGAAGGCCGAGATCGACGAGAGCGAGATCGGGGCACTCCCCGGCCAACGCGGCGAGACCCTCGGCCGCGGTTTGCGCGCTCCGTGCCGCGTGATCGTGCATCTTGAGCTGGATCTCGAGGGAACGGCAGAGCGCCTTGTCGTCGTCGATGATCAGTATTCGGCTCATAGTTTCAACCTGATCGTGAAGGCCGCTCCCCGGGCGAGATTCTCGGCCGTCACCGTGCCTCCATGATATTCCGCGATCTTCTTCACGTTGGCCAGTCCGAGGCCTGTGCCCTCCTCGCGAGTGGTGACGAAGGGCTGGAAGAGCTTTTCCATGAGCGACCTCGGGATGCCTCCTCCATTGTCCTCGACGCGGATGGCAAAGACCGGGCTGTCTCCCTTCTCCTCCCTGCCGGTGACGATCACCCTGCCTTCGCCCCCTTCGTTGGCCGCCGCGGCCGCCTCGATGGCATTGTCCACGAGGTTGGCCACGGCGCGTTCCATCTGTTCGCGATCGACGATGATCGGCTTCGAGTCGGATCGGTCGTCGATCGACAGGAAGACCTCCTTTTCCTCGGCACTGTTGCCCACGAGCGAAAGCGCGGATCCGGCGAGGTCGCCGAAGGCCACCGGAGCGGTTTTGATCTCGAGCGGCTTCCCGTACCGGAGCAGGTCGCCCAGCATGCGTTCCACGCGATCAACCTGCTTCGACGCGATCGCCGCGAGCTCGTAATGGGCGCTGTCCCCGACCACCTTTCTCTGCAGGGCCTGGAGGTTCACCTTGATCGACGAGAGGGGATTGCGGATCTCGTGGACCACGCTCGTGCTCAGTTCGCCGATCGCGGCCAGAGCCGCCGCGTGCGAAAGGCGATCCTGGGCGGAGGCGAGCTCGTCGAGCATCCGGTTGAACGCCGCCGCCACCTCGATCGCCTCCGTGCCGTCCATCGAACCGAGCCGTTCGGTGTGCGTGCCTTGAGAGATGCGGCCCGCCACGGCAGCCATCTCGCGCAGGGGGTGGGAGAGCTTCGCCGCGGCGCGGACGGAAACGAGAAGGGCGAGGGAGAGGGATACGAGTCCGGCGATCAGAGCGCTCCACTTGAGAACGCCCAGCGGCCGGAACGCTTCGGCCCGATCGATCTCGGCCACGAGATGAAAAGGCATTCCGGGAAAAGCCGAGGCCGCGCCGAGCACGTCGTTGCCCGCGAAGTCGGTGTATTCGTGAACCATCCTCGTTGCGCCCAACCTGGGCAGCATCGTTGCCGGGCCGCTTTCCGACGAGATCGTTTCCGGCTGGGGCGACCCGGGAGGGGTGAGCAGCGTCCTGTCGAGGCCGGAGGGTTCCATGAGCCTCTTCTCGTCACCGGCGAAGGGCGGTGTCTGGATCCGGCCTTCTTTCGAGACGAGGTAGACCTTTCCCGATTCACCCAGACCGGTCCGATCCTGCAGGATCGGGACGAGAGTGCGCGACAGGTTCAGGCATGTGGCGAGGAATCCCGTCTTCTTTCCGTCGGGACCGAAGACGGGATGGGCCATCTCGAGGCAGATGCAGCCCTCCCGGTCGAGCACCGGGCTGTTGACCACGAGACCGTCGGCGTCCGAAACGCGCGCCGCGAAGGTGTTCTCGATCCACGTGTCCCAGGGAGTGTCGGTTCGCGACGACTGGTCGATCGGCTCCCACTTCAGATTGTAGGTCGCGATGATCTCGTACGATTCGCTCCTGTTCAGGAACGTTTTCAGAATGCCGCAGTAGGAGTCCGAGTCGGGCTGATTCGAACACCCCGCGGAGCACGCTTCACGCGCACCGGGCGAAACCGCGAGGTATTCGATATCGAAGCATCGCTCGGCGAGCCAGTCCATGACCCGCGCCGTGCGCGACTCGAGAACGGTGGCGAGGTGCCTCTGCTGCTGCTCGATGATGATTGTTCGTGCGCAGTGGTAACCCTGGTAGGCCATGATCAAAAGGGGCAAGAGAGCCACTGCGGTCATTCCGAGCAGAATGCGCGCCCTGAGGCTCCCGAAGAGGCCTCCGCTGGCCGGGCTGTCGTGGTTTGTTTCAGGATGATTCCGCATCCACGGCCGCTGCCTTTCTGGTGGCGAATCGGAAGATGATCATGCCGATCGTGGCGATGTTGAAAATTGTTCCACCGATGGTTCCAAGCTGATCTCCTGCCGCTGGGCACGATGGAGCAGGAGTCATTTATAACCAATAGTATCGGGGTTGCAATTTCCTTTAACGAAAGGAGATTTCACAGCCGCGCAAAAGGGGCTAACGCGCGCTCAAAGCACGTGGCGGAAGGAGTTTCTCGAACTCCGACGGCAGCGGCGCCCGGTCCGCCGTATCCGCCAGCGGAACCGGCCTCCCACGGCCCAGTTGTGTGACCGGGTGCCGTCGTGGCACGCGCAGCTGCGCGTGCGGCTCCGTGTTTTCGAGCAGGCGCGGAAGCTGCGCCGAGCGGGGTACCTGTGGGTACGAACCGCCTGGCGCGGGGGGTGGAGCAGGGGAATCTCGTTCCAGTCGATTTTCAGGCGTTGCGCTCTCATAAGCATTCTCCGTTCGAGCGCGAGGGAATAGAGGCTGCGGGTCTGAATCGTCGGTCGAAGCTGGTGTTAGGCAGAGTGGCTCATATGACACGTTTCTATTAGCGCGAAATCGGACCTTCTCAAGAAAATCCACTAATTTGACCGGAGATAAAACACTTACATAATTGTTTATATAAAATATTGTTAAGAGATTGCGGCCTCCGAACGGGCACCCCGGACCGGCCCTGTTATCCGATCCGGATCGGCCGCGTCACGATGAACTGGAGGGTGTCCATCCGCGGCGCGTTCGGCGGGACGGGGAAATCGGGAGGCAGTCCGAGAACGGCCTCCGGTTTGACGACGCGGGCCCGTTTCCCATCGATACCCGCACCGATCAGGGATAGGATCTCGCGCTTGGAGATGTGGTGGGTGTTGCACGAGACGGCCAGCCGGCCGCCGTTTTCGAGCAGCTTGCACGCGGCGTCGATCAGCCGCGGCCAGTCGCGCCGGGCGCGAAAGAGGCCGCGGCGGTTGGTCGAAAAGGTGGGCGGATCGAGAATCACGAGGTCGAAGCGAAAGCCTTTTCTGCGAGCGAGTCCGAGGTAGTCGAAGGCATCGGCCTTCACGTGGCGGTGCGCGGCGAGGTCGATCCCGTTCGCCTCGAAATTGAGCCGCGACCACTCGAGCGCTCTCTTCGACAGATCGACGCTCACCGTTTCGCGTGCGCCCGAGAGGGCCGCCCACACGCTGAAGGCACCGGTGTAGGAAAAAAGGTTGAGCACGGCAGAGCCCTTCATGAGGGGCTTCAGGAAGAGCCGGTTTTCCCGCTGGTCGGGGTAGACGCCGGGCTTGGCGCCCTCGCGCAGGCGCGCGATGAGCGCCATTCCGTTTTCGCGCACCACGAACTCGGAAGGCGCGGCCTCGCCCAGGACCGGTTCGTCCTCGCCCGATCGGTCGGGGTGGAAGCCGGCCCGCGCGGGACCCTTTTCGTAGACGCCTCGAAGATGCCACGCCTCGATGAGGGAGCGGTAGACCCGGTCGCGGGCCTGGGCGTTCTTTTCGCGGCATTCGATCGACACGGCCCAGTCGCCGTAACGGTCGACGAAGAATCCCGGAACCCGGTCGCCTTCGCCGTTCAGAATGCGGAAGACCGTGGTCGTGCCGCAGTCGATCGCGTTCAGGCGCAGGGCGCGGGCTCGTTCGATCATGTGACGCAGTCGGGCGATCTCTTTGCCTCCTCACGGGCGGTCGGAATTCGGGAGCGACTCCATCGCAATATATAAGCGGGTGGGCGGCCGTTGTCCATATCCTGACCCGCGTCGGGCTTCACTCCGTGCGATTTTTCGAGGGGAGTTTGCGCAGGTACCAGTCCTTTCCGAGGCGCAGGTCGGAGCGGTGGTGGAATGGATTGACCCGCACCCGCCGATGGTCGTAGAGCAGGTAGTCGGCTTCGGCCGGAATCGGTTTGATCCTGCCACGGAAGGAATTGAGGGGAATGATCCGCCGCGTGAGGCGTGGCCCGAAGAGCGGGTATTCGTGTGAGTTCGGCTCGAGGCAGACAGCCACGGCCGCATCCTCCGGAACGAGCCGCTCGAAGCTCTCGAACGCTTGCGCGTACTTGGGCCGGTTCGCGAAGAGCTGCTCGTTGCGGGACTGACCGAGGAACGATTTTTCGGCCGGAAGAAAGGCCCGCCCCTCGTGGTTCGCAACGGCCGTGAGCGCGCTGACGCACCCGGCGGCGACGATCAGGGCGGCGAATCCATTGAAGATCACGCCGCGGCCGTGCGCCAGGTAGTGCCCGGCCAGGGGAGCGAGCAGGAGCCCCATGACCATGAAATAGCGGCCCCGCCAGGGATCGAAGGGACCGGCGAAACACTGGGTGAGAAAGAAGACCAGCGCGGCCGCGGCGAGCATCGTACCCGCCGGCGGCCTCAGGAGGCGGACGAGGACGAGAAGACCGATCGGCAGGAGGAAGCCGAAGCCGAGGATGCCGAAGTAGGACTCGTCCTCGTGGCTGACCGGTGGCCGCGAAAGGGAGTAGGGCTCGCGTGTTTCGGCGGTCGGCGCCGCTGTTTCGAGATCGCAGCCCGCGGCGTCGAGCGCGGCGCGCGGAATGCCGCGGAAAGAGTCCTGGAGAGCGTGGGCCGTGTCTGACGGCCAGATCCCGTCGATCGACAGGAATTCGAACGCGTAGCGAAGAGCGTTTCGCCCTCCACCCTGGAGCCGTTCCGACAGCGGCCGTCCCTCGAAGGTATGCTCGGCGCGCACGGGAGCGGGCGCCACCGGATGGCCCACGGTCTCCACGTTGCGCACGTAACCGGCGGGAAGCACGAAGAGCAGCACTCCAGCGATCGCGGCGGTTGCGGACAGGACCGGTCGAGCCGGCGGCCGGACACCGGCCGATGCCGAGGATCGTCTTCCGATCGAGGCGCAGAGCGCGATCACGGCCAGGGAAGGTATGGCGAGAAGAACCGATGCCTTGGTTCCGATCGCCAACCCGAGACTCATTCCGCTGGCCGCCCGCCTCCAGACCGCGGGCGCCCTGCGCCAGGAGAGGGAGAAATAGACAGCACCGCCCAGGCAGGCGGTGAGGAAGAGGTCGTTCTGGGCGGTGGACGCTTCCATGAGACAGGTGGTGAGAAGTCCGAAGAGGAGCGCGCCGCAAAGAGCCGCTCGACGCGAGAAACCGATCGTTGATGCGATCCCGTAGACCGCGGCAATCGACGCCCAGTAGGAGACGAACTGCCAGAACTGGGTCAGGTTTTCGTTTCCCGTGGTCACGAGGGTGAAGACGCAGAGAGCTGTCGAGTTGACGGGGTGTACGACCTGGGCCCAGTAGTTGGCGTCATAGGCAGCGAAGCTTCCCTGCTGCAGGAAAAAAGCCGCGCGGGCCAGGTGATAGGCCATGCAATCCCACGTGCCCGGTGCGCAGAGTAGCACGACGATCAGGTTCGCCGTACCGCAGATCGCCACGGCGGTGATCATCGAGCCGAGCCGGAAGTTGTCGAGGAAGGACGATCGTTCCCGCCGTTCCGATCGAATCGGCCGCTCCTCCCGATCGAGAGCCACTTTCAGATCTACTCGAACGCGCCCGATCGTGAGGGTCGCGATGGAGAGAATGACGATCAGAGCGCCGCTCCCGGCCAGCCACCAGCCGGCGCTGTCGAGCCGGCCGATCGAGGAGAGGAGGTATGAGAGGAGCACGATCTGGCCCGCGAGCCCGAGAAAAAAGAGGAGGAACTTCTCCACGAAGGTTTCAGTATCGAAAAAGGACAGGGTGAGCAGTGCGGAGGCGAGCACGCAGAAGAGTGATAGCAGCCCTGCAATCTCCATGCTCTGTATCCGATTACGATTCGGCGGCCGGGCATCCCGAAGGCGCGGACCGCTGTCGGTTCGCGGCGGACGCGGCCGCACCCATGGCGGCCATCACGAACTGGAGAATCGGCACCGCCGACAGAAAGAAGATCACACTGAGTGCCTTGGTGAATCCGAAGTTTTCGTGGATGTCGCCCAGTTGGACGACCATCTGTCCGACCACGAAGAAGCAGAGCGTGATGAAGCAAAGACGCAATGTCCAGGGCCGTGCCAGATAGTTGGCCAGCGCCGTGACCGCGTAGCCGAGCGCGGCGAGGATGCAGATCGAGGCGTTGAGGTAGTGCAATCCCTCGCCCGCATCCTGTTCGGACGGAAATCCGAGGGTCTCCATGAAGCTGAGATAGCCGCCTTTGCCCCACATGGCATAGGCGCCTTTCATGAAAAGAAAGATCGCCAGAAACACGATCAAGGTGTCCGCCACGTGGCGGATCTTGACCTCCCGTCTCTTCGGTTCGTTGAGGACGACCTTTTCCACGCACTCGGCGCAGACGATCTCCGAATCACTGAGTTCGTTTCCGCATACTGGACAGTTGCTCATCACACTTTCTCCGGCTTGACCGATCGCGGCCAGATCCTGCGATCAATGGTCTCAAGATACATCATTTCGAGAAAAGGACCGTAATAAAACCAGGCCCTTGATCATGTCTATAGTGTAAAGGCAAGAAAACGAAATGGGAAAAGAACTCTCTTCTTCGTTGGTCACTCCGATCCGGGATTCAGGCTCAGTCTGAATCGGGATCTTGAAAAACTGTTGGCTTCACAAGGGTTCAGGAAGCGCGCGGGGATCCGATACCCGTGGGTTGGTCGCGGTATTCCACGTGTCCTCATACCCTCAGTACCTGTGCTTCCTGTCATGCCATGCGCGATACAGTGCTTTCTAGCAGTCCTCTTAGTTGGCGAGAGCTTTCTTTTGCCGCGTGTCGTTCCGTGCATGGTGAAACGCTTCGCGCCGTCCGTTCAGAGGCTTCTGGCCGGACGGGAATCTGTTGGGCCTGGAGAAAACTATGGGATGTTCGGGTAATACCTTCTTTACATTTGTAGGTTCAGGTCGACTCACGCGCAACCTGCCATCCCTTTTTCGGGCCCTTCGCCCCTCCTGCTATGCCGCAGCGATTTGCGGGAGATTGGAAACCGCGCCTTTCTGAACCCTGATTTATTATCCTTTCCACTGTGACATATCGTCACAACCGGGCCGAAGGGGATCAGCCTCTCGCCGGGCGAACCGTGCAAAAGGTGCGCAAAATGCGCGATAACGCGTGCCGGCGACAGGACGGGATCGCCTGCATTCAAAGGGCGACAGGAAATTTAGCAGGTTAAATCCGACAAGACCCTGTTTCCGCCGGTCTGCAAATTGCTATATGAATACGGTGGGGTTCGCGAGAGGATTGCAGCATCCGGAATCAGGATAATTGAAGTGAAAACACCAGAACGAACCGGTATGAGGGAAACGAACGGGCTCTTGGGTACGATATTTCTTCCTCTTTGCGGCCACGACCATTTCTGCCGCACAGGAATCAATCGAATCAATCTGCCTCGACGGAGTTGAAGAACTCGAGACATGACCGTGCCGTTGGGAAAAACAGGTCGGCATGGTCGTGATCGGGCTCGATCGTGGTGTACTCGGCCCAGAGGGCCGCGGCAGTCCCGGTCCGCGCCCCGTGGCCCGCGAGAAGGTCGATTTTTTGATCGCCGATGAACAGGGTTCGGTCCGGCGACAGATCGAGTTTCTCGAGGATTCTCAAGAGTCCCCCCGGGTGCGGCTTGGGTTCGTCGTAGTCATTTTCAGACGAAACGCAGTCCACGGCATCGGCCACATCGATCCGCTCGAGGGTGAAGTCCGCGGTGAAGCGGGTTTTTCCCGTGAAGATTCCCACCTTTTTGCCCCTGTCATGGGCAGCGCGGAGAGCGGCCACGGCCTCGTGAAAAGGATCGGTCAAGTCGTCGAAAAGGCGAGGGTACCAGTACTCGATCCGGTCGAATCCCTCGTCGAGCCTGGAGGGAGGGAGGATGGACGAAAGGGTTCCGCTTTCGGTGGTGCGCGCGTTTTCGATCAACTCGGCGTCCGAGAATTCCCGTCCGAGTAGGTCCGCGAACACCGCCCGGTAGAGGCCGAGATAGAGCTGCCACGTGTCGACCAGGACACCGTCGAGGTCGAAGACGATTCCGTCGAAATCGCTGAGGGATCCCTTTTCGCTGGATCCTCTTTGGAAAGGGTCGGATGGGGCCTTCATCTATTTCTTGGTCGGTTTGCGTTCAGTGACCTCGAGCGTCATGCTCCAGTTTTCGTGGTCAGGCGAAGGATCCCTCAGGTTGAGCGTGGTGACCTTCAACGAGTTGGTCCGGTTCTCCAGGAGGAAGATGAACCGGGCGATGTACTGGCGATGGAACTTGGTGCGGCCCCGCTTCCCGGCGGGCGAGATCTCGGTGCGGTAGTCGATGTACCCCTCGCGTGTGTTGTGATCCTCGCGCGCCTTGCCCAGCTTGAGCTGGTTGTAGCGGATATTCGCTTCGTTGGCCCGTTCCTGGACATACTTGTGTATCTGCACCCCGCGTTTCTCGTCTTTCTTGATCTCTTCCTGCTTGAGCGACACATCGTAACCGAGCTTGCCCACCTCGGGCAGGGTGCGGAGAAAGAGGTGGTTGGCGTCCTCCGTGAGACGGTTGAGATCCCACGACTGGAAGGCGTAGAAACCGCCCGATGCAACGAGAAGGATCGCGGCGGACAGGAGGGTGAACTTGACGAAATCCAAGCCGAACATGATTAGTCCTCCTTCGCTTTGAGCCTGACAAAGGCTTTGATATTCGTGAATTCACGGTTGCCCGACGGTGTGGGCTTGTCTTCGCCCGGCTTCACATCGTAGAGCAGGGGTACCTCGGACAGGATGTTGATCAAGGTGGACATGTCCTCACCCGTGCCGACCTCGCCGCTCATCTGCATCGTGGGTGGATTTTCCCGCGTGTTGATCTTGAAGTCGTCGAGCTTGAAGATCTCGAGATCCTGGTCGCGTTTCATGAGGGCGGCGAACACGGCATGCCAAACGGGAAAGACCGAGGGCAGTTCGGGGATCGTGCCACCCCGCCCGAGTTCGTCGAGGAGTTCCGTGTTCTTCCGCGTGAGGATGCGCTTGATGAGCATGACCCCGTCGCGCGAGTCGGGCTCCTCGGACGAGACGAGCCGTTCCGCTTCCCGCTTGTCGCCCAGGGCCTCGCTCAGCTCCTGGAGCGAGTAGGCGTAGATGTAGCGGAGCTCCCGTTTCTTCACGTCCCGCTTCTTGTAGAGCTCGAGGTTGAGCAGGATCGTCATGATCAGGACGAGCAAGGTCAGGTAGACGAGGGGGATCTTGATCTGGTCGAACTTCTTCGCGTACCGCACATCCTCCTGGCGGAAGTCGACGCGCGTGGTATCGAAGCCCATCTGCTTGTAGGCGGCGCCGAGGGCGACGCCCACCTCGCTGTTGATCGCCCGCACTTCGCTCGGCGAGAAGGAATGGTCCACGCGTGCGAGGAGGTCGAGTTCCTCGGCCTCGGCGTTGAACAGGCCTTTGGCCGCTTCCTTCAGACCCGGCATGCGGCTTCCCATCCCGGTGAGGTAGACCTTTTCGGGAGTGTCGTCGATCTGGAGGAAAGTGAGCACGCGCATCACCTCGCGCTTGAGCTTCAGGAGATAATCCTGCCGGCGGCTGAGAGCCAGGGCTTCGGCCTTGTCCGAATCGGCGCCGGGCGCCGCCGCTTCGGAGGAACCTTTTTCGTCCGCCTCGGAACGGGCGCCGCCCTCTTCCTGGGTTGTTTCGGCTTCCTCGTCCGATTCCGCGCTGGCGTCGCCGAGAAGAGCCGCGTCCCCTTCGAACACCCTCTCCGTGACGGCCTCGTCGTTCGTGAAACCGAGGAGCCGCACACCGCTGTCGGACGGTTCGAGCTGTCCTTCCTTGAGGTCGTGGGTCAGGGCGGACGCGATACCGCCCGCGCCGATCGGGATCGACCTGCAGGCAACGAGCCGCTCCTTGTTGATCACGAGGAGATCTGTTTTTTCGCGTCCCGCGCTGAGGACGATGAAGCACTTGTGGTCCTTCACCACTCCCGTGCCGCAGAGGGCGTTGTAAAGGCTGAGGATGTCGAGGTCGATCTGGACCGGATCGACACCCACGGTGTCGAGAAATTCGATGTGCTTCCTCAGATCCGATTTCTTGGCGGCGAGCACCATGAGGTTGCTCTTGTCCACTGTTTCCGAGCGCTTGAAATAGCTCACCACCACATCGTCGATGTCATGCTGAATGTGGCTTTCCGACTCGAACTTGATGACCTTGCGGATCTGCTCGTCGCCTTTGAAGGGCAGGGAAATGTCGCGGATGATACAGTACGACGTATCGAGCGCCATACATGAAGGATCGCGCGAAAACTTGTTCTTCGCCAGAGTGCGCTTGAATGTCTCGGCGGTGGCCTTGGCGCCCGCTGGATCGTCGAGGATCTCGACGCCCTCGCGGAGCGTATCGATCATGCGGAACGCCTTGAGCTTGATCTTCTTGGCTGTTCCTTCGGTTTCGAGCAGCCTGATCTTCCGGCAACCGAAATCGACGCTCAAATAACCCATGCTTCTCGTTTCCTCATCTTGATCTGTCTAGTTTTTATTGGCAACCACCTCGGTCAGGTCCCGCTCTATCATAATCGTGCCTCTCGCAAGGCACAGTCTTAAATTCACCTTGCCCTCAAAAATCCGTGTCGCTGGAAAATCCTCCCTCGTCGAAGCGCTTGCGCTGCGATTCATCGAGGAGGGCGCGGATTTTTTCCGCCGTGTCGCCGCGCACCTTCTGTATTTCGCCGACCACCGGTTCGCGGACCTTGTCGATGATCGCGCTGATCTGCCGGTCCTCGTCGTCGAGGAGGGAGCTGATCTTCGTCTCCTGTTCGTCCGACAGGCCGAGAGCGGCGTCGAGCCGTTCCACGTAGCTGGGGGCCTGATCGGTGCCGCTCCCGGTCACGAAGAGGCTCGAAAGGTAACCGAGGGCAAAGAAACAGAGGGCGATGACAACGATCCACGGGACAGGGCTCTTGGATTTCATTATCTCTCCTCGTTCAGAAAACGACGTATCGCGTCTTTTTGGGTTGTTGTGTGGATCAGAGCTTCGAGCGCATCCTCAGGGGAGCTGATCGAGAAGAGATCCTCGTAGTGAGCCGGTTTGTCATCCGCCTGGAGAGTGCCCAGTTGCCCGAAGAAGAGCGCGGCCGAAGTCGAGACGAAGAGAAGAGCTGCCACAGCCGCACGCCGGAAGAGAAGGATGACCCTTTCGAGCGCCACACCATTGGTCTCAGCCCGAAGAGCCGGGCCTTTGGCCCGAAGAGCCGAGCTTTCAGCTCGAAGAGCCGAGCTTTCAGCTCGAAGAGCTTTCAGGATTCGCGGACGGAGCTCCGGGGGCGGCTCCACGGTCTCTGGCTGCGATAGATCTTTGAGCCTTTCGTACTGCTCGAGGAGTTTCGCGCATCCCGCGCATTGCGCGAGATGATCGCGCAGGACGCGGCTCTGTCCGTCGCCGAGTTCATTGTCGACGAATCGATGAATCAGTTCGTGGAATTCGTGGCATTCCATCAGAGATATTTCTCCATTTTTTTTCTGAGCCGCTCGCGTGCCCTGAAGAGTCGGGATTCGACCGTTCCCTTGGAGCATTCGAGGGTCTGTGAAATTTCTTCGTAGGAGAGCCCTTCGTATTCTCTCAAAATGAGAATCGTCCTGTATTTATCGGGCAGCTCGTCGATCGCGCTCGCCAGAATCTGGGCCATCTCGTCCCGTTCCGGCGCTTCGCTGGGATCGCCGACCTCGGAAGGGATCTCGAAAGTCTGGTCCTCGTTGCCGTGAATCGACAGGGGTTTCATGCGCTGCGTCTTCTTGAGATTGTCCAGGGCCGCGTTCACCGCGATGCGGTAGATCCAGGTGTAGAGACCTGCCTGGAAGTTGAACGAGCCGATGTTTCTAAGTGTCTTCAAGAAAACCTCCTGCACCACATCCTCTGCGTAGGAGCGGTCTTTGACGATGCGGAGGACCGTGTTGTAGATCTTGCCTTCATAGCGGTCGAGAAGCTCCCGGAAAGCTTCATCGGAACCAGTCTTCAATCCTTCAACTAGCCGGGTGTCTTCCAACGTTTTCGGTTCTCCGATTTCGTGCTTCTTGGACAGGCAGGGAAATCGATAAATTCCGTGTATTTTGACAATCCAACCCGAATTGTGCGAGCTCGGTCAGCCTGGGCCGCGTGGCCAGTCCGCCAGCTTATTGGCGACATAAGTCCTTTTCAAGATTATTATTAACACGGGTAATCCAGGGAGAGCTCAGGCCCGTCTGCCTGTTTCGGCACCAAGCAATTCCCTGTTGAGGCGATGGGCGAGGTCCTTGAGGGCCCTGAGCCGCCCCGAATCGAGGTGATCGAAACGGAAAGGGGCCAGGCTTTTGTTGTGGAAGAGCGGTTCGTCGAGGTCGAGGCGCGAGAGGCGCCGCGCCTCGTCGAAGAGCGTCGTGTGTGGAACCGGCGCGAATTCGGAGAGCCGGACCTGGCTGCCGAGATCGTGGACAGAACGGATTGTTTTCTCGATCGAGTCGGCATCCTGACCCGGAAGCCCGGCCAGGACGTAAACCCCCACCTCGCCCCGCCTGAAGCCCGCATCGAAGAGATTCGCGAGCCCGCGAGCCAGGTCGTCACCCGTAACCTTTGCGCCTGTCCGCGCCTGGAGTTCGAGGTCAGCGGTTTCGAAGCCGATCCGCACCGCCCTGAATCCACTCTCCCGCAGGGCGACGGCCACCTCTTTGGACAGTGCCGTCGCGTTGAGCCCATTGATCGAGTAGAAAGCCGCTTTTCGATGAAGGCCCTCCCTGCCGATACGGGCCGCAAGGTCGATGAATTCGATGCCCCCGCGAGTGATCAGCGCGTCGTCGTGAAACGCTAGGTGGCGCCGGCCGAGGTCGTTCACGAGGATCTTCAGTTCCTCAAGCACTTGCTCTGCCGGCCGACGGCTGTAAGTGCCGGCGATCAGGTGCGCGGCGCAATAGGTGCAGCGATAGGGACAGCCGTACGAGGTGCGGAGGGCGGCCGATTCTCTCCGGTTGAGCAGGTGGTGGGCCGGTAAGGGATCCCTGGGCTGCGAGCGGTCGTCCAGGCCGAGTGCTTCGAAGAGCGGCGCCGGATCGCGGCCCTCGATCACGAGATCGACGCCGGTGTTGGCTCGAGCGTGGTCAGCGCAGAGGGTGGCATAAGTCCCACCGAGCGCCACCGGCACATCGCCGAACAGGTCGCGCACGATCGACACGACTTCGCGCACTCCCAGGTACCAGTAGGTCATCGTGCACGTGATCCCGACCAGATCGGGTCGACCCGCGGCCGCAATCCGATCCCTCAGAGTGCGCTGCCGGAGTCCAAAGCGATGGAATCGGCGCGGGATCCGGGCGAGGACCGGGGGCGGCTCGATGCGCTTTCTCGGGAAATGGCCGCAGCCGTCCTTGCGAAAGGTGGGTGCCTTCGTCCGATTCTCGGTTGATTTCGGTTGCGCCCCATTCGGCGTTTTCAGTGAAGGATCGTAGCGATCGAGGGCATCGACGATGGTCACGCCGCACCCCGCGTCCTCGAGGGCGGCGCCCAGTTCGACCAGTCCGAGAGGGTAGGCAAAGAGATCAAAGGCCGTAAAGTCGTAGATCGGCGGTTGAACGAGCAGCACCCTGGGATGATGTGCCATGGCCGGCTGCACTTTCAAAAGTGTCTCAGAGAGGGACGATTAGCATCCGCAATCGCCGGAAGCTTTGCTTCCGAAATCGCCGGAAGCTTTGCTTCCAAAATCGCCGGAAGCCTTGGCGTCGCAACCGCAATCGCCGGAAGCTGTGCTTTCCACATTCGGTCCGGTCTCGTTCGTGAGATCGCCGTTTTCGAGAAAGTGGCCCATCCTCTCCTTCTTGCACTTGAGGTACTTGAAGTTCTCTTTCGTGGGCGGGATCTCGAGGGAGACCCGTTTGACGATCTCGAGACCGTAACCCTTGAGGGCATGGTACTTCTTCGGGTTGTTCGTCATCAACTCCATCTTGCGGATGCCGAGGTCGGCCAGGATCTGGGCGCCGATGCCGTAGTCACGCACGTCGGCGGGAAATCCGAGCGCCTGGTTGGCCTCGATCGTATCGAGCCCCTCGGTCTGCTGAAGGTGGTAGGCCTTGAGCTTCGCCTCGAGACCGATGCCGCGGCCCTCCTGCTTCATGTAGAGGAGAACACCCTCGCCCTTCTCGGCGATCATGTGCATGGCGCGGTGGAGCTGCGGGCCGCAGTCGCACAGGTTCGAACCGAAAAGATCGCCGGTGAGACACTCCGAGTGGACCCTGACGAGCACGGGATCCTTGAGGCGGGGCTGGGAACCGGTTCGGACAGGGATGCCCTTGCAGAGTGCGAGATGGAGGTGTTCTTCCACCTTCGACTTGTACACGTGGAGGTCGAACTCGCCGTACATGGACGGCATCTTGACCGACACGACACGCTCCACGAGCTTCTCGTGATGGCGGCGGTACTCGATGATGTCCGCGATGGAGCAGAGCTTGAGGTCGTGTTTCTTGATGAACTTTTCCAGGTCGGGCAGGCGCGCCATCGTGCCGTCGTCCTTCATGATCTCGCAGATCACGCCGGCCGGCTTGAGGCCCGAGAGGCGCGTCAAGTCGACGATCCCCTCGGTCTGGCCCGTCCGCTTGAGCACGCCGCCCGGCTGGGCGCGCAAGGGGAAGATGTGGCCCGGCCGCACCAGGTCCTCGGGGCGTGCATCGTCGGAGATGCAGTCCTGAATCGTCTTGGCCCGGTCGAATGCCGAGATTCCGGTCGTGATTCCGTGACGCGCGTCGACGGAGATCGTGAACGCGGTGCCGTACTTCGAGTCGTTGTGCTCGGCCTGGGGAGGGAGATCGAGTTTTTCGATGAAGCTCGCGCCCATGGAAAGGCAGATGAGCCCCCGGCCGTGGGTGGCCATGAAGTTGATCACTTCCGGAGTGGCATACTCGGCCGCCACGCAGAGATCACCCTCGTTCTCGCGGTCCTCGTCGTCGACGAGAACGATCATCCGTCCTGCCTGCAGCTCGTCGATGATTTCCGAAATTCTGGCAAAGGGCATTTGGCTGTCCTCTTCTTCCGCGTTCGGGCGGATTTTTGACGCACCCGGGCGGAGTACGTTGACTAATCTCCTTCCGTGGGCCCAACCTCGGGAGGAGTCTGGTTGTTGTCATTGTCTTTGACCACTCGGGTGATGGCGATAAGCTTGTCGCCCTTGTTGAGGCCCATGACGCGGACCCCCTGGGTGGCGCGCCCCACGACCGAGATCGATTTGACCGTGATGCGGACCAGCTTACCCTGCTGGGTGATGAGCATCAGTTCGTCATCGGCACGGACCGCCTTCATGGCGACCACGCTGCCGTTCCGCGCGGTGGTTTTGATGTTAATGATCCCCTTACCGCCCCGGCTCTGCGTCCGGTATTCGCCCCGCTTCGTTCTCTTGCCATAGCCGTTTTCGCAGACCGTGAGGATCGTGCGATCCGGCTTGACGATGACCATGTCGCAGACGCGGTCGCCCTCCCGCAGCGAGATGCCGCGCACGCCGCGTGCCGTGCGGCCCATGGCGCGTACCTGGCTGGCCGAGAAGCGGATGCTGATGCCGTTTTCCGTGCCGAGCATGATGTCGTCGTCGGGCCGGGCGACCTTGGCGCCGATCAGGTTGTCGCCCTTCTTGAGGGCCACGGCGATGATGCCGCCCTTCTTCGGTCGCGAGAACGCGGAGAGCTTCGTCTTCTTGATCACGCCGCTGGCCGTGGCCATGACGAGATCGCCCTTGTTGAAATCGCGCACGGGTACGACCGACTTGATCTTTTCCTTGTCCTGGAGATGAAGGAGGTTGACGATGGCGCGCCCTTTCGACTGGCGCGTGAGAAGGGGAACCTCGTAGACCTTGAGCCAGTGGAGCTTGCCCAGATTGGTGAGAATCAGGAGATAATCGTGGGTCGAGGCGATGAAGAGCCGCTCGATGTAATCGCCCTTGCGCGAGTCGGCGGCGATAATCCCCTTGCCGCCCCTCTTCTGACGTTTGTATGTGTCGGACGGGAGCCGTTTGACGTAACCCTCGCGGCTGAAGGTCACGGTCATTTCCTCGTCCGCGATGAGATCAGCTGTTTCGATCCCGTCGACAGGCTCTCCGATCTCGGTGCGGCGTTTGGACTTGAAATGTCCTTTCACGCGATCGAGATCTTCCTTGATGATGTCGAGGACCATCTGCTCGCTGGCCAGGATCGACTTGTAGTACTCGATCTCGTCTCGGAGCTTCTGCGCCTCGTCCTCGAGCTTGGTCCGCTCAAGACCGGTAAGGCGCTGGAGTTGCATCCGGAGAATTGCGTCGGCCTGAACCTCGGAGAGACTGAACCGCTCCATCAAACGGTGCTGGGCCGTGGGTACGTCGGCCGAGGAGCGGATCGTTTCGATCACGGCGTCGATGTGGTCGAGGGCGATCAGAAGGCCTTCGACGATGTGAAGGCGTTTTTCGGCCTTGTCGAGCAGAAACGCGGTCCGTCGGCGGATGACGTCGATTCTGTGCTTTACATAGTACTCGAGAAGAGATTTCAGCGGCAAGGTGCATGGCTTGCCGTTGACGAGGGCGATGTTGATGATCGAGAAGGTGTCCTGGAGCATGCTGAACTTGTAGAGCTGATTGAGAATCACCTCCTCGTTCTCGCCCTTCTTGAGCGACACGACGATGCTCATCCCATCCTTGTCGGAATGGTCCGAGATGTCGTGGATCCCCTTGATGCGCCCTTCCTTGACCATGTCGGCGATCTTCTCGATGAGCGTGGTCTTGTTGACCTGGAAAGGAATCTCGGTGATCACGATGTCGGTGCGACCGCGTTTCTTCTCCTCGAAGTGCGCCTTGCCGCGCACCGTCACGCGACCGCGCCCGGTGCGATAGGCTTCCAGGATCCCGCTCCTGCCGCAGATGATACCGCCCGTGGGGAAATCGGGGCCCGGGATGATCTGGAGCAATTCCTCGAGAGTGATGGCCGGATTGTCGATGAGGGCGATCAGGGCGTCGCAAACCTCGAGCACGTTGTGGGGCGGCATGCTCGATGCCATTCCCACGGCGATCCCCTGCGATCCGTTGACGAGCAGGTTGGGAAAGAGCCCGGGCAGAACGGTCGGTTCCTCGCGGCTCTCGTCGTAGTTGGGTGCGAGGTCGACGGTTTCCTTTTCGAGGTCCTCGAGCATCTGCGAAGCGGCCAGGGTCAGGCGCGCCTCCGTGTAACGCATGGCGGCCGGCGGATCGCCGTCGATCGACCCGAAGTTTCCCTGCCCCTGGATGAGCGGGACACGCATGTTGAATTCCTGGGCCATCCGGACCAGGGTGGGATAGACGACCGCCTCGCCGTGGGGATGGTAGTTGCCGGATGTGTCACCGGCGATCTTGGCGCACTTCTTGTATTTCGACTGCGGACCGAGGTTCAGGTCGTTCATGGCGACCAGAACCCTGCGCTGCGATGGTTTGAGACCGTCACGCACATCGGGTAGCGCCCGGGCGGTGATGACACTCATGGCGTAGGTCATGTAGGATTCGCGCATTTCTTCAACGATCTGAAGAGAAGCGGTCCTCAAGACGGGCTCATCAGCCATCAAGCACCTCACTGGCGAAAAGGATTAATTGTAACATGCTGTTAAAAAGTGCGTTACGCGTTTGTGTCCCTTCGGGACGCCTGCGTTTCCAAAACAGGATACGAAACAGCGTATTATGAGAAGTTTCCCCTTCCGATTCAATCATTTTTTAAAGGGAAGGCCGAGAAAGAGGCTGGTTGAAGATATTGCATAACATCTCTGAAAACATACTGTTACGCCGTTCGTTAGCCATCCGCCCGGGCCAGTTCGTAGAGGAATGACGCGATGAGCAGAATCGAGGTTACCAGGAGAGTGATTTTGAGCCTTCTCAGACCTTTTTCGAAACGGGCCAGCGCGGCCGAGGTCGACGAGCTTTCTCCCGGGAAAAAGGTCTCGATGAGCTCCATTCTCTTTTCGAGGCTGAAGTGGCGCCAGCTCTTCCGGGTGCGGGCGTGTCGGCTCCAGGTGGCGAGCCGTTCCAGCGTCCGAACGAAAAGCGCCGCATCGCCCACGGCGCGCACCGCGAAGATGTCGGCTTCGACCTCGAAGCGGCGGGACACGAATCCGAAGATGGCGTAGACGAAGATGATCGTCGCGGGCAGGTAGAAGAAGGCGGCAGCGAGGAGATCGCTCCCGGCCGCGCTGAAGAGAGAGAGGTGGATGTCGGCCAAACCGAGGGCGGCCACGTATCCCATGGAGAGGATGATGAACAGGAGGGAGTGAAATTTCTTTCCATGTCCGATTTCATGGGCGATCGTTGATTTGAGTTCTTCCATTGTGAATCGCCGGGTCATCGAATCGGTGAGCAGGATGTACCGCCACCGCGGGAGCACACCCACGATCGCGGCATTCACCATGAGGCCGCCCGTGTTCCAGGCGAGCAGATCGCGGTATTTGAATTTCAATCGCTTCACGAACGCGATGAGTTCGGAAGTGGATTCGAAGATCGTGCCGAGCGGTTTCATGCGCCAGAGAATCTTGAGAGTGAACGGGTAGGAGAAGGCGAGAACGATGACGCAGGCCCCAAGGAGGGTATAGAGAAGGGGCGGGCTGCCCGCGATGGTTTTCTCGATCTCTTCGTCGAGGGAGATGAGATCACCCACGAGAATGAAGAGAACGATGGGCGCCATGAGGGCTATTTCCCCCCGGAATCCGAGGAGCATCTCCATGCGGCCCCGCTTCCAGGTTCGGCTCCGATCAAAGACAGCCGCCCTCCGGTGAAGGTACAATCTGCCGAGGGCGGCCGTGAGCGGGTAAACGGCGAGGAGCAGAATCTCATCGACAAGCACCCACCCTTCGATTTCGAGGGCGATCACCAGACGGGGCAGACCGCCGAGGAGACAGGCTGCGACGTATCCGCAAGGCGGCAGAAAACCGAGCACCATCGGCCAGAGCGCCGGTCTGGCCCATCTTGCTTTCTTGCGGTCCCGCTTGGCGAGGACGATGCTGAACTCCCCGGCGGGAACGACTGCGAGAAAAGCGAGAGCCGCCCAACCGAGGGGCGGCGCCTGATCGGTGAGAGCCATGTCGAGCCCGACGAGGCACGCGAGTATGGCCACAAATGTTGGAAAGAAGGAAAACATATTTTTCTCATAGCCTCCGGCGCGATCGGAGATCGCACAGCCTCCGGCGCGATCGGAGATCGATCGTGCCGCAGGCGGTAGCCCGGTTGGGGAGACGGTTCGTTCGAATCATGGGCGGTGTTTCCAGAGAAGTCTCTCTATCGCCGCATCCACCTCGGCCGGATCCATGTGCATCGCCTTCCAGCCGATCTTGCCGGTGGGCAGAACGATGAACACGCTGTTCGGCAGCCCTCCGTAGCGGTTCGAGACCACACCGGGCCATTGATCCACCAGAAGGCGGGTCCTGTCCTCGACGCCATATCGCGCGAGGGTATCGCCGCAGGCGCGCGCCCTCTGGACCATCTCTTCCTGGCACCGGGGCAGCCATCGCTCCCAGCCGATGATCTCGGGGCACGCTTCCCGCGTGAAAACGGTGATGAACGTGAGCGGGTGGGCGCGGTACTTTTCGGCCAGGGCGCTGACCGTGGCAACCTGCTTGAGATAGGGTGGACAGGTGGAGGAACCGAACTGTATCACAAGGAATCGTTTCCCCTTTGCAGAGGTTGACGAGAACCGATTCCGCTCCACGTCCCTCAAGCTGAACTCCGGTGCGGGGACTCCCTTCTTGAGGCGGAGGAAGGGATTGAACGTCCTGGAGAACAACTTCTTGCGTTTGGTGTAATCTGGATGGCAGAGCACGCAGTCGTCGATGGCGCCGCGCTCGTAATGGCACTCCGTGCAATCGTCCATGGTTGGAATCTGTTCGCTCCGGCCGAGGAGCGCCCTCGAATCGCCTTGTTTTCCGTAGGCTTCCTCGATGAGATGCTGGTCGTTGGTCTTGTGGCAATCGACACACCCTGTTTTCAGTTTCGGGTGCCTTTCGTGATCGAAGTCGAGGTCGAGGCCGCGCAGGATCACGTTGCTTGCGATCTCCTTTCGGGCCGTTCCCTGATCGGCCGCGCTCTGTCCCGGCGCGGGCCTCCGGTAACGGCCGAAGATCGGCTTTCCCCTCTCTTCGAGGTCGGGCAGTGCCGCTTCTTTTACAAACATCGCGATCTCGGCGGCCAGGGCATCGATCTTCTCCTGCTCATTCCTTGCGATGGCGGCGATCCGTGCGGACAACGCGCCGATGTCTGAACGATCGCCCAGGCCGGCGCCGAAAGCGGTTTCCATGGCGGTGCGTTTCCAGAGGAAAGCGTGTTCCACCTCCTGGATCGCCTCGAGTTTTTCTCGCACGGCTTCGGCCTGAACGCCATCGAGGCGGAGCGCCTTCATCACGGCGTCCGGATCGAATGGCGCGTCCTCGGGGATGAAGACTCCCGTTGCGGCGAGGAGGGCGGTCAACATCAGGCAGATTCGGGTCATGGCAGGCGATCCAGTAATAGAGAAACCGGGGTCTGATTATACAAACCCCGGTTCACCAGTAAACGTTGATGCTGTGAGCCCAGGACTGAAGAATCAGATTGATCCAGGAGAGCCGATCCATCGAGTGGTAGCC
>CAZUHB010000016.1:0-108053 GCA_964620445.1 uncultured Phycisphaerales bacterium
GCCGTCCGATGCGAGCAGCTTGGCTTCTTCCTGCCACCAGCCCGATACGCTGTCATAACCGAAGAGGTAGGCGGAGCCGGAAGAGTCGCCCAGGTCGCCGTCACCGTCGGAGCCGACGAGCGCCGTCTCATCGGAGAGGGCGACGGAAAAACCGAATTCATCCATACTCGATCCGTCGGATGCGAGCAGCTTTGCTTCCTCCTGCCACGTTCCCGACACGCTGTCATAGGCGAAGAGATAGGCGGAGCCGGACAACTGGCCGTTGTCCTCGTCTCTGAAGGCTCCGACGAGAGCTCTGTCGCCGGAGAGGGCGACTGACACACCGAAATAGTCGTACGGGGCGCCGTCGGAAGCGAGCAGCTTGGCCTCTTCGTGCCATCGACCGGTCGGGCTGTCGTAGCGGAAGAGATAGGCCGAGCCCGAACCGCCGCCATTGTCGTCGTCGAGGAGAGAGCCGATGAGTGCCCTCTCACCGGAGAGCGACACCGACGAGCCGAAGTTGTCGAACGGATACCCGTCCGCCGGCAAGAGCTTGGCGGTCTCGAACTGCTGAGCCCGGGCGGGCGAATCGCCGACAGTGGTCAGCACGAATATGGAAGCTGCCAGGAAGAGGAGATAGGCCGTTCGCGGGCGCTGTGAATATCGAAGCCGGTTCATCGTCCATCTCCTTCTTCCTGGCGGAGCCATGCCCGGTTCGAGTCCCGAGCGATCGAACTCACCCATCATTGCACGGTGAAATCGACGACGTCGAAATACCAGATGGCGTGCAGATTGAGAATGCCGTTCGGAATGGCGTCCACGGCGAGGTAGACATAATATTTCCCCGGCGGAACAGGGTAGTCGTGGACAGTGGCGTACGAGTTGACGCCGAGCCCCGAGTAGTAGACCGTGTTCGCATTGGGACGCCAGTAGGGGTTGTAAAAAGGCCCGTAGGACCACGTGGTCCAGGGAGCGAAGGGCGTGATCGCGATGACCCACAGGTCTCCCATGAAACCGGGATGATAGCCGTTCTTGGTCTCGATCGTGACGGTGGCGTTCTGACCGATGTCGACGATCACGTCGCCGTCCTCGCCGTTGCACTTGACATCGATCGCCAGTGAGCTCGTGAAATCGACGAGGAGCGCGGCGCCGGAATTCGTGCCGTTGTCATCGTCCTTCGGCACGCCGATGAGAGCCACGTCGTCCGAAAGCGCCACATGGCTGCCGAATCCGTCGTGGTAGTCACCTTTTGACGCTGTGAGCTTGGCTTCCTCGTACCAGGTGCCTGACGGGGTATGGTAGCGGAACACGAAGGCCGAGCCCGATCCCGCGTAGGGCGCGGCATCGTTGGAGGCTCCAACGAGCGCCCTGTCGCTCATGATCGCGACCGAACCGCCGAAGTAGTCGCCGCCCGAGCCGTCCGATGCGAGCAGCTTGGCCTCTTCGTACCAGGTGCCCGAGACCGAGTCGCGGCGTAAAAGGTAGGCTGAGCCGGACCCGCTGCCATTGTCGTCGTCCTGTTCCGCGCCGACGAGAGCGATCTCTCCGGAAAGGGCGACGGAGATGCCGAAATAGTCGTAACTCGCACCGTCGGCCGCGGTGAGCTTTGCCTCTTCCTGCCAGGTGCCCGACACGCTGTCGTAGGCGAAGATATATGCCGCACCGGAATTGAACCCGCTGTCGTCGTCCCGGTGCGCGCTGACCAGGGCGCGGTCGCCCGAAAGCGCTGCCGAGAAGCCGAACCAGTCGTCTGCCGCGCCGTCGGAGGCGACGAGCTTCGCTTCTTCCTGCCAGGTGCCTGACACGCTGTCGTAATTGAACAGATAAGCCGCGCCTGAATCGGCGCCGTTATCGTCGTCGAAGTAGGCGCCCACCAGGGCCCTGTCGCCGTCGAGGGCGACCGAAATTCCGAAGAAGTCGTAGGCCATGCTGTCAGAGGAGACGAGCTTGGCTTCCTCTTGCCACGTTCCCGTGACGCTGTCGTAGCCGAATACATAGGCTGAGCCCGAATCGGCTCCATTGTCGTCGTCGAGGTACGCGCCGACGAGCGCCCTGTCGCCGTCGAGGGCGACCGAGAAACCGAATTTGTCGACCGCGGCTCCGTCGGAGGCGAGCAATTTGGCCTCCTCCTGCCACATGTCGGAAGGAGCGTCCCGGCGGAAGACGTAGACCGCGCCGGAATCGTTACCATGGGTCTGGTCTCCATACGCGCCGACGAGCGCCGCATCTCCCGAAATGGCGACCGCGGCGCCGGCAAAGTCGCCGCTCTGTCCGCTCGCCGGTAGGAGCGTGCCCGTTTCGTACTGCTGGCCCCACGCGACGGGCGCGACGAAAACCAGCAGAAGAAGACTCGCCGTGATCAAGGGGTTGGCAAGCAGACGACTTGCCGAACCGATGGGCTTGACGGTAACCATTCCTACCTCCCTCGTGATTATTGCATTCAAATATGTTCTGAATCGAAATCACTTGTAACTGTCAGATCCCGTGGCCGGCTCCCTGAGCCGGGTACAGTGAATTCAGGGGTATCCCAGGTCACTGCATCATCATAGAACGGATCCCACTCCCGGCTAATGCGGAAAATATTATAGGTGAACCAAAATAGATTCGCACCACCTCGAGGGATGATTTATGTCTTTTTTTGAATGCGTTCACCGTTGCTCATCGTGTACAATCACCGATCGCCTGAATGGGATCTGACACAGGAAACAGCACGCCATGACGCCCTGTCGCGGGTCGGGTGAGATCCCCGTATCGGGTGAAGAGTCTGGACGGGAAGGAGTTTGGTCGTGAAAAAGAAACTGCTCGCAATCGGGATCTATTTCTTTGTTGCCATCAGCCTGGCGTTCGTTCCATGTCTTTCGGCCGCGAAGACCGACCGGCCGGCCGAGTTGAGAATTCCCGCTGACTGTCCGTCTCTCGACGAAGCGCTCGCTGACGGATTCTGCGGGACGATCATCCTGGCCGAGGGAACTCCCGAATCGATCTACAACGCTGTCACGCGCAGCGGCCCCACGGGGGCCACGATCGTGATCGAATCCGAGAACGGGACGGTCCGTTTCGACCGCCTGGGACGGATCGCCCGGATCACCTCGAAAAAGCCTTTCATCGGCGGCTCCAGGTCGGGCGCCGCGGCGAACAACTGGTTCAGCGACGATTTCGACGATGCCATCATCGATCCCTCGCTCTGGACAGTGAGCGGCGACGGTGTTACCGAGGCGGGCGGAGTCGTTGTCCTCTATCGCACCGATCAGACCGATTCGCTGGATACCTTGAGCGACTATGACGGCGGTTTCGAGGTGGAGGTCAGGTCGAAACCGATACAGGTCGAATGGCAGGACATGTTCCACGGCCTCTCCGTCGAGGACAGCCAGAACCGGGGGATCTCCTTCGGGTACAGCGTTTACGGTTCTTTTTTCATGGCCCAGCACAGCCACTTCAGCACCGGGTTCTACTACTTCACCAACTGGAGTCTGAACAGGTGGTACCAGTGGCGGCTCGTGAAGAGAAGCGGAGCGGACATCGACGTCTACGTGGACGGCGTTCCGATGTGCAGCGGAAGCGTGGCCGAGGATCTGCGGGTCGCCTTTCCGGGATTCTATTCCGACGGCGGCGGCGGAACGGCATCGATCTCCAGGATCGATGACTTCAGCATTTCGTACATGAGTGATAACATCGACCTCTTCCGCGTTCCCCAGGATTTCGCCACCATTCAGAGCGCGCTCGACGAGGTCGGGGCCGGAGATACGGTTCTCGTCGCTCCCGGCACGTACTGGGAGAATCTCACCTGGCCCGACTGCTGGGAAGTGAAGCTCCTCGGCGAAAAGGGCGCCGCGGCCACCGTGATCGACGGAAACCAGACCGGACCGACCCTCACCGTGGACGACCAGCTCGAATACACCATGGGCGACTCCCGGGTGGAGGGTTTCACGCTGACCAATGGCAACGATGGCGGCATCTGGCCCTATGGCGGCGGTCTCTGCCTGAGCGGCGGCGGGGTGATCGTCGACGGCATGGTGATCACGGGCAACGGCGCGACCGAGGGAGGCGGCGTCTATATCTCGTCGTGGAACTCTACCCTGACCGGTTGCGTCATCACCTCAAACAGCGCCACGAGCGGCGGCGGAGTCTATCAATACGGATCGCAAGGCACCATTGTCAACTGCGTGATCGCGGGCAACAGCGCCACCGACGGCGGCGGGATCTATTCTCCCGATTACGACGAGGGAGATTTCGTCAACTGCACCATCTGCGCCAACACGGCGACCGGCAATGGCGGAGGGCTCTATTCGGGCGCATGGGATTTTCGCACCGTCACCAATTCCATCTTCTGGGGCAACAGCGCCGCGGCCGGCGCTCAGATCTACATGGATCCGCTGAGTTACCTGAGTGTGACCTACTCCGACGTCGAGGGAGGCCAGTCCGGTCCGGGCAACATCGACGCCGATCCGCTCTTCGTGGATCTGCCGGGGGGAGACTATCACCTGACATGGAACTCTCCATGCAAGAACGTGGGCGACAACAATGCGGCGGGACTGGCAGAGTACGATTTCGAGGGCGATCCGCGCACGGTGCTGGCCACGGTCGACATGGGCGCCGACGAGTATTACTACCACCTGTATCACACGGGATCCGTTGTTCCCGGGGCGCCGATCGACATCAAGGTGATCGGCCTCGGATCCTTTTCCGTGACGCTCGCTCTCAGCGCGGGTTACCAGGATCCGCCGGTCCCGACCGCCTACGGCGACCTTTATCTCTACTGGCCGCCCGCATGGCATGGCGTGATCGGAACGTGCGGCGCCGATGGCGTGCTCCTCCTGCCCACGACCGTTCCTCTGACCTGGTCGGAGGGCGACGAGAAACCGTTCCAGGCGCTGGTCGGCCCTTTCGGCGGACCCTACACGAGGCTCACAAATCTCATGGTGCTCCACGTTCGATAGGGACGGGCGGGCCTTGAAAAAAAACCGGCCTGGATTGCCGGCTCCCATCCGGTGCGGCTCCACGGTCCCCTTCGAAGATCTCATTGCATTTCGCAAGATGCCACTCTTGAACCGGCCCTTCCGTGGCGGATATGATCAAGAAGCCAAGAGCTGCCTCTTTGGGAGAAAACAGATGAAGTCGCAACAGATGGCCGGCGATGAACAGAGACAGTACCACATCGGACTGGCGCCCGGAGAGCTGGGCGACCATGTCCTGCTCTGCGGCGATCCGGCCCGCGCCCGGAGATTCAGCGAAAGGTTCCTGGAAAAGACGGAAGAGGAGATCAGCCACCGCGAGTACCTGACCTTCACCGGTCTGCTTGCGGGGGCCCGCGTTTCGGCGATGGCCACCGGGATCGGCCCGGACAACGTGGAGATCGCCGTTGTCGAGAGCTGCAACATCGCCAAGGGGCTGACCTTCATCCGGATGGGGAGCTGCGGGGCGCTCCAGGGGGACATCGCGCCCGGAGATCTGGTCGTCTCGACCGGCGCGGTGCGCCTGGAGAACACGTCGTCCTTCTTCGTGCCTGACGGTTATCCGGCCGTGGCCGATCTGGAGGTCACCACGGCGCTGACGCGCGCCTGCCGGGCCAGGGGCTACACTCATCACGTGGGCATCACGGCCACGGCACCCGGCTTCTACGGGGCCCAGGGCCGCAACGTGGGAGTGTTCCGGCCGCGCAAGCCGGAACTGGTCGACGAACTGGCGCGCTGCGGGGTGCTCAACTTCGAGATGGAATCGTCGACCCTGTTCACCCTCGCGGCGCTCGCCCGCCTGCGCGCCGGAACGGTGTGCGCCGTTTACGCGAACCGGGCGACCGACGAGGTGCTCGATCAGAGCGCGCGCCTCGAGGCCGAAGCGCGCTGTCTCGAGGTGGCGGCCGATGCGGTCCGGCTTCTGTGTGAAGGTCGGGCCGGATGAAAAAGAAACAGGCCATTCTGCTCGTTCTCGACTCGGTCGGTATCGGCGCCGCGCCCGATGCATCGGCCTACGGAGATTCGGGAGCGAACACCCTCGTCCACTGCGCCGCCGCGGTGGGCGGCCTCGGTCTGCCCAATCTCGAGGGCCTCGGTCTCGGGTGTTGCGCGGCTGTTGTTCCGGGCGGTCCGGCGATCGCAGGCGTGCCGCCCGCGCCAGATCCCGCCGGCGACTACGGAGTCATGCAGGAGGTCTCCCAGGGAAAGGACACAACCGCCGGTCACTGGGAAATGGCCGGGCTCGAGGTCAAAGAGGGTTTCCGTCTCTTTCCGGCCGGCCCCCCCTCGTTCCCCGCGGATTTGCTGCGCGCCCTCGAGGAGCGCACCGGGCGCGCGGTGATCGGAAACAAGGCCGCCAGCGGGACGGAGATCATTCAAGAGCTCGGTGCGCGCCAGATGGAGCAGGGGTGCTGGATCGCGTACACGAGCGCCGACTCGGTCCTGCAGATCGCCGCGCACGAGGATGTGATCCCCCTCGACGAGCTCTACTCCGCCTGCACCGTCGCCAGGGAACTTTGCGATCCCCTGATGGTGGGCCGCGTGATCGCCCGGCCTTTCGTGGGCGAACCGGGCGCGTTCCGGAGAACTCACAATCGGCGCGACTACTCGCTTCTCCCCGCGGAACCGACCGTCATGGACAGGCTCGTGGCGGACGGGATCCCCGTCGTCTACGTGGGCAAGGTGGACGACATCTTCGCGCACGGGGGGATGACGCGGTCGCTCCATTCGGAGAGCAACGCCGCGGTGCAAGACGATCTGCTACAGCTCGTCGGCGAAGGCCAGGAGGGGCTGATCTTCGCGAACCTGATCGACTTCGACATGCTCTACGGTCACCGCCGCGATCCGGAAGGCTACGCGCGGGCGCTCGAGGACGCAGACCGTTTCGTGGGCGAACTGATCGCCCGCCTCGGCAAGGAGAGCGTGCTCATCATCACGGCCGACCACGGCAACGATCCCACCTTCGGCGGCACCGATCACACGCGCGAGCTCGTGCCGCTTCTGGTCTACGGGCCCGGCCGCGCCGGGGGCGGGGATCTGGGAATCAGGAAGGGTTTCTATGACGTGGCGCAATCGCTGGCAGCGTACCTCGGGATCGCGCCGCTGGCGCGGGGTGTGAGTTTTCTCTAACCGCCCTGCCCATTGTGCGTCGATTTGGACGTCTTGCGGTGACACGTGAAGTTGTCGAACCGGTTCATCTGCGAGTCGACATCGCCAAAGACCCCAAGATACCCTCCGGTGTGTGTCTCATCGAAGCAAGCGTCGACCCACCGATCGTTGATGTAGAGATCGATACTTCCGCTTGTCATGATGACCTTCAGCGTATTCCAGACATGGCGTGGCGCGGTCGCAACGTTGATGTGGGGAGAGTTGTCTCGAATCAGAACGGTCTTTTCCGAATCGATCCACTTTGAGAGGCAATACCGATCCCGCTCGACGGTGAAGGTGTAGCAGTCGACGGCGCCCACGCATCGAGCACAGAATATCAATCCCTTGCCGCCCGCCGAGCCGGCATCGGAGGTCGCGTCTACAGAGCATGTGAAACCGGCGGAGGCGGTGTAGTGGTAGTCGAACACGGAGATCATCTTCTGTTGCCCGTGAGAGTCCTTGCCGACGTAGAAACGATTGGCGATTTGGGTGCCGGGCTCGACACTCTCCGCGATAGACCAATTGAATGAATCGTCGACCAGCCAGCCGTTCGCGAGTGAGTCGGAGAAACTCTCGTACAGGCTTCCACGAAAACGGCCTTCAGGGGCGGCAATCGTTCCGCCGCACCAGGCATAACCGGTCGCGTCGATGTAGTCGTAAGTTTTCCATGGTTCGGGGGAGAGATAGTCGTGCTCCGATCCATACTGCAGACGAGACCGTCCGCTCGTCGACCACCGGAATTTCCCGTCCGGTTTGAGAGAGCCGAAATTGTCCCAACCCTTGTCGATCATGTACGAAATCGTCCAACCCGTGGAGATTCCGTCGTTGATATTGAAATACTCGAGAAACAGGCCACCGGCGCGTTCGCTGTAGAACTCACCGCTGTTGCCGATGGCGTTCGGCGGAGCCGTGCAACGGTTCAAGTCGGATCTTTGCGCCACGTAGTGCGATGGTCGGGTCGTGGCGTGCTCCTGCAGGGTGCCATCGGTGCGAGAGAGGTCTGACTTCTTTCCGGCGTGGCCCTTCAAATTCCTGTGACAGGCGATGTTGTCCCATTGGAAGGTTCCGCTGCTCGCGGGTGATCGGCCCGCGATGCCGACCATCCCGCTCGGAATGGCTTTCGAATCGGTGTACCTGTCGATCAGAATCCCGTTGGCGAAAAGCTTGATGTCGCGATTCAACATCTCGACCTTGAGAGAGTTCCATCCTCTCCGTTCCATTCGTGTTTCAGAGGAGAGGGGCGTTTCGAGCAGGACCGCGGTGGCGCCGTCAACGCATTTGTATAGTGAACAAGAGTCCGGTCCGATCATGAAAAGATAGCCGTTGTCCACACTGGTATTGTCGGCGCAGAAGGCGAGACCGATGGAGTCCTGTTCGCTGGCGAGGTTGCGGACGTCGGCGCGGAGAACGAAGCCGATCGAAGAGGACAGCGTGCAGCTGTAGAGGCTCACGGGATCTTTCCATCCTGTCGTCGCACCGGAGTCCTCCGATTTCGTGAAACTGTAAACGCGGTTTCGGACGTTGGCTCCGGGTTCGGATATTTTTTCGATCGACCAGGCCGAGGTCCTGTTCGTGATCCAGTTGTCGGCCCCGTTGTCGGAGAAGCTTTCGTAGAAACTGCCTCTGAAAGGACAGGATGGAAAGGAGAGGCTTCCCGTCCCCGATTCGCCAAACTGGTTCACGTGAGAATAGATCGTGTAGGGAGGGTCAGTCCAAAAATTGGAATCACATCCCGCGCCGATCCGCGCGGCACCCTGTTCCGACCAGCGAAAGCTCCAATCGGAATTCAACAGTCCGTACGTGTCCCACCCCCGGCCGGTGGCGTAGTCGATCGCCCAACCAGTGGCTTTTTGCGAATCGATACTGAAGTAATTGAGCACGGTTCCGCCAGCGGACTCCCTGTAGACTCGGCCGCTCTCGCAGAACTGTCCGGGCGAGAGGGCGACAGCGTCGACTGCCGCGCAAACGTCCCCGTCAACGGGGATGATTTCCCAGCTTTGCCCAAGACCGTGTGAAATTCCAGCTAACAGGAGTAACAGAAATCCCGTCTGGATCTTCACAAATCTCATCGAACGGTCTCCTCCCAATCGAGACCTGGTCTGCCTGTTGCGCTGGTCGCTACATGTATGCCATGCGGGAAGGCTGGAATAATGTATCAAAAAATGTCGAAAGGCGCCATTAAAAAGATGTGAGGTGAGACCTCGGCCGGTGCGGGTCGGGCTTGATCACGCCATCCGGTAAGGCCGGCGGGACTCGTACAGTTCGAGCCTTTTTTTGATCGAGCCCGCCAGGGCCTTGTCGTTGAACTGCCTGGCGATCTCGAGGGCCAGCTGAGAAAAAGCGATCGCTTCCTCAAAACGCCCGGTATTCGAGTGAACGATCGCCAACGTATCCAGGTAGATGGGATTGCGATTGTGCGTGGCCCGGCAGGTTTGCCGGGAGAGTTCGAGAGCTCTTGCACAGTTGCGGAGAGAGTCGTCGGGAGAGGCGGCCAGCACCCGGGCGAGTACGTCCATCACCGGAAGATCGGTCGAATCGAAAACCTTCTGCCTGCTCAGAAGGCGCAGTCCATCCTCGTATCGATCGGGGCTTCGTACCAGGAGTTGCAGCGCACGCTCCAGGTTCTGGAGGACCGACCGGTTTTCAGGATCGATGTCATGAGCCTTACGCAGGTTGAGAACCGATTCGAGGTAGCACTTTTTACGCGCCTGAGCGGTGGCCAGATTGTTGAGCACCATGGCGTTTCGCGAGTGGATCTCGAGAGCTTTCTCGAAGAACGAAATCGCCTCGTCCAACTTTCCGATACGGGCCAGGACTTGAGCCAGATCGCTGTACAATCCCGCTGTGCTGATGTTTTTGTCGAGGCCCCGCCTCTCGTGCGCTTTGATGGCCCGGCGGAAGTGATCGGCCGCACTGGGCAGATCGCCCGACTGGACGAGCGCGCGAGCCAGTGCGGAAAGAAACTGGGCATTGTGTGGATTCTGTTGTACCAGTTTCTTCAGGAGCGCAAGAGCCTTCCGCGATTCACCTGCCGCGATCAACTCCAGCACTTCCGTCGACTGGTTGAAAACGGTCACCATCTCCTTGGGATCTTTGAGCGTGCTGTAGTCAACAGGCTCTTGACCGCTCGTCCCGCTCCCCATGTAGCCGAGGGCCGCAAGACGCTGGCGCTGTGCGGCCGTCAGATCGATCCGCTCTGCTTCCAGTCGGATCATGGATTGCTCCATGGCCAGGAGTCTCTGCTCCATCTTCCTGACGATATCGCCGCGCTGTTCGGCCAGGTTGGTCGTCTCCAGGGGGTCCAATTCCTTGTCGAAGAGTTCAGAAACAGGTGAGCGAATATATTTCCAGCGGGGTGTGATCAGGCTGCGCAGCGGGCTGCAGCCAAGGTAGTCGAAAGGATAATTCGATTCGCCGTATATGTCGTGAGGCTCGAGAGATCCCCCGGTCAGTGCGGTCGCCAGGCTCCGTCCGCTGGGAGCCACGGGGACCTCGATATCGGCGATAGCGGTGATCGTGGGAAAAACGTCGACCAGGCCGACAGGCGTCGGGATCCTCTTGGAGGGAGCTATCCTTCCCGGCAGGGAGAAAATCATGGGCACGCGCATTGTTGCGTCGTAAACAAAGATCGCGTGGCGAAGCTCATCGTGTTCGCCGAGACCTTCGCCATGATCGGAGACAAGAACGACAAGGGTGTTGTCAGTCAGGCCGCGGCGATCGAGCCACGACAAAAGACGATCGATCTGGTTGTCGACGAAGGCGATCTCCCCGTCGTAACGATCATGTTCGAACCGCGTGGCGTAGGGTTCCGGGGGACTGTACGGAGCGTGGGGATCGTAGAGATGGACCCAGCAGAAAAATGGAGCGGAGCCGTCCTCCTGCAGCCAGGAGAGAGCGGAATCGACGACCTCGCTAGCCCGTCGCTCCGGTTGTCGGCGCTGGTTGGCGTTTGAAGCGGCCGCCGACAGATCGCTGCCGTTGATCTCGATCTCTTCGACATCGTCGTAGATATCGAAACCCTGGTTCAGGCCAAAAACGGAATCGAGCACAAAGGCACCCAGGAACGCACCGGTCCTGTATCCGTCCCGTTCGAAAACCTCGGCCAGGGTGGTCGCGTCCTGACTCAGGGTCAGATCGTCGTTTTCGCGCACACCATGTTCGGGTGGGTGGAGTCCGGTCATGATCGATGTGTGGGAAGGCAGCGTGATGGGAGCGGAGCTGAACGCCTGCTCGAAAAGAACACCGCCTTCTGCAAGAGCGTCGATCGCTGGTGTTTCGGATTTTGCGTATCCGTAACATCCGAGACGATCGGCTCGGACCGTGTCGAGTGTGATCAGGAGAATGTTCGGTTTCCGGAAAGCGTCCCCGTTCTTCCCGGATCCGCCGCACGAGCCCAGGAGGAGTGAACAAACCATGACCGCCACGGCCAGATGTCGCACGTTGTGCCGCATCAAATGATTTCACCGGGTAACTAGAGAAGAGGTGCTATAGTAACCAAGGGCTACGGGATTCTATCATAAGAATGAATAAATACAATCGTCTGCCAAGTTTTGTCGAGATTAACTTGGATCGCCCTACTTTCTTCCGAGTTTCGACCGACAGAACTCGAGGGATTGTCTCGCTGATCGGTCATTCGGATCGATACGTACTGCCACGGAGAGGTGGATCTCGGCTTCGGAGTATGCCTGTCTGCTGATCAGCATCACCCCGAGATTGTACCTGGCAGTGTGGTTGTCCGGTTGGATGCGAATCGCCTCGCGCAGGTGTTTTTCCGCTTCGGTGACCTTTTTGTTCTTTATGAGCGCCCTGGCCAGATTCAGGTGTGCGGCCAGATGATCCGGGTAGTGAACGAGCGCTTCCCGGAGGGCCTGTTCGGTTTCGGCGTATTCGTCGAGCTTGAGATGGACGATGCCGAGATTGATCAGAATCTTCGGTTCCGCGGGGAAGATGCGGCGGGCTTCCAGATAGTGGTTCTTCGCCTCGTTGTATCTATGGATGGTCATCAGGTGATTGCCCAGCATCGAGTGGGCAATGAAGTTGTTGTCCGTCGACTCGAGGGCGTGTCGATAGAGCGAGTTGTCGTCACGCCATGTCTCGACCTGAGCACGAGTCAATCCCACACAGGCGACGAGGATACCCATCGCCACAACGGCGGCGGGCGTTTTCGAGGAGGAGATCTTCGAGAGAAGAAGGGAGGCTCCCCACGTGATCGCAATGAAAAGTCCGATCAAGGGCACATAGCTGAAACGATCGGCCAGGGCTTGCTGCCCGATCTGAATAATCCCGATCACAGGAACGAGGGTTCCCACGAACCAGAACCAGCCCACGAAATAGAAGGGATACTTCTTTCTGAACAGAACCGCCGCCAGCGAGACGACCAGGAGCGCACCGAGTGCCAGGCCGGCCCTCCAGAGCGGGATGTTCTCCCCGGGGTGCGGATAAAAGAAGGCGAGGTTCAAGGGCACGAAGGTCTTGGCGATATAGGTGATGTACGCTTCGGGAGTGTTCGCGATGCGCGCGAGAAATGAGATCTCCTCGTAGGTTCGAACCGCGCCGGTTTGCTGCTGCACGAGGTAGGTGATCGTCGAGGAGGCAGCAATCAAGACGAGAAAGGGGATCTTTTCGACGAGGACTGTTTTCACGTTCCCCCTGATTCGATCGAGCGGCCACATGTCGAGAAGCAGGAAAACGAAAGGCAGAGTCACGAGCATCGGCTTGGTGAGGAGCCCCAGGCCGAGCGACAGGAGAGCGCCCGCATAGGCTGCCGCGCTGCGCTTTCTGGCGTAACGCGCATAGGCGAGGCACGACAGGATCAAAAAGAAGGTGCTCAGCAGACCTTTCCGATCGGACACCCACGCAACCGTCTCCACGTGCAGGGGGTGCAGGGCGAAGAGGGCGGCCACGAAAGCACTTCTCCACGTTGCGCGCGTCAGGCTCTTGAGAAGAAGATAGAGGAGCAGGCTGTTGACGATGTGCAGCAAGAGGCTCGTTGCGTGGTGACCCCGCGGATCGGAACCATGGATCCCGTAATCGATCATGTGCGAGATCCAGGTCAGGGGATTCCAGTTGTTGGCGTGTCCCGTCTTGAATGCCCAGATGATGCCGTCGATGGTCAGTCCCTTTTGGACCATCGTGTTTTGCGAGACGTAGAGCGGATCGTCATAGCTGACGAATTCGAATCCGTTCACCTCGAAATAAGAGATCGCAATCGCCGCGAAGAGGATCGCGCAGACAACGAGATCTGTAACAGAGAAAGGTCTCTCCAGGCTCATGGCATTCGGCTCCATTGAGAAGAGCAGCTCCCCGGACCGTTACCTGACGGTCGGGAGCCGCCTCCGAAAATGATAGTACCAGTTGAGTTAGCGTAATTACATGAACATTATCAGGGAAGGGAGCCGGCGCAAAAGAGCCTGGCGGGCGTGGTTCTGGGGCATCGGGCGCAAACGAAGAGGATGGCCGCTTTTTCTGCAGGAGGTTTTGTTCTCACGCCACGACGAGGCTATGATGGACCAACTTTTGTTGGAAAGAACCATGATCAGAACACGATTCGTGATCTTGTACGTTTTTCCGGCGGCTCTTCTGGCCTGTTTATGCCAGGGATGCGATTCATCCCCCGGCAGCGAAGAGAAGCCGCAAGGCGCCGTGCTGATCCTCCTCGACACGGTCCGCGCCGACCGCCTCTCCTGTTACGGCAACGACCGCGAGACGTCGCCCGCGCTGTCGCGGCTCGCCGAGCAGGGAGTGCTCTTTGAAAAAACGGTGGCCTTCGCGCCCTGGACCCTCCCGTCGATGGTGAATGTCTTCACGGCGAACAGGGTCGATTCGAGCACCTTCGGCAAGACGCTGAACTACTCCCTCGTCGAGTCGCTCGCCCGGGCGGGCATCGCGACGGCAGGCATCACCGAGGGCGGTTTCGTTTCGAGCCAGCTCGGATTCAACCGCGGTTTTTCCAAATACGTCGACGAGGGGGGCGATGTCGAGGTTCAAGCCGACGGCCGCTCCATGCTGATGAACATGGCCGATCCCGAGGGAAGGATCGAGGAGACCTTCCGCCAGGCAAAGGAATGGCTCGCGGCGCACAGGGATGAGAAATTCTTTCTCTACATTCACACTTACGAGGCGCACACGCCCTACACGCGCACCACCTTCTGCAATGGGCTCGATCCGGGCAACGTGGGGGAAACCTTCACACTCGACAAGCTCGATCTGCTGCAGAGCGGCAAGCTTTCCCTGGACGAGACCGACACGTCCTATCTCGAGGCCCTCTACGACGGGGGGATCTTGAAGTGCGATGAACAGGTCGGGGAATTTCTCGCCTACCTCGGCGAGATCGGTTTGAGCGACCGCACAATGGTGGTGGTCACCAGCGATCACGGCGAGGAGCTCGGCGATCACTACCCCTCCTTCTCGGGCGAACATGGCCACTCCCTCCACGACGAGCTGCTGCTCGTGCCGCTCATCATCCACGATCCGACCGGTTCCTGCCGGGGAAAGAGGATCGAGAGCCAGGTGCGGCTCATGGACGTGATGCCCACCGTTCTCGACGCGCTCGGTGTCACGCCCGGGCGCCCGATGGCCGGAAAGAGCCTGCGCCCCCTGATGACGGGGGACGAGGACCGCGGCCGCGCGGCGATCGGCGGCGTCACCAAGGCGGGACCGCAAAGGGTGTTTGCGCGCTGGCTCGGTTACAAGAGCATCTGGGTCGTGGGCCCGCCCTCGGGCGCGCACCCTCTCGATCCGCCGCCGCCGCCCGTGGCGCTCTACGATCTGCGCGCCGATCCCGGGGAGCGGACAGACATCTCCGGCAAGAGTCCCGACATCGTCGCCAAGATGAAGCAAGTCCTCTCCGGAATGGAGTGGACAAAGGACGAGCAGGGCCGCTTCTCGCTGCCCGAGGAGATGGACGAGGCATTCCGCCGCCGCCTCGAATCTCTCGGGTACATCCGGTAACCTCTGGAATCTTATTTCCGGCGCCGTCCGCCGCCATACCCGAGCGATTCGAGCCGCTCGAGCTGTTCGTCCGAAAGTTCGGGGCCCACGGCGCTCGCGTAGTCGAACGGGACAGTCTCGGCCATGAGCCGCCTGAGCGTTTCGCGGAGGCGTTTCGTTTCCGCGCTTCTCGTGGCGAGGAGATTTTGCCGCTCTCCCGGGTCAGCGGAAAGATCGTAGAGTTCGCTCGATCCGTCCGACGCGTGGATGTACTTGAACGTCCCGTCGTAGAGGGCGGTCATCCGCCTGCGGAAGGGCGTGGGATCCCAGCTGCCGTAGATCCTTTTCACCTTCTCGATCGGATTCTCGAGGTCGGACGGGTACTCGGCGAGCCGCAGCCGGTCCGGCGCCGGGTCGAGCAGGCTCATCGCGTGGCGCGACGGTCGATCAGGCGGATCGAGCCCGGCGAGCTCGAGCAGCGTGGGAAAGATGTCGAAATTGACCACCGGCCGTTTCTCGCGGCCCGGCTCCAGTATCTCGGGGTAGTGGATCACGAGCGGCACGCGCAGAAGCTCCTCGTAGAGCGAGTACTGATGGTCGAGCATGTGGTGTTCGCCCAGGTGTTCGCCGTGGTCGCCCACGAGGATCACGATCGTGTTGTCGAGGTATCCTCCCGCATCGAGGGTGGCGATCAGATCCTCGAAGAGCGCGTCGAGCTCGAGGAGGCAGGCGTCGTAGAGGAGCGCCAGGATCTCGAGGTCGGCCGCGCTGTAGTCGTGGAGGCCGAAGGTGTAGCACCACATGTTGATCCAGGACCTGTCGATCTGCGCAGACCGTTCGATCTGGGCGGGCGTCATCAGCCGGCTGCGGATCTCGAGGGGAGGCGCAAAGGGCTGGTGGGCTTCCATGTA
Source organism: uncultured Phycisphaerales bacterium (assembly GCA_964620445.1). Taxonomy (GTDB): domain Bacteria; phylum Planctomycetota; class B15-G4; order B15-G4; family CAYZWU01; genus CAZUHB01. The sequence continues at coordinate 15,920 of CAZUHB010000016.1, forward strand.
ATTGAGAAAGGCGAAATAGGGCCGGCCATCGTCCTTCTTCCGGAGCCAATCGAGAAGGCCGACCTCGGCCAGCTTGCCGCAGTTCTTGATGTACCAGTTGTCCGGCCGCTTGAGACTCAGCATGCGATTGAGGTCCGAATTGTTGTCGAGCGGATTGGCCTTGCGGCGCATCATGTCGAGAGCCCTGTCCCGGTAGCGATCGTCCCAGGGATGTTCCTCCACCTCGAATCCCTGGCTGAAATTCTCGTCGGCCGAGATGTGGGGATTGGCGGAGAAGAGATAGGTGGCGTATCCCTCGGTCTGAAAGATCTCGGCCAGGGTGAGATGCCTGTCGGCGAGGTGCTTGAACGAGTTGTTGGCGCCGTGCTCCCTGGGAAGGAGCCCGGTGAACATGGCGCCATGGGACGGCACGGTCGAGCTCCCCGTGGAGGTGCAGTTCTCGAAGACGCGCGCCCCGAGCGCGAAGGTTTCGAGAAAGGGCGTGGTGGGGGTGTCGCAGCCGTAGACACTCAGCCTGTCGGCGCGCACCGTGTCCCAGACCACGAAGAGAACATTGGGCCGGTCGCCCTCCGTGGAACAGGCAAAAACCGGAAGGAGCAGGGCGGCCAGGGCGACAAGAAGGAACGGGGAGCCGAGGGTTCGATCTGCCGCCTTTCGACCGTGTCTGTTGTGCATCATTCCTCAACGCCTTTGTCAGTACCCGAGGGCGCAGCCATCCTTGCGCGATTCCGAGGCGCCGATGAGAACGTCCTTCTCCTCGTCCCACCAGATCCCCTGGTATCCGCCAAAGCCGCCCTTGGCGTGAACGACATTGTGTCCCCTCTCGATCAGGGCGCGGATCGTGGCGGACGCGATGCCGCTCTCGAGCGCCACCGTGCCCCCGTTGGTCATGGTTTCGCCCGTGGGCTGTGACGAGCCGCTGTGGCGGAACCGGGGGGCGTCGCCCGCCTCCTGGATATTCTTGCCGAAGTCGATGATGTTGCACAGCACCTGCACATGCCCCTGGGGCTGCATGGCGCCGCCCATCACGCCGAAGGCGAACAGAGGCTTTCCGCCGCGAGTGACCATGGCGGGTATGATCGTGTGGAAGGGACGCTTGTGCGGCTCGAGCGCGTTCGGGTGCGAACGGTCGAGGTTGAACAGGGCGCCGCGGTCCTGCATGCAGAATCCGAGACCGTCGGGCACGGGGCCCGATCCGAAACCGGCGTAGTTGCTCTGGATGAGAGAGACGAAGTTGCGGTCCTTGTCGGCCACGACGAGAAAGGTCGTGTCTCCCCGCTCGATCGGCAGGTCGCCGTGCGGCATCTTTCTGCGCGCACGGCCCATGTCGATCAGCTCGCGCCGCGCGGCGGCGTACTCCTTCGAGATGAGTTTTTCGATCGGGATCGAGTAGAAGTCGGGATCGCAGTAGAACCGGGCGCGGTCCTCGAAGGCGAGCTTCTTCGCTTCCACGAGGAGATGGAGCGCATCGGCGCTGCCCGGGCCGAGCGCGGCGAGGTCGAAACCCTCGAGAATATTGAGCATCTGGAGCGCCGCGATCCCCTGACCGTTGGGGGGGAGCTCCCACACGTCGTGGCCGCGGTAGCTGGTCGACACCGGATCGATCCAGGTGGAGGTGTGATCTTCGAGGTCCTTCAGGCGAAGGTAGCCGCCGATCCGTTTCGAGAACGCGTCGATCGTGCGGGCGATCTCGCCGCGATAGAATTCCTCCCGTCCGCCCTCCGCGAGGATGCGGTACGTCGAGGCAAGATCGGGATTGCGAAAGATCTCGCCCTTCGCCGGGGCGCTCCCGCCGGGAAGATAGGTCTTGGCGAAATTGGGCTGGCCGCGCAGCCGGTCTCCGCCGATCGACCAGTAGTGGGCGACGACCTCGGTCACCGGGAATCCCTCCTCGGCGTAGCGGATCGCGGGTGCGAGGATCTCTTCCATCGGCAGGCGGCCGAACTTCTCGTGCAGGGCGAACCACCCGTCCACGCACCCGGGAACGGTCCACGGCAGCACGCCGGTGTAGGGGATCGAGTCGAATCCCTCCTCCTCGATCCGATCGAGGGTGAGTCGGTGGGGACTGCGGCCGCTGGCGTTCAGCCCGTGGAGTTTTTGCCCTTCTGCGTCCCATACGATGGCGAAGAGATCTCCGCCCACACCGCATGAGACCGGCTCCATGAGGCCGAGGGCGGCATTGACCGCGATCGCCGCGTCCACGGCGCTGCCCCCCTTCTTCAGGATGTCGATTCCGATCTGGGCGGCGAGCGGCTGGGCGCAGCAGACCATGCCGTTCCGCGCGATCGTCTCGGAACGGGTGGCATCGGGGTCGCCGCAGATCCTGTCGTGCCCGCCGGCGTCGGGCACGATGGCAAGGCACGCGAGGAGGATAACGAAAATCATCGGAGAGTTTTTCATGGTCGTGGTGCGGCCCGGCCGGAGCCCGGCCTAGCTCCTCAAGAGAAGCACTTCCTTTTCGTACCTGCGTGCCTCGTCGATCCAGTCTTCCCCGACAGGCACGTTTTTCGTCCGGCAAAAGTGATCCCACACCGCGCCGATCGGCAGGGTCTTTGCCTCCTCCATCAGCCCGAGCCGGGCAAAGAGCTCGCCTTTGTCCTCGCACTCGGTCAATCTGGCCCGCGGTTCGAGAAGCGCCATGAGGAAAGCCTTCTGCACGGCGCGCACGCCGATGACCCAGGCGCCGATCCGGTTGATCGAGCCGTCGAAGAAGTCGAGCGCCACGTGAACGCGGTCGAGTCCTCCGGTGCGCGCGGACGTGTGCGCGGACGCACGCACGACCTCCTCGGCCAGCCGCCGCAGCTCGTCGTCGACAATGACCACGTGGTCGCTGTCCCACCTGATCCCGCGGCTCACATGCAGGAGGAGCTCGTCGCAGAACTGGAGCAGCGACGGGATCTTGTCCGCCACCGACTCGGTCGGGTGGAAGTGCCCCGTGTCGAGGCAGACCATGATTCCCCTGGACAGCGCGTAGGCGAGGTAGAACTCGTGCGACCCGACCACGAAGGCCTCGCTCCCCAGGCCGAAGAGCTTGCTCTCCACGGAGTCGGCCATGTGCGCCCGATCGTGTTTCTTCGCGAAGATCGTGTCGAGCGATTCCCTGAGCCGTGCGCGGAAGCCGAACCGGTCGGCGGGGAGATCCTTCGACCCGTCGGGAATCCAGAGGTTGTGGATGCAGGCGTTTTGCAGCTTCCGCCCCACGTGGGCGCTGATCGCGCGGCAGCGCTGCACATGGTCGATCCAGAAATCGCGCGTGCCCTTCCGTCTGCTCGAGAGGGTGTAGCCCGAGCCGGCCCTCGGGTGAGCGAAACAGGTGGCGTTGAAATCGAGGCCGATCCCCTGGGCGCCCGCCCAGTCGATCCATCCCTCGTAATGTTCCGGACCGATCGCATCGCGATCGACCCGCCCCGCGCCGAACTCGCCGTACATGGCATGGAGGTTCACCCGGTGCTGCCCGGGGATCAGGGAGAGCGCTTTTTCCAGATCGAGGCGCAGCTCGTCGACGTTGCGCGCCCGGCCCGGATGGTTGCCGGTCACGGCGAGGCCGCCGCCGAGAGCGGTTTCCGATTTCTCGAAGCCGCCCACGTCGTCGCCCTGCCAGCACTGGAGCGAGATGGCGAGTCGATCGAGCGTCTTCACGGCCGCGTCCACATCCACGTCGAGCCGGGCGTATCGATCGCGCGCCGCTTCATACGCTTTTTCGATGGCGCCTTCTTGCGACATGGTCTCAGTCTCCCTTGCCCACGATCTTCTTGAACCGTTCGTATGCTTCGTTCCAGCGGCCTGTCTCGGCCGGTTCGTAGTGCTCCGGCTCGAAGGAGCGGGCCACCACCGCGCGGAGCTCGGCGAGCGACCCGATATGACCGAGCGCCATGGCCTGCACGAGCAGATTGCCGATCGCCGTCGCCTCCACGGGCCCGGCGATCACGCGCCGCCCGGTGGCATTGGCCGTGAACTGGCAGAGCAGCCGGTTTTGCGATCCGCCGCCGATCACGTGGATCCGGTCGATCGGCCCCGTGCCCGCCGCGAGGAGCTGCTCCAGGGTGGCCCGGTACCTGAGAGCCAGGCTCTCGAGGATGACGCGGGTGAACGCGGCTTCCGTGTCGGGCGCGCGCTGGCCCGTTGTCGTACAAAAATCCCCGATCGCCGCTGGCATGTCGGGCGGATTGAGGAAACCGCCGAAATCAGGATCGACGAAGGCCCGGAACGGCTCGGCCGCGCGCGCCATCTCCATGAGCTCGTCGTAGCCGTACTCTTTCTCGGCCGCCCACGCCTTGCGGCACTGCTGCAGGAGCCAGAGCCCCATGATGTTCTTGAGGAAGCGGATCGTGCCGTCCACCCCGCCCTCGTTGGTGAAGCCGAGCGCGAGCGCCCTGTCATTGATGACGGGCTCCGGAGCCTCCACGCCCATGAGCGACCATGTGCCCGAGCTGATGTACGCCCAGCCGCTCCCATCGGCGGGCACGGCAGCCACCGCCGATCCGGTGTCGTGCGTGGCGGCCGCGATGACCGGGATCGGATCGATGCCGGCCTCGGCCGCGATCGGACCGCCCAGCACACCGATCGGCGTCCCCGGATCGACCACGGGCTGCATGATCTCCTCTCCGATGTCGAGACCGTCGAAGAGCTCTCCCTCCCAGGCCTTCTTGACCGGATTGAAGAGCTGCGACGTGGTCGCGAAGGTGAAATCGGTCTTCTTCTCTCCCGTGAACAGGTAGTGGAAGGAGTCGGGCATGAAGAGCAGGTCGGTGGCGGCCGCGAGCTGGGGTGAGCGGGCGCGCTTCAACGCAAAGAGCTGGAAGAGGGAGTTGAACTGCATGAACTGGATGCCGGTGAGAGCGTAGACGCGCTCCCGAGGCACGATCTCGAAGAACGCTTCCATGGCGCCCTCGGTGTGCGGGTCGCGATAGGCGAGAGGCAGGCCGAGAAAGCTCCCGTCCTTCGCCAGAAGGGAAAAGTCGACACCCCACGTGTCGACCGCGAGCGACTCGGGAAGCGCCGCCTTTTCGGCCGCGCACGCTTGCAGCCCTCTTTTCATCTCCTCGAAGAGGCGGAAGAGGTTCCAGTGCCACCGGCCGTGGATGTTGAGCATTCCGTTGGGGAAGCGGTGCAGCTCGGCGATGGAGAGACGCCCCCCGGCGAGGGTGCCCAGCATGGCGCGGCCGCTCTCCGCCCCGACGTCGAAGGCCAGCATCGAGTGTGCGCTCATCTCAATCGAATCCTCCCGGTCGTTGTTTGCCCGATTTTTGAACGGACCCAATCCTACTTTCCGCCGAACCGGCGGACAACGTCGAAATGAATTGACACGATCCGGGGTGCCGTGTGTAATCGCAGCTTGTTCGCGCACGCAGAAGGAGACGAAATGCAGCAGACAGAACGGGGCCACTGGCAATCGCGGATCGGTTTCATCCTGGCTGCCACGGGGAGCGCCGTGGGGCTTGGCAATCTCTGGAAGTTTCCCTACATCACATGGGTAAACGAGGGCGGCGCCTTCGTTATCATCTACCTCGTGGCGGTCCTCCTGATCGGCTGGCCGATCATGACGGCGGAGATCCTCATCGGCCGCCGCACCCAGACGAACCCGGTGCCCGCCTTCGAGAAGCTGGGCAACAAGTGGTGGGGGCTCGTCGGGTGGCTCGGCGTGCTCACGGGGCTCGTGATACTCGGTTATTACACCGTGATCGCGGGGTGGACGATCACCTCCTTCATCGACTGCACCAAGTGGAGCTTCGACCAGTACGTGAAGCCGGCGGACGGCGCATTCAGCGAATTCACCGGCGACGGGTCGAAGCAGCTTCTCCTTTCGTTCGTCTTCATGTTGGCCACGGCCACGATCGTGTGGAAGGGGATCAACAAGGGGATCGAGCGCGCCACGAAAATCCTCATGCCGATCCTTCTCCTGATCATCGTCTACATGGCCATCATGGTTTGCTTCATGCCGGCCAGCGAAAAGACGATCCAGTTCCTCTTCAGGGCCAATTTCGAGGATATCGGAACGGAAGGGATTCTGGAGGCCGTGGGGCACGCCTTCTTCACCCTCTCTCTCGGCATGGGGGCGATGATCACATACGGCTCGTACATGAGCCGGAAAGAGTCGATCGTGAAGAACGCGGCGATCGTGGTGATCCTCGACACGGTGATCGCCATGTTCGCCTGCCTCATCATGTACACGATCATCTTCTCCACCCCGGGTGAGACCGCGAACGTGGAGAGTTCGGCGATCGCCATGCTCTTCAACACGATCCCGCTCCTCCTCTACACCGAGGTGCCCTTCGGCACGGTCCTGGCGCCGATCTTTTTCATACTCGTCGCCTTCGCGGCCCTGTCGTCCACGATCTCGCTGCTCGAGGTGCTCACCTCCCTGCTGATCGACAAGATGAAGGTGAAGCGCCGCGCCGCCGTGGTCATGGCCGTGGCCTCAGCCTACTCGGTGTCGATCCTCTGCGCCCTCAGCCTGGGCGCGGTGTCCTTTCTGTCTGATTTCAATCTCTTCGGCAAGAACAAGGATGGCGTGCTGAGCTCGCTCGACCATCTCGCCGCCAACTGGATGCTGCCGGTCGGGGGGCTGTTCATCACACTCTTCGTGGGGTGGTTCCTCGACAGGAAGATCTGCGAGGAAGAGCTCGATCTCTTCGACATCGACGGCAACCCGACGATGACCTTCAAGCTCTTCAGGTTCTTCATCCGTTTCACGGCGCCGGCGGCGATCATCGCCGTGATCTACGCGGTGGTCACTGGCAAGGACTTCAGCTAGATGAATATCCTCCTGGCGGGCCAGACGGAATCGGGAATCTCCTTTCTCTACTGGCTGACCTTTGCGGGGCTCTACCTCGAGATCGCCGGGGGATTCCTGCTTGCCGTGGAAGCGATCGGTCCCGACAACCTGGGCAGAGCGGGCGCCTTTCTCAGGAAGCACCGGATCGCCGGGTTCGTCTGCCTCTTGATCGCGGCCTCGGTCATCGTGGTCTTCACCCGGATCATTCCGGCCTTCCGCCTCATCGAGGCGATGGTCCTGATCATCACCCTTGGCGTTCTCCTCGACTTTGCGCCCGCCCTCTTCGAGATCGCCGTCAAGCGCTTTCAGAAGGGAACGGCCGGCATCGTCGGATTCGGGCTCTTCGCGCTCGGTTTCTCGGTCCAGGCCTATGTCTCGCTCGTTCAGCTGAGGTGAGCTCGCCGCTCGGCCGCACCGGAGCCGTCAGGGAGGTGTCGAGGGAAGAGGATCTCCGGACTTCACGATATCGGCCGCCTGGTTGAAACGGCGGTGAAATGTCGACTCGGTATCGTTGGTGTCCGCGTTTCGTGCCTGCACGACGAAGAGTGGTACCCGACTCGCGGCGGATGAGATACAATCTGCACCGATCGAATCCGTTTACATCACCCCGGTCGGGAGATAACCGTCATGGCACAATGGGTGTTCTATTCCTTGTCCGCTCTGGTCCTCTGGGGAATCTGGGGTCTGCTGGGAAAAATCTCGGCGACCTATCTGACAACCAAGCAACTGCTGTTCTACAGCACCCTGGGATATATCACCATATTCCCGATCATCGGCGTCGTCTCCGGAAAGGAGATCTTCCAGGCGCCCAGTTCGAAGGGGATCGTCATCGCGATCGGGGCCGGGATCTGTTCCTGCGGGGCTTATGTCTGCTACTATCTCGCCATATCCAGGGGGGAAGCATCGAGAATCGTCACGATCACCGCGCTCTATCCCCTGATCACCGTCGTGCTGGCCTTCTGCATCTTGAAAGAACCTTTGAGTCTACAAAAAATCGCCGGAATCGTACTGGCCATGGCCGGCATCGTCCTCCTGTCCCAGAAGGGCTGAGTCGTTGCGCCGCCTGTGAAGAGGGCCGGGTGAGGTTGCCCTGACGGCGGGAACCCGAGGAATTTTTGCGGTCTCTACAGCTCTGGTCGCGGGACCTCCGAGCGATAGAATCCAGGCTCGAGTACGATCGACCTGAAACTCGATGGGTGAACCGATCGAGCAGGGAGGATTCTATCCAACGGAGTTTCCGGCTCCCGGCGCTGTCATGAGTCCGCAAAAACACCTCGGGCTCCCGCCGGCAAGGGACCGAAGATCCGCCCGCATGCCCGCCTCAGCCGGCCGTAGCCAATCGCGCTCGGTCATCGAACCGATCGTGATAGAACCGACCGTGAGCTCCAGTAAGCCGCCGGGACACCGAGCGGCAGAGATGGGACAGCGCGCAAGGGGCAGACGATGTCAGGCGCGGTCGGCTCATCGTGTGTAGCGGCGGATTTTCGGTCCCGCGCCGGCCGAGAGGCGAGGTGTTTTTTTGGTCTTATGGTCGGCGGAGCGACCGCGAGACGGTTCAGGGAAAGACTCGAGCTCCTGTAGATCTCCCGCTCTGGCCATCGATCCCCTTCCTCACCATCGTCTTTCCCTGAAGCGGCTCGGGGAGTGGAGCCGCAAAGACCAAAAAAATTCCTCGCCTCTCGGCCGTCAGGGCAACCTCACCCGGCCCTCTTCACCACCATGACCTCGCCACAAATCCTCAAGGCAGGATCTGGTCGAGGAGGGCGTTCGATTTTACCGAATCGATCCCGCCGGCCCCGCGCTGGACAACGGCCTGTGTCGCCACCGGGATCGGTGCGACCCCGAAGGGGATAAAGAAGGTCAGGGTGGCTGTTCCGGCGTTGTCCGCGTCCGCCTCGCCGAAGAGCCGCACAAGGGGGAGCAGATCGAGACGCAGTCCGCCGAGCTGGGGAAGACGGGGACCGATACCGATGCCGCTGAAGGAACAGACGAAGTAGGCGCGCTCCCCGGGGACCAGGTTCGACACCGTGAAATCGACATGGGTGCCCCGGATGAGCGGGTCTTGAGAGAGGTGGGGGCCGGCGCCGTGGAGACGTAATGCATGGAGAGACTGGACCAGGCCGCTCCCATCGTCGGAGATCAGGAGCAGGCTGTGCGAGCCGTCGTCGAGCTGGCGGCCGAGCGCCATCCCCTCGTAATTGATGAAAGTGAAGGTCCCTTCCCAGAGAAGCTCCTTTGCCGTCGGTGTGTACGTGGCTCCCTCGAGTTCGCCGATGCCCGACACATCGGTGGCGTTCGTGAAATCGACCTCGTAGATGCGGCTCCGGAATTCGGGCAGCAAAAAGAAACCCACCCCGCCCAGCTCTCTCTCGAGGACGAGGAGCCGTCCGTCGGGAAGCGCGGCGAGATCGGTCACACCGCTCGCCTCCTCGTTGACGAAGGGGCAAAGAGCGGTGATCCCGTCCGTGACGTAGGCCCACTGTCCGTCGAGCTGGAGATCGTGGGTGTAGCGCTGCAGGCGCACCACCGTTCCCTGCCCGACCGTGGAGAGGGGACCGTCGCCGTCGAGGGCTTCCTCGTTGGCGGTCCACAGGGCGCGGTGGCCGGACCGGAGCGTGAGCGACTCGAGGCTGTAGTTGGGGCGGATGTTGAAATAAACGGACGCCATGGGCAGTGTCTGCCGCAGGGTGCCGTCGAGAAGCCAATGCTCCCGCAGAGCCGGGCCGGTCTCGTCACTCACGTAAACGCTCCCGTCGCCGGCATTGAGGGCGATTCCCTCGAGATCGCTTCCCGAATCGAGCACGAGAGGCGTGCCGAAGAAGGTCGACAGGGGAAATCCCGTGGCGCGATCCAGATCGATCGACAGGGGGTAAACAGTGTGATCGCTGTCGGAGACCGCGTGGTAGAGATCGCCGCCGGTCCAGGAGAGGCCGCTCAGCTCGCTCGCTCCGCTGCTCCCCGATGAGAGGGAGTAGAACCCGGAATCTTCGATCACAAGATCCTGTTGTCCGAGGAGCGGCGGCACGAGCAAGGGCACCATGATCGCCAGAGCCACGAAAAGCCGCCCCTTTCGCTTCGAGGGCTGCCCGAATCGCGAAAAAATCGATTTGTCCCGTCTTTCGGAATTCCCGGCCATCGCTGTCTCCCCCGATCGGTTGTTGCGGGCGAGGCGTTGTTTTCAGCGATTCTTATGCTAACAGATCGCGGCTCGCGGGACCAGGCGGTTTTACGGAAGAGGTCGCTGCCGGCTCCTCGGCGCAAAATCGTATCGGAGATGAAGGTTCTTGAAACTTCAGGAGAGGTAAGACAAAATGAGTCTATCAACCGGGTGAAAGAAATTCGATTCCAAGAGTAGAAACGAGTGTTTTGAATTCCGGAATTCCTGCTCTCCGTGAATCGATCTGTCTTGGCTCGTGGGACGCACCGATTTGAACAGACAAGACTATTCCAAACGGATCAAAGAGTTGCTCCGGAGCCGATCGGGATTTCTGATCGCTGCTCTTCTGGTTCTCGCCTTTTACCAGCCCTGCACGGGCCAGCATTACCATGTCCGCATCTACGAGGAGGCTGACGGACTGCCGAGCCCGGACATCAAGAGCATCTCCCAGGACGGGCGAGGACGGATCTGGTTCGCGACACGAGCCGGGCTGGCGGCCTATGACGGGGTGGAATGGTATGTCCCGGACACCGCGCACCTGGCCCATGAGATCGATCGAGGGCGGCTGACGTCAGATTCCGCCGGCAATGTCTGGGCCGTCTTCTCCGGTTCCAGACCCAGTCTCCTCAGGCTCGATGGAGATCGCTGGATTCGGGTGCCCCTGGATCCTGACCTGGGCAAACAGGCCCAATTCTACATACATCTGGCCGCCGCAACTGTCGACGGCACGCCGGTGATCGTTCTCGCCCGCCATCCCGACAAGCTGAGCGTGCTGACCGGCTCGGATTGGGTCGAACTCGCCCTCGCCGAACAGGGCGTCTCGAGTATCAACGCCCTGGCCGCTTGCGGTGAACAGATCTTCGTGGGTTCTCCCGAAGGTCTGTTCGTGATATCGGCCCGCGATCCGGCCGCGGTGCGCCGCAGCGGGGCCGTGCCCGAGGGGAGGGAAATAACGTGCCTCTCCGTCGATCCGACCGACCGGGCGCTCTGGATTGTGGGCAAGGACTGGATCGGACGGCTGGTCGACGATCGCTACGTACCCTTCGTCGAAGAGGTCCCGATCATCCAGTTCCCCGGATTCCCGGACATGATCGCCGAGGCCGACGGTCGCGGAGGGATCTACGTTGCCAATATCAGATACACCCTGCAATACATCGATCCGCGGGGCGGGTTGGAAACCCTGGACCCGAGGAACGGCTTGATCGATGATGGAACGATCGACATCTTCGTCGACCGCGAAGGGATTCTCTGGCAGGGCACGGTGCGGGGAGTATCGGCCATCATCAGCCGTCGCTTTGCGAATTACGACCACCGGCACGGCCTCCTGTCCGACGAGGTGACCGCCTTGCTGCATCGCCGGGACGGCACCATCGTCGTGGGCCATATCGATGGCCTGACCTTCTGGAACGGAACGATCGAGACCGTTCCTTTTTCCAACGTCGATCAACGCGTCCGTGTGCTCGGCCTGGACGAAGACTCCCGCGGCAACCTGTGGATCGCCGGGCGCCGTCTGGGCCTGGGGTGCCACGCGCCCGACGGGAAGATTACCTGGTGGACCGATGCCCTCAACGAGAGTGAGTGTGTCGTGACGGTGCTCGTCGACGATCAGGACCGGGTCTGGTCGACGACGGGCGATCGCCTGCTCCTTCTGGAGAACGACACACTGCGGGAGGTCGATGTCGTCCTGCAGGCCGACGAAGCGGTGTATATGCGGCGCCTGCTGCAGGGCCCCGGGGGTACCATCATCATCGCGACCGCGGGGTACGGGATATTCACCGTCGACGGCAGCATCGTTCGGAACTGGAAAACCGGTCTGGGCAAGGAGTGGGACTCCACCTACGACGTGCACGAGAGCCCCGACGGCAGGGTCTGGGTGGGATCCCGCAAGGGTTTGTTTCTCGTGCAAGGCGACAGCCTGGCCCGTCCGGCCGATCCCCGCCTGCACATCGAACGGCCGGTGTACTTCATCCTCTCGGACGGACGCTCCCGTCTGTGGATCGGCACCGACGACGGTGTCTTCCGGTTCGACGGAAATCGACTCGATCAATTCACCGTGGAGAACGGACTGATCGGCCGCGAGACCAACCGCTGCGCCGAACTGGTCGACGACGCGGGCAGGGTCTGGATCGGCACCGACCGGGGATTGGCCATCTATAGCGAAGTTCACGATACGATCGAACCCGTGCCGCCCGTCGTCCGTCTGATCGGCCTGGAAGCGGATGGGAAGAGTTTTCCCTTCGAAGGAAACCTCGATCTGCCGTCCCGACCGGGAACGGTGATCTTCAAGTTCCGCGCCGTGACCTTTTCCGGGGGGCACCGGATCCTCTTGCGCAGCCGCCTCGAGGGTTACGATCCCGGCTGGCTGGAGCCCTACACCTCGCCCGAGCAGGAGATCCGCTACACGAATCTGCCGGCCGGCCGCTACCGATTCCATTTGCAGGCAGCCGGCTTCGGCCAACCCTGGAGCGACGTTGTCCGTTCGGCCGAAATCACCGTCCCCGGGCCGATGTGGCGCCGGCCCTGGTTCGTCGTAATCGCCATCCTGGGTGCGCTCGCTCTGATCTCCTATCCGATCGTCGTGATCGCTCAGCGCCGCTATGCTGTCAGACTGAAAAACGAGGTCGAAGCGCAGGTTGCCGAGAACCTGCGCATCGAGGACGAGGTGCAGCGATCCCGGAAGCTGGAGGCGCTCGGCGTCCTGGCCGGCGGCATCGCCCATGATTTCAACAACCTGCTGACCGTCGTCCTCGGCAATCTGAATCTACTCGCCGAGGACGGTACGCTGCAATCGGCTCAGAACGCCCGCGTTCAGTCCGCCACCAAGGCGATAGACAGGGCGCGAGGTTTGACGGGCCAGCTCATGACCTTTTCCAAAGGTGGTGCTCCCGTGTTGAAAGTGGGCTCCCTGGCGAACCTGGTCCGGGAGTCGGGAGAGTTCGTCATGCAGGGTTCCGACATGAGTTGTGAATTCGACCTGCCGAACGACCTGTGGGCCGTCTCCATGGACTCCGACCAGATCAGCCAGGTCATCAACAATCTGTTGCTCAACGCACAGCAGGCGGCTCCCGGGGGCCGGGCGTGGGTGTCCGGACGGAACCTGGATTGCGCCCCGCTGGAACTGCCCCCGGGACGCTACGTGGAAATCGCCGTCAGAGATGACGGTCCCGGCATCGATCCGCAAGATCTTCCCATGGTTTTCGATCCCTATTTTTCCACCAAGGAGCGGGGCAGCGGTCTGGGGCTGTCCACATCCTACTCCATAATGGAGCGCCACGGGGGGCGATTGACGGTGGAGACGACGCCGGGACAGGGGGCGACCTTTCGCATCCTCATGCCGGCCACCGAAGAACGTCCTGCCGAGGAACCGGCCCGCCGGCCCGCGCGGAACGGGACGCTTCGAGGCGCGGTCCTGGTGATGGACGACGAGGAACTGGTCCGGCAGTTACTGGGCGCGATGCTGGAGAAGATCGGTTTGAGCGTGGAACTCGCCGTTGACGGCGTCGAGGCGATCGCCTTGTTCAAACGACGGCGTTCAGCCGGCGCGCCTTTCGATGTGGTGATCACCGATCTGACGGTGCCCGGAGCGATGGGCGGCAAGGATTGTGTCAAACACCTGCTTGCCGAGGATCCCGATGCTCGAGTCGTGGCGATCAGCGGCTATTCGAACGATCCGGTCATGGCCGACCATGCCGCTTACGGATTCTGCGCCTCTCTCGCCAAACCGATCACGATCAATGAGCTGCGGGAACTGATGGAACAGCTCATGAACGTCAGCGCGATCCGCGGTCATGATCGCAAAAAATCGGACACGTCCTGCCCGTAAAGAATCCCCCTCGAAAAGACGATAGAAGCGCCATCGGCACATTCTCATTCGGGAATGCTCGGTCCTTCGATTCCGCTGATCCTATCAGGAGGAACACAAGATGTTTTCGATTTTCAAGCGCGAGCCCATCAGGCTGTGGTGCGTCCTTCTCTTCGCCGCCTGCTTCATGGTCCCGACAGCTGCCGCGGCCGACTGGTACGTTTCGGCCGAGCGCGGCAAGGGCAAGAAGGCGACCATGGAAAAGCCGGCCAAGGACCTGGGCAATATCATCAGCAAGCTCCAGCCCGGGGACAGGGTCCACATCGCCCAGGGCGTCTACCAGGGGCGGGGCAAGAACGGCCACTACAAGATCGAGATCCCGATCTCGATAATCGGCGGCTACAACAACGACTTCACCGTTCGTGATCCCTGGGGGGCGCACAGGACCGTCTTCTCGGGCGACAACCTCTCGGCCAACTTCGAGAGCGGGGCGCGGATCCTCTTCGAACTGCACATGAAATACCAGCAGGCGAGAAGCCCGGGCGACGAGCACAACGTGCTCATCGACGGCGTGATCGTGGACAACGGGCTCCGCAACCAGTACATGACCGGGAGGTGCCTCAAGATCAAGCGCCCCGCCACCCCCGCCGAGGGGAAGGGCCCCACGCCGGGTACGCCGGGGATCAAGATCACCCTCGGCAAGTACTGCTGCGCCACGGTGCGCAACTGCGTGGTCATGAACTGCGCCGTGGAAAGCTCGGACGGCGCCCTCTCGGTGTCGGGCGGCAAGTGCAGCAAGGTGACGATCTCGAACAACCTGATCATCAACAACACGGGCAACGGCATCGCGCCCCTGTCGGGCTGGAAGCCGCCGACACGCACGCCCGATCAGAACCAGATCCCCAATTTCGTGATCGAGAACAACACCGTTCTCTTCTGCTGGAAGCCGGGCCCCATCGACGAGTTCGCCGGCTCCAGCCTGATGACCGACGACTACACGGTCGTCTTCGCCAGGAACAACGTTTTCGCCTTCAACGACATCTTCGCCGTGAACAACATCCGCAAGGCCACCCGTCTCGAGCTGATCGAGAACCTCATCACGGCCAACAAGAAGGCGGACTACAAGGACTGCAACACGGAGATGCTCCTCGACGACATCGAGGATGAAGCCGAATACCTGGGCGACGAGACGGCCGACAACATCGGCGAGCCGATCACCGTTCCCATGCCGGCGGAATGGTCCAGGATCTACATGGGTCGCAAGTCCTTCAGTCGCGCCCAGGTGACCGGGTCGGTGAAGGCGAACAACTCGGCGGTCAACGACCTCAGGAGCATGCTGGGCCTGCCGCTGCAGGCCGGTCCGGTCGAGGACCTCTCCGAGATCTGGCTCCACCGTGTCGACGTGGAAGGCGCGCTCGCGGCGGGTGTGGCATCATACCAGGGGCGTTACGGATGCCGGAAACCGGATTTCGGAACGAAAACCGTTACAGACTGATAAAGAGGCTACCGGAGTTCGGGGGTGCCGGAGGTTTCTCCGGCGCCCTCTTTTCTTTTTCTCAACCCTGGCAAGCGGGAAGCGACGCCGCGAGCCGGCTCTCCGGTTTCGCCCGTTTCTCCGACGCCGTCTCCGGCGACGCCTCTCGTCCCGCGGCGATGAGCTCGGTCGTCCTGCTGACGAGATCGAGAATCGCGAAGGGTTTCTGGATGAAGCCGGCAAGCTCCATCCCGGCGACCTTCCCAACCGTCGCTTCCTCATCGTACCCGCTCGTCAAGAGGATCGGCAGGTCGGGCCGCTGGCGACGCAGTTCGCCGAAAACCTCTTCCCCGCCGAGGCGGGGCATCTTCATGTCGAGGATGACGGCGTCGATTGTTTTCTCGTGATCCGCGTAAACGCGAAGGGCATCGAGCCCGTCGCAAGCGGTCGCCGTTTCGAATCCGGCCCGCTCCAGCGCACGGCGCGCCACGGCCCGCACCATCGGTTCGTCGTCCACGATGAGCACCGTACCTGTCGCGGGGTGCTCGTCGACAGCGGGGAGGTCGCTTTCGTCGGCGGGCACGGCCGAAGGGGCCGCGGGAAAATGGACACGGAAGGTCGTGCCGCGGCCGGGTGCGCTCTTTACCAGGATCGCGCCCTTGTGGCTGTTCACGATTCCGAGGACCGCGGCGAGACCGAGACCCCGCCCGAGGGCTTTCGTGGAGTAGAAGGGTTCGAACATCTTCTGCCGCGTCTCGTTGTTCATGCCGCAACCCTTGTCGGACACCTCGATGAAGACGAGGTCGCCTTCGTCGATATCGCTCCCGGCGGTCATTTGCGACAGGTATCGGCGGTCGGCGCGGACATGGCCGGTCCGTATGGAGATGACTCCGCTCTCTTCGCCGATCGCGTCGGAGGCGTTGGTGATGAGGTTCATCACGATCTGCCGTACCTGGGTCATGTTGGCCCTGATGAAAGGCAGGTCCTCCTGAAAATCATGATCCAGAATCGCTTTCTTGGACACGGCCGACTTGAGGAGACGGGAGGTCTCCTCGACGAGACCGGAGAGGTTGATCGGCTCGACGGTGAACTTGCCCTTTCCCGAGTAGGCGAGAAGCTGGCTCGTGAGCTCTCCCGCACGATGACCGGCCTGCTTGATCTGCGAAGCCAGGTCGCGTACGGGGGAGTGGGGCGACAGCATGAGAAGGGCCAGCTCGGCGTTTCCGGTGATCCCCACGAGGAGGTTGTTGAAATCGTGCGCGATGCCGCCGGCCATGACGCCGAGGCTTTCCAGTTTCTGCGTGTGCTGGATCTGGGCCTCGATCGCCCGGCGCTCCTCCTCGGCCCGCTTGCTCTCGGTCTTGTCGGTGCAAACACCAACCCAGCGCACCGGCCGGCCCGAGCCGTCGAGGATCGGTGTGCCCCGATCGGACCAGTGGAGCCACGCACCTGTCTTGCTCTCGATCCGATATTCCTCGAAG
This sequence comes from uncultured Phycisphaerales bacterium, assembly GCA_964620445.1. Lineage (GTDB taxonomy): Bacteria > Planctomycetota > B15-G4 > B15-G4 > CAYZWU01 > CAZUHB01. Next base: position 32,609 of record CAZUHB010000016.1, read on the forward strand.
ATCGGTTGCGTCGATTTCCTGTGGCGCTCCACCGAATCGGCGAGCCGGACGCGGTCGTCGGGGTGGATCCGGCCGATCCAGGCCTCGATGGTCCGCGGAAACTCGCCCGCCTCGAAACCGAGGGCCGCGTCGATATCTCCGAACCACTCGAGATGGTCGGTCGTCACGTCCCACTCGTAAATGAGATCGGACGCGACACCGGCAGCGTGGCGAAAGCGCTCCTCGGCGCGTCTCAGCTCTTCAAAGTCGTCAGGTCTGGACTCGGGTAGGGGTCGTTCTGCACTGATCATTGTCGGCCTCTGATATGTGAGATCATTCGCTTTTCATGATGCGCCCGGGGCCCGTCCGCGGCGTTTCGGTCTTGGCGTCGGAATCGCTCACGCGCGCGTCACGTCGAACCGGCAGACACGCCCGCCCGAGGCCCAGCAATCGACCTCGCGCGCCACGAACTCGAGCTTCGCGTAGGCATTGAAGATACCGGCGATGAATCCCTCGTCGTACTCGCAGACCGTCTCACCCGTATCGGGCAGACCCGAACAGTCCAGGTCCTCATGAACGGCGAGGGTCATGTGGAGCGACTCGGGATCGAGTTTTTCGACGCGTACGAGCCCGATGCCGAGCTCCTTCATCTTCTGTTGAACCTGGGCCAGGAACTTGTCGAGAGGAAGGGTCCGGTCGAGAAGGTTCTCGCAGAACTGCTCGCCCGCGAGCCTGCCGGCGTCGCAGAAAATCCTGCCCGCTTCCTCGGCGCCGTGGCGGGTGAGAAGAGTGTCGCGCAAGGTAAACTGCATCAGGCGGTAGACCAGCACGGGCATGCTGTCGCCCAGGTTGGGGCGTCCCAGCGGAACATCTCCCAGGCTGTTCCAGGTGAAGGATATCTCTTTTTTCTCTTCGATGAACATGTCTCAACTCACTTTGGCGACCGCGCAGAGGGCACGGTTCATGGTTGACTTTCCGAGGTCCGCGAAACACTGCATCAACTCCTCGCGGTTGACAGGCTTGTGAAGCACTGCATTTGCCCCGGCGGCCAGGAAGGCGTTCTCCACCTCCTCGAAACTGGTCGCCGTGAAAGCGAAGATCGGCAGCTCGTCCGGCCCCTGGGCCAGGCGCAGCCGCCTCGTCGTCTCCACACCGTCCATTCCGGGCATCATGTGATCCATGAGTATCACGTTGATCTCGTCCCGCTCCACGGCGTTCAGGCACTCGGGCCCCGACTCGGCTTCGGTGACCGTGACGTCGTACTTTTTCAAGAGCAGCTTCACCATCATGCGGTTGATCACGTTGTCGTCCACCACGAGCACGCGCAGTCCGGTGATATCGATCATGTCATCAGCCCGCGTGCCGGAACCGGTGGAAGCCGCCTCCAGGAGCCGGTCGAGCGATCCCGCGGTGAGCGGTTTCGTGGCCATGAACGAAAAGAGCCTCGCCCGATCCTCGGCGAGTGCCTGGTCGACGTTGCTCGAACAGGCGACGAGGGGCACGTCGTCGAAGCGCCGGTCGCTCCTGATCCGCTCCGCGAGGTCGATCCCCCCGATGTCGGGGAGATTCAGGTCGAGCCACGCCGCGGTGAAAGGCTCGTCGGACGATCTGGCGGCGTCGAGAAGTTCCAGCGCGTCGGCGCCGTTCGAGCAGGTTTCGAATGCCGCGTTCCGCTTGCTCAGCGAGCGGGAAACGATGTCGAGAAAGTCCGGATCGTCGTCCACGACGAGGATCCGGCCCGAACCGGCGGTCCGCGGACGGTCTCTCCGTCCCGGATCATCCTTTTCGGCAACCGCCTCCTCGAAGGGAAGGGAAAAGAAGAAGGTCGTTCCCTCTCCCGGTTCGCTCGTCACGTCGAGAGTGCCGCCCATGAGACGCACGAGCTCGCGCGAAATGCTGAGGCCGAGGCCGGTCCCGCCAAATCGCGCCGCGATTCCGGCGTTCGCCTGCCTGAAGGGCTCGAAGATCTCCTCCAGGACATCCCTGGCGATCCCCATTCCGGTGTCTTCCACCGCGAACAGAAGGCGCCCGGCCCCGGTCCCGGTCTCCTGCCGGCAGACCCTGAGCGTGATCGATCCCCTCTCGGTGAACTTGGACGCATTGCCCACGAGATTGACGAGAACCTGGCGGAGGCGGTGGGGATCCCCCGTGACTCCCGGCGGAACGGAATCGGCCACATCGGAGACGAACCGGACTCCCTCCTTGAGCGAAGCCTCGATCATGAGGCCCACGTCGTCGACGAGCTGCCGTGGTTCGAAGGGGAAGGACTCGATCTCCATCTGCTTCTTGTCCAGCTTTGCCAGATCGAGAATGTTGTTGATCAAGGCCAGGAGCGCGTCGCAGTTGCGGCGGATGATTCCCACGTAGCGTAGAGCGGATTCGTCGGGAACAGTCTCCTCGAGAATGTCGGCGAACCCCGACACCGCCGCGATCGGTGTCCGGATGTCGTGGGCCATCACGTTCAGGTAACGGCTCTTGGCGTCAGCGTGATCCTCGGCCTTGCGGATCTCGGCCTGGAGCTGTCCGTGCGACTCTTGCAGGGCATCGACCATGGTATTGAAGGCGCTGGAGAACTCGCCCATGAAATCGACGCGCTGGGAGAAATCGCCCCTCGCGATCTGCTGGGCCTGCCAGGTGAGATGCCGGAGATTGGCCTGAAGCTGCTTGAAGGAAGCGGCCAGGTGGTTTTCACGCGAAACGGCCACGTCCAGGTTGCCGTCGGCCAGCGGTTCGATGAAGGCGCGCGTCTCGCGGTGAACGTCGATCATGCTGTTCACCTTGGCCGAGAGCTGGTGGATCTCGTCGCGAGGCTGATCATCGACGACGATTTTTTCGGGGAGCCTTCCCTGGAGCAGGGAGTGCACCGCGGCGGTGATCCGGTCGATGCGATCACGTTCAGCGCTTTCCATACTTCAACCATCCTTGGTGAAATTGAAAACCTCTCCTTTTCCATCGCGTGGGGGAAAACAGGATCGCCCGGCCAAAAACGAGGTTTTCATGCAAGGCCACCACGTTTTAATCGGAACAAGGCGTGGTCTTTCTGAATGGAAAACTGAAGTTATTGCGGGGCAAGGAGTTGTCCGGGCGAGCCCGATCGATACCTTCCTTTCGGAACAGGCTTTCGCTCGTGGTGCTCAGGTGGGCTTTTCGGTCCTGGTACCTCTGACGAAAATGATCCTCCGCGCCACGGGCCAGAGGAGAAGAGGCAAAAGAGCGCTCGTCGCGATCGCCAGGACGGGCCGTTCCGCTCCCAGATGGCCGACAAGGGCGAAAACGAACGCCATCGGCAGGGTGCCGCAGACCAGGGCGACGCAGAACCGGCCGGCCGGCATACGCGACAGGCCCGCCAAGCACGCGACGACCTCGGGAAGGAGCGGCAGCCAGCGCGAGAGAACGACCGCCCATCCGCCGGACCGCTCGAAAAAATTTTCGCTCCGCGCCATATCCCGTGCGCCCGTGATGAAGAGCGCCGCCCGCCGGCCGAAGAGGCGGCACGCCGCGTATCCGCTCAAACCGGCCAGACAGGAGCCGGCCGTGCCGATGAAGCCCCCGGCGACAGGCCCGTAGAGGATGCCGAGCGCGGTCAGAACGGCCGTTGCCGGCACGGGCAGAACCAGGTCGCCCATGAGGAGGAGGAGCGCCATCGCCCATGCCCAGTGGCCCCATCCGTCGAGCCAGGCAACCGCACCGTCGCCCGCGAGCCATTCGTCCCATGCCTCGCCAAAGAGCACGAAGGGGATCGCGAAGAGGAGCCCAAGGGGGATGAATATCAGCAAGAGTCGCATCGACAGACTCCGGGTCCGGTCGGCGGGCCGGGACCGGTTTCAGCTTGGTCCTTGACCCGCGGGATTCTATGGGGATCCTTTAAAGCATGATCTCTGTGATTAATGAAGGAGCATGTGATTTTGAATCCACGCCCACGGACTATCGCGCAGGTCGTCGGTCTGGTCCTTGTCCTCCACGCCGGCCTCGCCGCCCAGGAGGCCGACCTCCTTTCCACCCTCGCCGAGGACCATCCCCGCCTGATGTTGAACGACGCCGCTCTCGATCGTCTGAAAAAACTCCACGCCAACGATCCGATCCTGCGCAAGTGCGTGGGCGACGTGATCTTTGCCGCTGACCGGGCGTGCCGCAAGGCGCCTCTCGAGCACAAGCTGAAAGGACCCCGCCTCTTGCACGTGAGCCGCGACTGCCTCGGCCGGATCTACGCGCTCGGTCTTGCCTGGCGCTGGACGGGCGACGAGAAATACGCGCGCAAGGCGGAGGAGAACTTGCGGACCGTCTGTGCCTTCGAGGACTGGAATCCCTCGCACTTCCTCGATACGGCCGAGATGTCCCATGCCGTGGGCCTCGGCTACGACTGGCTCTTTCATTACCTCGATCGGAGCGCGCGGACCGAGATCAGGGAGGGGCTCATCGAAAAAGGTCTCGAGCCCGGGCTGGCCGCCTATGGCGCAAAGGGTGCCTGGTGGGCGCGTTCCGGATTCAACTGGAATCAGGTGTGCAACAGCGGGCTGATCGTCGGCGCCCTTTCGATCGCCGAAAGCGACCCGTCATACGCGCGCGCCATCGTGCCCGCGGCAATGAAGTCTCTGCCGCGCGCCATGAAAACCTACGGTCCCGATGGAGCCTGGCCCGAGGGCCCGGGCTACTGGAACTATGCCACTTCCTACGCGGTCTATGGCCTGGCAGCGCTGGAGAGCGCGCTCGGAACCGATCATGGATTGTCCGAGATCGACGGCTTCGCCGAGTGCGGATTCTTCCCCCTGCTCACGACCGGTCCCTTCGGGCTCCTCGTGAATTTTGCCGACAGCGGCGAAGGGAGCCGCCGAAAAACACTGCCCTGCCTCTTCTGGCTCGCGCGGCGCTTCGGGCAGCCGGCCCTGGCCCGCGCCGAACACGACGCTCTCACCCGGCATCGGGCGAGCCCGCAGCATCTCGTCTGGTACGTGGCTTTGCCGGCTGACGGCGCCGCCCCGGACCTTCCCCTCGACCGCCTCTTCCGGGGGCCGGTGGAGCTCGCCGTCTTTCGCAGCGCGTGGGACGACGCGGACGCGCTCTTCGCGAGCCTGAAGGGGGGCTACAATCAGGTCAATCACGGCCACCTCGACCTGGGCGCTTTCGAGTTCGACGCCCTCGGCGTGCGGTGGGCGCGCGATCTCGGCGCGGACGACTACGATCTACCCGGATACTGGGATGGACGCAAAGGCGGCAAACGCTGGTCCTACTTCCGGCTGAACTCGGAGAGCCACAGCGTGCCGCTCCTCGACGGCAAGGGCCAGGATCCGCTGGCCCTATCGAGAATCACCGGGTACGGCTCCGCCCCGGACAGGGCCTTCGCGATTGTCGACCTGACCGAGGCCTACGCGTACGGGGCGCGGGCGGCGCACCGCGGTGTGGCGCTCGTTCAGAACCGCCGGGCCCTTCTGGTGCAGGATGAGTTCGAGTTCGATGAGCCCCGCGATCTGAGCTGGGGCATGATGACCGACGCGGCGATCCGCGTGGACGAGGGGGGGCGGGCGACTCTCACGCGGAAGGGCCGCGTTCTCGAGGCGCGCATCGTTTCTCCCGAGGATGCGGGCTTTACCGTCGAGTCGGCCGAACGCGATCCGCCGGAGCGGAGGAACGAGGGTGTGCGCCGGCTCACGCTCACACTGGCCGGGGCGAAGGGTTCCGTGCGCATCGCCGTGCTGCTCGCGCCGGTCCACGACGGGAAGGTCGTGGTCGAGCCGCCGGTTGTGACACCGCTCGAAGAGTGGTAGCCGGCCGGCGCGTGCGGACCGCGGGGCCTGGCGGCCCGGGCCGTTTTGATGACGCGAAAATTCTGGTGCATCGCGATCTGGAGACCCTGATGATGCGGATTCTCATGATCCTTCTCTTACCGGTTCTGCTCCTGGGCTCGGGCTGCGGCCTCTCGCGCACGGCGCAGATCGAAGACTACGATGTCGTGGTCTATGGGGGGACATCGGCCGGGGTCACGGCCGCGATTCAGGTGGCCCGCATGGGGCGTTCCGTTCTGCTCATCGAACCGGGGCGCCATCTGGGCGCAATGACCACCTCCGGGCTGGGCCATACCGATTTCGGCTTCAAGAAGTCGATCGGCGGTATGGCGCTCGAATTCTACGGCCGCGTGAGGAAGCACTACGCGCGGGATTCGGCCTGGAAGCAGGAGACCTTCGACGCGTTCAGGCAGAGGCGCGCCCGCTTCGTGAACGACGACGCCATGTGGAACTTCGAGCCCTCCGTGGCGGAGGCGGTCATCAACCGGATGGCGGATGAGGCGGGCGTGCCCGTTCTGTTCGAGGAACGTCTCGATCGGGAGGGGGGCGTCCGAAAGACGCGGACAGCCATCAGTGAAATACGGATGGAGTCGGGGCGGGCCTACCGGGCCCGTATCTTCGTCGATGCCACCTTCGAGGGCGACCTTCTGGCCGCGGCGGGGGTGACGTTCGTTGTGGGACGGGAATCGAACGCTCTCTACGGTGAGACCCTCAACGGTGCGGAGGTTCGCCACGCGCGCCATCACCAGTTCGTCAAACCTGTCGATCCCTGGATCGTGCCGGGCGATCGTACGAGCGGGCTCCTGCCCGGGATCGAGAGCGCGGGACCGGGCAACGACGGGGATGGCGACGATCGTGTTCAGGCCTACAATTTCCGCGTCTGCATGACCGATGATCCGACCAACCGGGTGCCCTTTGCCAGGCCGGCCGGCTACGATCCGCTCGAGTACGAGCTGCTGCTGCGCAACTTCGAGGCGGGCGATATGCGGCTGCCTCTCAAGATCGACATGATGCCGAACCGCAAGACCGACCTGAACAACCGGCATGCCGTCTCGACCGACTGGATCGGCCGCAACCACCACTATGCCCTGGCCGATTACGCGGGGCGCCGCGCCTTCGACGAGGCTCTGCGAACGTACACCCTCGGTCTTCTCTGGACGCTCGCCAATCACCCGAGAGTGCCGGACGAGATCCGCGCCAAGGCAGGCCGCTTCGGGCTGGCCGCGGACGAGTTCACCGACAGCGGCCATCTCCCGTTCCAGATGTATGTGCGCGAGGCGCGCCGCATGAAGAGCGACATGGTCATGACGCAGCACGTCATCACCGGCAAGGAAAAGGTGTCCGATCCGATCGGCCTCGGCTCGTACACCATGGACTCCCACAACGTGCGCCGCTATGTCGACGAGAACGGCCATGTGCGCAACGAGGGAGACGTGCAGGTGGGGGGATTCGAACCGTATGGGATCGGTTACGGCGCGATCGTGCCGCCCGGGACGGAGTGCACCAACCTGCTCGTACCGGTTTGCGTGTCCGCGTCGCACATCGCCTTCGGCTCGATCCGCATGGAACCGGTCTTCATGGTGCTCGGCCAGTCGGCCGGAACCGCCGCTGTCCGTGCCATCGAGGAGGGTGTGCCTGTTCAAGAGATCAGCTATGAAGAACTCGAAAGCCGGCTTCTTCGAGACGGGCAGAAGCTGGAATAGACCATTTTCCCAGGAGTTTGAGAATGATCAGTCTGAATGACCTTGTGGTTCCCCGGATGAGCGCGATTCCGTTCGCCTGCATCGCGGCGATCTGCTTCCTGACCGCGGGGCCCGATGGGTTTTCCGCCGAAAAGGAAATCTACCGCACGCCGCCGCAGGAGATCGTGGACATCATCGACGCACCCCCGGCGCCTCTCGTTGCGGTCGATCCGACGCGCGAGTGTATCCTCATCGAGCAGAGACCCAATCTGCCCTCGATCGCCGAGCTGGCGCAGCCCGAACTGAGGCTCGCCGGCCGGAGGATCAATCCCGCCACCAATGGCCCGAGCCGTCCCCGTCTGGTGACGGGGCTGAAGGTGATGCAAATATCCGACGGCACCGAACAGATGATCGAGTTGCCTCCGGAGGCGCGCATCATCAGGGCGCGGTGGTCGCCCGACGGGGAGAAGATCGCTTTCAGCATGGCGGAGGAAAGCGGTGTGGGGCTCTGGGTTGCCGAGAAGGACTCGGGACGGAGCCGGCAGATCCTGGGCCCGCGCCTGAACAACGCATGGGGCGGCTCCTTCCATTGGCTCTCCGGAAGCGACGGGCTCATCTGTCTCGTGGTGCCCGCCAATCGCGGAATCGCGCCCCAGGCGGATGCCGTTCCGCAAGGTCCGGTGGTGCGGCGGAGCGCGGGCCGCAAGGCGCCGGCGCGCACTTATCAGGATCTCCTCGAATCGCCCCACGACGAGGACCTGTTCGAGCATTACCTCTCGGCGCAGGTGGCGCACATCACCCTCGACGGCGGTATCAACACGATCGGCCCGGCCGGTATGGTGATCCGCGCCGAACCCTCTCCGCGCGGCGACTACATCCTCGTGGAAACCATTCACCGCCCCTTTTCCTACCTCGTACCGGCGAGCCGTTTTCCGCGGAAGATCCAGATCTGGAGCATGGACGGCCAGATCGTGCGCGAGATCGCCGATCTTCCCCTCGCCGAGGAAGTACCCACCGGTTTTGGCGCCGTGCGGACCGGGCCGCGCAACGTGGGGTGGCGCGGCGATCAGTTCGCGGCGATCTACTGGGTCGAGGCGCGCGATGGGGGGGACCCGGGCAGGGACGCCGATGTGCGCGACCAGGTGATGGCGCTGGCCGAACCCTTCGATGGGGAGCCGCGCGGTCTCGTCTCCCTGTCGCTCCGATTCTCCGGGATCCGCTGGGGTTACGAGAACGTGGCCCTCGTGACCGAATGGTGGTGGAAGACGCGCCGGACCCGAACCTGGCTGCTCGCGCCCGACAGCGCGGACAGCATTCCGCAGCTTCTCTTCGACCGTTCTTTCGAGGATCGGTACGGCGATCCGGGGCGGCCGGCCATGTGGCAGTCCCTGGCGGGAACCTCGATCCTGTGCACGCCCGACCAGGGCGACACGGTCTTTCTCGTGGGCGAGGGCGCGTCACCCGAGGGGAGCAAACCCTTTATCGACCGGCTGAATCTGAAAACAGGCGAGAAGCATCGGCTCTGGACCTCGGAGGGGCTCTTCTACGAGCGGCCCCTGGACCTGCTCGAGAATGACGGCACCCGGTTCATCTCGATGCGCGAGTCGGTGACGGAGCCGCCCGACTATTTCTACCACGACCTGTCGAAGAGCGAGACGCGGCAGCTCACCTTCACGCCGCACCCGGCTCCGGCTCTGGCCGCGGCGCGCAAGGAGCTGATCCACTATGAGCGGGGCGACGGGGTCAAGCTCACCGCCACCCTCTATCTGCCGCCCGGTTACACCGCTGGTTCGGGGCCGCTGCCCATGATCTTCTGGGCCTACCCGAGGGAATACAAGAGCGCCGCCGCGGCGGGGCAGGTGCGCACGTCGCCCTTCCGGTTCGGGCGCACCAGCTGGAGCTCGCCTCTTCTGTTTCTCACACAGGGTTATGCCGTTCTCGACGGGCCCGCTCTGCCGATCATCGGGGAGGGCGATGCCGAGCCGAACGACTCCTTCGTGGAGCAGCTCGTGGCGGGCGCACAAGCGGCGGTCGACACGGTCGTCGAACGCGGTGTCGCCGACAAGGACAAGATCGCCGTGGGGGGGCATTCGTACGGCGCTTTCATGGCCGCACATCTCTTGGCGCACTCGGATCTCTTCCGGGCCGGCATCGCGAGGAGCGGCGCCTACAACCGCACGCTTACACCTTTCGGATTTCAGTCGGAGGAACGCACCTTCTGGCAGGCGGCCGAGATCTACATGACCCTTTCACCCTTCACCCACACCCACAAGGTGAACGAGCCGCTGCTGCTCATCCATGGCGACGCGGACAGCAATTCGGGCACCTTTCCGATCCAGAGCGAACGTTTCTTTCATGCTCTCAAGGGGAACGGCGCCACGGCGCGCCTCGTCATGCTGCCCCACGAGAGCCACGGTTATCGCGCGCGCGAATCGGTGCTGCACATGCTCTGGGAGATGAACGCCTGGCTCGAGCGTTATGTGAAGAACGCGCCGGCGCGGTAGATCCCGAGATCCCGCGGTGCTTGCCGCCGTGCGCGGCGCCGAAAAAGTGTTCGAGGGGAATTTTCCCGTTGCCCACCTCCCCTGCGATCCGTGGATTTTTTTATCAGATTCATCACGGTTTGCGGGGCACGGATCGACGGTCAGCCGTCTTCACGCCTAATCGATCTCCAGCGTCATCAGATTGGAAAACCGGCTGTATCCCCCGCCCCAGGGACCGACGAGAGCCTGGAGAGGATGCGCGGAGCCGGTTGTCCAGCCGGACGGAACGGTTGCCGAGTAAACGAGCACGCCATTACCGGGAACGGTGCCGATCCTGCCCTGCCACAGCACGGGCCAGTTCAGCCAGAAGTCGCCGTGCTGGGTCGAGTAGGGCGGATCGGCGATACCCGAGCCGAGGTAGAGCGTGATCGGCGCGGAAGGGTAACCGACCACCTTCAGATCGACCGAAGCGCCCGGGATCAGGTCGCCCGTGTAGTACAGGTGGTAAAAATACTCGTCTGCGCCCATGTCGACCGTGCCGAGCGCGATGCGAGGATCGCCCTCGAAATCGTACTCTTCGGCGACCGAGGTATTGTGGCCCGCGTCGCGGCAGGGAGAGTTCCAGGTGAGATGGAAATCGTTGCCTGCAATATCGACGAAGAGCGGATCGATATCGATGTTGCCCGTACCCGGCCAGCCTCCCTCGACGTTGCAGTGGATTACGGTCGGTGCGGCGCCGGTGTAGTAGATCTCTGGACCGTCGGGCGCATCGTTGTTCCAGACGATCGTATTGGCGATGAAGGGTTCGTTGTAGTAGTTGACCCAGATTCCGCCTCCCTCGCTGCCGGCGCTGTTGCCGACGATCGTGTTGTTCACGATCCACAAATCCGAATCGGTTGTCATTCCGCCTCCGTCGCCGGAAGCGACGTTTCCGAAAATGAAATTGTTGCAGATCCGGGCGCTTCCAGAGGAACTGCATCTGATTCCGGCCGAATCACGAGCCGTATTTTCAGCGATGACGTTGTTGGCAATCGTCGGCGAAGAGGTATAGAAAACGATTCCTCCTCCGACAAAGGCGTCATTTCCCCAGATCACATTATTGGTGATGAGTGAATCACTCGACTTGAGATAAATTCCTCCACCGACATCGATGTACGATTGATTGTTCCAGATGAGATTGTCCGCGATCACGGCGGCTGACTCGCGGCAAGCGATGGCGCCGCCCGAGTACTCGCAGATATTCCCCATGATGAGATTGTCGATGATGGTGGGCGTCGAGTTCTCGCGGCAGCAGATCCCGCCGCCGGCGGCGAACGCTGTGCCGTCGGACATCACCCTGTTCTGCTTGATCACGTTGCGCGTGATGACCGGAGAGACGCCCCAGTTGCAGAAGATCCCGCCGCCGACTTTGACATCGTAGGGTCCTGTATCGAACACTGTTCCCGAACCGTTGGTGATCGTGAATCCGGTCAGGATCGTGTTCGAGTCTTCACTGCCCTGAAAGACAACCACACTGCCCGACCGGTTCCCGTCGATCGTGGTCACGTCCGGTCCGTCCTCGCTCATGACGGTGATTTTTCTGCTGTGAAAGTCGATGTTTTCCACGTAGGTGCCGGCCCTGACTATGATCGTGTCCGCGTGTGCCGACGCGTTGATCGCACCCTGGATGGTCGGGTGATCGTCGGGCACGTAGATCGTGGATGAAAAGGCGCACAGGGAAATGACGCAAAAGGCGCACAGCGCAATGAGAGACCTCATGGTATACCTCCTCTTGAAAATACGGCACGGTTCCCTTGGAGGCGCGATTATACCCGGGGATGTCACATTTGAAATGATTTATTTGACGAAAGTCCGGGTGCTGCTGCCGTGCATGGAGTTCATTTTGAGGTGGAGCGGCTCATCGAGAGTTGACCGAAAAAGGTCTGCGCCACCTCTTTCCCGGGTTCATTGCCCTGAACCGCGGACCTGTATCGAGATGACGCAGATGTCGATCGAAACCGATTTAGACTTCCTCTTCTTCGTCCTCTACCCGTACCAACGATCGCGCTGAAAAATCACACCCAGCGCTCGCCGGAATCGATGTGCACCTGTTCGCTGCTTTTCTTTTTCTTCATCTTCTCGAGCTCGCGCTTGAGCTCCTCGATCTCCTTGCGGAGCGCGCGGATCTCGGCGTCGCGCGAGTGGATCGTGTCCTCCTTGCGGAAGAGCTCCTCGAGACGGGCCTTTTCCACCGCCTTGCGCGCCGCGTCCACGCTCTTGCGCACATCGGGTATTTTTTTCAAGGCCTTTTTCAAGGCATCGCGCACCTCGTCCGATTCCCCTGTGTCCTCATCCCGATCACCGTAGACCTTTTTCAGATAGTCGTAGACCGCCTTGCGGTGTTTGCTCGACTCGTGGTCGCACTTTCCCCGTTGCAGCTCGAGCGCTTTTCTGAACTGTTCCGTCGCCTTGATCACGTTTTCCGAATAATCCTTGAGCGCACCGTGAAAGCTCTCTTCGGCGAGATCGAACTGATCGAGCCCGGAGAGCGATTTTTGTACGATCTCGTTGATCCGTTCGGAGAAATCGTCCCAGTCCATCTCGTCGATGCGCGAGAGCCTGTGCAGGTTCTTGAGCGCGTCCCTGTCGAGCGATCTGCTGATCCTCTCCCTGATCCTTTTTCCCAGCCGCGCCTTGGCCAGGGCGGAGCCGATATCCTCGTCTTCGGCGATGTCCACGAGCCCGCGGGTCAGGTCCTCGGCCCACAGGCCCCATTCGGCGCCGTGCAGCTCGGAGAGAGCCTCGAGCGCTTTCAAACGGGGTTTGAGCAGCTCATGAAGGTGAGAGGTCTGCTTCGCGGCCTGCAGCCCGAGCGTGACCGCGTCGGCACTGATCTTGCCCGCGAGCTCGCCCACCTTTCCGCCCAGTTCGCCGGCCACCGCGCTGATCCTGGCCGTGGCCTTGTCCACCTTTTCCTTGCGCGCCAGCAGCCAGATCTTGAATGCCGCTCCATCCTCGTCGTCGAGAACAGCCCCGGCCTTTTTGACGATTTTCTCCAGCCAGTCGGAATCCTCGCCTGTATCGAGGGTGATGGCCTTCTCGTCGTCGCCCTTCGCGTCCTTGCGCACCCAGTGGGCGTGGAAGCTTTCGAGCGCCTCGCGCACGGCTTTGCGCTCGTTGAGATCGAGCGTGATCAGATCGGTGACCTCCTTTTCCATCGCTTCCACATCGACCAGGTCCATGAGAGTGGACACCTCTTTCTTGAGGTCGACGGAGAGGGCCTTCGATTTTTCCTCGATCGCTTTCGAGAGGATCTCGATCGCTTCTGTGAGATCCTTGTCCTGACCGGATGCTCCTGGCGCGGCCGTGAATAAGGCGAGCGCCGCGATCAAAAGGATGGTGAACTTCATTTTTCTTCTCCCATAACTGTGCGGTCATCGAGTCGGGTTTTTTCCACTTCCTGCAGGAGTGCGTCGATCCGTTCGAGCAGCCTGCTCGAGCTCTCGTCGTCGAGGTCGGTGCACCGGACCTCCAGTTTCAACGCGTTGAGGTCCCACTCGAGCGTGTCGAGCAGGGCGTCTTGATTCTTGATCGTTTCGGCGCTCGCTTCCTCGAGAGCGGTGACGTGGGGATCGATGAGGCCCGCGTCAGCCTGTTCCCCGGTGACGAGGATCACGAGGCTGATCGCAATGAGGATCAACGCCGCGGCCGCGAGTTGAACGGCGCGCGCCCCGACGCGACGCACGGCGCGTACCCCGACGCGGCGGCTCCGCGAAGACAGGATCCGGCCGAGCCGCTCCTCGAGGCGTTCGCGCATCCCGGGGCGGGGCATTCTGCCCGATACATCCGCCACGCGATCGGACCCGACCAGACGATCGGTGCTGTCGATGATGAAGTCGACCTTGGCGAGCCGCTTCTCCAGGGCGTCGCAGTCGGCGCAATCCGCCAGATGCTCGTCGAGGAGTGCTTCTTCGGCTGGATCGAGTTCCCCGTCCTGACGGACGCTCAACAGTTCGGCGTATTCGTCACATCCGGCCATTGTTCATCTCCTTGTTCTCCGCTCCCTCGAGGCGAGGGGCACGTCGAGCCCTTCGCGCAGAAAGATCTCGCTCAGCGACCGGCGCGCCCTGTAGATCCAGGTCCGGACCTGGGCGCGCGAACAGTCGAGGGCCGCGGCAATCTCGTCATAATTCAAACCGCCCTTGACCCGGAGCCGCAGGGCTTCGGCATGGTTGGGTCGGAGGGCGTCGAACGCCGCCCGCACACGGGCTTCCATCTCCTCCAGCTCCGCGATTCGGCCCGACGGCTCCCCTTCGGGCCGGGCCTCGGTTTCGGGAAGCGCGTCGATCGGCTTCTCGCACGGCCGGCTGCGGCGCTTGCGGATCTGGTCGACGCAGAGGTTGCGCAAGCTGCCGAAGAAGAGGGCGCCGAAACCGCCGCGCCCCGTGTCCACCTCGTTCCGCGCGATCGGACCCAGGAGCCGGCAAAAGACCTCCTGCACCGCATCCTCGGAATCGTTCACGTCGCGCAGGATCGAGTTGGCGTACCGAATGCCGCGTCCCGAGTAGCGGTCGTAGAGGACCCGGAAGGCGTCGCGATCGAATGAGCTCTCCCCGTTCCGCTCCGGCGCGCGGCGTGCGCCCGCGCCGTGATCTCTCAGGCTTCGCCTGAATGACGCGATCGCCTCGTGATCTGAAATCTCTTTCGATGACATCGGCTGGTTTCCGGTCGAGGGTGCCGTACAATCTCAGATACGTTCTCCGCGCCGAGAGTCGCACCCCTTTTGCGGCAATTTTGAAAAAGACCCAAACAGCAATGCCTTGGGCGGCATCAAACCAGCGTTTGACAGGAATCGATCGATGCCTGAACCGGATGAAGCACTCATCGCCGATCTCAAGAGCGGCGATCTCGATGCCTATCGTGAACTCTACGAGAGGCATCGCGACCGGATGCTGCGCGTGGCCACACGAATCCTGCCGAACAGGGCTGACGCCGAGGATGCGGTCCAGGAAGCGTTTGTCATCCTCTACTCGAAAGTGGGAAGTTTCGGCGGCCGCTCTTCTTTTGTGACCTGGTTTTACCGGATAGTGGTAAACGCTTGTTTGAAAATACGTAAGAAACGCGCGAGGGCGCACGAAATCGGGAATCCCGAGGCGTTGGAAGCGGCCGCCGCCCAGGCGGCGGACCGCGCCTCGGGTTGTGGCGCGGACCCGGCTCTCGACGAGGCGGTCCAGGCTCTCGACAGGGAGATCGCGCTTTTGCCGCTGCGGCAGCGGACGGTTTTCTCGCTCTCCATGATCGAGGGTTTCTCGCTGAAAGAGACCGCCAGGATCCTGGGCCTCAAGGCGGGCACCGCGCGGTATCACCTCTTCATGGCGCGGGATCGTCTCCGTGTGCGCCTGCGGCCCTTTCTGGGCGAACGGTTCGGGCGCGACCAGGAATGGATCCCGCCGTCGACCGAAAGGCCTCACTGACATGAGCGAGCGAAGGCGAAACAAGAGAGACACCGAGAAAGCTGCTCGAGAACTCGAACCGCTCTCCTCGATCGCCGCCGGCCTGAGGCGGCCCGTGGAAGCCCCCGGCCTGTGGGATCGGATCGAACAGGATCTCGGGCGATTCAGGCAAACGCCCGCGGCCCTCGCACTGGCGCGGCGCACGAGGATCAGGCGCATCGCCGTCTCGCTCGCGGCCGCCGTCTGGGTCGCGGGCGTGACGATCCTTTTCGCCACCCTCGACGATCTCCGGCCCGCGCAGGTCATCATGGAGGAGGACGAGTCCGCGGCCATGGACGCCGAGCAGCGCCGGATCGAGGAGGAACTGGCCAGGGTGGAGCCGATCTTTCGAAAGAGGATCGCCGAGGAGAATGGCGCGGCATCCCTCGTGGCAGGACAGGTCGAGTATCTCGACTCGAACATAGAAATGTGCCGCCTCGCGCACGAGGCCAACAGGCTGAATCGCGGCGTGCGGCGTTCGCTCATCGATTGCAGCAAGAAGAAGATGGAAATCATACATCAGTACCTGGCGCGCGACCACTGAGTCGGACCGGAGGTCCGAAGAGCTGGACCTTCGGTCCGAAGAGCCGGACCGGAGGTCCGAAGAGCCGCGGTTTCGCCGAGGTTTTTCTGGGAGGAACGGAAGATGAAGAAATACTACATGATCGCTTTGATTCTGGCTCTCAACGTCGCCTGTTGTCTCTGGAACGATCTCCATGGCTACGAGTTCTCGGGAAAGGCTGACTACGAACGGAACGTGGACGAGACCTATCCGATCGCCGAGGGTGTGCCGATCGAGGTGCTTCATTCCATGGGAAACCTCACGATCACCGTCTGGGAAAAGAGAGAGGTTGCCCTGAAGGCGCGCATCGAGGTCGAGGGGGACGATGCCGAAAAATTCGGCAGCCGGATTCGTATCGACGCCACGGGAGAGGGCAAGCTCTTCCGGATCGAAACGGTCTTTCCCGATGGGGAGTGGAAAGATATTTCCTACGGAGTGCGCCTCGATCTCGTCATTCCGGCGGACCATCACCTGAAGGCCGAAAACTCCTTCGGCAGCATCACCGCCACCGGTCCGCAGGCGGGGATCGACGTTGACGCGAGTTGCGGATCGCTCGAGATCGAGGGTGTTCGCGGCGCGATGAAGCTGGCGGCTTCGTTCGGGCAGGTCTCTGTCAGGAACTCGAGCGGTGAAACCGTGATCAAGGGCAATTCGGGCTCGGTCGAAGTGGACAATCTGTTCGGCGGAAATCTCGACATCAGCAACAACTTCGGCCAGGTCAAGGTCAAGGATATCGCCGGAGATCTGACGGTGCGTTGCGGCAGCGGCAAGATCTCGGCGAAGAACGTGGCCGGATCGGTCCGGTCCGGGGGCTCTTTCGGGAAGCAGGATTTCGAGAATATCGGGGGCAGCCTCGAGGTATCGGGCGAGAACTCTCCTGTTGAAGCGGAGAAGATCGGGGGGCCGGCCGAGATCGAAACCACCTTCGGCTCGGTCACTCTCAAAGGAGCCGGGGGGGGTGCGACACTCGCACTCTGCAACGGGACTGCCAGGGTCAGCGGAATCAGGGGCGATGTGGACATCAAAAACGAATTCGGAAGTACCGACGTGAAGGAAGTATCAGGCAACTGCCGGATCAGAACCTGCAACGGCGGCGTGGACGTGGAGGCGATCAAGGGCAATCTCGATGTGGAGAACGCATTCGGTTCGGTCAACGCTGCCGGCGTCGGGGGCAGCATCTCGGCCGAAACGTCGAACGGCAATATCAAGGCGTCGGGGCTCTCTTACTCGTCGGGCGAAAAGGGGAAGGGGAACGGGTTCACTCTCGAATCCACTTTCGGCTTGATCGAGATCGCGCTGCCCGATCCGCCATCGTTCAAGCTCACCGCCTCCACGACATTCGGCTCCATCAAGAGCGATTTCGATCTCGGCCACATCAACAAGGGGATGTCCTCGCAGAAGGCCAAATGCGTGCTGGGCAAAGGCCTGGCCGAAATCAAGCTGACCACCTCCAACGGCGGGATCAAGATCAAGAAGGACTGAGCGCGAGGTGGAGGCAGATGACGCTTCCAACCGACTGTTGGAATCGCGGTCCCGTATGGTATTCTCTTGAGGTTGGTTCGGCCGCTTCCGGACCGGCGGAAGAGGCGGTACGCCTGATTGGAGACTACCATGAAGAGACGGGACTTTCTCAGGAGTGTGGGATTCGGGGTCGCCGGCGCCGGGATCGGCAGCGGGTTGTTTCCGAACATTCTCCGCGCCGGACCGGGCGGCAGGCTCGTCCCGCCGAGCGAGCGGGTAGTCATGGCGATCATCGGCGTGGGCGGGATGGGGAACGCCCACCTCAACTGGTTCTCCGGATTCGATGATGTGGAGATCGCCGCGCTCTGCGATGTGGACCGGAACAACCTGAACCGTGCGTTCCAGAACCTGAAGAAGCGCCGGCCCGAAACAAAGGCCGACCTCCACGCGGATTTCAGAAAGGTTCTCGAAAGGAAAGACATCAACGCGGTGAGCATTGCCACGCCCGATCACTGGCATACCATCATGGCAACGCACGCTTTCCTTGCCGGCAAGGATGTCTATTCGGAAAAACCGCTCTCCTATACGGCTCCAGAGAGCCGCCTGATGCTCGACGCCCAGCAGAAGGAGGGGCGCGTCTTCCAGCTCGGCACGCAGATCCATGCCGGTGAGAACTACCACCGTGTCGTCGACCTCGTCCGGTCGGGCGCGCTCGGCAAGATCGGCAAGGTGCGCGTCTGGCGCACGGGCGGCACGCCGATGATCGACGAGGTGCCCGACGAGGATCCGCCCGCCCACCTCGACTGGAACAGGTGGCTCGGGCCGAGGCCGGAGAGGGCCTACAACCCGCGGCGCTGCCACTTCAACTGGCGCTACTTCTGGGATTACTCGGGCGGGCACTTCGCCGATTTTTGGTGCCACATCTCGGACGTCGTGTTCTGGGCGCTCGAACTGGGCGCGCCGCGGACCGTGGCCGCGCGGGGCGAGCTCATGGACAAGGGAATGGGCGAGACGCACAAGTGGATCGACGTCGACCTCGAGTTCGACGGCCTCGAGTACTTCTGGACCACCAAGATTCCCGACCGGCCCGGTTGTGCCGGCCGCGGGATCGGCGCCTGCTTCGAGGGCGAGAAAGGACATCTCGTCACGGACTACGGCTCGCGAAAGATCTTCCTCGATGGCGAAGAGGTACCGGGCGGCGATCTGCCCGAGGTGGGCAAGGAGACGCCCCGGTCGCCCGGCCACCAGCGCAACTTCGTCGACTGCGTCAAGAGCCGCGCGCTCACCGAGAGCAACCTGGCCTATGCCCACAACATGACCCTGCCCATGCACCTGGGCCTCGTCGCCTGCAAGCTGGGAAAGAAACTGCGCTGGGACGGAAAGAAGGAAAAATTCATCGACGATCCCGGAGCGAACGCGCTTCTCGATCGGACATATCGTGAACCCTGGACCCTGCCGAAGATCTGATCGGCCTCATCGTCTGGAGAAAAAGGAAGGCATGAAAACGATCAAACACTTTCTGGGAATCGTCGACGCTCACACCGTGACCGTCACCGTACTGGCTCTCCTGTCGACCTGGCTCTGCCGGCATTTCGGTCTGGCAGCCGACATCCCCACGGGGCTGATCGGGATCGCCATCATCTTTCCGATCGTTTTCTCGATCAACGCCGCTTACCGGCGGCGGGAGGAAGCGCTCAAGAGTTTCGCTTCCCTCAAGGCGCACGCCATCGCGATTTTTTACGGCCACCGGGATTGGGTACCCGACGGCCGGGGGGCGGAGGATCACGCGCCGCGGGCACGCCGGGCGATCCTCGAGCTCCTCGCGGGGATCAAGGAGTACTTCAACACGGGATGGCGCGCCAACGATCCCGACCTGGCCGACGTGTACGGCCGCTTCTCGGCATTTTCGAGGTCGATCGAGGAGGCGCGCGCCGCGGGGCTCTCGTCGGGCGAGGCGAGCCGCTCGAACCAGTACATGCGTGCCATGATGATCGACTTCGAGAAGATGCGCAACATCCTCGCCTACCGCACGCCGGTGGCGCTCCGTGCTTACAGCAAGGTGTTTCTCAATATCTTCCCCATCCTCTTCGCCCCGTACTTTGCCTACATCGCCGAATCGAAGAGCGACTATCCGCTCGTCGGCTACGCCGTGGCTGTCCTCTACAGCATGGTGCTGGTCAGTCTCGACAACATACAGGAGAATCTCGAGATTCCCTTCGACAGCGTGGGGCACGATGACCTGAGGCTCGACGTGGGAGCGCTCTACGCGCCGGTGCTCGATTGACCGGAACCCGATACGGGCACGTCAGCGGCGCGCGAAACAACAGGACCAGCCGGCGAAGGCCGGGAAAGGGCGGCCGCCACCGGGATCAGTGCCGGCTTTCCCGATTTCGGTAGATGGCATTGAAGAGCACCTTGAATGTCCCCCGCGCCTGGGCGCGGAACTGGCAGCGGAAACCGATCAGCACGGCAAGCCCGTCGCCGAAGGCGGCCTCGGCCAGGGCGCCCTTGGCGTGAATCTTCTCATCGTTCTCGATCCATCCGCTGATGAGGGGATTCATTTTCGGATAGGTTCCCACCAAGACGACACCCGGTTTGGCGGACTTCCTCGGCGGTTCGCTTCCGGAGCGGTCCCGCGCCTGGCGGCGACCGGGGCCGTCCGTCTCCTCCACGATCTCGAACACGGGGCTGTTGGCGTGCATGATCGTCACCGTTCGATTCTGGCCGAAGGCGAGGGGATGGGTGTTGTCCACGTTGATGCTCAGGAGCGAGCCCGGGCAGAAGAACCGTTTCTCCTCCTCCCGGCGCGGGGCGGGTGAATCATACCTCGATGAATCACGCCCGCCGGCCGTCCGCGCCACGCAGTTCTCGATGTCGAGCTCGAGGTTCTCGATGACGAAGTCGCACGACGAATCGAGCGCGATCAGCACCCCCCCCTCGCGCACGAAATCGCGCAGGGCGAAGATCCCCTCCTCTCCGATGCCGCCGGTGTACTTCTTGGGCACACGTCCGATCGGGTTGCCGTCGATGATCGATCGCGCCCGTATGTCGGCGAGGAGGATGGCGTCGTACCTCGCCTTCAGACCGCCGGCGCGGATATCGGCGTCGTGCACCGTGCTGTAGGCGAACTCGTACTTCTCGAGCACCCAGCGCGTCCATCCCTCGTCCATGCTGGCCGTCCACGGCTGGTAGACGCCGAGGCGGACCGGCTTGACCTGTACCAGGCCCTCGGAGGGGGACTCCGAAACCCGGACCGCTTCGAGGCCGATCTCGATCACGTCGGCCTCGATCGCGTCAAGCCGTTCGCCGGCAGCATGAATGACGAAGGTCCCGGCAGAGAAGTTTTTCCCGGCGCACTCGAATTCCTGCGTCACCGTGAACACCGACTGGCCCGCGGCGAGCAGCCGATTGACGAGGGTGAAGGCGTGGTTCTGATTCCGTTCGACGAGAAGGTACTGGCCGCCGCCGTTGATCAGCCTGACCGATCCCTTGGGAGGGCTGGCTCCCCGTTCCATCTTCTCGAGCCGTGCCTCGAATGGACTGACCACCTCCACCGTCTTGACGCCCATGAGCAGCGGCAGGGTCCAGCCCGCGACGTCGTAGGGCCGTTCGGGCGGTCCGCCCGGGTATGACCTGAGATCGGGATAGGACTGCGTCTCGAGCAGGTCCTTGGCGTGGGCCCGGTAGGGCTGGGCCGTGAGGACGACGGCCGTGAGATGGGGGTAGTCGATCCCGTCCGCCCGGAAATGATCGCGCGCGAGGTGGACCTCCACGCCCCCGCGCTGGAGCACCTCGATCAACTCCCAAGCGGCTGCCGGATCGTCCTGGTCGTGGCCGGGCAAGATGAGGTACGCGTAGGGCGGTTCGCTCCGTCCCGCTTCGATCTGGCGCGCGCCGAGACGGTAGAAGTTCTCGAGAACCTCCTGCCTGTTCCGCGCGGCATGGCCGAGCACGGAGAGGATCGCCGTCTGCTCGTAGGCAACGATATCGCCCAGCCGCCACCACCCGCCTTCCCAGGGCTCCGGAAAGTTGGAGCGCACGCCGTAGTCGTCCCCGGAACGCGTCACGCGCAGATCGCTCCGCCGTTGAAACACCGGAGAGGCGATGTTGACGCTTGCCATTTCGATGAGCTGGGTCACCATGTTGTGCCGGCTCGGCACGGAGGTGAAGTAACCGATCAGCCACTCGTCGAACATCGCGTTGGAGATGATTCCCTTGTGCCCGGCGAGGGAAAGATCGAGCTGCATGCGGGCGCTCATCAGCGCGAGCAGGTACTGGTGCAGAGGGTCGAGATTCGGGTTGATCGGATCGTGATAGGGGGGGATGAACATGCGCGCCCCCCGGTTGCCCATCTGGTGCACGTCGATCACGATCTGGGGAAACCACTCCTCGTAGAGCACGCGCGAGATGTGCCGCGATTCGACCTGGGTCATCATGGCCCAGTCGCGGTTGTTGTCGTGACCCACGTACTTGTGGTAGAGCCACGGCATGCGCGATCCCTCGAAGGGTGTGTCCACGTATTGCCTGTACCAGTCGCACACCATCTGATGGCCGTCGGGATTCATCGACGGAACGAGCAGGAAGATCGTGTCGCGCCGGATCGCCTTCATGGCTGGAGAGTCTTCCGTTGCAACCTGCCAGGCCGAGATCATCGCCATCTGGGTCGATGCGATCTCCGTGGCGTGCTGGGCGCAGCCCACGAAGACCACGGCCGGGGTCTCCTTCGCCAGCCTGTGCGCGTCCTCGCCGGCCAGCGTGCGCGGATCGGAAAGGGCGCGCACCGATTCCCTGATCATTCCGAGACGTGCCATGTTCTCCTCGCTCGAGATGGTGGCGAGGATGATCTCCCTGCCCATGGTCGACGTGCCGATCTTGTGCACCTGCACGCGGTCCGTGGCATTGTCGAGCGCGGTGAAGTAATCCCGGATCGCTTTCCAGTCGGCCAGGGTGCGGTCCGTGCCCGGTTTGAATCCGAGCACATCTTCCGGGGAGGGGACGTCGGCCGCATGGAGACGCGCACCGTACGGCACGCACAGGACAAACAAAACCGCCAGGAACGCAGCGAGCGGAAAGCGACGCATGAGGAAACCTCCAGGGTGGTTCAGATTTTCGGGATGGGCTGAAATCCAGGGTGCCGCACTGAGCTCAGAATACCATGGGGGCGCCAGAAAAGGGACACGCCCCTTTTTCAGGAGACGAGGCTTTTTTCGTTTTCGTAATTAGACTTACCCGGGTAGAGGAGGAGCAGAAGAAGGCCGCAGCCGACCGTGATCCAGAGAGGCACGGCGTAGAGATAGGTGTAGTCGACGTTTCCGTTCTCCAGGGTTGCGGCCGCCCCGATCTCGCCGGCAAAGAGATTGCCCACGATGATACCGACGCCGATGATGATGAAGTTGAAGAGCCCCTGGGCGCTGGCGCGCACATCCTTGCCGCACTGCTCGTCGACCACGATGAACGCGACGAACATGAAGCACCCGAAGCAGAAGCCGTGCAGGGCGAGCGCGGGCACGACCGCGGTCGGGTAGGGGAGGTAAGCGAATATGCCGAAGCGCAGCATGTAGGCGAGAAGGCCGATGAAGAGGATCGCCTTCTTGCTCCAGCGGACGAGGAAGAACGCCATGAACGCGAGGACGGCGATCTCGGCGATCTGGCCTATCGTCATGAGGCCCGCGCCGCCCCAACCGAAGATCGGCTCGAGCCACTCCGTGGCCTGCGCGCTCGCCGACACCGTCTTGTTCACGAAGGGCGCGGTGTGCACGAAATAGAACTGATGCACCACGCTCACCGGGAATGCCACGAGGAAAAGCACCCAGAGGGCGCGTTTTTTCAGCGCGCCCAGGGCGGCGAATGGCGCGAAACCCCGTCCCGCGGCAGGCTGCGGGGGCGTGTGGGGGAGAGCGAGGCAGATGACGGCCAGCACCGCGCCGAGGATGGCGCTCAGCTTGAAGCAGTCGGCGATTCCGGCGATGCGCGTCGTCTCGACGACGTCGGCTGCAGCGTCGGCGCTCAGGTGGAGCAACCAGTGTCCCATGGCGATTCCCGCCGCGATCCAGCCGATCGTGCCCCAGACGCGCACGCCGCCGAACTCCTTTTCGCTGTTCTTGAGATTGTGGAAGCTGAGCGAGTTGGTGAGCGGAATCGTGGGGGCGTAGATCAGGCCGTAGAAAAAGGAGTAGACGCAGAAGGCCGTGTACTCCTCCGGCCCGAGAGAGGCGAGCATCCAGACGAGCACGCCGCCGATCAGGTGGCTGACGGCGAGGAAGCGCTCCGTCGAGAACCAGCGGTCGGCAATCTGGCCGCTGATGAACGGCGCCACGAGCGCGCCGCATGCGCCGAGCGCGGCGATCACCCCGAACTCCTTCGCTGTCCAGCCGAGGTGGCCGGTCAGGTACGGGTAGAGGAGCGGCAGCCAGGCGCCCCAGATGGCGTACTGGAAGAACATCATGATCGACAGTCGGAGCCGGATGTTGAAGGGGGTGCGTCCTGCGTCACTCGCGTCTGGATTCATGGACTAGAGCTCCTTCACTCTGATGTTCCTGTAGAAGACGAAGGCCTTCGGGTCGTGGTTCTGCAGACCGATATAGCCCTCGCGGCCGCGGTTGCCCTCGTAGCCGTCGACCACGGTTTCGCCGTTGACCTTGATCGTGTAGGACTGTCCCTCGACGGTGATCTCCATCCGGTTCCACTCGCCCGCGGGTCGGGACACGATCTTCGACGGGGCCTGGAAGCTATAGACCGCGCCGGTGTCGTGCTTGGGCCCGGCCGTGTCGCAGATCTGGATCTCGTACCCCGTGGAGACCGGTTCCCATTCGTCGGCCGGCGGATCGGGAAAACGCACGAAAATACCCGAGTTGTCCTTTTGACGGCTCACCTTCCACTCGACGGAGAGGGTGAAGTCGCGGAATTTCCTGGCGTGGTACCAGAGCAGGCCCATGCCGTCGATCGACTTGAGCGCGCCCTCCTCGATGGCAAAACCGCCCGGGCCGCAGTGGGTCCAGCCCTCGAGGTTGCGGCCGTTGAAAAGCTCGATCCATCCGTCAGCGCCCGCGTCGCCGACCTCGGGCCGCAGCGCCCAGAGAACGGCGCGATGCATGAGGGTTTGAAAGTGTTCGTTCCGGAACGACTCGGGCGCGTGGCCGAGGACCGTGTAAAAGACCTTGCCGCGGCCGTACTTCTTGGTCCACGCCACGGGCCGCGTCTTGCCGTCGCCCGGGCTCTTGCCCACGAGGAGGATGTTCTTGTCGTCGAGGGAGCACATCTTCATGTGGTAGAACTCGTCCATCGTGGCAAAGTCGGTCAGCCCGCGCGTGATGAAATGGCTGCCCGCCACGCGCTGCACCTGCAGCGGCCCGAAGGGCGGGTGGGTCTGAAAGGTGCCGCCCACCATGCGGATGAAGTCGACATCTCTCTTGAGCGTGTCGCCCGCCGAGTGCATCCCCACCCACGGACCGCCGGAGCGGACGAAATGAAGGAGGCCGTCGCGCTGCTTGTGGGTGAGTTTGACGTAGGCGTCCTGGTGGTAGGCGAGGATCAGGTCGTACTTCTGGTTCAGGTCGAAATCCTCGAGCAGGGCGGGATTGGACGGGACGGTGGCTTTCTCCGCTTTGGGTTTTCCCTCGGGCGGGTTGTCGATGCGCACGAAGTCGAAGGTGATCGAAATTTTTTTTGCCAGGGCGTCGGCGAGGATCTTGGAGCATTCCTCGTAGCGGTGGAATTCGCCGCCGAGGAGGACGAGCGCCTTGACCGGTTCCTGCTCGGCCGATGCCGAGGAGGCCGGTGCGGAAAGGATCATCACGAGCATGAGGCTGACGGTTAACGGTGCGAAACGGGCCATGCGGTTTCTCCTTGAAGCATGTAAAGGAACAACCTTATCTTAGCGCTGCGGAGACAGGAAAGGAAAATTTGTTCCGAACCGGAAAGGGCGACGATGCGATTTTTCAGCGATACGCGGACGGCGACTTTTATCGAGCGGCCCAACCGGTTCGTGCTGGTCTGCTCGCTGTCGGGGAAGAGGATCCGCGCCTATCTGCCGAATCCCGGGCGGCTCCAGGAACTGCTCTTTCCCGGTGTGAAGGTCTGGCTCGAAGGATCGGACGATCCGGGCCGCAAGATGGCTTACACGGCCGTGGCTATCGCTGACCAGGGCGGTGATCCGGTCGTGCTCCACACGCACGCGATGAACGACGTGGCGCAGCACCTTCTGGAGCGCGGACTCGTGCCCGGCCTCGAGGGGACGCGGATCGCGGGACGCGAGGTCACGCGGGGCCGGAGCCGCTTCGACTTTCTTCTGGAGAACGGGAAGAAGGAGATCCTGCTCGAGGTCAAGTCGTGCACCCTCTTCAGCCGGAGGGTGGCCATGTTCCCCGACGCGGTCACCGCGCGGGGGCGCAAACACGTGGAAGAGCTGGTCGATCTCTCGCGGGGGCGGACGGGCGGGGCGGTTCTGTTTCTCGTCAACTCGCTCCGGCCCGATGTCTTCCTGCCCGACTTTCATACCGATCTTTCTTTCTCCCGGACACTCCTCGACGCGCGCGGGAAGATCGGGATCATCCCGCTCGCCATCGGCTGGACCGGCCGGCTGGCGCTCAGGAAGAGGATGCGCCTTCTTCGCGTTCCCTGGGAGTGCGTCGAGCGGGACGCCCGGGACCAGGGGAGCTACCTGGTCGTTCTCAGGCTGCCGCGCGCGCGGACCATCGAGGTGGGAAGGCTCGGCCCGGTGCGCTTCGAAAAGGGATTCTACACTTACATCGGCTCGGCGAGGCGAAGCCTGTCGAAGCGGGTCGAACGCCACCGGCGGCGCCGCAAGAAGATGCACTGGCACATCGACTTCCTGCGCGAACGGGCCGAGTGGCATGCGGCTCTTCCCGTGCTGTCAGCGGACGATCTCGAGTGCACGATCGCATCCGCGTTGAGACGGAGTGCCCAGGGAGCGGTCCCGGCGTTCGGCTCGTCCGATTGCGGCTGTGAGTCCCATCTCGTCCGGCATGAGAGCGATCCTCTCCGGATCCCCGCCTTTCACGAGGTTTTGCAGCACTTCAGGATGGAGCGCCTCCTCCCTTCGGAATGAACCCGGTTTCACCAATTTGATCCGGGTGATGCTCGAACGGATTGCCGGTTCTGTTCCGGGAATCGAAATAGACGAAAATCCTGCCGGTGCTACACGGGGAGCGTGTCGGTTTTTTTCGATTCCACGTCGTGGAGTATCTCGAACAGTCTCTCGGACGAAATCGGTTTTGAAATGTACTCATCCATTCCGGCGGAGAGACACTTTTCCCTGTCCCCCTTCATGGCATGGGCGGTCATCGCGATGATGGGGGTGCGATCGGCCCCGCGGCCCTCCTTCTTGCGGATGAGAGAGGTCGCTTCCAGGCCGTTCATCTCAGGCATCTCCACGTCCATCAGGACGAGGTCGAACCGTTTCTGCTCGAAAGCCTCCACCGCCTTGCGGCCCGTGTCAACGAGAACGATGGCGCAGTCCCGCTTCTTGAGATGGTTCAGGATCACGTGCTGGTTGACGATGTTGTCCTCCGCCACGAGAACATCGAGGCGGGGGCGGTCCGATTCGACTGTTCGATCGGCATCGGCGGCGGACTTCTCCTCCCCGGCTCTCTTCGGCCCGCGGACCTTCATGATCGTCTCGAGCAGATTCGATTGCTTGATCGGCTTGGTCAGGTAGGCGGCCACGTCGAGCTGCTTGCAGCGGCTCGCATCGCCGCGCAGGCCGGCCGACGTGAGCATCACGATTGCCGACTCGGACCAGGCAGCATTCCGCCTGATCTCCGCGGCCAGGCTGAAACCGTCCAGCTCGGGCATGTGCACGTCGAGAAGGATCAGCGGGAAGGTCTTTCCCGCGGCGGTCGATTCGGTGAGAAGGGCGAGGGCTTCCTTCCCTCCCGCCACGCTGGTCGGCCGCAAGCCCCAGTTGGCCAGGGCTTCGTCGAGAATCAGCCTGTTCGTTGCATTGTCGTCGACGATCAGAACGGGCATCGACTCGATATCGACCTCTCCCGCATCGATCTTCGGGGACGCATCCTGACCGATCCCGAGCCGCACGGTGAAGTGAAAGATGCTTCCTTCGCCAGGCTGGCTGTCGACCCAGATCTTGCCGTTCATCAGGTTGACGAGCCTCGTCGAAATCGCGAGTCCAAGGCCCGTGCCGCCGAAACGGCGCGTCGTGCTTCCATCGGCCTGGGAGAACTCCTTGAAGATGTCCTCGTGCTTGTCTTCCGGAATACCGATGCCCGTGTCCCGTACGGAAAAGAGGAGAGTGGCCTCCTTTTCGGTCTTCTTCTCGACGTTCACCTCCACCGTGACCTCTCCCCGGTCGGTGAACTTGACCGCGTTGCCCGCGAGATTGACGATCACCTGACGGAGACGGCCCGGATCGCCGTAGAGATTGCAGGGAACCTCCCGGGGGATGCGGCAGGCGATCTCGAGACCTTTCTGATGGGCCTTGACGGCCACGGTCCGGACGGTGTTCTCGACCATGTCGCGCAGGTCGAAATTGACCGCCTCGAGCTCCAGCATATCGGCCTCGATCTTCGAGAAGTCGAGGATGTCGTTCAGCAGGGCGAGCAGCGCCTCGGCCGAATTTCTCGACATGGACAGGAACTCGCGCTGCTCATCGGTCAGTGTCGTCTCGAGGGCGAGATCGGTCATGCCGATGATTCCGTTCATCGGGGTGCGGATCTCGTGGCTCATGTTGGCGAGGAACTGGCTCTTGGCGCGGCTGGCCTTCTCGGCCAATTCCTTGGCCCGGCGCAGCTCTTCCTGCGTTGCCTTCACCTGGCTGATCGTCTCTTCCAGTTCCTGATTCTTGGCCACGGCATTCTCGAAAGACGAGAAGAGCAGATCGATGATCTGCATGCGGTCCGACGAGACGGTGTACTTCTTTCCCGAGAAGAAGATCTCGAGACCGATGTTCGTGGTCGTGTTCTTTCTGAGCTCGAGGTTGATCAGGATCGATCGGATGCGGGAGAGGAGAACCTCGGCCTTGTAGGGCTTGGTGATGAAATTATCCGCCCCGCACTGCAAACCCCGGATCACGTCGGTGGTGTCGGACAGGGAGGTGAGCAGGATGACCGGTACGAGCCCGAATGTTTCGTCGTTCTTGATCCTGCGGCACAACTCGTAGCCGTCCATCTCGGGCATCTCGATGTCGGTGATGACGAGGTTCGGGCGATAGTCGTCGATCCGCGCGAGCGCTTCGACCCCGTTCCCTGTAGCAACGACGTCATAGCCTGCTTCGGAGAGGATATGTTCCAGCCTCAGCGCCTGCGTCAGGCTGTCTTCGGCGATCAGAATCTTGACTTTGTCGAACATGCCGTTTTCCTTCCTCAACAATCGTTAACCGTCCTAGACCTCGTTGAGTTTGTTTTGCGGAGCGAGCCTGAGAAGCGACTCGGCCATCTCCACGGGCGACTGGATATGCTGCGCGGCGCCTATCCTGATCGCCTCGCCGGGCATTCCGTGGACCGTGGAGCTCTCCTTGTCCTGCGCAAAAGTGATCGCGCCCCGATCCCGCATGGTCTTCAGTTCCCGGGCGCCGTCCTGTCCCATGCCGGTGAGAATCAAGCCTGCCGCACCCGATCCATAGGCACCCGCCACTGATGTAAAAAGAGCCGCCACCGAGGGGCAGGGCGCGTTTGGATCCGGGATTTCGCGTACCGACACTCTTCCGTACCGGTTGACTTCTATGTTGTTTCCACCTGGCGCGATGTAGACGTGGCCCGCGCAGAGCTTCGTATCATCCTGGGCGATGACGACCTTCAAAGGGATCTCGTTGTCGAGCCAGCTGGCGAAGGACGAGGCGAATCCCGAGACGATGTGCAAGGCGACCACGATCGGTAGGGGATATTCCGCCGGGAGCCTGGACAGGATCGACTTGAGGACGACGGGCCCTCCCGTCGAGACGCCGAACGCCACGATCCGCGTATTTCCCGATTCGAGATTCCCATCGATCGGAACGGGCGGTTTCTTGACGGTGTCCTGTGTGCGCATCCATTTCGAGCGGGCGGCGACCTTGACGTCGGCCATCGCCTTGACCGTTTCGACGAGACGCCGCACCTTCGTTCTGAATTCGGGCCGTCCCACTCCCTTCGGTTTCTCGAGGATGTCGAGCGCTCCCGCCTCGAGCGCTTCGAAAGTCCTGTCCCGAGGGTCGTGGTTCCAGTCCGCCGTGACGATGACCACGGGAACGGGACACTCGTCCATGATCCGGCG
Source organism: uncultured Phycisphaerales bacterium (assembly GCA_964620445.1). Lineage (GTDB taxonomy): Bacteria > Planctomycetota > B15-G4 > B15-G4 > CAYZWU01 > CAZUHB01. The sequence continues at coordinate 62,249 of CAZUHB010000016.1, forward strand.
CGTCGTGTCGAATCCGTTCATTCCCGGCAGGTGGATGTCCATCGTGACCACGTCGGGCCGCAACCGGCGCACCGTTTCGAAACCCTCCACGCCGTCGCAGGCCGTACCGACGACAGCGATGTCCGGGTCGGAGCTCAGCAGGCTGACGAGGAGTTCCCGCGCCACCTGAGAGTCTTCGACCACGACAACCCTGATTACCCTTTTATTCATCGCTTATAACAACCTTTTCAAAGTGTCCAGAAGATTGCTCTGGTCGAAATTACCCTTGACGATATAAGCATTGGCTCCCGCGTCGAATCCCCGCTCCCTGTCCTCCGGCGATTTGAGCGCCGTCACCAGCACCACGGGAGTATCGGGAGCGGTCGGATCGGAGCGGATCCTGGACGCGAGCTCGAAACCGTTCATGCGAGGCATCTCCACGTCGGATACGACCAGATCGAACCGCCCCGCCTGAAAGGACGTGAAAGCATCGAGCCCGTCGACCGCCGTGGTGACCATGTAGCCGGCTGACTCGAGAATGTTCTTCAGCAGCATCCTGGAAGTGATCGAGTCCTCGGCGATCAGGATCGATTTTTCCGTCTCTTCAACGTCGCCGGCCGCGGCGGGCGGCCGCCTGCTTTTCTTCGCCGCACGGGAGGCCGATTTGAGCAGGTCGTTCACGTTGACGATGAGCACCGGTTTTCCCGAACCCAGAATTGTGACACCGGCGATGTTGCGGACACGGGCGAGCTGCCTGCCGAGACTTTTTACGAGAACCTCCTGCTCGCTCAGAACCCCGTCGACACGGAAAGCGATCCGGCTGTGGCCCGCTCCGAGGACGATCGCGATCGGATCTGTCGATTCCGTCCCTCTCCTCTCGCTCGCCCGTAGGCCGAGTATTTCAGAGAGTTCGACCAGAGACAGAGGATGGCCGTCGATCTTGATCGTCTCCGTTCCCTCGATGGTACGCACCGTGTCTTGCGCGAACCTGACGATACGGTCAACGTGAATGCTCGGTACGATGAAGCGCCGGCCTCCGGACCGGACGAGGATCCCCCTGAATGTGGCCAGAGTCACCGGCAGATCGATCCTGAGAGACGTTCCCTCGCCCGTCGTGGATTTGATCGAAAGGGAGCCGCCGAGCTTCTCGATCCCTTCCTGCACGATCGCCATGCCGAGTCCCCGGCCCGAGATCTGCGTGACCGTCGGACTCGTCGAGACTCCCGATCGGAAGATCAGCCCGACCGCCGCCTCGTCGTCCAGTTTTTCCGCCTCGTCGCGGGAGATGATCCCCCTGTCGATCGCCTCGCTGCGCACGCGCGCGGGATCGATGCCCTTCCCGTCGTCGGAGATGACGATCGCCACCTTGTCGCCTTCGGTCTGCGAGATTTCCACGTTGATCGCGCCCGCTCGCGTCTTGGCCAGGCTTTCTCTCGTGGAAGGATCCTCCAGGCCGTGGTCGGCGCAATTTCGCAGGATGTGGATGAGTGGGTCCTTCATCTCCTCGAGAATACGCTTGTCGATCTCGATATCGCCCCCCTTGATCTTCAGCTCGATCTCCTTGCCCTGGCTCCGTGCGAGGTCGCGGATCATCTTGGGAAAGATGTCCAGAAGGGTCGAGAAGGGGAGCATGGTCACCTTTTTCACATCGTCGAGGAGATCATCCACCATCCTGCCGATCGAGTACTGGTTCTCGCTTCCGGCGCGGATCGCTTTTTTCAACTCCGCGCCCAGATGATGGAGATGTTCCCGGGACCAGTCGACATGGTCTATCAACCTCGAGAGAGCGGCGTTCGTATCGCGGCCGTCGAGGATGTCCGCGCCCGCCCCGGTTCGAACGCGGAGCGTATTGATCCGGCTCTCGATCTGGGAACGTTTCTTCTCCCACGTCTCGAAAATGCCGAGTATCTTGGTCATGTTTTCCTGGTTCTGCTGGCCCATGAGCTTGAGCGAGACCAGTTCCTCGACCTTGAGGAGGAGCGTGTCGAGCTTGTCGGACGCAATGCGCACCGTGCCCGAGCTGAGGGACTTGATCTGCGGTTTGAAGCGGGCGGGCTCTGCACCGTGCTCATCGGCCGGATGGGATGCTTCCTGGCGGTTCGCCGTGTCCGCCGTGGGAGATGTCCGCGGCTTCGCGACAGCCGCGGCTTCGACGGGGGGAATCTCCATGACCGGGGTTTCCGCCCGCGGCGCGATATTCTGGACAACCTCGACCTCTTGCGCGGAGACCGGCTCGCGGCCTTCCCGGGCGTGCGGCACGTCGGTCTGTTCCGGCTCGGCAAGCCTCAGAGAATCGAGTTGAGTGGTGAGCGAGTCGATCTTGGCGCCGTCCGACTCGCAGAACTCGACGCCTTCCGTATCCAGGGCGCCTTCTATCGTGGCCACGGCCTCATGCAAGGTGTCAAAGAGCGCCGCCGATGTGAGGAGCGTTTTTTTCTTCATGGCGCTGAAAACGCTCTCCATCGACTGGCACAGGATTTCGATATCCCTCAGATCGATCGCGCCCGAGGCGCCTTTGAGACTGTGGGCCTCCCGATAGACGACCTCGAGGTGTGCGTCCGCCTCGGCGGTGTGGGCGGTTTTTTCGAGCGCCAGGAGATTGGACGTCATCGACGCCAGGCGTTCTCCCGCTTCGGCCCTGAATGCCTCTCTGAGCTTCGTGAGCAAAACTTCGTCGTTCATGAACTGACCTCGCTACCGATCTCGACTCGATCTTCCTCGTCCGTGGTCAAACCTTGAACCTGTTCGTCAGGCCCGTGAGTCTCCGGGCCAGCCTGTTCAGGTTCTGCGTCGCTATTTCCAGTTGTTGCGCCCCGTCCACGTTCTGACCGGCCGCCACCTTGATGCTCTCCATGGCCTTGGAAAGCTGGTCGATGCCGACCAGTTGCTCGCGGCTCGAGGCCGCGATCTGGCTGGCGGACCGGGATGATTCCGCGATGTCTTCCGAAAGGATGCCGATCACCTCACCCGCCCGGGAGGAGAGACCGAATCCGCTCTCCACCGCCTCGCTTCCCCTTTTGGTGGCCATCACCGCTTCGCCCGTCGCCTGCTGGATTTCGTTGAGTATGGTTTTGACCTGGCCCGTCGCGCCCTTCGACCGGTCTGCCAGCGTCTTGACCTCCTGGGCCACAACGGCGAAACCCTTGCCGTATTCGCCGGCTTTAGCGGCCTCGATCGAGGCATTGATCGACAACAGGTTCGATTGGTCGGCCAGGCCGTGTACGGCGCCGATGATCTTGCCGATACTCTGGGTCTGCTCGCTGAGCTTGACGATGCTCTCGGCCACGTAGTCCATCTCGTCCTTGATCTTGCCCATCCCGGCGACGGCTTCTTCGGTGCTCTTCCTACCGTCGTCGGAGATGCGCACCACCTTGTCGGCCTTCTCGGACACGGCGTCGGCCTTGTGGTTGGACGAATAGGCGGTCCGCTTCACCTCCTCGACCGTGCTGGTGATCTCGTTTACCGCGTCGGACATCTGGTGAGCGCTCACCGAGAGTTCGGAGGCGGTGTTCGAGATCTGGCTCACCGCGTTGGCCAGGGTGCTGGAATCCTCCTTGATCTCGCAGGTCTGATTGCGAAGCGTGCTGTTCATGTCCGCGAGTGAGCGTCTGAGTACCCCGATTTCGTCGTCTCCGACACCGGCGTCGATCGAAACGGTCAGGTCACCACCCGCGATCCGCGCCGCGCTGTAGGACAGCTCTTTGAGCGGTTTCGATAACGCCCGCGCCGAGACATACCCCACGGCGGCGACCAGGATGGTCAGGATCGACCCGATCAGGAGTATCTTCAGGCTCAGGGCCGAGACCGTTACGAACGCCTCGTCCAGACCTTTTTCGGAGCAGAGCACCCATTCGAAATCGATACCGGGCACGGCGTTCAGTCCCACCGGCGAATAGTGGCTCAGAACCTTGTTCCCCTCGTAGTCGTCGATGATCTGAGTGCCGCTCCGATTCAGGAGCCCCTCGCTCACTGCCGTGGTGTCGATCTTTTTCCCCGGGAATGTCGACCCGGCGCGCGTTCGGGAGTCGGCGCGCATGACAAGGTCCTCGCCCACGAGGTAGGTGTGGCCCGCGCCGTCCATTCCGGTCGTGTCGTGCAGCAATGCGCGGATGTTCCCCGCGCCGTACCGAAGGACCAGAACTGCGATGGTTGCGCCCTCCTCGCCGTACACCGGCGCGCCGACGAATCCGGCAGGCATCTTCGCCGGTGTGTATTCCTCGAGATCGATCAACGCGGGTATCTTTTCCTTGTCCACCTTCTTCCAGATCCTGGCCAGGGGGGAGTCTCGGAGAACGTCCTGCGAGAGCATGGCCCCGAGATCGTTCATGCGCGCCACCGTGTACATGACGTGGCCGAAAACAGGATCGACGAGGAAGAGGTCGTCGTAGCCGCGGGTCTCGACGTAGCCGTTGAAAAACGTGTCGAGTCGCTCGGCAATCGAAGTGTACTCTCGGGATTCGACATTGAAGCCGCTTTCACGATCCTGTCCCCTGGCTTCGCGATATGCTTGGAGCGTTTCGACCGCGTGGGTGACGTCTTGTGTCCGGGAAAGCACCTCGACGTCGCCGACCATATCGGTCATGCACTGGAGAATCCGGTCCTTCTTGATCTCTGCCACCGCCTCGAGTTTTGTGAAGGCATCCTCCTGAAGCGCCTCGCTCGAGTAGATATAAGCGAGCGCCGCCGTGACCACGATGGGCAGGATGGCGCCGAAAAGAAAGAGGGTGACGAGGCGCCTCTTCAGGCTGAGGGTAAAAAATTGGATCATGCCGGTTCTCCTTACATTCGAGACGGTCCGGGCAGATCGTCCATCTCTTCCTGCACGACAATTCTCCGGTCGGAGAGAATCTTCTTACCGTCGAGGATCACCATGTGATCTCCTGTGACTCCCCTGAGAAACTCGACCTGGATATCGGTCAAGGTGGGAGGGGGAGGCAAAATCTCCGAGACCGGAATCGAATCGAGGCCCGGAACGGCGTCGGCCAGAATTCCAAACTCCATCTCGTCGGTGCGGAGTACGATGACCCGGTTGAGGTCGGAGAGCGCCTGATCCGGAATCTGAAAAAACTTTCTGAGATCTACCACGGAGATGATCCGCCCGTGTACGTTGACCACGCCGAGCACGAAGGACGGTGTGCACGGAACGGGAGTGAGGTCGTCGAGCATGCAGACCTCCTGCACGACGTCGGAATCGATTCCGTACCGCTCCCCCGCGAGCCGGAACTCGACAACATCGATCTGCTCGACATGGGTTTTCTCCCGGCCGGGATCCTGCGCCAGCCAGCGGGCGCGTTCCCTCAGGAGCGCGAGGTGCTCCTCGTCGTGGATCGGGTTCACGTTGGATTCTGTTTGGCTCATAGTGTCATTGCCTCGATGATGGTGATCATCCTGCCCGCCGTTATTCCGTCCGATTGCTCGATCGGCTCGTCGTGAGGCCGTCCGCGCAGAAGGTCGAGTGCGTTGGCAAAGTACCGGTCCGCCTCGGAGCTCTTCCCCTCCTGCTTGCGGAGGCTGCCCAGGGCGAAATGGGCGAGTACATGATCGCTGTCAAGATAGAGCACACGGTTCAGTGCTTCGGCCGCTTCATCCAGACGGCCGGTCTCCTGGAGGATCGCCGCCCGCAAGTGATGGACGTTGGGATCCATCTTGCGAAGGGTGACGGCACGATCGCACCACTTCAGGGCCTCGGACAGCTTTCCCATGTTGGCGTGAACCTGTGCCATGAGGATCAGCGCTTCGCCGCTCGGTCGGCTGCCGGAGCAGAGTCCGTCGAGCAGAACCATCGCCTCTGAAAAGAGCCCCTGGTCGAAGAGCGTGCGCGCCGTGTCCAACCGGTCGCGCCGCGGCTCTTCCGAGCCGGATCGGAATCCGCCGGATTGGAATCCGCCGGATTGGAATCCGGTGACCGGTGATCGGCGGAGAGAATCATCCTTCTCGCGGGCGGGGGGGCGCGTTTTTTCGAGATTCCTGTCCCCCGGTGAAGCACATCCGGGAGAGCGGTTGACCTCGACGATCGTCTTCCCCTCGGTGGACGGAGCCGGGCGATCCTCTTTGCGAAAGCACATGGCCTTGTTCGAAGGAACCTGCCGGAAACGGCGGTCGACCAGATTCGTTCCGTCGCTCGGGCTGACGAACAGCCATCCTCCATCCATCAGAGAGCGCCCCAGGGAGCCGAGGACCTTGCGCGACAACTCCGCAGTGAAATAGATCAGCACATTGCGGCAGAGGATCACGTCCATCGCATTCGTGCCGTTCGTGAGTGACGGATAGGGATCTGAGGCCAGGTTGAGGTGGCCGAGGCGCACCATCTCCCTGATCGAAGGGCAGATCGTGTACCGCCCTTTTCCCGTCTGCCGGAAATAACGCTCCTTGACGTCGTCGGGCGTGTTGCGAAACGACCACTCGCCAAAGACCCCCTCGGCAGCCTTTCGCAGAAAGCGGGGATTGATGTCCGTTCCCAGAATGGTGATGTTCCAATCGTCGATATCGGGGAGGTTTTCCTGGAGCAGCATGGCGATCGTGTAGGGCTCCTCGCCCGTGCACGAACCAGCGCTCCAGAAGCGCAGGGTCTTCTCCCGATCGCGGCGCGTCCGGACGAGCGTGGGAATGATCGTCTCCCGGAGTAGTGCCACATCGCCTTCGTTACGAAAAAAGTATGTTTCACCGATGGTGAGGCAGCTCGCCAGCGCTTCGACCTGGCTCCGGTTCCAGCGGGACGAAAGGAGCCAGTCGACGCACGATCTGACGTCGTCGAATTCGAACTCCCCGGCCACCGCATCGATCCCCCTGAGAAAATCCTGCCGCCGGTATGGCGGAAAGTGCAAACCGATGCGGTCGGACACGATCCCGGCCAGACGGGACAGGAGTTCCTCGGATAGACACTCGGTTTTTACGGCTGAATCGTTCATGCTTTTACCAGACCGAGGGCGTGCAAATCGTTTCCGCTGACCAAACGGTCCAGGTCGCAAACGAGCACCATCTTCTCGTCGAACTTCATCATCCGGTCGACGCAACCGCTTGTGGAGAACGGACCCTCGCTGTTGGCGCTGTCGATCATGTCGGTCTCCACGAAGCCGACGACCTCGTCGACGACGAGCGCGATCGATCCGCTCGATGCCTGGGCGATGATGATCCGGTCGCTCGGCACGATCGTGCGATGCGGCAATCCGAGACGCGCCCGCGTGTTCACCACCGGCACGACGTGACCCTGCACGTTGATGGCGCCGAGCATGGCGCCCGGTGCGCTGGGGAGCGGCGTGATCTCCACGGCGTGTATGATCCGCTCGACCTTGGAGGGTGCGAGGCCAAAGTGTCTTCCGTCGAGGCAAAAAACGACGAGCCTGTCCTTCTTTTCCATGTCCTCCTCGGTGAATACAGCCAAAGTAATAGGTCATCTGTTTAGGTGTTTTTTATTCGGGAGAAGTCGTAGTAAAACTTTAGGTCGATTGGACTTTGAGCGATTTATAACCCCCCCGATCAGGGATTTTCCCCGGGATGGGAAACGCCGTCGATCGTGGAAGAGGTTTCAGAACCTCCATCGTGGCGGGATCGAGCAAAAAGACGACCGGCAAGGATCGAGGGTGAAAACACCCGGAAAGGGCCTGGTGAGGGCGTTGAGTATGTCTTCATCCACCGGGTGAGCGGCTCGGACCGATGGCGCGGCCTCGATTATCGTCGAGCAGGTTTCCGCTTGCCCGAGGCGGGTGTTTGGATCGACGCCATCGACCAGAACGCGCGTGCCCGGTCGATGGCGATGCGCAGCAGCGATCCCTTGGGATAGACGCCGCTCGCCCCCCGCACGCCGGCCCGCATACCGGTGAAGAGCTCGAGCGCCTCGAGAACGGTCTCCACGGCGTAGACGTTGAATTCCCCCTGTTGGCAGGCATCGACGACATCCTCGCGGAGCATGAGATCGTCCGCGTTCGATCGCGGGATGATAACGCCCTGGGTGCCGCACAAGCCCCCGTCGCCGCAGGCATCGAAGAATCCCTCGATCTTCTCGTTCACCGCACCGATCGCCAGAACGTGGCCCATCTGGTCGATGGCGCCCGTCATGGCCAGGTCCTGGCGCAGCGGAATGTTGGTGAGAGCGCTCAGAAGGCAGCAGATCTCGGCGCCCGAGGCCGAATCGCCGTCGATCCCGCCGTAGCTCTGTTCGAAAGCCACGGAGGCGTCGAATGCGAGAGGATGATCGGTGCGCAGGAGGTGGCGCAGCAGACCGCCGAGAATGTAGAAACCCTTGGTGTGGATCGCTCCGGACAGGGCCGCCTCGCGTTCGATGTTTATCACGCCCGCCGTTCCCGGGCCGATGGTGGCCGTGATCCGCGCGGGGAAACCGTATGTGAGAGGACCGGCCTTCATCACCGCCAATCCGTTGATCTGTCCCACCTCGGACCCTGTCGTCTCGACCCTGATCGTTCCCTTCTGGATCAGCTCGCGGAAATGGCGCGACGGCAGGTCGGCCCTCTCCTTGCCGAGCCGGATCGCGTGATTCACGTCGTCGCCGGTGACGCGCGCCCGTCCGTCCTTGACCGTGAGGAATGCCGCCTCGCGGGCGATGTCGGCGATCCGTCCGAACTGTGTCGTGAGCTTTCCCCCGCGGGAGGCGACCCGTGCGCCCTGTTCGGTCAGGGCGGTGAGCGCGGAGTGTTCGAAAGCCGGAAGCTGCTCTTTGCTGCAGATCCGCGCCAGCACCTGCGCGTAGGCGCGGACTCCATCGTCATCGCGGGCGATGAGCGAGTCGAAATCGGCGAGCACCTTGAAGAGCTGGGAAAAATCCTTGTCGTGAACATCGAGAAAATAGTAGGTCTCGGTGTCGCCGAGAAGAACGACCTTGACATTGATCGGGATCGGCTCCGGTTTGAGCGACGGGCCGCCCATGCGCGACGCCGTATTCGACGGGACGATCTCGAGCTTGCCCGTGCGCAGAGTGCGCACGAGAGTCTTCCAGCCCTCGGGCTCGCCGAGCAGGTCGCGCACCTCGAGAATCAGGAAACCGCCGTCGGCTCGGAGAAGATTTCCCGCCCTGATCCCCATGTGGTTCGCCTGGGCCTCGCCGCCCGGTCCGAATTCGTAATCGATCGTCCCGAGCAGATCGCGCACCGAGGTGGACGCCTCGGCTATGATCGGGCATCCGTCGCTTTCCTTGTGCTCGAGCACGATATTGACACGGTAGAGCTGTGTGAAATCGTCTTCTTTTTCGTTGGCCGTGAGCCGGTGCTCCACGAGATCGTCGATCAGTTCGTTGAGAAACTCGAGAACGCTCGGCTGGGGGAAGTCCCTCTCGATGCCGCGCACCGTGTTGTTCAGCACCCAGCGCGCCGACCGTTCCATCATTTCGCGGATGGTCTGCTCGTGGTTGCGGCGGATTTCGGTCACCCGCTCGTTCGTCTCCTCGAGATGTTTCTCGAATGACGAGGCATTCTGCTTGAATGCCTCGAACTGCTCGTCCGGGACCTGTCCCTGGGCGTGCAGCTGCTCGAACTCTTCCGGGGGCACCGGTTTACCTCCGGTCACCGGAAAGATGGCGGTCTGCGCCACCGGACCGGCCTGGTAGGTGACGAGGGCGAGACCGGCCTTTTTGAGCGATTCCTCGAGGGGATTGACGATCCGCTGAATCGCGTTTTTCGCCTGCTGATCGAGCGCGCCGCGCCGTGCCTTCATCTCGTCGGAGGAGAGGGCCGGTCCGAGGTCTTTCTTGACGAAATCGGCCAGCTGCTCCATTCCCTTCTTGAACTCCTGTCCCTTGCCCGGGGGGAGGGTGATGAGCCGGGGACGGTCGGGCTGAGAAAAATTGTGCACGAAACAACGGTCCTGGGCGAGGGGGCAGGAGGGTTGAATCTCCTCCAGCAGCCAGCGGACCAGGGTGAGGCGGCCCGTGCCGCTCAGCCCGCGAACGAAGATGTTGTGGCCCGGGGCGTTCGTCTCCAGGCCGAAACGGATCGCCCTGATTGCGGTCTGCTGTGCGACGACACCGGTCAGCGGTTCCACCTCATCGGTGGAAGGATAGGCGTTTTTGTCGAGAACGCACTGCCAGCGGAGTTCGTCGGCCGGGATGGGATTGACGCCGAGAGCGGACCTGCATTTCTTTGTGCGAGTGGTCGCTCTTTTTTTTACCCCGGTTTTCATGGTTTTGCTCATCTCGTTTCCTTTTCAAGGCCGGTGTTGAAACCGGTGGTATATCGAGTTTTTCAGGCGATATCTCAACACCGCCCGGCCTGATAATCAAGAGTATTGCCTGTCTTCAGCCAGAGGGCTTGAAAATTTTCCCCCTGCTGCCGATACTCGATGGGATATACAGAAGAAGGACCGCGCCGAGCACAGTCCTCGTTTCTAAGAGAAGGAGTCCTCCATGGCACCGAAGCGCACCACCCGGTCCGAGCGTTTCGTCGAGTTCATGTCCCGTTTCGATGAAATCGCCGTCGTGTCCCACAACAATCCCGATCCCGATGCGATCTCATCTGGATGGGCGATCGCGGTTCTGCTGGAGAATAAACTCAACAAGCGGGTCAACGTGCTCGCCGGCGGCGCGGTCTGGAGAGCCGAGAACCTGCGCATGATCGAGCTGCTCAAGCCGCCGGTCACGCTCGTCGACAGGTGGTCGCCGGAGCCCAATGTGGGCGTCGTTCTCATCGACTGCGCTCCAACGGCGAACAACCATCTTCTGGGCGAGCTCGGGATCGAGCCGGCAGCGGTCATCGATCACCACGAGGTCGGACGGAGACGGTTCCGCGTCGGTTTCAGGGACATCCGCCCGAGGGTTGCGGCCCTGTCGAGCATCGCGGCCGAATACCTGAAGGATCAAAAGGTCGAACCGGGCGCGCGGCTGGCAACTTCGCTCATGTACGCGATCAACACGGAAACCACGGGCTGGCAGGCGGTTTTTTCCCCGACCGATCGGCGGGCGATCTCCTGGCTGCACGGTTTTTACGATCCAGCCTGGTTCAGCGATATCCAGAACGCGCCCCTCAGCCGCGAATACTTCGGCGACCTTCTCCTTTCGCTCGAGAAGACTTTCATCTACGAGGATACGGCCCTCTGTTTCCTTCCCCGTGCAAACGGCGCCGAGATCGCCGCCGAAGTCGCCGATCTTCTGCTGCGATGCAACGGTGTGGAGCGCGTGCTGTGTGCCGCGTTGGTCGGTGAGGATCTCCTGATCTCGGCGCGGACGAGCCGCGTCGGCGGCGATGCTGTCAGCTTACTGACCAAAACACTGAAGAAGGTCGGTTTCAGCGGCGGGCACAGACATCGCGCCGGCGGAAAGGTACCGGGGCTCGAAACGCGTTCCAAAATCGACGAGATGCAGGTCCTGCTGCGCAGCCGGTGGCTCAGCGCGTGCGGTATCCGGCAGAGCCGGGGTTCCCGTCTCGTCGCTCGAAAGGAGATCGTCACCAACCTCTGACCGCGGGATCACTCTTCATTCCCGTCAGCCATCTTTTGCTCGAGAAGCCAGTCCACGGCAACGGCGAGACCCTGACCGGCAGCCATGACGCGTCCATGTTTATCCACGCCGCGGTATTCGATCGGGACTCCACGCTTCGAGGAGTGTCTCGCCAGGTTCTCCACGCGATGGGGATCGGCGAAGAGGTCCTCCGATCCTGTCATGAGGAGCGTGTAGGGAAACCGTTTCATGTTGTTGAAACCGGGGGTCGTGCTCGATATGCAGCATATGGCCGCCACTTGATCGGGATTGCTCTGACCGACTGCCACCGCGGTGGGCCCCGCCGTCGCGTGACCGAGTGTGTAGATGCGGTCAGTGGCGATCGGGTACTCCGCGGAGAGGACCTCGACAAGAGTATCGAATAAATCATCCATGATAGAGGAGCTTTGCTTCTTTTCCATGGGGATGAATCGCGGATAGTTCGGGCCTGCCACGATGAATCCCTTTTCGTCGGCCAGCTTCGCGAGTTTGCCCGCGCCGAAAGCCTCGATGTTCATGTCGGGCGCAAACACGGGGCCGTAGTATACCAGGAGCAGGGGAAGCGGTTCATTCTTGTCGATCGACGGTGGAGCGTAGACTCGAACAGGTACCGTAAGGTCGTCGCCCACCGAGATCGTTCGCCAGTATTCGCCTTTGCGAAGCTTGAAGGGATTGAGTCCCTTTTCGAGGCATGCGATCTCTTCGTCGAGCTCCCGGGCGAGTTTCACGGGATCGGTCATGAAGCCGTTCAGAGACCGCTCCGATGGTTCGTCGTGGAGCAGGTTGTTCCGGCTTTTACAGGCGCCGAGAGCTTGTTTCATTATTTCCGTACCGGTTTCGACCTTGTCGAGGAGTTTCTCGTTCGCCTCGCGTGTCGCGGCGAGCGGCTTCGATACGAGATACCATGATGTCCTGAAAACCGCGTAGCCCTCGGCGGTCACGATCTCCACGGGGCACTCGCCTGACAGAAGCTCGATCCCGTCGATCGGAATCGACAGGGAAAAGTCGAGATCCTTTCCGCCGGCGGCTTCGAAAGGAACCTCGATCGATTTGGAGCCGTCCGGCAGCGTGATCCGCAAGGTGAGGCGAACGGTATCGGGCGCGTCCGTGGCGTAGAGGGACGAAATCGCGACCACGGGCGCCGCTTCCGAACCGACGACATGAGCGCGCGGCACGACGCGGACCTTGAGAGAAGCGGCGCGGCGTGCTCCGGCCGAATCCGCTGCCCGATCGAGAGACGCGGTCAGGCTGTCGAGCTTTTTGATGATTGCCGTCGACTTGCCGCTGATGAATCGCGGGAGGGCTTTGTCCACCGACCGACTGAAGGCGGCGAGCTTGTCGTCCGGAACGGGATTGGCTTGATAGGCTTCTCTGAAACGATTGAGCGAGAGGGCGATGTCGACCCAGGTAGACTTTTTTTCCTCGCATTGAAGCGGGGATTGGAGCAGCCCGAATAGAACCGCGACCAGGAAGATGCGAATCGTTACATTCATCTTGAATAATCTTCTCCAATAAGACGAAATGGACCTTTTTCAGTTCGGTTCGTATGCCGATAAGTATAGTGTACGAATTAATTGCCGCCATGGACGGAGAGAATTTTCTTTCCGGCCCCAGGCCAGAAGGACACTTCGAGCTCGAACACCAGGTACGAGGGGAGGGAAAGATGACGAAAGCTCATTTCATTCTCTACGTCGCCGACCAAGAGAGAAGCCGCGCATTCTATTCCCGTGTCTTCAACACCGATCCCCGGCTCCACGTTGACGGAATGACCGAGTTCGAACTCGACGGCGGCGGCGTGCTCGGCCTGATGCCCGAATCGGGCGTCAAGAAGCTTCTTGGCATCGAGCTGCCCGATCCGGTACGAACGAGCGAAACACCGCGGGCCGAGCTCTATCTCATCGTTGATGATCCGAAAGCCTACCACCAGCGCGCACTGGCGAGCGGCGCCCAGGAACTGAGCTCGGTCGAGAACCGCGACTGGGGCCACGAGGCGGGTTACAGCCTCGATCCCGACGGCCACGTGATCGCCTTCGCGAAAAAATTGGGCTCTCCCGAATCGGGTTTCTGAAACCGGCAATGTCCTAGAGAGCGGTCATCTCATTCCAGACCGACTCGACCCTGTCGAAAACAGCTTTCCATTTGAATGGTTCGAGAACCCTGTCGGTTTGCTCTTTTTCGTGATCGATGGGAGGTTTCTCGATCGTTTTGGCTATCGCGTCGGTGAGGCGGTCCACGAAAGCGGGCAGGTCGTCGGGGTGGGGCGTGTCCACACCAACGAGGCGGGGGAGGCCGACCTGTTCGAGCTGCGTGCCGAGATGGGGGGCGATCTGTTCCCTCACTCCGGGCAGGTCGGTTGCCACGAGTCTGCACCCGCAGGCGAACGCTTCCACGAGCACGAGCGGAACGCCCTCGTAGAAGGAGGGCAGAACACACGCCGTACAGCGCCGCGCCAGGTCGGCGAGCTCCGACTGCGAAAGCTGGCCGTGGATATGCACGCGCGGGCCCATCCTTTCCATCCGCTGCCGCAAACGATCCGCCTCGAGCCCCGCGCCGCTTCCGGCCACGTGCAGCTCGACGCCTTCGAACCGCCGTGCCAGACGTTCGAAGGCGTCGAGCAGCCAGGGCAGGCCCTTGGAGGCGCTGTACTTCCCCACGTAGAGGAGGCGACGAACAGCGCTCTCTCGCCGGCCGCGGACGTGAAAGATGTCCTCGCGGTACCCGGCGCCGATCACGGTGATCCGCTTTCGGTCCACGCCGAGCGCGCCGGCCAGCTCGACCGAATGATCGTTGCGAAGCACCAGAAACCTGTCGTTGCGCGCACAGCCGGACCGCACCTCGTCGGCCAGGTGCGGACAGAGCGCCATCTGGCGCAGGCCGGTGGCGTGGCACTGGGTGACGACCGGAATGCGCGGCGCGATCTCCTTCAACATCGAGCTGAGGATCCACACGTGATGGGAGTGGATCAGGTCGGGCTCGAATCGCGCAACCGCCTCGCCCACATGGCTCTTCCATTCCGATCGATATCGGGCGATCTGCTCATCGGAGAGGGCGGAGAAACGCGAGCTGTTGTAGGGCATGACATCGCTCATTCCGGGGAGGGGAAAGTCGAGACGGCCTTTTCCGAAGACGAGCGGCACGACGTGCGAACCTTCGAGGCCGGCCACGTCCGGCCGCGGATCGTCGTCGGGGACGCCGATCACCACGCGCTGGTCCCAGCCCGCGGCCGCCGCATGGCGCACGAAGGAGTCGAGGGTGATGCCGCTCCCGGTGAGTGACGGTCGCTGGGACAGAAGGTGAAGGACTTTCTTTTTTGCCATCGTTCCTCTCGATCGTGTGCGGTGTCCGAGACCGGTCTCAACCGTCGGTGATCCACGTCGGCCACCTCGGTTCGACCTTGGATCTCTCGAGCATGATCTGTGCGAAGCGATGCTCGAGGAAACGAAAAATCTCCGTCTTCAGGCAGACGACCAGTGCGCTCAGTCCCTTTTCCCTGTTGCGGCGGCCCAGTTCGCGCAGCGCGACGAGAAAAGCGTACTCGCACCTCGGACCCGGCAGTCCTCCGGCCGCATCCATCAACGCCTGCGCGTCGCACCGCCCGGAGAGATACTCGAAGGCGGGCTCGTATCGAGTGTGCGCCGCGTCTTCGGTCACCACCTCGTTTTCGGAGCGGCTGGAAAATCTCAGGATCGCCGCCCGGGCCGCGGCAGGATCGCCGAGCAATTCCATCATCGCCGCCGCTGGAAAAAGGGCGTTCGTGAAGGCGATCTGCCGGTCGATGCATTCCTGGCAAGCGGCGCGCGCCTCGTCGAGCCTGCCCAGATCGGCAAGCAAGAGAGCTTTTTGAAGGGAGAGGGGGAAAAAGTTGGGCATCGATTCACAAACCGGCTCGATCTCGTCGAGCGCATTCTGCAAATCGCCGAGTGCGTAACTCACCATGGCGTGCTTGTGAATCAGCGCGGGATCGCAGGTCCCCAGAACGGCCAGGTCGACATCGATCGCCCGTCCGAAAGCGCGCCGGGCGCCGGCATAGTCGCCCACGTAACGGAGGAACACACCTTGCTGCACGAAGGGGATCGATTCGTCGTCGCGCCTCAGGCTGAGAGCCTCGTCGAGATCGCGCCGGCAGTTGGCGAGCCACTTCTGCCTGTTCGCAGGAGCCAGGTCGTCCTGGGTGGCCGCGAATGCCGCGGCTGACAGCCACCCGCGCGCCCTGTCCGTGTAGGACCGTGCCGAGTTGGGCTGGAACACGACGAGAGCGTCGCAGTCGTTGAGCATCAGGTTGAGCTGGTCCCGGTCGCCCTCGGTCTGGAGGCAGAAACCGCGGTAGTAGGCCCGGGCGCTGATCGCGGGCGTGAAATCCCTTCGGAGTCCCGTGGCCCGGTTGAACGATTCGATCGCTTCACCCCTCTGGATCTTGCTCTTGGCCAGACCGTGGAGCAGCCAACCGAGCGCGGTCTCGATGCCTTGCTCGCTCGCACGGTCGAGAGCTTTCCGGCCGCGGTACACATCTCCGCTGTTGATGTGGGCGAGCGCGAGCGCGAGCCGCGCTTCCTGGCTGGCAGGATCCTTGAGGAGCGCCATGTTCAACGGCCCGAATGCCCGCTGCGGCTGGTTCTTCAGGAGCGGGATCAGGCCCCGGTAGAGATGTAGACGGGAGGAGTCGACTCCCAGGGATTCGGCCCTGTCCAGCCCCCGCGCGGCGGGTTTGAAATCCCGTTCGAAGAGGATCCTGGTGAAGGCGTCGTCCACGAGCCGCTCCCCCTGGCCGTGGCGCAGCTGCAGCATCAGGAGATAGGAGACAACAACCAGAACGGCCACGACCAGGATCCCGACCGCGGCGGTTCGGTGCCGGCCCAGATAGCGGGCGGCCTTGATCAGGAACGGTGTACGCCGCGCGCGGATAGGCTCCCCGGCCACGACGCGGCGGCAGTCTTCGGCCAGGTCGGCTGCGGTCGCGTACCTGCGGTGACGTTCTTTTTCCATGCATTTGGCGACGATCGTTTCCAGATCACGCGGAATGGACCGGCGAACGCGGCGGAGAGGGATCGGTTCGGCGCGGATGATTTCACCCAGAATCTGGTCGCGCGACTCTCCGTCGAAGGCCGGTTTCAGGGCGAGCAGTTCGTAGAGAGTGGCTCCGAGGGAATAGATGTCGGTGCGCTCGTCGAGCACCGACTTGCCGCCTCGAGCCTGCTCGGGGGACATGTAGCGTGCGGTGCCGATCACGTCTCCCGACTGGGTGATCGTGGCGTCGGAGTCGGCGCGTGCGAGACCGAAATCGGTGATCCACAGATTGCGGGATCTATCGATGAGGAGGTTGGACGGTTTGATATCCCGGTGCCGGATTCCTTTTCCATGTGCATACGCCAGGGCGTCGGCCGCTTGCCGGCCCCAGGCGGCGATCTGTTCGAAATATTCGCCGCCCGGTGCAGCGTCCGCGCCGGCGCGCTCTTTCATGAATTCCGACAGAGACTGTCCCTCGATGTATTGCATTGCATAGTAATGGATTTCCTGCTCGTTACCCACGGCGTAGACCGGAACGATGTTGGTGTGGTGCAGGCTGGCGGCCAGGGTTGCTTCCCGCGTGAAACGGGTCAGGGCGTTTTCCGAGAGGAGCGCTCCGGAGGCGAGCACCTTGAGCGCCACCTGCCGATTCAGGGATGTTTGCACGGCCTCGTAGACTACACCCATGCCGCCCCGACCGATTTCGCTGACGATCCTGTACTCTCCCAGGTGCTGGCCTTCCTCGAGCCGTCCGGCGATGAGAGTCCGGGTCGTCGTTTCCACGAAATCGAGGGTTCTGAAAAGACCGCGCAGAGCGTCGGTCAGTTCGGGATAAGTGCGCAAGTAGTCCTGCTGGTCGGGGGTGCGCCCCTCGGCCAGTTCCTGGAGGTAGTGATCGAGAACATCCTCGAGGGACGCGGACTTTCCCGGGAGAGGTTTCGGGCCGGGCGCCTTTTCTTCGCGAGACTCGTCGGAAGGCATGATTTCACACTTTTCTGCTGGCCGAGTGACGATCGAAATATGAGTCCGTCAGTCGATGGTAGTTTGATTCTTTCGAGGTGTCAACCTGGGACAATGATCGGATCTCGATTTCGATCGTGGCCGGCGATCCAACAGGGCTAATTATCTAAAGTTAAAAATATCAACTAATTAGAAAAACGCGAATAACTGTTAGGTGTATTACTTGACATATACACTAATGCAGTTTAAGCTGTGTGTCGATAGATCGTATTCCGGCTCTCTGTTCGATTTGCGAGGAATTTTCAGAGGAGACTTCGATGCTGATTGCGGTGGATCCACATAGTGGTGTGCCCGTCTACCGGCAAGTGATGGATCAGATCAAGTTTCACATCGCTTCAGGCGTTGTCGAGCCCGGCGATGAGCTGCCATCCACGCGGACCCTCTCGTCCGAGCTCGGCCTGAACCCGATGACCATCTCCAAGGCGTACAGTTTCCTCGAGAAGGAGGGCGTTGTCGAACGCAGGCCCGGGCGGCCTCTGGTCGTGCGCGCCTTCGGAGCGGGGCGCCTGGAGGAGCAGAAAAAGGAACGGTTGAAGGAGAGCATGGCCAAGGTGGCCACCATGGTGAGGCAACTCGGCGTCGATCCCGAGGAGGCGGTGAAGGTTTTCGAGACGCTGCTTCGCAAAGATCCTATCGGCACTCAACCACGGCACCCGGAGGAGAAGTAACCATGAATACTTCGAAGGTCGTGCTCATCGCGTCGAGCCTGGTGCTCTTCGCCGCGCTCCGGACAGGCGGCGCAATCGAAGAGCATGTCGTTCCCCTGAACCGGTTCGAGGACAGCGGAAAATTTACTTACTACAGCAACGAGGAGCTGGTTGGCCGCTCCCATTTCAGGTGGGATAGCGACGGCAGTTTCCACAACATCATCTCCCTCGACCTCGCGGGACAGACGATCGGTATGACCCTCGAGATCGACGCGGAGGCTGATGGCTGCTGGACGTCGATAGCGATGAACAATCCGAGCGGGCTGGTGACGATCGAGCGGGACGGCTGCGTCCTGGAGATCGTCCACGGAAAGCGCACGGGTTCGGTCCGCGTCGATCCCGGGACGTACATCATGGAAGACATGGGCCCGGCTCTCCTGAGCCAGGCCGTGATCTTTTACGATCGCACCAAGGGCGGGGTGCAGAGATTTCCGCTCTTTTTTATTCCCGGTGCAAAGATCGAGGGATCGCTCGAATACGTGGAGAGCTGCGAACGGAACGCGGCCGGCGAGTTGCGTACCTTTGACAAGTACCTCTACTCCATGCCGGGGATCTACAACGTGGTCATCCTCGTGGATGCGCAGAATCGTGTTTGTCTGGCCGAGTATCCCGACATACACGGTGTTTTCGTGAGAGAGGGTTACGAAGTGCTCAACGTGCGGGCTCCGTCGGACGATCTGCTCTCGAAGGCCGAACATGAAGTCGTCGTGGAAGCGAACGTGGGTGTACCCATGCGCGACAGTGTGGAACTGGCCACGGCGATCTACAGGCCCGATGGCGAGGGGCCCTTTCCAACGATACTCGTCCGTACGCCCTACAAGAAAGAACTGGTCGATCTGCAAGCCCGATTTTACGCGCGCCGCGGCTACGTCTTTGCCGTTCAGGACGTGCGTGGCCGATTCGGCTCGCCCGGGGAGTGGGTGCCCTTCGTTCACGAGGCCGATGACGGTTTCGACACGATCGAGTGGCTCGCCGAGCAGCCGTGGTCGAACGGAAAAGTCGGTATGATCGGCGGGTCCTATCTCGGCTGGGTCCAGTGGTGGGCGGCGAGCCGCCATCCGCCTCACCTCGTCACCATGATCCCCAACGTGTCGCCGCCCGAGCCCTATTTCAACTTTCCTTGCGAACAGGGCGCTCTTTTCCTGGCGACCGCTCTCTGGTGGGCGAGCGTCGTCGAAAAAGAGATGACCGCCGATCTGACCGGGCTCTCTTTGAGGGAATCCTTCGAGCTCATGGATCGAGGAAAGCTCGACCATTTGCCGGTCATCGAACTCGACGAGATCATTCTCGGTGAGAAGAACAGCTACTGGAGGGAATGGCTCGCCCACCCCGATTACGACGACTACTGGCGCTCGATCGGTTTCATGGACGCCATGAAGGAGATGAACATACCCGTCTATCATCAATCGGGCTGGTTCGACGGAGACGGAATCGGTTCGAAGCTGAACTATGCCGGCATGGTGGCTCACGGCCATCAGTATCAAAAGCTCGTCCTCGGACCGTGGGGCCATACCGACAGGGACACACGCTTCGGCCCTCACGGAATCGACTGGGGGCCCGAGGCTGTGATCGACCTTCAGCGGAGCTACCTGCGCTGGATGGATCGTTGGCTCAAGGGGATCGACAACGGGATCGACGAGGAACCGCTCGTCTCCCTCTTCGTGATGGGAAGCAATGACTGGCTTCATGGCCGGACCTATCCCTTGGAGGGAACCCTTTTGACACCTTTTTACCTCGCGAGCGAGGGAGACGCGGACAGTTTTGACGGAAAAGGAATCCTCAGCCGGGAACCGCCCGGTGCGGCGCTGAGCTTCCCCGACCAGTTCGTGTACGACCCTGGCGATCCGACTCCGTCCGATCCGAAGGGTAGAAAGGACCTCCTCGTCTACCGTACGCCGCCCGCTGACGAGGCATGGACTTTTGCCGGTCCGATCTCGGCAGTGCTCCACGCGGCAAGCTCGGCGCGCGATACCGACTGGGTCATGCGCCTCGCCAAGATCGACGCAAAGGGGCGTCCTCTTCAGGTGGGCCAGGGGGTGATCAGGGCGCGGCACCGCGAGTCCTTTTCGACGCCGAGGCTGCTCGAGCCCGGCCGGGTTTACGAGTATCGGATCGACCTGTGGCAGGCCGCGGTCACGATCGAGAAAGGCGAGCACCTCGTCCTGGTCGTATCCTCGGCTCTCTTTCCTAGGTACTCGCGGAACCTGAACCTGGGAGGAAACAACGAAACCGGGAGAGACTACGTCTCGGCCGAGCAGACGATCTATCACGATGTTGACCACCCGTCGCACCTTGTTCTCCCGGTGATCGCCGAACCGAAGTTTGCACAGTCACGAAAACGTCGGAGCTGACCAGTGAAGAAGATACTCGAATTCAACGACATCCACCGGGCATACAGGAAGGGGCACGATGTGCTTTCCGGCGCGAGCTTCGATGTGGGCGCCGGGGAGGTGGTGGGGCTCCTCGGGAAGAATGGAGCGGGCAAGACCACGCTCATCCGGATCGCCATGGGTATGATCGAGCCCCAAAAGGGTTCGGTCAGAATCCTCGGGCTCGATCCACGCGCCGAACCTCTCCGCGTGAAGGTGCGCGTGGGATACGTGTCCGAGGACCAGATCCTGCCCGCCTTCCTTCGGGTCGGCGACGTGATCAGGCTCCACCGCAGACTCTTTCCTTCCTGGGACAGTGCGCTCGAACGGGATCTGTGCGCGCGTTTCGAAATTCCCTTGCGATCGAAGATCGGGACGCTCAGCAAAGGGCAGGCACGCCGCGTGGCGCTTCTTTGCGCCGTGTCCCACCGTCCCGAGTTGCTCCTTCTCGACGAGCCCGCGGGCGGTCTCGATCCCGCGGCGCGGCGCGAGTTCCTGGAGACGTCGATCCGCCTTCTCAACGAGTCGGGTTCGACGATCCTCTTCTCGTCGCACTACATGACCGACGTGGAACGCCTTGCCGAACGGGTGGTGATGCTCGACGAGGGCCGCGTGTTGATCGACAATGCTCTCGATGAACTCCGCGAGAGTTATGCCCTGGCCCTTGTGGCTCACTCTCCTGCCGCCACGCGGGAACGGATCCGGTGCCTCGAGGGTTGCGTCGGAGTACGGCGCCGTCGCGATGCGATGCATGCCCTCTTCGAACTCGATCCCGCCGAAACCGAGGCGCTCCTCGAACGCGAACTCGGCGTGAGCGACGCGAACTGCCGCAGCGTGCCCCTCGAGGAGATGTTCGTCGAGCTGATGGGGGGGGACTCATGATTCTCTCGCAGCTGCGTCGCGAATTCGGCGTGCGGTCGCTTCTCTGGTGGGTGCCGATCGGATTCGTCTTGGGCGTCTGGATCTTCGGGATGTGCCGCTACACCGCGGCCGAGATCGGGCCGGTTCCGTTCGGCGATCTGACGTCGGGAATGTTCACAGTGCTCATTCTCGTCTGGCTGCTCCTTTCGGTCTCGATGATTGCGGCCGGGTTCAATCGAAGGTGCAGCGGGCACCTCGATCTCTCCCTTCCTCTCGAGCCGCGCCGCCTCTGGATCGGCCATATCCTTGCCGTGATTCTTCCTGCCTCGGCCGTTCTGGTTCTGGCAGCGGGCGTCGTGATCGCGGGCAATTTTTTCGCGGGGGTTCGGCCCCTCATGCAACCGGGCCTGCTCGCCTTCGGCATCCAGCTCGGTACCGGATTCGTTCTCGGCCTGGCCCTTCTCCAGAGTCCAAGGCCTCCTGTCGAGCGGATACCGTTTACCTGTGCGTACCTTTTCCTGACGATATCCACGGTTGCGGGGATCCTGGGGCTCGTCATTCTTCTCAGCCTGCTGCCGTTGATCTGTGTGCTCGTTCCGTTGGGGGTGGCGCTCTTCCTCTTTGCGAGAATATATTGCCTTCTGCCGGCGTCCTTCTCTCTTGTTCCCCTCGAACCTGCGGCCTGCGGTCGGCCGGGAGAGGATCGATCAACCGGCGCCGCGCTCGAGGTCGGGGCGGGTGCGAGGCAAGGGTCTTTCTGGCTGCTTCATCTGACGATCTGGCGGAGCGCGATCGGGAACTGGACGTGGTTGTTCCTGATCGCTTTTGGATTCCACGGACTCGTTCTGTCATTGAGTTTCGTTGCCGACGAGGGCCGTGGGTCGGCGTTCGTGTATCTTTTCTTTACCTGGTCGATCCTGTCGTGCTGGCTTCTCCTCACGATCCGGAGGCTCTATGTCCTCGACTCCTTTCCGATCTCGCGCCATCGCATCTTTGCCGTGTTCATCCTGTCCGCGTTTCTGACTGTTGCGGCCGGGTACGGCCTGGGCCTGGGAATCGGTGTCTCCGCGTCCGACTATCCGCCCCAGGTGGAACTGGAGGTGACGGACTGCTGCTGCTGCGTTCGAGTTCCGCACGAATACCGGGAGATCTCTTGGGATGGGACGGTTCCCGCCTCTGTCGCGCCCTGGGGAGAGAAGGTCGTGCCGGCCCGGTTGCGATTGTTCAAGGGTGGACATGCTTGTTCGTACTCGCCTTTCGAAACTTCACCAGACAGTTCGGTCGATTTCGTGGCCTGGCAGGTCAGCCGGGCCGTGGAGGCGGTTTATGGGGAATCGATCGCTGCCGGTGTGATCAGAGACCGCTACCTCGAGTCGGGGCCGGAAGGAAAGACGCGCCCGGGGGAACGAGGTTTCAGGCTGCTCGAGGATTTCCAGGATCTGCAGTCCGGGGCGGGAACGAGAACGATACCTGCCGTCTTCCTGATTGTGGCCTTCTCGTGGTTGATTTTTGGCGCGCTGATCTATCGCGCGCAGCGCAATGGGACTTACGGCACGGGGTGGTGGTTCCTCGCGATCAGCGTGTTCCTGGCAGTTCTCGTCGTCGGTGTCGGGGCACTTGCCGCGGACAGTGTGGAACTGATCGAACTGGTCGCCTTCGCGGACTTTTTTGCCGTTCTCCTTCGACACCTTTACGACGTCGTGCCTGGCGGCGGATTCGCGGTCTGGGCCGGTTCTGCGGCGCTCGTCGCGGGTGGATACTTTCTGGCAAGCAAACAGTTCGCGGCCGTGGAAGCACCCGTGGAATGGAACCGCAACAAATACTCCCGGAACAATTACTCCTAACAATCGTTCCCGGAATAATTGCTGAAGCAATTATTCCGGGAACGATTGTTTTATGGGATAAATATTGAAATAATTAAATTGAATGCATAGAATGGGGATTGTTGGCCTCGGACACCTACTTAACTGATTCCGAAGAGGAGGAACGATGATGAATCGGGTGATTTTGGTCACTTTGATCGTGGCAGCTTTCGCATGCTCTTCTCTGGCTCAGAACATCGAAAGTGCCCAATGCATCTCGGGCGAGCGGCATGCTTCCTTCAATCTTGGAGATGCGTCAGGGCCTCGATATGGCAACGCCATCTGGGAAAACATGGCCGGATCGCCCTACTTCTGTGTTGCCCACACTGATTACCTATTTCTCGACTGGGGTGTGTTGCAGGATCAGGGCAACGGCCTCGACGACGAGGTGATCGACGGATTCCGGTTCAACTACGCCTCGAACGATGCCGATCCCTCGGGCCTCAGCTGGACGATCTATTTCTACGACAGCTGCACAGGGTGGGGAGATTATTCGCTGGTTGCCGAGTCGGGCATTCATTTCCAGAGCCTGCCCAATGCTTACAATCTTCCTCCCGGCTACTGGGGCTGGAACATCACCATCGATCTGCAGGGGAGCGGCTACGAGTTCATCCTCGGCGAGGAAATCGGTGTGGGCCACGTGCTGGCCGAAACAATCGCTCCCGCCATTGCCGGACCCGGTCTCGGCAAGCCGCCCCTCATCGGCGGTAACGGCGACACGGGTACGGAGGACGTCTTTTCCCAGTACTATCCGAACGGGAATCTGAAGGGCACTTTCTGGTACGGAGGATATCCGGCCCACCCATACTCGACATGGCGCGCGGCGCTGATGGGTGCTGCCGATCCTGCCCAGAACATGAAATACGAGGGTCTCGGCCTCTCGGGCAATGAAGCCGATCTCTACACGATCGGTTCCTGGACGAACGGCGGAAAGGTTCGGTTTCTGCTACGTAAGCACGAAATGTCTCTACCGAGCGTTGTTTTGGCGAACACCTCCTTTTACTGGCCGCCGCTCTACGTGCCCGCCCACGATGTGACATTGATTCCCACCTTGCCGGTGCTGGCCACGCTGCACCTGCATCCCGACTACATCGGTGATTTCGACTCGGTCACCCTTCTCATCGGGCCGACGCTCGAGAACATGAAAATTTACATGCAGGGCGGTATCAGCGAGTATTTTACCGGTGGTCCACTTGCACCCATCGATCTCTCGCAAGCGGTCGTGTCCAACTAGAACCGCAGCCGTTCGGCGAAGGACATCGTCCTTTCTCGAAGGGCCGCAAGAAAGACATCCTGTAAAAAAGACACCCGGAACAAAACCGTGCGGTTTTTGTTCCGGGTGTCTTTCTTACGTCTTAACCGTCTATCATCGCTCGTCGTACGTTTCTCCCCAGACCTTGGCATCGGGATACTCGGGATCGCCTTCCACGACGAGAAGCTGTGTGAGCGTCTGGTTGTCGACGGTGAGCGTCACGCTGTAGGTTCCAGGCGCGACGCGCGGTCCTCCCCGGCGATAGCCTCTGCTCCTGCGGCTCCCCGATTCGGACGGCCGGGGCCTGCGCAGATCCCAGGTCAGACGGCCCAGGCCGACCTCGTTCTCGACGATCAGCTCGCGCACCGGATTGCCCGACTGGTCGGTGATTTTCAGGCCGACCCTTCGCGCCTTCTTGCCGAGGAAGTAATAAATCTCGGCGCCCGACGGTGGATTTTGTCCCTTGAAGCTGTTGTTGCTGCCACCCCGTCTCGGCATCGACCTCCAGTAGTTGACCTTCCTCGGCTCGAAGAGGAAGGGGGTTTTCGAACGGGTGATCTCGGCGTTCATCTGCCTGAGGGGGGTCACGTCGAGGATCCACAAGCTGCGTCCGTGCGTGGCTGCGACGATCTCGCCCGTCGAGGGATGCTGGGCGATCTCGTGAATCGCCACGGTCGGAAGATTGCTGTTGAACCTGGTCCATGACCGGCCGCGATCGATCGTGACCCAGATCGAGAACTCGGTACCGAGATAGAGAATATCGGGATTCTCGATATCCTCGCGCAGAACGCGCGCCGATCCGGCCGTGGGCGGCAGACTCTGCGCCAGGCCGCGCCAGGTCGCGCCATGATCTTCCGAGACGAAGACGTAGGGCAGGTCATCGTTCGACCGGTGACCGTCGAAGGTGACGTAGACGCGCCCTTCGTCGAAACGGGATGTTTCGAGACAACTCACCCAGAGCGGCTGGGGAAGCAGTGCATCGATCCGTTTCCACTCGTAGCCATCGTCCTTGCTCTTCGGACCACCTCCATCGACAGAATCCGAATCCCCGGCCGCGCCTCGATCGCCGGTCGTTCGTTTCGCGTCGAAATCGATGGTGAAGATCCCGTCGCCCACCTCGATCGATCCCTGCATGCGCGTGGCGGAGAGGAACACAGCGCGCACATGGAGCGGCATGTGGTCGGTCTCGATAGTGCCTCTGAACGTTTTCTTGTCCGCGTTGTACCTGCCCTCGGAGATCTCGCCTTCGGACATTTCGGAGTGGAACGAGCCTGTGATCGTTTTTCCGTCCGCCCCGAGTTTGAGCGTCACGGTGAAGCCGCCCTGGCCCTTGGGAATATCGCTCCCCGTGGCCTGACCTTCCCAGACACCCGAGACCGTATCCTCCTCACCTGCGGCGGGCCCCTCTTTCGGCGCGTCGCGGTGTGTTGGTGTCTCCGCTGCGCCGGTCTCTTCCTGGCTCGCGGTCCCGTCCGCCTCCGGCACGGTCTCGGTCGCTTCCTCTGCCGGCGGTTCGGCCGGCCGCTGCTCGGTATCGGGCTTCGATTCCCGCGGCGGCGGCCCGCCCATCCGATCCGCCACCGCCTCGAGCTCTTCCTTGTCGACTGCACCGTCGCCGTTCGCGTCGAGCCGGTCGAAGAATACCGCCATCCGTTCAGGCACCTCATTCTTTTCGATGCGGCCGTCGCCGTTCGCATCGGACTGCGCGAATCTCTCCATGATGCGGCCCCGTTCGCCACCGCGCTTTCCGCGGCCTCGGCCCTCCGGCCTGCCGGTCGCACCTTCCTCGGCTCCGGGACGCCCCTTGCCGGCTCGATCGGGTTTCTTTTCAGTCTTTTTTGGTTCGGTCTTCTCCTCCTCCGGCGCGATCTCGAAAAGATTGACCCAATCGTGGCCGTTGTTGCGCGTTCTCCAGAGTGCGCCGTCATCGGTTCCCACGTAGAGGATGTCCGGATCGAAATGGCTTTCTGCCAGAGCCGTGCCGCTGCCCTTGTCCGTGTTCGTGATCTCGGGCGAAATCGCCTTGAGCTTGTCTCCCCGCGAGAGGGATCGGAACACATGGTTCCCGGCACAGTAGAAGATGCTCGAGTTGTGGTGGGAGAGGATGTAGGGGGTTTTCCAGTTGAAACGGTACCGCGTTCCGCGCGGCGCGCGCGGCCGCATGTAGCCACGGTCGCCGGTGCGCAGATTGTGGCGCCCCATGCTGCCGTTCTGCGATTCGTAATAGACGAGATCGGGATCTTCCGGATCAACCCGGCACACGAATCCGTCGCCTCCGCCGATGGAGAACCAGTCCTCGTTGACCGGACCGTCGCCGCTGCGCGATCGGGTCGGACCTCCCCAGGTCCCGTTGTCCTGCAGGCCGCCGTAAACATTGTAGTTCGGCCTCGGGTCCACGGCGACGTGATAGAACTGCCCGATCGCCACCTGGTTGAGCTGGTCCCATTTTTCCATCCGGTCGTGGGTGACATAGAGCCCGCCGTCCGTACCGAGGATGATGTGCCGTCCATCGCGCGGATCGATCCAGAGGGCGTGGTGGTCGAGGTGCACGCCGCGGCCCCCGTCGTCGGTGAAGGTGACGCCGCCGTCGCTGGAGCGATAGAGCGAGATGCCGAGCACGTACAGGTGGTTGGCATCGGTCGGATCGACACGAATCTGGCTGAAGTACATCGGCCGCGGATTGACCGAGTTGATGCGCGTCCATGTCCCGCCGCCATCTTCCGATTTATAGACGCCTCCGAACTCGTGCCCCTCGGGCCCTTGCTGGTCCTGGATGTTGTGCCGCTGGCCTCCCAGACCGGAACTGAACGTGGTGTTGCGCCGAGATCGCGGCTGCGAGGAAGCCTCTTTCTTTTTCTCGGCCGCCGCCTTGTCCGCGGAGTCTTCCTCCGCGCCCGGCCGCTTGGAAAAGGTGACCTCCATGACCACGCTCTTGTGATCGCGCGAGACCTCGATCTTCACCGTGTCATCGGCGAGGTACTTGCGAACCTTGGCGACGAGATCCTCGTAGGAGTGAACCGTCTCGTCCTCGATGGAAAGAACGACGTCGCCTTTCTCGATCCCGGCTTTTTCCGCCGGACCGTCCTCCAGGATCTCGGTGAGGCGTGCGCCCACCTCCACGTCTTCGCCGCGGATTCCGATATAGGGCGCGTTCTCCGGCTCCTGGCCGACCCGTTCCGACTCGACGACCGCGAACACGATTCTCGGGTCGGCTTTGAAGTACTCGAGATCGATGCGACCCAGGCTGCAGCTCGGAAGCCCGGCGGTTTTCTTCTCGAAGGTCTTTCCTCCGTCGGTCGACTTGTAGATGCCGCTTCCCGGGCCCCACTTCTTGGAGGGATCGTTCGAGTCGAATCGGTCCCGCTCCCGCTCGTAGGTGGCGGCAAGGATCGTGTCCGGTGCTCCCGGTTCGAGCTGCACGTCGATGACGCCCGTCTTGTCGTCGATGTATAGAATCTTGTCCCACGTCTTGCCGCCGTCGACAGTCTTGAAGAGACCGCGCTCCTCGTTCGGCCCCCAGAGTCTGCCGAGCGCACCCACGTAGACGATGTCGGGATTTTCGGGGTGAATCGCGATGCGGCCGATTTGAAAAGTCTTTTCGAGCCCCATGCGGGTCCACGTCTCGCCGCCGTCGGTAGATTTGTAGACACCGTCGCCCCAGGAGACACTGTTCCGTGGATTCGGTTCGCCCGTGCCGATCCAGACGATTTCCGGATTCGAAGGCGCCACGGCCACGTGGCCGATCGACACGGTCTTCTCCCGATCGAATTGATGGGTAAAGGTGACGCCGTTGTTGGTCGTCTTCAGCAATCCGCCCGAGGCGGTGGCCGCCCACCACGTCGAATGGTCGCTTTCGCACACGGCGAGCGCCACGATGCGGCCGCCCATGTTGGCAGGCCCGATGCAGCGCCAGCGAAAGGTATCGACCCACTTGTCAGGCAGGGTCGGGTTGTCTTTTCGCTGATCCTGGTCAGCCGGTTCCGCCGCAGCTGAAAGAATCATAAAAAGGCCGAAAAGGGCCATGATGAGTTTCGACGCCGCTCCGGGAGCAGATTTTTTTTGCATCGTTTTGTCCTTGAGGGGTGCTCGATCGCTTCGAAATGGGGCTTTGCGCTTGAACGAGGATAACAGATAACTGTCGATTAATTAACTGTGTTAAGAAACCTACTTTTTTAATATGTTTAAAGCGTTCTCGATTGCCGTTAAGTCTTTATTACACAACATACTAATAATTCCTACCCTCTTTACCATCAAAAAGGAAAGGTTATAATAAAACTGCTTACATGTGTGAGTCTCTCTACTATCAGAGCATGGCCATTTCTATTCTTGAGAGGAGGGTGTTATGAAGACATTGCTCGTTGGAGCAGGTTGTTGTTTCCTGCTTCTTTTCTTATCGCAGGGCGACGCGCTCGCCCAGAATCTGATTCCCAACGGCTGCTTCGAGCAGGAAGAGCTCGGCCTTTGGGCCCAGTACGGGAACAACGGCTCTTCGATCGTCACGCAGTACGACGTGTCCGGCGATGGGAACTCCTGGTGCTGGAAGCGACGGCCCGGAAGCGGCCACAATGGAGGCATCAAGCAGGAGTTCGACCTCCTCGGTGGAGTGGAATACACCATCTCCATGGACCTTGCCTTCATTGCCACGTGCTGAGGCGGCACCTCGGACGGTGGTACGTTCGAGGTCAAGATCGACGGGGTGTCGATCGGAAGTTATTCCAAAGGATCTCTCAGTCAGAGCACTTATCCCACTCGTGTCGCTTTCGAGGCAACTTTTACTCCCGCATCGACCGGGGCCTACGAAATCGATGTCTACAACTATCGTAGCCTGGCCCAGACCGACTGCTGGAACTACGTGGACAACATCAGTGCTGCGCCGGCCGACTTCGATTTCAAGAAGCTCCAAGACGGAATCAGCGGATCCCTGGGCGGCTCCATGTATCTGCAGATCATCATGGGATGGCAGTACAGCGGCGAGCCCTATCTCGTTCTCTTCTCCCAGGGGATCGACACGGGATTCGCACTCGATGGATTCCATATCGCCCTGAACTACGACTACATTTTCCAGTACTCGCAATCGAACATCAACAAGGGGCCCTTCGATGACACTTTCGGCACCCTTGACGGTATGGGCCGGGTATCGGCCAAGCTCACGCTCGGTGCGAATCCGTTGAATATTGGAAAATGCTTTTACGCACAGGCCTGTCTTCTCACTCCTCCCGGCACGCGGCCGGTCACACATGTAACCAATCCTGTGCTGTTCGAGATCCTTCCATAAAGAATCTCGATTGGATTTTAAAAAGCGGCTTCCCCTTGTTGAGGGAGGCCGCTTTTTTTTGGCTGGCACCTCGAAGATGTTACGTACAAAATAATCGTCCGCTAAAAAACATCTTCGTTCTTCAATGTGAGATGAAAGGAGACAGCCATCAAATACAGAATATCCATCCCGTTGACGCTGATTTTTCTCTCCGCCTGCGTCTCCGCCGTGGGCCTCGGGGAGGATCCCTTCGAAGACAGGCTCGGGGTCGACCTGCTCTGGTACGGACGGGTCCCTTACAACAGCCCCAGGTATTCTCAGGTCCAGCACACGCTCATGAACGAGGCGGGAGCCAAATGGCTCCGTGTGGACGTCTACTGGGACATGATCGAATCGGAGAAGGGCGCGTTCAGATGGAAACACCTCGATTCGATCCTCTCCGGGTCTGACGACTGCAACTACATCTTCACCATTTACAGTTGCGCCAGGTGGGCCACGGGAGCGCTGACGCCCCTTCCGTCGCGCCTGCCCGAGGAAATGAGCGACTACACGAATTTTCTCGGGACAATCGTCGCCAGGTACAAGGACAAGGTGCGGTTCTGGCAGATCGAGAACGAGATCGAGATCTCGTCGCAGTTCTGGAACGGCACTGTCGAGGACTACGCGACCCTGCTCAAGGCGGCGTACGAGACGATCAAATCGATCGATCCCAACCTCTACGTGATCACCCAGGGCCTCACGGGCGGTATGAACGTGGAGACCCACAAGGGATCGTGCGAGGCTAGTTTTGACGGGATGCTCCTTCACGCGAAAGGGTACTTCGACATGGTCGACGTCCACCTCTACGAGGAGTACGAGACCTACGCCGAGCGGCTCGAATGGGTGAAAAAGACCTTGGACAGTCACGGCGTCGACGTACCGATCATCGTCTCCGAGCTGGGCGGGCCCGACATGCGCACCCTCGCGCCTGCCGATGTGCAGCGCAAGATCAAGCAGGAACTCGCCGCGATGAAGCAGAAGATCCAGGATCGCAAGGCCGAGATCCAGGGCACGTTCGACAGGACCGATGAGGCGCAGGTCGAAAAAATCAAGGAGGAGTACCGCAAGTTCCTCGAGGGCTTCAAGAAGTACCGCATCGAACAGTTAAAAAAAACCCCTTCGCTGCAAGCCTTCTTCGAACCGTCGAAGCGGATCGATTTCGAGAAGCTGCAAGCGGCCGAACTGATCAAGCGGTACACGCTCATCTTCGCCCACGGCGCAAAGATCGGCCTCTGGATCAACATGCGTTCGCCCAAAAAACGGGAAGATTGGAACGAGTTCGGCTTCATGCGTCTCGTGGACGATGCCGACGGAAAGGACCGCATGCTGGGTTTTCGCGCCTACCGGAACCTGGCGGCGAAGATCGGCCGTTTCGACTCGGTCGAGAAGGTTCCCCTGCGGAAAAGCGTCGACGCCTTCAAGTTCAAGACGGGGAGCGGACCGGTTTTCGTGCTCTGGAGCGATGCGGGCGCCACGATCGAGATCCCCGCGCCTTTCGAGAAGGTGAAGGTGACCAACGCCTTCGGCGATGAATCGACGGTGGAATCGGTTGACGGCAAGTTTTCGTTCGAGCTCGACAAGATTCCCATATTCGTGGAAAAAGTCTGAGCCGGCCCGGCGAAAAGAGGATCAATCGGCGGTTCTGACTTTCAGCTCGCCGATGATCTTGTCGATCACTTTCATCTTGCGCGGCGCGAAGGGTACGTTTTCGATGCGGGCCACCACCTCGTTGCCCTTGCGGATCACGATCGACGCTGCCCCGCAGAGGAGAAACTCGAAAACATCCGATATTTCCATGGTCACCGAATGGCCCATGCGGGGGATGCTCTGGTCCCGGCCGAAGGGGCGCACGAAGTGGATGAACTCGTTGTTTTCGAAGCGCCAGTGGTCGACGAGGGGTGAACTCATTCCCCAGAAGAAAAGCGCCGTCAGGATCACGAACATGATGATATAGGCGTGGTCGGTCAATCCCGGGTTGAGCGATTTGAGAAAATTCTGCACGTCCTCGAGAAGGGTGACGCTTTTCAGATCGACCACCCAGACGAGCAGCAGGAGCAAGAGGATTACGAGGCAGAGTATCACGAACTTGAGCCGCGGGAAGTCCTGGGCGATGATGAGCCAGTTGACGCTGAAAACGCTGATGAACACCCATCCCAGGGTGTAGGAGATCTCCACGTCCTGAATCATCTGAACGATGGCGCAGGTCAGGAGACAGAGGATCGTGGGCCACATGAACACGATCTTGGGGAATGGCGCGATATAGACGCGGTTGCGATCCTTGTCCAGGTTGAATGGATAAAAAACTTCGAGAACACTGCCCGTTTTCAGGCCGCTCTCTTTCTTGAACTCCTTAGCCGAAACGTTATCAGCCATCTGGCTTTCTCCCTCGAGGTCCTCAAAGACTCATCTCTACTTTACATATCCCAGTGCCTTGAGCTGTTTCATGAGCTTGCCGCCCGGTTTCGGCTCGGGGCCGAACTCGCGCAGGCTCGACGTGATTGCGCGGCTCTGTGCGCGCAGCGCCTGGCGCTTCTCGTTCAGGCGGGAGTGCATCGTGCCCGTGCGCGCCGGATCGTCGAGGGGGCAAAGCTCCCGCCGATCGTCGGTAAAGCGATAGAGCACGATTTTTTCCTGCCCGCCCTCCGCGTCGCACTTCAAGAGGTGATAGTCACCCGAATAGAGCGACAGCGACCGCATGGTCCAGCTCAGGTAATCGCGGGGTTTATCGTTCGCGGGGTCCAGCACGTTGACTCCTCCGCCCGGGAGAACCTCGTCGAATCCGAGCAGGGCCAACATGGTGTTTGGAAAATCGATCAGGCCGGTGAGAGCCGTGATGGAGCGGTTCTGGTACGCCGGATCGGGGTACGCCATGATCCAGGGGACGTGGGTGATGTTCTGGTGCAAGTTGGGCGAACGGTGGCCGATGTCGTCGAAACCGTACTCGCGGAAATTTTCGCCGTGGTCGCCGGTGATGACCAGGATCGTGTCGTCCAGGATGCCGCGCGTTCTCAATTCTTCCACGAAGAGGCGGAGCTGGTCGTCGACGAAACGGATGCACCCATCATAGAGATCCATGCACTTCTGCGCCTCGGTGCGCTCCCCGGCCGTGACGTATCGCTTGTCGTAGGGCATGGGCGCCGGATAGGGCCGGTGAACCTGGTAGGTGTGCAGGAAGCAGAAGAAGGGCTGCCCGCCCGTGCGCCCGTCGATGAATTCGAGCGCCTTGGCGAACTTGGCCGGCAGGTATTCGGGATCATCGACATATCTTTCGAATCCGCGATTGAATCCGTGAATCCACGCCATCTTGCCCCCGTCGGTCCACGCACGCGTGGCGAATCCCGCGTCGTAGAGGATCTCTGGGAAGGTGCGCACGTCCTTTGCGAGACGCACGCCCGGGTTCTGGGCGTTCGAGTACATGATCTGGTGCACGGCCGGATGATATCCGGTGAACATGGTCATGTGGGACGGGAGTGTCGTGTTCTGGGGGGTGATGGCCCATTCGAAGACGAGCCCTTTGCGCGAGAGCTCGTCGAGGAAAGGGCTCGTGTCCCGCTCGTAGCCGAAATAGCCGAGATGATCGGCGCGCAGGGTGTCGAGCGAAATCCAAATGAGCGAATAGGGATTCCGGTCGCGATCGAACTCCCGCGGCTCCAACGAAAGCTCGGGTGCGCGGCCGCTCTCCGGGAATTCACTGTCCAGGAGATCACTCTCCCGATCCCCGCATCCCCCTGCGAGGGGAAGAAGGACCGACACCAGGAGAAGGAGGGGGCCGGTGAAGAAAACGCGGGTGCGCCGAGCCCGGTCAAGTCGATTCATGCGTTGTGCCTCTTCGTACGCTCCTCGAGAGACGCGGCGTTCCAACCTATTCGCACAACGGCGAGACCGCGGCCTTCTCGAAGAGTCGACTATCCTGCTGAATCTAACCTATCTTGGGAAGAGGCGCAATCGGGTGATCGAAGGGGATCGGGTGTTTTTCCCTCAGCTGTCCAGTCCGAGGTGTGCGTTCCAGATCTGGCGCATCGAGGTTGGAGGCACGTATTCGGCCCACGAAAAGCTCGAATCGCCGGAGCCGTTCCCATCGCCGTCACCGGCGGGCTTGTTGGCCAGGATCGTGGACGAGGCGATATCGCCGGCCCCGTCGCCCTCGGCATGGGCGCACTCGGACCAGTCGAGTGCGAGACCGGAGCTGTCCAGATTGGTGAACCACGTGGACGAGGCGATGATCGTCTTCAACGCGGCCGAATACCGTCTGTCCGAGGCGTCGATCGATTTGTCCCTTTCCAGGGCGGCGGGATCGACCGTCTTTTCCGGCGCCAGATAGCAATAATACGCGATCGAGCCCAACAAGGCCGACACGACGACCAGGGGAAATACAAGATAGACCAATTTCACGGCGCACCTTCCATCGAGTACGGGAAAGCAGGACCGCGACCTCGGGAGAAGCGCCTCGTCGAGACGCAGGTCATGGGGTACTGCAACTTGATGTCTGAGGAGCTGGGGGATCATGGTCCGACCGGTGGACCGGCTTGAGATTCCGAGGGGTGCCTGGAGTCGGCACGATTCGGTCGGAGACAGGCAGCTCGTTTCTTGTCAATAAAGACTCTGGCTAAGAATGAGTCCGTCCTTCGAATGGAGTATATACCAGGTTCAATTGATTTGTATCAATAAAGCAAGCGGGGTTTCTAAAATATGTATATTCCTCTATATGTATACTTCGAGGGTGGGTTTGAGAAATCACCTCAAAAACGCCGATATCCTTCGTATCATCATTCTGTACTTTCCGGATTCGATTTGCTCCCCGGGGGAGAGTTGATTAATCTGATCCGCTTGATTCAGCTCCAAAGATAGAGCATTGAGATAATGAACGTGTACTGGAGGTCATGATGAGAGGTGTCTTCTGCCTGGCGCTGGGCCTGTTCGCTATTGTTTGTTTCGGTCCTGTCCTCGCCGCCGAGAACGAAAAGGCGGAATCATTGTATTTCGCGCTGGTGTTGAACGGCCGGCATACCGGATACATGGAGATGACCATCACCCCCGGCAATACAGCCGGCGCACCGACGGTGACCGTGCAGGAGATGGTTCAAAAGGTCAAGACCCTGGGTACGACGACGACCGTCACCTATCGATCCACGCGCGAAACAGCTCCCGGATCGGGCAAGGTCCTTTCGGTCGACTCGGAGGTCACCCAGGGAAGCCGGAAGACCGGATCCACCTTGATCTTCAAGGATGGCGAGGTGTTCGTCACACCCAAGCCGGAGGGGGAGGTCAAGACTTTGACGATCAACTCCGCGACGATTGTCGATGATGGAATTTCCTTTCCCTACCTGCTCAAGGATTTCTCCGACCAGAACGTGAAAACGAAGATCTACCCGGTTCTCGATACGATGAGGAACGAGATCATCGAGCGGATCTATACCAGGGGCGGGCCCGCCAAGGTCAAACTCGCCGGCCGTATTTTCGAATGCCTCGTCTTCGAGTCGGCGGACAAGAAAATCGGCGTGCGCGGCAAGGTCTGGGTCGACACTGCCACCGGTCGCGCCGTGCGCACGGAAAACTCGATGGGCGTGATCACCTACCTCGCCGACAAGAGTTACAAGAAAAGGTTCCTCAGCGGTGAGCCCATCGACAAGGTCGAAACGGTCAAGCCGAAAGCGCCGACGGCCGAGCTTCAGCCGGTCGGCGAGGTGCCCTGGAAGGTGGGCGAGAGCTACCAGTACCTCTACACCTACGGGGACAAGAAAGTGGGCACCGAGACCTTCACCCTGAAGAGCATCGACGAAACCCAAGAGGGCGTGCTGTTCAATTGCGCCAGCGAGATGGAAATCCAGAAAGTGATTCTCGCCTTCGAGTGGCAGGTCGATCGGATCGGCCGGCCTATCGATTATTCGTCGAAAACCAAGACCAAGGGCACGCGATATTCGGTGGAGTGCGCCTTCGGTGAAAAGGAGGTGGCTATCGACGCGCATCGACTCGGCCATCCCATGAAGAAGACCGTTCCCCTGCCCGAGACGGTTCGGCTCGTGGACGACAACAATGTGAACGTCTTTGCGTTCCTCGCGCTCGCCGCTCCCAAGGAGGAGGGCGCGATCTGCGTCTTCGAGGCGTTTCACCCGACCAAGATCGAACAGGTCACCTGCCGGCTCGAGGTGAAAGGCGCCGAGACGATCAGCTGGAACGGCCAAGACGTGGCCTGCCGGCGGATCGACATGACGGTGGGCGAAACCGGCCAGCGGTCGATCCAGATGTGGATCAACTCGGACGGCCTGTTGCTCCGCCAGACCGAGCAGAGCGGGCTCATGGTGATGGAGCTCGCGGGGGAGTAGCACCCGGATTCTCGAGCCGATCACTCGGCCAGCATCTCCTCGATCACGGCGCGGAACTCGGCGCACATCCGTTCGTAGTACTCGCCCGTGCCAGGCCCGGTGAATCCCGTGTGGATCTTCCGCACCTTGCCCTGGCGGTCGATGAAGATCGTCGTGGGATAGGAGAGGAAAGTGTTCAAGTCGGGGAGCGCCTCGGCGGTTTTCTTCTTGTTCGAGGGGCCGACGTACAGGACGGGCCATTCCGCATCCCAGCACTCCGAGAATGCGCGCATCATCGCGGCGTCGGTCTCGAGTTCGCCGGTGGCCTCGCACGCGAGACAGACCATTTCGAGCCCTTTCGGATGGTATTCGCCATAGAACTCGGCCAGCAGCCGGCCCGCGTCGTAGCAGTTGCAGCACCATGTACCGATGACGCACACCACGAGCGGTTTCCCCGCGAAGCGCGCGTCGCTGTTCGACACGGTCCTGCCGTCCGCATCGGGAAAGCCGAAGGAGAAGGTCCCTGCCCCGTTCACGCACCGCGTCAGCGACCAGGGGTCGGGCATGGGAGTCCCGCCCGCCACCGCCTCGAGCGGCGAGCCGTGTTTGCCGAACCAGAAGGTGCCGTCGAGCACGCCCTCCGCGCGAGCCTCGGCGCGGACGAGAAAGGCGTGGCAGCCGTCGAACACGGAGAGCCGGAGGATCCCCTTTTCGAAGACGCCCTCGAGGTAGCGGAAGTCGCCCACCTTCGTGAGAAAGGTGCCGGTCACCCTGCGGCCGTCCTGCTCGAAGATGGCGAGCGAGCGCCACGCGCCGTCGCCTTCGCCGATGGTCACGTCCCACTTGCCGGTCACGTTCGCGATGGGGGAGGGCGTTGCGGGCTCGCCCTCGATCGGCCCGAATCGGTCGGGTGCGTTCGCATAGGCGACGAATCCTGTTCGCGATGAGATTTCCTTTCCGCGGCGTCGTTTCCATTCGCCCGTGATGGTTTCGCCCGCGGAGTCGATGCGGCCCTCGAACCAGGCGTTGTAGTGCTCGAAGACGAGCTTGATCGTATTGCCCGCGACCTCGACCGTTGTGAAGGGGAGGGCCTCTTCGCCGTTGCGCACGGCGGCGCTGAGCGCGCCGTCCTCCTCTGTGATGTCGATGTGGAAGGGGAGTCCGCCGCCGGGCATGTCGAGGACCGTTCGCCACGACTTTGCGAAGGGGGAGGTGGGGGCGGGGGATTGACACGAGAAGAGGGGTGCGAGGAGTGTGGCCACGCACGCGACGATGAAGGCGGGGTGATATCGGCGTTTCATCTCCGGTTCCTGCAATGGGC
The DNA here is from genome assembly GCA_964620445.1 of uncultured Phycisphaerales bacterium. Lineage (GTDB taxonomy): Bacteria > Planctomycetota > B15-G4 > B15-G4 > CAYZWU01 > CAZUHB01. Next base: position 99,638 of record CAZUHB010000016.1, read on the forward strand.
CATTGTGGATTCAGAGTGACAATATAGTCAGAACGATCGAATTCGAGATTTGCTTATGCTACTCGATCGGAGTTGGTATGGGAATAGGGGTGTCGTGGACCTACTTCGCAAATCTCAATCCTTTTGCGATTCCGAACGTCTCATAGACTACCGCCACTGTCGCTTTGCCGATCGCAACAGTGGCGGTAGACAAGGAGGACTACCTCTGGTTTACGAGGTCCGGGTTCCCGGTGTGATATCAATTTCCTGGAGGTTTGAGCTTCCAGATTTGATGGCCGGAGGAACCGTACAGCAGATAGTCACCTTCCGGATGCCAGATCCCTGTAGCCATGCCGTTGCAGCCGGCGTTCTCCAACGGGTACCAAAAAGTGTAACTATCTTTCACACCGAGGATGATCCCTTTGGCAATAAATTGGCTCCAATCGTCACAGAATTGTTCATAGGCCTGATTGTCGTCAGTCAGAATTGCGGCATACTGATCTGAAGGAAATCCCTGGTCGCTCGGATATGGTAATGCGTGTCGTATGTGAACCGGATTGTCCTTATGCGGCCAAGAAGAGACCGAATCGCCTAAGTCGAGGACTACATCCCAATTAAGATTTTGTCCGTCCCTTTCGGCGACGTAGATCCTATTATTGACGGCGAACCAGACCCTCCCATTGTGTTGGAACTCGATTTCGCCCGCCGGGGCTAGAATCTCATTTTCATCGAATTCTACGGGGTGAACCTGGTAAGTGTTGCTTTGATAGGAGAAGAGTTTTGCTTTTCCTTCGGACGGAGGATCAGCAATTTTGTCGGCACTGAACCAAATCATGTTTGTGAAATAGGTATCGTTCGCAAGGCCGTTGTAGACCGAAATGTTGTGATCTGCGGAACTCCATCTCATTGTCATGGTGCAAATGTCACTTATTTCATTGAACTCGCCTTGATAAAGGCAACTGTAGTAGAGGGGATCGTTAGGTAGGTCCTCTACCTCTACGAACGCCGTGATCCAGAGATCGGAATTCTCGTCCACGATGATGTTGCGATATAGAATCGTCGCGTTGTCTCCACTGGGATTTTGTACAATGCCTGCTTGTTGCCAGTCTTTCCAAGGGCCTGACGGGGATTCTAACTCCTTGAACCACAAGTTGGAGGTTGCTCCTGTTTTTGGATTCTTGATTGCGAAAAGCCTTTGCTTACTATCGTCATAGGCGAAACCCTGAATGTGTCCAAACCAAATCCGATCCTCTTGGCTTGTATCATCATATCCGGGCATACAATATTCCCAGGGACCGAGTGCGCCTTGGGAATCCTCGTTGGCGTAATGACAAGCCCGGTCACCGCCTCCAGCCCAGCATGTGGGCCGTTCTGTAGCCGGATCGTCCTCTATGAAAAAGAGCGCCCTGTTTTGTTGAAGGGCGTAGTAGTCGTCTAGCTGTAGTTCGATGCGGTAGTAGGGGGATTCCTCGTAGGCTTTACCCAGCGCGAAGACTGAAAGCCAACAGACGTCCTTCTGAGTTCGGCTTCCGGAAAGACTGAGTACATCGCCGAAAATGGTCTCATATCCACGGTAATAATCCCATCCCCAAGCGGGATCGGTCAATTGTTGCTCATAGCCTGCATTTTGCTGGTCTGCCGATGTCGAAAAATGTTGCCAACCGTTCGGATCATCCACGTCCATGTAGAAAACACGGTATCCGCCAGAATCCGAGGAATCAGAGCTGTCGTCGACTGTTCCTGTGGTCGCGAACAATCGGCTTTTACCAAGGACCAGATCACTGGCGATCGCCAGATGTTTCCATATCCTATCTTGGGGTGGTGTTGGAGGCATCCCTTGTCTGTATTCCTCGACCGTCACTGTCGGGGGTTGTCCCGAAACAAAACGCATGCGAAAACAGCCGTCCTCCTCTTCCAGAACATAAATGTCATTTGTTAACGGATCGACAGCGAGGTCGCGAAAAGATTCTACTTGGGGGAATGGGAAATCGACTTTTTTCCAATTGTTTAAAGGAACGTCAATTCTGAAATAGACACCAGCGTCTGTTGCCACGAAGGCAACTCGGTTGCCGCTTCCATTCGAGATGATGGCGCAATCATAACAAATGCTCCCATTGGGAAGGTCCCCACCAACAATATGCTGCCAGGTGTTTGGGAGCGGTAGATTCTGATCTCTGCGCCATACTCCGGCACTACCGCAAGAGCATAAATGACGAAATCATTTTGGAAGGCCCACACGTCCAAACCTAGGCATTCCCAGCTACTCTGCAACTGCTGAAGATCATTGCGCTTGAGCGTTCTGTCCCACGGTTCAGGATCTTGAAGTTCGCTCATATCGACTTCCCAGATACCGTTCCGCGAACCAACCACGAGCCGGCCAGAGGTGGTCGGTACAACGGCTGCCGCGTGCGTGTCGGTGATGTAAGAGTTTAGCGTATATTCGGAGAAGGACTCTCCAGCGTCATAGCTATAGAACACCCCACCTTGGTCGGTGACGAGCAGAAGATGTTCCTCAGGAGGCTCATCGTCAGTCAGATATACATCAAGGGCGGTTATCCCTCCCCCGCCAGTGACTTCTTCGACATGTTCCCATACCCAATCCTGGCCGCGCACACCGGATGCGCACGGCAGGAACAACAAGATGCCGAATCCCAAAACCAGACTTATCCTGCCAAGGGACATAGGATCTCCTCCGATTGATAAAATGATTACTCGGTCGATAGGGATTTTCCGATGGCGGTCGTCTTCGACCACTTCGATACATCAGTTAAGAAATGTTGAAGGAGATTATTTTACATGCAGGTAGATTTTTTTTGCGGCAGTCCGAAGCGATGCGTTTGTACCGGTGACGACCGGATCGCTCCCTCACGTCACCCCCGCAGCGCCCCGAGCAGATCGCTGATCTCCCTATCGACCTCGTCGGTTGTCTCCACCGTATCGGCGATCGCCCCCCGCAGGATCTCCCGATACCTTCCCCGCAAGCGATGTACGGCCACCTTCACGGCCCCTTCGGTCATTCCGAGCTGTCCGGCCACCTCCCGGTAGGCGGGCAGATCGTCCACTCCGGTGAGAAAGGCCTTCAGCGCCTCGAAAAGTCGCTCCTTGCGCGCGGCAACCATTTCTTCACGCAGCCGGTCGAGCACTCCCTCGAGAAGCATCATCGCCCACTGCCGGTCGTACACCCGCTCCGGCGTCAGTTCATGACTCGGCTCGAGCGCGTAGCGCCGCTCGCCCTCGTCGAAGTCGAGGCGCAGCGTGGCGCACCCGCCACCCCGTTTCCGCGCCCGGGCGCGCTCGTACTCCCTGGACGCGAAACGTTTGAACGCACCGAGCAGAAAAGCCCGGAACCGCCCGCGCGATCGGTCCGCCGCACCGACGGTGTTCTTTTCGATCAGATCGGTGAAGAATGCCTGGGTGAGATCTTGCGCCTCCTGCAGCGGCCGTCCGCGGCGCCGCGCGTACGCGTAGAGCGGGTACCAGTAGGCACCGCAGAGCGTCTCGAGCGCGGTGCGCGCGTCGGGCCGATCCTTGTCGCCCGCCGCCAGTACCACTGTCCAGCGCGTCGTGTGGAAAACCTGGCTCAAGGCCCCGCTCCTTTTCGTTTCACCTTGCCCACGCCCAGGTACCAGTTCCCGCTGACCTGCACGATCGGGAAGGTCAGGCTCTCCAATCCATGGACCATCGTGACATAGGTTTCACCATCTTGAAAGGTCCAGTCAGTGAACTCGTACTGGTAGATCGGCGCCGCGAGCGTGGCCGGATCGACGAGCGCGATCCCCAGCGCTTCTCTGCCGCGAAGCTCGGCGAAATCGGCATCGCCGAGAGAAAGCAGCCAGTGCCGGCGATTCGGATCGACGAGGTGCGAGATGCGCTCTCGGTCGGGTGTCCAGTCATTCTGAGGGATGTCGAAAAGCAAGGTCTGGACCTCGTAGCCGATCTCGTGGGCATTCATGTCGGCCCAGACCTGATCCATGGGACCGCCCGAAAGCCTGTTCACAAGAAACCACGTGAAGGACAGGCCGAAACCGAGCACGGTCAGCGCCACGGGAAGGAGCACCCCCGCGGCCGCGAGCTTCTGGCCCCGGAGGTTGTGCGGGTCGGAGCGGATCGAATACCACGCCAGGCCGCAGAGAACGACGCCGGCGAAAGCGACGGCCGCAGCCAGGGTCATCGCCTGCTCCGCCCCCGCGCCGAAAGCGACGGCCAGAAGGCCCACGATCGCCGCCGCCGGATAACAGAGCAGGCCGGCGACAGCCATGGAGCTCAGCCGCGTCCCGTCGCGCCGGTTGCGGCCATGCCTCTCATCGTGCCGAAAACGATCGCACGGGCGGGGCTTGCGCCGCGGACTCGCGCCGATCTCGCTCACGGCGGTCTTCACCGCGTCGGCGCGCTGATAGCGGCGCTCCCGCTCCTGCTCGAGCGTACGGAGCACAACGCGGTCGAGGCGCACGTCGACCTCGACCTTCTGCGACGGCGGCACGAAGCGGCCGAGGGGCAGCTCGCCGGTGAGCATCTCGTAGAAGACCACGCCGAGCGAAAAGATGTCGGCCCGGTGGTCGACCTCCTTGGGCTTGCTGATCTGTTCGGGCGCCATGTAGTGCATCGTGCCCATGACCTGCGCGTCGCCCGTGAGCGTGGCCTCGTCCGCGCCCGGCTGAAGGAGCTTGGCCAGACCGAAATCGGCGATCTTCACGTGGCCCGAGCGGTCGAGGAGGATGTTGTCCGGCTTGATGTCGCGATGAACCACGCCCTGGTCGTGGGCGTACTGGAGCGCGTCGCAGATCTGCGGCACCACGGCGAGCGCCTGGGTTGGCGAGAGGGTTCCCGCTTTCTGCGCCTGGCGGAGGTTCACACCGTCCACGTATTCCATGATCAGGTAGAAGAGGCCGCCCGCCTTGCCCGATTCGTGCACGTACACGATGTTGGGGTGGCTCAGCTTGGCGAGGGCGCGCGCCTCGCGGTTGAAGCGTTCGGCAAAAGCCGGGTCCGCGGCCACGTGGCGGGGAAGGATCTTGAGCGCCACGACCCGATCGAGCGAACGCTGTCGCGCCCTGTAGATGACGCCCATACCGCCCTGGCCAACGAGTTCGAGGATCTCGAGGTGGGGGAAGGCGCCGGCGAGTTCCTCGTGGGTGAAAGGAGGTTTCTCCGCTCGGGGCGGCTCGATGTTGACGGTGTCGGGCTCGGCTCCGAGGCCTGCCTCGAGCAAGCATGTGGGGCAGCCGCCGCCAGGTGCATCGGCCGGGATGGGGCGGCCGCATTTCGAACAGCGTTCTGGATTCGCCATTTTGGGTTCCTCCGTGAATAGGTTCTCATCCGACCTTTCCGGAAACCAGCGAAAAGGTTACAGGGAAAGTTGGTTTTTGGATCGAGATTCTCTGTAACCCATCCAGGTGGGGAGCGACTTGGTCACAGGCCGTAGGGACACCACAATGTCTGAAAGGTTTGTTTTGGAGGGAAATAGCATCAAAATCAGGAAATAAATCGATTCGTGCCATCAGGTAAAAAGAGTCAGTTTTCTCGGACGATCTCGACACCGGGCGCCACGCACCACTTGTGCTCATTGTCTGTGGATAGAGCGACCAGGCTGTAGTTTACGCCTTTTGCCATCTGCTTGAAATCATCGGGCTCGATCCGGAGATAGAAGTCCTTGATCCCTTTGGCCACGTTGGTCCAGTAGCCGCGCACCGCCCGAGCCGGGATGTCGGGGCGCCCCTTTGCCTTGAGCACGAACTCCTTGCCGACCTTCTCGTAGAATTCCTTGTACTGCCCCGGTCCCTCGTCGGCGAAACCTTCCGCCACGTGCATAACCAGGTGGCCGGCCGTGTGCGCGTCGTCGAGCCGCATCTGGACCACGGCCGGTTTGTTCTCGTCGTGGTACCAGTAGAGGCGGGTGATGGTGAGGGTGCGGTGCGCCTCCTCCTCCTCGGGGTTCGGGATGTCGGAGTGGGCGCCGAATCGATCGGAGAGGCTCACGAACGAGTAGGGATTGGAGTGGCCGAAGATGTCGTTCTTGTTGCTCGACGCGTTGCGCTTGCCCCAGGTGACGAGTCCCGCCCTGGAGTGGTCGGCGAAGGTGTGGACGTGGACCATGAGGCCGAGGCAGTTGCGGTCGAGGATGTTCTGGCCGAGCTTCTGGTAGTTGAGCCGCCGCCAGCGGCCGTCGACGTAGACTTCGTTGAAGGTGTGCGACGCCCACGAGTTGCCGCGCTCCTTGGCGGATTCGAGCACGATCTCCCTGACGCGGTGGTGGGTGAGCGCTTCGCCGAGAGTCCGCTCGTCCGGATCGGACGCGTCCAGAACCGGGAAGCAGACGATGGTGCGGGCCGGGAGGCCGATCGCCTTGAGGCCGGTGGAGAGGTAGATGGCCGACGAGGTGCAGCTTCCGTGGACCCGGTTGTAGAACATCCCCCGGCCGAAGATTTCGCGGTCCCATTGCGCTTTCAGGGTGCGGCCGTTCTTTTTGAGCTGGTTGTCGACCGTGTTCGACATTCCGGGCGCGACCTTGGCCTTGCCGCCGGGGAAGATGACGGCGAAGGTGGTGAAGCAGTCTTCGAATTCGGAGTTCTCCATGAGCCAGGCCGAGACTTTTTCGACTGCTTCGCGGTCGGTGAGGGTGGGGACGTCGATGCCGTCCTTCTTCAGGGCGGCGAGGAGGTCCTTTCGCATCTTCTTGTTCCAGTTGGTGGTCACACCCGGTTTGGTGTACTCCTTCAAGGAGGCGGGCGGCTTGCTCCAGTTCTTGCTGGCTCCGATCGCCGAGGAGCAGGTGTTGAAAGGGTAGACGATCACCTCGACAGTGACGAAGTCCTTGCCTCTCTCGAGAAGGCGTGCGTCCTGGAAATCGTCGTTCATGGCGTCGATGTCGAAGGGGGGCATGATGTGCATGGTGCATTCGACGGTGTAGGTGTATTCGCGCCGTTCGTCCCTGTCGCTGTCGCGCTTGCCGTCGCCGTCGGTGTCGGCCCTGGTTGGATCGGTGAGGTACTTGTGGATTTCGTGGAAGTCGGGGAGGCCGTCGCGATCGGTGTCCTTGTCCTTGGAAGGGCCGGGGAGGACGAGGCAGAGGATCGCGGTCAAAAGAAAGAGGGGCATCGTCGAGGACATCCTATTACCAACGCGTCAGCAAAGAGATTCGCTTAAATAATCTTGCTTGTATTATAGCTTCTCCGAGCGGAGTTGGGGCGGATTCTGCTCGCCCGACAGACGTCATTCCGTCGGCACACTCCGCAGCGCAATCCATGTGTTGTCAGATATATAGCTTTCGTTTTCCCAAAACATACTTGACTAAAGTTTCTTTATGAATAGACTCGATTTGTCGGTCAGAAGTCGACCTCGGAATTGAGACGAAGCGACTGAAAAGGGACTTTGATGGAGGAGGATCGAAACAGGGAGATTCTCTTGTTGCTGGAGCGTTATGAACTTCATTCAGCAGCCGCTCTCCTCGAGAGGGAAGGCTCTGATTTCAATGTTGTTCTGCGCGTTCTCCTCCAAGCCTACCTCGAGACCTACGACGACGATTTTTTTCGGCGTTTCTATTCGGCGACGTGGGGATTGCTGTCGGGTTACGCCAACGGCCTTCTCCGGAAGAAGCGGATCGCGGCGGAGGCCGACGATATCGTGGCCGACACCTACGGAGTCGTTCTGCGGCGATTCACGGAGAAGGAAGTCGGTGACGACGACCGGGTGTTGAATTTCTGCTATGGCGTCGTGCGAAACACGGTTCACCAGTATCAGAGGCACCAGAAGAGATCACCCCAGAGTGCGCTGCCCTCGGACAGTCATGCGGGCGAGGATCCCGGCCCGCTGGACATTCTCGTTCAGATGGAGGAAGACAGGCGGCTCGATCTCCTGCGATCGCGCGTTCACGAGCTTTTGCACGACGATTCGAACGTCTTGACCGACAGAGAGAAGGGGGTGCTCAAGGCCTACTATCTCGAGGGATGCCGCGGACCGGAGGTTGCCGCGCGCATGGAGATGAGTTCGATCAACGTTCATCAGATACTTTACCGGTCGAAGAAAAAGATACAGAATGTCCTGAACAGCTACAACCGCTCCCTTGACACGGGGGAGGTGGAGTCATGAAAGTTACCCGCGAAGGCGAAGTTTTTCTTCCTCATGATCCCTGCGGGGACAGGGTGGATTCCATTCTCGCCATGGTTCAGGGCGACCTCTCCACCCCCGAGGAGAAGACCCTGCTCGCCCACGTGGAGCATTGCCCGGGGTGCGCGTCTTTCCTGGAGCTTCACGAGCTCATCGACGATGAGTTTCACTCCTACTTCACGGCGAAGAAGGTCGTTGTTCCCAGGGAGATTCCGAAGAAGGTCGGGATTCAGCTCGCGCTCACGCGGAAGAAGAATCTGGCGATGTGGCTGCATGAACTGGGGCGGGCGATCTTCTTTCAGCAGCCGGAGGCTGTGGATCGGTACCATCCGGG